>NZ_JBCHVC010000002.1:0-947247 GCF_039023495.1 Erwinia magellanica
CACCTGAAGTCAGAAGAATTTTTCTGAAATCAGTACAGAATCGGTGGAGCGGTAGTTCAGTTGGTTAGAATACCTGCCTGTCACGCAGGGGGTCGCGGGTTCGAGCCCCGTCCGTTCCGCCACTAAACATAAGGCCCTGAGTCATAAGACTCAGGGCTTTTTTGTTTGCAAAATTTGAACAGCAGTGCCTTAAATCCTCTTATTCCCCTCAACCGGCTAAACCCCCTCCGCTTTTTTTAAACCAAGCCGATCGCCGTTTTCAATCCACTCACCCAGGAAGTCGATAAACGAACGGACGCGCATATTGACCGCCCGGTCACTGTAATAGACCGCGTTAAACGGCATCTCTACAGGCAATACTCTGTCTGCAAAAAGCTCCACAAGCGTTCCATCGCGTATCTCCCGGTCGACCATAAAGTCTGAGAGACAGGCGATGCCGTTCCCGGTCATGCAGAGCTGCTTAAGCGTTTCGCCGCTGTTTGAGGTGCAGGAAGGAGAGATATCGTAAAGCTCGCCGTCACTTTTGGCGACTGGCCAGCGGTTGAGGTGTAACGGCTCGACAAAGCCCAGACAGTCGTGATTTATCAGGTCTTCAGGCGACTGCGGTTCACCCTTTTGCTGAAGATAAGCGGGGCTGGCAATAATTCTGCGGTAGCTGTTAAAAAGATGGCGGGCACGAAGGCTGGAGTCACTCAGGTTACCCGCTCTGATCGCTACGTCTACTTTCCTTTCAATCAGATTAATAAAAGTCTCAGAAGAAACCAGCGACAGCGTAACTTCCGGATAACGTGCGCGGTAAGAGCTGATCATGGGCATCAGCAGATGCAGTACCACGGGTGTTGCTGCATCAATTCTTAGCAGCCCCTGCGGCATCAGTCGCTGCTCGGTCAGCTCATTTTCAGCCGCCGCCATCTCCTGCAAAATAAACTGCACGCGACGGAAATAAGTTTCCCCCTCCTGTGTCAGTTTGATCTGCCGGGTAGTGCGCGTAAGCAGTTCAACGCCTAATTTGTTCTCCAGCTTTTTCACCGCACGACTCACGGCAGAATTCGCCATCTCCAACTGTTCCGCCGCACGACTGAAACTGCCATTTTCTACTACGGCGACAAAAATAGTCAGCTCTTCTGAGTTAGTCTTCACTGTTGCTCCCGCAGCAAAATTCTGTCTGTACTTTAGATCTTTTTGTTATTGAAGCATGCGCTGAAACCGCGCGACAGTACAGGCTCTGGCAAAAGAAAGTTACGGCTCAGGGGAGCGCGATATTGCCCCAGAAAGCGTGGAGGTAGTGCCTTTAGTTTCCTCTTTTTAAAAGCTATAGCGGCATAGCTGAGTAAAACCCGACCACCTCAGCGCACACTTTCCAGAGCTGCCCGGGAGAGCTGTTTGCATTTGTTTACTGACTAACATGAGTTATTAGTCTGATCCGATTGAAACTCGGCGGTAAAGCCCCTATAAATGAATAACCCTATGATCCATTCAGCAGTTACTAAGGCCCGGTAGAGTGCGAAAGAAGACCTATGCCATGAGATATGTAGCAGGGCAGCCAGCGGAACGTATTTTTCCGCCCGGTGCAATGCTGCACGTCGGCAAAGCCTTGCCGCCCGGAGAGCCGCTGACTAATGAGTCCAGGCTGCGTGTGCTGGTATGGAACATTTTCAAGCAGCAGCGTGCTGACTGGCTTTCCGTCCTGCAAAATTTTGGTAAGGACGCGCATCTGGTTCTGTTACAGGAAGCGCAAACTACGCCTGAGCTGGTGCGCTTTGCCACCACCAACTATCTGGCTGCCGACCAGGTCCCGGCATTTGTGCTGCCACAGCATCCTTCCGGCGTTATGACGCTGGCCTCGGCACATCCCGTTTACTGCTGCCCGCTGCGCGAGCGCGAGCCATTGCTGAGGTTGTCGAAATCCGCGCTGGTGACAGCTTATCCATTACCCAACAGCGAAATGCTGATGGTGGTGAATATTCATGCTGTGAATTTCAGTCTGGGAATTGATGTTTACAGCAAACAGCTGGGGCCGATAGGCGAACAGATTATTCACCATAATGGGCCGGTCATCATGGCGGGTGATTTTAATGCGTGGAGCCGCCAGCGTATTAACGCCCTGTATACCTTCGCCCGCGACATGGGGCTGGAAGAAGTGAACTTTACTGACGACCATCGGCGAAAAGCATTTGGGCGTCCTTTAGATTTTGTTTTTTACCGCGGAATGGGCGTGGTTGAAGCCTCCGTGCTGGTGACCCGCGCCTCCGATCATAATCCCCTACTCGTTGAATTCCATCCCGGTAAGCCTGCGCTTCTCTAGGGGATCTCCGGCCTGCCGTTACGGGCAGGTCATTTCATCGCTCTGCCCAACTCAACAACCATCAGTAAGGATCGCAGAGAAATGAAATCGCATCATCATGATAACGTCGACAAACAGTTTGGTGACCAGGCAAACGCTTATCTGAACAGCGAAGTGCATGCCAGCGGGAATGATTTGGTCCGTCTGGGTGAACGTCTGCTTGCGGAGAAAGAGGCCCGTGTACTCGATTTAGGTTGTGGTGGGGGGCATGCCAGCTATGTCGCCGCGCAGCATGCTAAAAGCGTGGTGGCTTACGATCTTTCGGCAAAAATGCTGAGCGTCGTCGCCAGGGCCGCCAAAGAGCGGGGTTATGAAAACCTGACCACTCAGCAAGGCTATGCGGAATACCTGCCTTTTGAAGATGAGAGTTTTGATATCGTTATCAGCCGCTACTCTGCCCACCACTGGCATGATGTGGGAAGGGCACTGCGCGAGGTGAAGCGCGTCCTGAAGCCAGGCGGGAAGGCGATTTTTATCGATGTGAATGCGCCGGGCAATGCAGTACTGGATATCTGGTTACAAACCGTTGAAGCGCTGCGGGACACCTCTCACGTTCGTGATTATAACCCCGGCGAATGGCTGACGATGTTTACTGAAGCGGGGCTGACAATTAGTGCCGTAAGCTATGACCGTCTGGCGCTGGCGTTCAACAGCTGGATTGAGCGCATGCGCACACCCGCTGTTATGGTGGCTGCTATCCGGGCTTATCAGCAATCAGCTTCTGAGGAAGTACAGCGTTACTATGCTCAGCAGCCTGACGGCAGTTTCAGTACGGATGTTATTTTTATCGAAGCGGTTAAGCCCTGAGTTAAGCGGCCCCTGCCGGGGCCGTTCTTACACCAGTGCCACAGCCCGAATCGGTGAAGCTGAAGCGCCCTTGATCCTCAGCGGCAGCGCCATAAAGATAAATTCCGTCGGCAGGCTTTTCAGGTTCGCCAGATTTTCAATGATCAGGCAATCCGCTCCCAGCACCGCAAGATGGGCGGGGTGTTCTTCATTACTGTAGCGATCCAGTGACATGGCATCCGTTCCAAAAACCGTTACGCCTTTCTCAATAAGATAGCTTGCTCCATCTCCAGACAACCCCGGCCAGTTTTGCAGAAAGGCAGCATGGTGTGGACGGCATCGCCATTTTTCATCGTAACCCGTGCGAAAAATCACAATATCCTGAGCCAGGATGCCGCCATTGTCCGCTTCCCAGGCCTGGATCATCTCACAGGTAATATCGGCGTTTTCAGCCAGATGAGACATATCCAGACAGCGACCGCGCCCGGTCAGCTGTTGCACATCCACCTGCTCAATAGTCTTGCCCCCCTCAATAAAGTGCACCGGCGCATCAACGTGCGTACCGCAGTGATCGCCAAGCGTTAGCTGACAGTTATAGTTGCCGTCACCAGCGCTGTAATCCTCCGCACGGCTACAGAAAAACTTCCCATGCGTGGGCCACACTGGCATAAATTCCTCATACAGATGATTCAGCTCGATGAGGCGGCGTTGACGCAATAGAGTGATCAGATCGCTGGTCATATCAGGCCTTTTTCAGAATAACGGTTTCTTTAATAAACCACAGTGGCGCGCAGGAAAGCAGCAGCACGCCGACAATCACCATATAGTGAACGGTGAAGCCATAGCTGTGAATAATCCATCCGCTTACCGGGGCGACCAGAATGCCGGCAATCCCTACCGCCAGGCCAATCATTAAACCCATGCTGGAAGCGGCCGCGCGCGGTGAAGAGTCGATAAGTAAAGCGTAGGCAACCGGGTAGGGAGAGTTACGGAACAGTCCCCAGAAGATCAGGATTGCCCAGCCAAGCGCGGCAGAATGGATAAACATGCAAAGCGCAGCGGCCAGGATCCAGCCAGCGATAATAAAGCTCAGCGAGCGTTTACGGCCTTTCACGTCTGAGAAGCTGCCCCATAAAATCTGACCAATCCAGCCGGTAAGCCCGGAAGCGCCCGAGATAACGGCCGCTGTTGAAAGATCCAGACCTACTTCACGGGTCAGCTGTAAAGTCAGGAAGTTTGCGATGCCCATCTCGGCCCAGGTAAAGCCGAAAATCAGCACTATTGCCAGCTGACAGTTCCGGTTTTTCAGACAGGAGAGCGCATTGGCCCAGAGGGAGGCGTTCTCTACCGTATGCTGTAAGGCGTCAGAAACAGGCGGCGTAAGATTATTATCAACGATCCACTCATTGACCTTCTGATGATTCTTGCGGGTGCCGATAATCAGCTGTGCCACTAAAATCACCAGGCCAATCAGCGGAATAAACAGAAACGCTTCACGCCAGGTTGCAAACGCCAGAATTGCCGCAATCAGAACAGGGCCGATAAACTGCCCCAGCGGAAAGCCGGTATGATGTACACCGATGGCAAATCCCCGGTTCTCTTTCTGCCACCATTCACCCAGCAAGGCGACGTTAATGGGTTCGGAGCCACCGGTACCCATACCCATTGCCACTCTGAGCGCCTGAAAGGCCCCAAATGACTTACAGAACGCGGTAGCGATGCCAGAGACAATCTCGACCAGCACGGCCACACACCAGCTGTAACAGCGTTTATGTCCGGTACCTACCCAGTCAGAAAACAGGCCAAACAGGACGGCGCCAGTCAGCGTCCCAACAAAACTCAGGGAGTTAAGCCAGCCAGCCTGAACTTCAGTGAGATTAAAAGAGGTCATGATGGCTGGAAGCAGCGTTGGCAGAATAATCCTGTCGATGGAATTCATCAGGATGGCCAGCGTGGTGATTACCAGCATCCACCAGGAGAGAGGGTGCGCTCTGGGCAGCAGGCGCTTCAGCCCGCGTCTGGGGGCTTGTTCTTCAGAAGTGCCCTGTGTTTGTTTAGTGGTCTGTTGTGAAGCCAGTTCAGAAGAGGGGAGAGTCATATCTGGTGCCTTTCAGTGTCATCATCTTTTGCAGTCGCCTTTGTTAAGCGGCCTGCGCCCTGTTTATCGTTTTTCTTGTTATGTCTGCACACCGCAGAGGAGATCAAAAAGTAAACAAGTTGATAACTTAAGCACTGAGGTTACTACCATACAAGGGCGGTTGTACCGATACTGGATCTTGATCACAGTTGTGTGAGGAAGATTGCCGGAAGCGCAGAGAGGGTCACAGAGCAGTTTCAGGAAAAGCGGGTAGCGTTAACACATAAAAAAAGCCAATCCGTGGATTGGCTTTTATCGGTCAGCAGAGACCTTAGCTGTCTGGTGTAGTGGTAGTGCTCACAAACAGTGTCAGCTTATCGCCTGGCTGTAGCGTGGTGTCGCCGCTGTTATTCCAACGCACCACATCTTTGATGTTCACACCGTGCCCTTTAGCAATGCTGGCCAGAGAATCACCTTTACGTACTTTATAGGTGATGCTGTTGCCATTATCGGCCAGTTTGGTTGCGTTACCGCTTCCGCCCGTGCTCAGGGTCTGTCCCGGTTTGATGCTGGCTCCACGCAGGTTATTTGCGCGTTGCAGATCCTTAACCGTCACCTTCAAACGTTTTGCGATGCCAGACAGGGTATCGCCATTGCGAACCTTGTAGGAACCGGCTGTGGTATTGTTCGCCAACCCGGTCGGCTGCACCGCAGCTATGTCGCCTGTAGCCAGCGAGTTGCGTAGCTTAGCCACGTTCGACTTCGGCACCATGATGTATTGAGGCCCACCTTTTGGTGCTGTCGTGCCGCGCTTGTAACCCGCGTTATAGCTTTTCAGCTTACTCAGCGACATGCCTGACATCTCTGCCGCCTGCGTCAGCTCAATCTGCTGACCCACTTCCACACGTGCCAGAGCACGGGATTCATTAGGTGCAGGCAAACGAACACCATAACGCTTGTTGTTCTTCAGGATTTCGCCCAAAGCCAACATTTTTGGTACGTAGATCGTGGTTTCACGCGGCAGAGATAAGTGCCAGAAGTCCGTAGGTTTCCCGCGGGCTTTGTTGACCTTTACCGCTTTCATGACGCGTCCTTCACCGCTGTTATAGGCGGCAATGGTCAGTAACCAGTCGCCGTCAAACATCTTGTTCAGACGTTCCATCATGTCCAGCGCAACCTTGGTGGAAGCCACGACATCGCGACGTCCGTCATACCACTGGTTCTGCTTGAGACCATAATTTCGCCCCGTCTGCGGTACAATCTGCCAGATGCCTGCGGCATTGGCGGCTGAGGTCGCATGGGGGTCAAAAGCGCTCTCCACTATGGGTAGTAGTACCAGTTCCATCGGCATATTACGTTTCTTAATCTGCTCGACTATCCAGTACATATACGGCTCTGCCCGTAATGTTACATCGTGGAGATAGCTCTTGTTTCTTAAATATTTTTGCTTTTGTTCGCGTATCCGGGGGTTTTCCGGAACCTTCATCTTCAGCTCGGTACTGATGAGATTCCACAAATCTTGATCCTGCGTAAGGCTGGTTCCATCATCCTGCCAACGCGGTGATAACAACCGATCTGTGTCCTGCTCTGCTTCATTCTGACCTGCTGAAGACAAACTCTGTGCATGCTGTTCGGGAATGTTGGTGTCATGCTTCGACGCCTGGCAACCCACCAGCAAGACCGAGGCGAGTAATATCGCTTTAGCCTTCATGTGTGTGTCATTCTTCGCTTAAAAGACGAGCAACTATACTTGCTCGCCTGGAGCAACACAACCCGAAAAATCAAAAACGGTCTTTCTTCTCGCGTAGAGTTGCAAATACTTGCCATTCATGTTGTGGAGATGTTTCATAACCTATTTGTCTTTGCAATTCATGCTCTTGCGTTCTTAAGAAAACATTTATTCGCCGCTCTGTTGCCAGCTTTGTGGGCAGGGAAACCTGCTTTTTTGCGCGTAACTCTTTAATTTCACGGTAATAGCTCGCTATCTCGCTATCCCCAGGAAAAAGGGCATGTGAAAAGGTCAAATTCGATAATGTATATTCATGCGCGCAACAAACCAGCGTGTCGTCAGGGAGTCTGTTAAGCTTCTGAAAAGATTCAAACATTTGTTCAGGAGAGCCTTCTAACAAACGTCCGCAGCCGCCGGAGAACAGAGTATCGCCACAGAAAAGATAAGGGGCACTAAAATATGAGATATGTCCTAAAGTATGGCCGGGGGTATGAAAGACACTAAAAGTGCTCTCCAGCAGGGTAAAGCTATCTCCTTCGACAACGATTTCCGTGGCGCCTTTATCCGCTGTTTCCTGCGGGCCATAGACCACTAATTGAGGGTATCTCGCTACCAGTGTTTTTACGCCGTCGGTGTGATCATGATGGTGATGGGTAAGAAGAATGGCTACCGGCTGCCACTGATTTTTTTCCAGTACCGAGAGTACCGGAGCCGCTTCGCCTGGGTCGACGATCAGGCACTCTCCCCGGTCGTTATTTAATGTCCAGATGTAGTTATCCTGAAGTGCCGGAATGCTGGTAAGATTCATCATCGCCTCTGAATTGCCCGAAATGGAAAGAAGATGGTAAAGCATGAAGCCCGCTAAAACACGCCAAATTCGTCAGGTGCCGGACTCCTGGGCTGATATCCCCTGGGGAGAGTTTTACCGCGATGCCCTTAACAAACATCTGCAACCTTGCCTCGCCAGGATGTATGGCTTTCATCTGCTGAAAGTGGGGCCGTTGAGTGCGGAAATCGACACGGAAAGCTGTGCTATCTCTCATCAGGTCAATGTGGGGTTAAGCGGTGGGCCGTTACAGGTCAGGGCCGATCCCATGAGCCTGCCTTTTGAATCGAAATCCGTTGACGCCTGCCTGCTGGCGCACAGCCTGGCCTGGAGCAGCGACCCGCACCGTATTCTGCGGGAGGTTGACCGGGTACTGATAGACGATGGCTGGATTATTATCAGCGGCTTTAATCCCTTCAGCGTGCTGGGCATCGGCAAGCTGATCCCCGGTATTCATCGCCGTGTACCCTGGAACAGCCGGATGTTTACCCAGATGCGGTTAATGGACTGGCTCAGCCTGTTGAACTACGAAGTGGTGCAGCGCACGCGTTTTCAGGTGGTGCCCTGGAATCGCCAGGGCGGGAAGGTGATCAGTACTCATTTCCCCGCCCTTGGCTGCCTGAGCATCATTGTGGCCCGCAAGCGCACCTTCCCGCTGATCATGAATCCCGCTAAGAAGGCCGCCGCCAGGAGAAGATTAAGCCAGGCCGTCGGCGCCACCCGTCAGTTTCGCAGCGGAGCGGGGCATCAGGACCCGGACTGATAGCCAATATCTTCAAACGCCGGGCTGCCAGCCGCCGCCCGAGCCAGCTCATCGCAGCGCTCGTTCTCTTCGTGGCCCGCATGGCCTTTCACCCATTCCCATTTGATTTGATGATGGCTTAGCGCGCTATCCAGTCTTTTCCACAGGTCGACATTTTTCACCGGCTTTTTATCGGCGGTTTTCCAGCCACGCTTTTTCCAGTTATGGATCCAGCTGGTAATGCCCTGGCGAACATATTGGCTGTCCGTACTGAGCACCACTTCACATTTCTGCGACAGGGCTTCAAGCGCCACGATAGCCGCCATCAGCTCCATGCGGTTATTGGTGGTAAGAAAATAGCCTGCACTAAAGGTTTTTTCGTGCTTGCCGTAGCGCAAAATTGCGCCATAACCGCCCGGTCCGGGGTTACCGAGGCAGGAACCATCGGTGAATATTTCTACCTGCTTGGTCATCTCTGGTGGGATCTCTGCGTAAAAACCCTAAGTCTGACATAAATGGCCCTGCGGAGCACTGGATTAGATCGTGACAAAAGTCAGTACGCCCTTAATGAATTTTATTGCCGGCGGTATCCCTTTCTCGCCGCCAGCTCATTCATTAAGACCGGGGTAACCCGTTGTTAAACCCTGCTTTTATCGGCATGTTCCCTTCATACACCGACAGTAAAAATTTCACTTCGCGTGCGTTGCGCAAGTAAAGAAACCCCCAGATTACGCCAGAAGTGCTAAACCTTAAGGTTGAGTAAAAAAATAAATATTTTAACTGTACCCCCGCTCTCAACACTCTCTTTTGAGAACCTTTCCAACCCTAACGATGGGAAGTTTGCAATGTCGGATAAAATCACCCTTAACCTGCAAATAAACGGGCAGGAAAAACATCTTTCTCTCGATCCGCGCGTCACCTTGCTGGACGCACTCAGAGAGCACCTTGCACTGTCGGGCACCAAAAAAGGGTGCGATCAGGGCCAGTGCGGTGCCTGTACCGTGCACGTGAATGGCCGCAGAGTTCTGAGCTGTCTGACGCTGGCGGCACAGCTAGAAGGCGCAGAGATCACCACTATTGAAGGGCTTGAAAAGCCGGACGGAACGCTGCATGCGGTGCAGCAGAGCTTTTTGAAACATGATGGCTTCCAGTGTGGCTACTGTACTCCCGGACAGATTATGTCTGCTGTCTCCTGTATTAAAGAGGGACACGCAGGCTCTGAAAGTGAGATACGCGAATACATGAGCGGCAATCTCTGCCGCTGCGGCGCTTATCCACATATTGTCGATGCAATTAAAGAAGCGGCTGAACAGCTGGCCAGGGAGGCCGTATGAATCCTTTTAGCTGGCAAACAGCCGCCTCCGTCACCGAGGCCACTGCTAACAAAAAACAGCCCGGCACACAGCTGCTGGCTGGTGGCACCACCCAACTGGACTTAATGAAGTGTGATGTGTTTAAGCCCACCAGATTGATCCCCGTTACGCAGTTAACCGGGATGGACAACATCACCTTCAATGATGAGATCATCACCCTTGGCGCGATGGTTTACATGAGTGAGCTGGCCAGTCACGAAGCGTGTCAGCGCCAGGCTCCGGCTATTTATGAGAGCCTGTGGCAGGCCGCCTCGCCACAAATCCGCAATATGGCGACGCTTGGCGGCAATTTGTGCCAGCGTACCCGCTGTGGCTACTACCGTGACCCGCATACTTTCTCCGACTGTAACAAGCGTAATCCCGGTTCCGGCTGTGCCGCGCTGAAAGGGGTAAACCGCAACCATGCCATTCTGGGTGGAAGCGAGAGCTGCGTGGCGGTCTATCCGGGTGATTTGGCTGTAGCGCTAACTGCCTTTGATGCCGTTGTCATTCTGGAGAATGCGCAGGGCATAAAGCGCCGGGTTCCCATCGAACAGTTTTATTTACTACCGGGCGACTCCCCGGAGAAAGAGTTCGATATAGGGGATGACGAGATGATTACCGCAATCGAGATCCCGCAGACCCCTGCGCTGAAAAACTCCACTTATCTCAAGGTGCGCGATCGCAGCTCCTATGAGTTTGCGGCGGCCAGTGCGGCCGTTGGGCTGGTGGTAGAAAACGGCGTGATGGTTGATGTCCGTATTGCCTTGGGCGGCGTAGCCACCAAACCCTGGCGCGCCCGCACGGTAGAACAGGCGCTGAAAGGGCAGCGTTTTGATGAAGCATTGATTAATCAGGCCGCAGAGCAGGTTGTCGCCGAGGCTCAGCCCCTGGCCCATAATGCACATAAAATAAAACTGGCGCCGCGCGTTATCGCCCGGGCGCTGATGGCCGCAGGAGAAACAGCATGAGCAAACCGACAACTACACTGCGCCAGGATCTGTTGAAAGCTCCCGCAGCGCGGTCAGCCGCAGAGAGTGCGGGCGTGTCGCCGGTGAGCGAGCAAGCCAGCGAGAGTGCCGCTCAGGGGCAGCAACGGACGGAGAGTGTCAGGGGATTAGGCGCGCCCCGCTCGCGGGGTGATGGAGAGGTGAAAGTGACCGGACGGGCCACTTACGCTGTGGAATATCAAATTGAAAATGCAGCGCATGGTGTGGTGATCCAGTCCACCATCTCCAGCGGGCGAATAACGCATATTGCCACCGAAAAGGCGCAGGCGGTGCCCGGCGTGATTGCTGTCTACACGCACCAAAACAGGCTGAAAATTAATAAGCCCACCCCCATCGCTGACGGCGGCGCGGCGCAGTCTACTTACACACCTATCCAGGACGATATCATCCTGCATAACGGGCAAAACATTGGGCTGGTGGTAGCGGAAACCTTTGAACAGGCGACTTATGCCGCCTCGCTGATAGAGGTGAGCTACCAGGAAACTCCCGCGCTGATTTTTGCCACCGATGAAGGCGCTGAGCCGCAGCCTCTGCCCGATCAGGATATTGAGCTTGGCCAGGCGCAGGCGGCAATGGTGCGATCGGAGGTGCGGATAAACGAGCGTTACATCACGCCGCGTGAATACAACATGCCGATGGAGCCGCACGCCTGTATCGCCCACTGGCATAGCGGCAGCATGACCGTCTGGGAACCGAGCCAGTGGGTGAGCGGGGCACAGGTAGAGATTGCCGAATGGCTGGGGATTGCCAGAGAGCAGGTGCGGATTATCTCCCCTTACGTTGGCGGCGGATTTGGCTCCAAGCCGGTGCCCTACACGCATGTAGCCCTTGCCTGCGTAGCTTCTCGCGAACTTAACCGGCCGGTAAAAGTTTCGCTGACGCGTCCGCAAACCTTTACCGGCCTGGGCGGGCGTCCGGCTACTTCACAGCAGCTGGAGATGGGGGCGACGCGCGACGGGAAAATTCTCTCAATTATTCTTCGCAGCTTTAATGAAACCTCGCTACAGGACATGATTGCGGAAAACTGTAGTCATGTAACGGCCCGGATGTACGCCATTCCTGACCTCTCCGCACAGCATCAGATCGTGCCCATTAATACCGTGACGCCAGGCTGGATGCGTGCACCGGGTGAAAACCCCAGCTCGTTCGGGCTGGAAGTGGCGATGGATGAAATGGCCTATGCCCTGAATATCGATCCGCTGGAGCTGCGTTTACGCAACTGGGCGGATCACGACTACCAGCAAAACAAGCCCTGGAGTTCGCGCCGTCTGAAGGAGGCGTACCAGAAAGGCGCGGAAGCGTTTGGCTGGGCGAAGCGGTCGATGGCACCCCGATCGATGCGCGAAGGAAGAGAGCTGATCGGCTGGGGCATGGCAACCGGTACTTATCCGGTAAACCGTCTGCCGGCGGAGTCACGCATTATCCTCACGCCGCAAGGTGAGTTTATCGTGCAGTGCGCGGGAGCGGATATCGGGACCGGCACCTATACCATTCTTGCGCAAACCGCAGCGGACATTTTGCATGTCCCTTCCGAAACCATTTCGGTGCAGCTTGGCGACACGCGCTTACCGCGTGCTGGTGTGGCGGGGGGATCGCAGCTGGCCGGTAACCTCACGGCGGCAGTCAACGTCACCGCACATAAAATGCGGGATCGCCTGCTGACGCTGGCAAGGGAGCTGGAAGGCTCTCCGCTGAAAGGCGTAAGCCTTGAGCAGCTCTCGCTGGTGGGCGGCTCGGTGCGCATGGTCGGCACTCCTGCACAGGAGATCTCATTCGCCCAACTCCTGGCGCTGGCAGGCAGTGAGGCGCTGGAAGTAGAAGGCGGAACCTTCCCTGACAATCTTTCTGCTAAAGAGAAAGATGAGATGGTCGGCAGCCTGAACAGTATGGATCGTCCTGAAGATTTCTCGGCACACAGCTGGAGCGCGCAGTTTGTTGAAGTGGCAGTGGATGAAGACTTTGGCACCGTCCGGGTAAGAAGGATGGTTGCCGCCTATGACTGCGGCCAACTCTATAACCCTACGCTGGCGCGAAGCCAGTGGATTGGCGGCATGATCATGGGGCTGGGACAGGCGCTGCTGGAAGAGGGCATTGTCGACCCGAGAACGGGAAGGGTCATCAATAACAATCTGGCGGACTACCTGATTCCGGTCAATGCTGACGTACCCAACATCACCACTATCAATGTGGGCGAGCCAGATTATCAGGCCACCAAAATGGGCGGTAAAGCGGTGGGCGAGGTGGGTATTGTGGGCGTAGCGGCGGCAATCAGTAATGCCGTGTTCCATGCTACCGGCAAGCGAGTCCGGGATTTGCCCATCACTCTCGACAAAATAATTTAACGCTTTCTGAGTGAGTATGAACAGTGCAATTCTTGTTATGGCGGCCGGTTTTGGCCGCCGTTTTCGTCAGTCGGGCAGCGGAAATAAACTGCTGGCGAGGCTCAACGGTAAGCCCGTTTTGCAGCACACGCTGGAAAACGCACAGGCGACGGGGCGGCCAGTATTTGTGGTTTCGCAACCTTCCGATCGGGCTATCCATCAGCTTGCAGAGAAAGCGTCCCTGATCCTCTGCTCAAGCCAGGGATTGGGAGAGTCTCTGGCCGCTGGCATCAGAGCTTGTTCAGACTATGACGGCTGGGTGATTACCCTGGGGGATATGCCCTGGCTTCAGACAACCAGCTATCTGGCGGTTATCCGGGCGCTGGAAACCTATCCGCTTGTCCGGCCCGTTATCAATGGGCAGCCCGGCCATCCGGTTGGGTTTCAGCGACAGTTTTATGCCGAACTCTCTTCTTTAAGCGGCGACACAGGAGCAAAAAGGTTGTTGCAGAACTTTCCCACGCATTGCATTGAGCTTGAAGATAAAGGCTGTCTGCTGGACGTGGATTATCCGGCAACACTTTCCGGTAAGGAGACAGCATGATCAGATTGGATCAACAGGTGATCAACGAGGCGCTGCGCTGGCATCAAGAGGCGCAGCCAGTCTGGCTTTGTACCGTCTTGCGTACCTATGGCTCCTCTCCCCGCGCACCAGGCACCATGATGAGCGTCAACGGTCGGGGGGAGCACTGTGGATCGCTCTCCGGTGGCTGTATCGAGGAGGATTTTCTGGCGCAGCTCTCGATGGGGAGCTATCGCGAGAGCAGCCAGCTTATTCGCTATGGCGAAGGGGGGATGCGTCCCTCTGTTGAGCTTCCCTGTGGCGGCAGCCTGGAAATCGTAATCGAATATCTTCCACCCGATGAGCAAACCCGGACGCTTTTACAGGCAATGCAGGCTGCTTTATTGGGTAAACAACGCCTGGTGAAAACGCTTGTCGTGGGCCAGCGGGCAGAATTTGAGGTGCCGGAAGCGGACAGAATGTTGCCGCCGTTAAGCATCACGGAAAACCGCATCCAGTTACCTGTGGGGGCTGTCCCGGAACTGATGGTGGCGGGCTATTCGCCGGTGGCTTTTGAGTGCATTCGCCTCGGGCAGATACTGGGTTTTCATGTTCGTATTTGCGAACATCGCCCTGAAAGCCTGAGCGAGATTGAACGCTATTTTACCGGTGCAGACAACATCACCATTGTGCCGCAGCATCCCGCTCGCTGGCTGGAAATCAACGGCGCGGGGGCCAGCGTAGCCATCGTTTCATTAACGCACGACCCGCGTATTGATGAGCTGACGATGATGGAAGCGATCAATACCCAGGCCTTTTATCTGGGTGTGATGGGATCTGAGAGGAACAGCGAAAAGCGCAGGAGGCGGTTACAGCAAATTGCCGGCATGAGCCGTGAGGATCTGGAGCGCATTCATGCACCAGTCGGCCTGCGGATTGGCAGTAAAACGCCTGCGGAAATCGCTCTGTCGATTATGGCGGACATCGTCAGGGTAAAAAATGGTGAACAGCTCTGACGTTTTATCAGCGCGAGAAAAATGGCTGGCGCAGGTTGCGAGTGGTATTCTTGGCGCCATCAGTGCGCATATTTAGTGCCTCCGCTGGCTGCGCAGATCTTTACTTACAGTGAGTCATCACCCATGAGCCTACAAAAATCTTCTGACAGGATCATCGTCCTCGATACCGAAACCACCGGTATGAATATGATTGGGGTGCACTATGAAGGGCACCGCATTATTGAAATCGGTGCTGTGGAGGTCGTTAACCGCCGTCTGACCGGCAATAACTTCCATGTTTATCTGAAACCCGATCGGCTGGTGGACCCGGAAGCCTTTGGCGTTCACGGAATTGCCGACGAGTTTCTGGCGGACAAACCCTCTTTTGCCGAAATTGCCGATGAGTTTATCGCCTATATAGAGGGTGCAGAGCTGGTGATCCATAACGCCTCGTTCGATATCGGCTTTATGGATTATGAGTTCAGCAAACTGAACCGCAATATCCCCAAGACCGAGACCTTCTGCCAGATTACCGACAGCCTGGCGATGGCGCGAAAAATGTTTCCGGGCAAGCGTAACAGCCTGGATGCGCTCTGCTCACGCTATGAAATAGACAACACCAAGCGAACCCTGCATGGCGCTCTGCTGGACTCCGAAATTCTGGCGGAAGTGTTCCTGGCGATGACTGGCGGACAAACGTCGCTGACCTTCCAGATGGAGGGTGATCAGCAGCAGCAGAGCAATGGCGATACGATCCACCGCATTACCCGTCCTGCTTCAGGTCTGCGCGTTCTGGCGGCGAGCGAGGCTGAAATTAACGCCCATGAAGCGCGCCTGGATTTAGTAATGAAAAAGGGCGGCAGCTGCCTCTGGCGGGCGTAACGGCACCTGTTATTGTGATAAAGGTGAAAAAACAGGCAGTCAGTCTTAAACTACTATAAAAAGCGTTGACGGCATGATGGCCTGCCCGTAATATTCGCCCCGTTCCCGACGGGGAACAAAGCGCGGAGCGGTAGTTCAGTTGGTTAGAATACCTGCCTGTCACGCAGGGGGTCGCGGGTTCGAGCCCCGTCCGTTCCGCCAAATATTCAGGCCCATGTTAGTAATAACATGGGCCTTTTTCTTGTCTGAATTTTTCGGTATGCCATCCGGTATCCTGTTGCCGTCTGGCTTGTATGTGCCGGTATCCTTTCTTATTGGACACGATTGAGTTTTCCGATCTCTGTCATAATTCCGCCAACATCCTCTTGATTTTCCTGCCAGATTTACAGAGCCAGTTCGTCACCAAATCTCACCATAAGCTTATGAAAATACTCATTACGCCCCGCTCAAACAGCGCACCTTTGCTCTGATGCAGTTGCTTAAAGGTACTCTCTACTTTCAACAGGGATCTCGTTCCCTGCAAGGTTTCGATCTCAACCGCGCAAAACCCGTTTTCTTTCCAGGAGTTCTCTGTAAGACCAGCCTGGTCGCCCACGCCGCTGCTCATTGATAAGCTTGAGTTATGGGTGCTGATTATTTTATACTCACTTTATAACCCTGCAAAATAAAGGGATTTTACGCATTACGCTTATCAGATGGATAACGTTGAAACTACAGCCGGGGACATCGATCTCCTGATGCAGGGTACAGGGCTGTTGGCTCTTGCCAGCAGAGCCGGTCAGCCTCCGATGGTTGAAGATGCGCTGTACCAGCATTGTCTCTGGCAGATAGAGGATAATCAGACCGCGAAGGGGGCGTCTGAATATCTCACCGAAGCGATCAAATTTTCCCGCTGTGTTTGTGTGGCTGAAGCAAAAATGTCCCCACCGAACAGGGATATGCTCACCTGGTGGTGCAGGCCTCTACAGAGCCATTTATCCGAACACTCCATGACGGCGCTCTTTTCTACGGCCCATCAAAAAGCTGTTACGTGAACTAACCCCCTCCGCTCGAGTTGAAAAGGGCTGCAACAACATACGCCTACAGGGGGCTAAGGCCACGAGTAAAGTCATGCGGGGAGACTAACCAATGGGATATCTCTCTAAAAAAATGGTGTTATTTTACAAAAACTGTCTGGGAATAGCGGCTCGGGAAAAATATTACGGAACACCGAAAAGTATTTGAAGATAATTGTGATTGTCCTTTTAGCTATTAATTAGTACGGCATTTACAGGGAAAGTTGTTAACAGAGAGGGATATTATGCATACCATCATGTCTCAATTTGAGCCACTGGCGAATGCTTCATCAAAAGATGAAGTCATGTTACAAGTGGAACAAATAGTAAAATCGCTGGGATTTGAGCGGTTTTTGTTTGCCGTTGTTCCCAAGCCGGGTGCGCCGAACGCAGGTATCTTTCTGCACAGTACTTATCCGGAAGAGTGGCGTAAGTACTATGATAGTCAAAATTTACGTTCTGACGATCCCACGGTGTCCCACTGCTTTAAATCAATGAGTCCCTTTATTTGGCTGCCCGAATCCTTTCAAACCCCGGAGCAAAAGAGGCTCTATGAAGAAGCCTCCTCTTTCGGGTTGCGTACTGGTGTTACTCTACCCATTCATGGTCTCTCGGGGGAAGTGGGGATGTTGACCTGTGTGCGTGATGAATTATCCGGTCAGAATTTTCGGCAAGATCTCAAACAAAATCTGAGTAGCCTTTCCTTACTGCGTGATGTTGTCTGTGATGCTATGAGTGCTTATATCACTATGGAGATAACAGCTGATAAAGCCACGCCGAAAATAACAGTGCGGGAATTAGATTGCTTACGTTGGATGGCCATTGGCAAAACCACATGGGAGATTAGCCGAATCTTAAGTATCAGTGAAGCTGGGGTCAATTTCCATATTTCTAATTTGCGAAATAAATTTGGTGTGAATCGTCGTAATGAGGTGGTAATAAAGGCGATTCGAACAGGGATTATTACCCTACCTTAAAAGATTATTAACTGCATTCCTTTTATCGCAGTTTGTGAATCAATAAGGGGATACTCTTCGCTCTGTTGTTAATTAATAATTAAATCTTTCCGGAAGGGCAGGCTGATAGTAAATTTTGGGTAAGCTTTAGCGATGAAAGTAGAACTTTATGCCTGTGATATTCTGTGGAACAGTGCCTGTCGGGTTTTTTTTCCAGGATAAATTTCCAATGCTACCGCCCGCACTTTACCAATATTTAGTGGCGCGCCAAATCGTAAAATATCAATGCCCGTATGGCGCAGTAAACGCTCAATAGCGACCGTTGTGACAGTTACATATTTATCTATACCCTTTTCATCGGCGAAGGTAACAATTTTTCTCATTGCCTCCATTGTGCACTGAGCAAAGCCAAAATGGTTGTTGTTGTCTGTTTCAATCGCAAACCTGCTCAGTTCCCATACTCGCTCACTTACTGGAGCTAAAACACCATGTAGCAGTTCGGGGAAGGTATCTTTCAACATATAAGGACCTTTAGTGGGTAGCAAGCGCCAACAGCCGCAGACGTGATCAGTATTATTACGAATGACCATATAGTAAGGGTTGAGTGCATCATAGCTGTCAATCTCCATGCCATTTAACACGGGAACCTCCCAGCCCATACGATCCTTAAAAATTTTAGCCCGTAATTGATGAATATCTCTCAGTTCATTGTTATTAAATTTATTGCGTGGCTCAATTTTGATGTTTGATTCCATATATCTTCCACACTGTGGTTGTTGTACAGTAGATTTTATATAATTCAGCTAATTTGTGCTAATGAATTTTTCCTGGTTACCAGTGAAGCTCACACAAAGGAAAGATAACGGATATTGCCACACGCTCAATGCCGACGACCTATCAACTTTGCTAGTTTTTCCCTGGACAGGTATCTGCTTTAATAACGTTATTGTTTTTTTCACCCCCACGCAAGCAAGCCGTGACAAACAAATATGCAGATGAGTTATGAATGATGGGAAAGAGGTTTAGAGTTTGAATATGAATATGTCAAATAACCCAGACGATAAACTGGCTCTCATTACTGGTGCAACCGGTGGTATTGGTAAGTCAATTGTGAAAAGGCTTTGTGAAGATGGTTTTTCACCGATAATAGTTGCCCGTTCAACAGAACGCTTAACGAAGTTTGCCTTGGATCTTAAAGCAGAATATCCTCATCTTGATATTATTAGCGAGATTTGCGATATATCGATTTGTTCTGACGTAAAGAAGCTTTTTAAACGCATACAAGCGCAGGGCATCAAAATAAGCGTATTAGTTAATGGTGTCGGAATTTCAGGTGGTGGTATTACGTCTGAGATTAGTGATGAAATATGGCTGAATGTTATAAACACTAACTTGAATGGCATGTTTTATGTGACGCGTGAGTTACTGCGTTTAGAAATGATGCCCCCTGGTGGACGTATTATTAATATTGCTTCAACAGGAGGAAAGCAGGGGGTTATCCATGGTTCACCTTACTGCGCATCCAAGCACGGCATGGTGGGATTCACTAAGGCACTGGGGCTTGAACTGGCACGAAATAGTTCAGGAATCACGGTTAATGCAGTATGTCCAGGGTTTGTAGAAACGGACATGGCGGAACGCGTCAGAGAACACTATGCCGCTATCTGGGATGTTAAGGTGGAGGAGGCAAGACGCCGTATTGAAGAGCGAATCCCTATTGGACGCTATATAACTGTAGAGGAGGTAGCTGCAATGGTGTCATATCTTTCCTCACCTCTTGCCAGTGGCGTGACTGCTCAAGCGCTAAATGTTTGTGGTGGACTGGGAAATTATTGACTTTAACTGGAGGTCAATATGGCAGGCTGGACTGATATATGGATCGCCAAAATAAAAGAAACTGATGAGGTTTCAATACTGGCTCTATCGCGAGAAGCGGATCGTAAACGTTATGAAAAAATCATTCCGTCTAAACGGAAACGTAATTTTGCCTTCAGAAGAGCCGTGCTGAACTTTGTTTTACAGCATTATGTAGACTCATATTCCATTGAACGTGACGCTAATGGAAAACCCTATGTTATATCTCATGATAATAATGATAAATTTCATTTCAGCAGTAGTTCGTCAGAAGAATTTTGTGTGGTAGCTGTTTCTGGGAATAGGATAGGGGCAGATCTTGAAATGAGGCAGCAATCAGTGGATCTGATCAGCATTTGTGAAAAATACTTACCAGCCTTTATTGATATAAGTGATGTATGGAAAGAAAGCAGAATCATTAAACAATTAGCAATGTGTGCCTGGTGTCGTATGGAATCATTCGTCAAACTCAATGGGTTAACTTTGCATAAGATGTTATTTGGTTCACAAACCAAGGGGCAGGACAATCACGCAGAGAGAGCCAGCTCGGATACTGTTATTTCAGGCAGAGAATTTGTTTGTGTTGTATCACAATTTGACGATACAGAATTAAAGAATATTTATCACGTTGCTTTCGAGAAAATTCATCATGAGTGAGTTAAAGCGTATTATTGACCTGAGTGTGAGTATAGATCCAGATTTTTGGGAGCCGGAGCCAGTAATACGAAAAGTTGTTAATCATCGGGATGGTGCTGATAAGCTAGGTAAGAGTTATTTGCACTTCCAGGTAATGAGTTTTTGGCGGCGTTGCTGGATGAAAATAGTAAAACCAGCGAAGTATAATATCGATCACCGGGATTTCCCTGATGGCATGGGGCTTTCTTTAATGACTTACAGCCTGACCACTCATACGGGAACACATATCGATTCTCCTTACCATTACGGTTGGCGTTCCGGTAAAAAGGGTAAGCAAAAGACCGTGACGGATATTCCGCTGTCATGGTGTTATGGGCGCGGTGTTTTGCTTGACTTTTCGGATCGGCATGCAGTCATTGATGCAGTACGTGTGCAACAGAAATTGGCCAGTACAGGACATGAGTTAGCCGCTGGAGATATTATCCTGATTAATACTGGCGCTTATAAAAATCTGGGTAAACGTGAATACTTTACCGCTTATCAGGCGATTGATACGAGTGCTTTAGCCTGGCTTATTGAACGTGGTATCCGTGTGATCGGCACCGATGCCTTCAGCTTTGACCCGCCTTTCTGTGACATGATTGCTCATTATAAGCAAACAGGAAATAAAGAGGTTCTATGGCCTGCCCATTTTTTTGGCAGAGATAATGAGTATTTGCAGATAGAGCGATTGGGTAATCTCGAAGAGTTGCCCAATGCTACCGGATTTCAGGTGTGCTGTTTTCCAATTAAGCTAAAAAATGCCGATGCCGCATGGAGTCGAGTGGTTGCCATTATTGATTAAATAAATTACAGACCCACTTAGCAATGAAATTAAACTGGAGGCTAATCGCAATGCCTGCGATAAGAAATGAAGATGTAATGCTAATGAAACCCTACCCAAATAAATGTTA
The DNA here is from genome assembly GCF_039023495.1 of Erwinia magellanica. NCBI lineage: Bacteria > Pseudomonadati > Pseudomonadota > Gammaproteobacteria > Enterobacterales > Erwiniaceae > Erwinia > Erwinia magellanica. Next base: position 21,081 of record NZ_JBCHVC010000002.1, read on the forward strand.
TTTACCCTTTGTATTATATCCGCCAGGTATGCATAAAAATATGGAGGGTAGTGATTTTGTTACCAATAACATTAACATGGATCAAGATGGAGTCGATTTTACATTATATATTGGGGTGCCTTTTTGCCGTACCCGTTGTAAATCCTGCCCGTATTTTATTAAGCTGTTGCCTGAGAATGACAAACATAATCGTGAAGATGAGTATGTTAACGCTTTACTCAAAGACATGAAAAAATGGGCAGCGTTTCGTAAATTTGGTGAGGGGAAACTGAAAAGCATTTTTATTGGTGGGGGGACGGGTAGTATTTTAAAAACAGCCAATCTAAAACGCATTGTTGATGCTGTGTTTGAAAATTTTAAGGTTGATGTGGATTACGAATTTACCCTGGAAGGTAATGCCCGTGATTTTGATGATGAAAAAATAGTTTATGTCGCAGATTCATTTATCAATCGCCTGAGCCTGGGCGTACAGTCTTTCCATCCCGAAATCCTCACGGTAGTGGGGTCTCCCCATGCAGCACAGGACAGTGTCAGAGTTATCCGTGCATTCCAGGAGAGAGGACTGACCAATATTCAAATGGACCTTATGTATAACATGCCGGGCCATACACTGGATATTTGGAAAAGCGATTTAAAAACGCTTAATGAACTGGGTGTGCCGCACTTTACCATTTATTTATACCGTATTCATAATGATACCCCACAAAGCCAACTGATCAATCGGGGAAAAATTCAACCGCCAGTAAATCCGGAAAATACAATGGTTAAGGCCATGTACCGTGAAGCAAAAAAAATGGCTGAAGAGATGGGGTATCAGATGTATATGATGGACCATTTTTGCAAACCGGGATATGAGAATAAATATAATCACTCGAACTGGAAGGTTGACAATGAAACCCTGGCTCTTGGCCCCGGCTCATACAGCTACTTTGATGGTTATCGCCTTGGCACTGAGTCTGATGTTGAAAAGTATATTGAACACGTCAACCGTGGTGAATTCCTCATTAGTTCAGTAACGGATCTTATGTCCGGGCGTGTACAACGTGAACGACATGTTGTCTTCGCATTAGTATATTTCAAAATTGAATACAAATTTTATCGCAATAAGTTTGGCACCGATTTTCTTGACGATTTTTCTGAAGAAATCACACGTCTGGAACGTAAAGGATTAGTAGAGTTAAAAGATGATTGCATGCAACTTACCGAGCTGGGTTTGATCTGGCATGCGAATGTTATTCTGGAATTCTTTAACCCTGCATTTTGGGGAGACACCGATTCTCTGAATGAGAAAAACTGGTCACTGAATGGGGTTATGGTAGAAGTTGGCGCGCGTGAGCGTTCATATTGGCTGGGAGATAAAAATGATCTCTCCTCCTTATTCGAAATTAAAAATCCAAAGGAAACAGATTATGCCTCACAATGTTAAATATATCGCCTCTTATCAGGCAACAACTCATGCATCAGCGGACGATGTTTGGGCTGTCTGGGCTGATGTGAATAATTGGAAAAAATGGGATTCAGGTATCGTGCATTCCGAAATTCTACACCCGTTTTCAGCAGGAAATACGTTTTCTCTTACCCCACAAGGTGGCGAACCTATTCCGGTTACATTAAAAACAGTGACGCCGGGTAAAGAATTTTCCGATGAGGCCGTACTGCCCTTTGGAGTACTGCGTAACATTCATCGCATTGAACAACTTGGGCAGCAAATCACGATTACGCATGAAATTCATGCTGAGATTGCGCAAGAGGCATCTGGCTTCTTTGGTGAGGAGATTTGGCCACACATGCAGGGTGGCTTGCCTGAGTCGGTAAACAATATTATTTCCCTGGTAACTGCTAAGTAAATAAGTATTCGGCTTGATTAAAGGATCAAGCCGATTATCCCAGAAGGAGAGTTACGATGACAAAGTATTGGTGTGGCGTTGTCTCCCGAGAACATATTAAAATTGGGGAACAAGGCGGCTTCTGTCAGGTATGCCACGGAAAACGCTCACCGCTAGCCAGGATGGCTGTGGGGGACGGCATTGTTTTTTATTCGCCCGTTCTGAAATTTCAGGGAAAAGAGAAATGTCAGAGCTTTACCGCCATCGGTACTGTCATTGGAGAGGAAACCTATCAGTTTCAGATGACCCCATCCTTTGTACCCTACCGACGGGATGTTGCTTATCAGCCCTGTGTTGATGCTCCTATCCACCCATTACTTGATCAACTTAGTTTCACAGCCGGGAACAGTAATTGGGGATATAAATTCCGATTTGGTCACTTTGAAATAACGGCCAACGACTTTTTTTTGTTAGCGAAGGCTATGTTACCAAATAGTGCAGAAAACTTTCTTACGCCGGTTGAGCCTGTATCTTTGGGCCAAAATCTGGATTTATTTACCGAATAAACTGAGTGGCAGCAATTATGCTGTGATTAATGTCACTTAGTTGAGTTCTCTGTAAAAATATTAATACTGGATGCACTATGCAGACAAAAAAAGTTGTCATTACAGGTCTTGGGGTCATAGCACCTAATGGGACAGGAATTGAGAAATTTTGGAATAACACTCTCCGGGGGATCTCCGGAATTAAATCTTATGAATGGGGCAAACGGTTTGGTTTTAAAAGTGCCTCACTTGGGAGGGTAGATGATTTCTCACCGTTTCTGTATGACGTTTCTGAACGACAAATTCAGAGCAGCGGCCGTTATCTGCAATTTGCGCTAGCTGCGGCCAATATGGCTATGGCAGATGCAGACTTGAAGATGAATGAGATAGAGCGTACCCGCTTTGGCGTGATGGTTGCCAGCGCTATTGCTGATGCTGCCACTATGGAACAGAACCTGTTGCTAATGACCGATAACGGAACCGAAGACGTGAATAGCGACTGGGTGGACAGACACTTCTACGACAATCTGGATTTTGGTATCGCGGCTTCTTCTATAGCCAGAAAATATGGCGCGATGGGGCCGGTCTCCAATTTGTCGACAGGATGTACGGCGGGGCTGGATGCTTTGGGATTTGCTTTTGAACAAATCCGTAGTGGTAAAGCCGATGTCATGATCGCCGGTGCCAGTGAAGCTCCACTGTGTCCGTTGTCCATCGGATCTTTCGAAGCACTTGGGGCGCTTTCAACACGAGATTGTAGCGATAAAACTCAGGCATCTTGTCCGTTCTCTGCTGAGCGGGATGGATTTGTGATCGCTGAAGGATGCGGCATTTTTGTATTGGAGGAATATACGCACGCTATCCGGCGTGGAGCAAAAATTTATGCCGGGATAGCAGGATACGCATCGACTAATAATGCTTATCACATGACAGATCTGCCACCTGATGGCGAGGCACTGGCGAGATGTATGCATGCAGCTCTGGAAGATGCGGAGTGTGATATTGACTCTATCGACCATATTGGCGCACATGGCAGCTCGACTGCCCAAAATGATACCAATGAAACTGGGGCAATCAAGCGTGTATTTGGCGAACGGGCTTACCACATACCGGTGAACTCGCTCAAGGCCATGACGGGCCATGCTCTGGCCGCCGCTAATGCTATTGAATTGGTTGCCATGTGTCTGGAAATACAACACCAGATGGTCTTCCCGACGATTAATTATCATCAGGTTGATGAAGAGTGCGACCTCGACTATGTACCAAACGAAGCGAGAGTGGCATCCATTCGATCGGCTATCAAATTAAGCAGCGGATTCTCGGGGATCCACAGCGCTGTTGTCCTGCAAGCGGTATAAATTATGAAAAAACGTATTGTTATCACCGGAATAGGTGCGCTGAGTGCACTTGGGCATACGATTGACAGCATCTGTGCCAACTCACCTGAGCAGAATGGCATGCGTCAATATGATCCATCGACATTTTTACGGGTCACAGACTTTGATGGAACGGAGGTGGTAAAGGGCCGCTTGAAACGCAAACTGGATAACTTTACGTTTTACGGCCTGTGTGCGGCAGATATGGCATTGAAAAACAGTGGTGTGCTTGATAGCGATATTGATTTATCCAGGGTCGGGATATTTGTTGGTAACTGCCTGGGAGGCTGGGGTTTTGCCGAGTCGAAAATCAAGGCTCTGCATACTGAAAATGTAGAGGCTATGGGGCCTTATGTTGCCACCGCCTGGTTTCCTGCCGCACTACAAGGGCAGATTTCACTGCAATATGGATTAAAGGGATATTCCAAAACGTTTTCAGCCAGCAACGTTGCAGGTTTACAAGCTATTGGTTATGGCGTTGAAGCTATTCAGCGTGGGCGTGCCGATGTGGTGCTTTGCGGTGCATCAGAAGATCTTTCAAGTTCCTATATACGCGCAATGTTGGACCGCAGTACCAAACCAGGTGGGGTGAAGACCTCGGTATTTGGAGATGAAACACCAGCGGCGTTTAGCGAAGGTGCTGCATTCCTGGTATTAGAAGAGTATGAGAATGCCAGAAAAAGAGGCGCTACAACTTATTGTGAGATCAGCGGGTTTGCCGATCATTTTTGCTCTGATGCTAAAGATGTCAATTTTGTTCTCAGGAATAACGCTTTAAATGCTCTCAGCCATCCTGATGCCCCTTATCTGTTTCTGACGGATGCTGCTTTTGAGGCAGAAGCCAGCAGTACAAAGTGTCTTCATAATGATATCCGGGCACCGCTTTATATTGCCTCTGGTCGTGAGCATTTTGGCAATATGTTTGCTGTTTCTGGCGTAATGGAAACGGTGTGCGCGGCCCGGAATCTCTGTCATGGCACCACTCATCCCCAACATTTTGATGCCAGCGGCGATCCCTCTCTCTCCTTTAATAAGGTGATGATCCGTCGTCTTAGCAAGCAAGGTAGTGTTTCAACGTTGAGTCTGGCTTCGTTATAAGCCAATTCAGGTTGTTATATTTATACCCATAACCTTTCAAGACAATGTTATTAGCTGCAATTTGAAATGCCAACGATTAATAACTGGAGAGTTAATAATGCAAGACCCAATTTTTTTACAAGTTAAAGCGCTTATTTCAACTTATATCGACGTCGCGCAAGATGAGCTGGATATGAGTGCCGATCTCGATCTGGTATATGACATGGACTCGACCGAAATGACAGAGTTTGCCAAAGAGGTTGAACGTAAATTTGGTATTCCAGCCTCGAAGTCTGAGCGTGGTTCATGGGAGAGCGGTCAGGCGATATATGAGTTTATCCGTGCTAAAAAGGTGGAAAGCTGTGTGTGAAATCAGAGCTGACATCATCTTGTATTGAGGTTTTCTATGAAGCTCATTTGGTTGTTTCAGAGTGCTGATGATGGCATGGATAATAAAATAGCATTTGTTACGCCAGCCCGAACTTACACATATGCCGATATTTGTAAGGCGGTAGCACATACCATTCATGCTTTGGGGCGTTTGGGCGTGCGACGTGGGCAGCAGGTGGTATTGATCCCTGAACATGACGAAAGCGCTGTAGTGTTTATGGCGGCAGCCAGTGCAGTCGGTATCCAGATTGTCATGCCGTATAACCTGCAAAATGCGGCGATACCGGAGTGGGTGAACATTATCCAGACCGTCAAGCCTGACCATGTGGTTTATCTACGCCAGGGTAAGGCTGTTGAAGAATTGCAATGGGCAACGGCTGAAGATACCCATTTTATAAAATTGAATGCTTTTGCCGAAAACAACTGCGCAGATATTATCGATATTATTGTTGGAAGCCCGGATCCAGTCGAGAATTTTTTAGTGTTATTTACCAGTGGTACCACGGGTAAAGCCAAAGCGGTCAGTGTTTCAGAATCGTTGGTCTGCAAACGTGTGGCTTCTGTATCGAAACAACTAAAATTCAGCGCGGATGCCCGTATTTTCATGTCTGGTTTAATAAATAACACAACGGGTGTCATTTTCTCTTTTGGAGCGCTATTGCACAACGCGACACTCGTATTCCCTGCTGGACGGGTGATTGAGCAATGGCCGCAGCAAGTCGAACACCATCGGATCACTCACATGATGTTACGGCCAGTTGCACTGCGCAGGTTTGTTGAAGGAACCCGTGAATGTGGTGATGATTTGAGCAGTTTACGCGTTATGGCATATGGTGCTGCGGCACTACCGAAAAAATTGCTTGAAGAAGCTCGAGCGCTTATTCCTTGCGAATGGGTGCAAGGGTATGGCCTTAGTGAAACATTTGGCCCGTTTTGCTGGCTGACAGAGGACGATCATCAACGAAAGCTCTATGAGGAATATATCTATTGTGTTGGTCGGCCCGATGATTCTCTCGATATTTCTCTGCATTTTTCTGATGTTTCAGAAAACAGCGTTGGAGAGGTGGTATTACGTGGGGCTGGTTTGATGGAGGGATATTTTGATCTTTCCTCGGGCCAGGTCCAGCCAGTCGTTGAGTTTTTCCATACGGGTGATTACGGCCATTTCTCAGAGAATGGTGAACTGATCCTTAAGGGACGTATCAGCAATACGATTTTGAGTAAGAATGGTCATCGGCTCTATCCGGAAGAGGTTGAAAGTGTCATCGCAGGGATCGCTGATGTGAAGGAAGTACTGCTATTGAGTATTCCCACAGCTAATAACTTGGGCAATACACCGGTCGTTTGTATCTATGGCCCGCTGGCACAGCAAAGTGATGAAGTCATTGGTCAGGTTATATCGGCGCAGCTTGGTGTACAGCTCAGCAAGGAGAAATGGCCGGATTATGTCTATCCAAGCCGTTTCCCTTTCCCCAAGAGTGTCAATGATAAAATAATCAAAGCTGAAGTGCTAAAAACCATTGATGTAAAAGCACTAATTCCGATATCTGTCATGGAGGAAATATCATGAAGCGTACCCAGGCTAATTCAGTGGTCTGTAATGCATCGCAAGCCACGGTTTATTCCCTGATCTGCAATTCTCAGCAGTGGCCGCAGCTTTTTGAGCCTTGTATTGCGGTGGAAACGTTGGCCTGTAATGAGAATGAGGAACAGATCCGGGTAACCGCCCTGGTCGGTGGCGAGCAAATGACCTGGGAATCACGGCGGGTATTTCGTAAAGAAATTTTTGGGATCGACTCTACAATTGTTAAGCCCATGTTGTTCGTTAAAAAAATGACTACCACCTGGCGGGTGATCGCACTCAATCAAATTCAGAGTTTGATTGTATTGGAACACGACTACACCCTTGTTGATGACATTCCTTGCGAAATTGACGAAATAACCACGCGTGAACAGGCGGCGGCATTTGTTGCTAATGCAATAGATGCTAATTCCACCAAAGAGTTGGGTAACATCAGAGAGGCATTGCAGAAACCACACTCTGTTGTGAAGCGTTCTACCTCACATTCGATCATTTGTGAGGCTTCTGCCAAAGCGGTGTATGGCATTGTCGCCGATGTAAGCAACTGGCCAAAAATTTTTGATGCTTGTATCTCGGCGGTGGTGCAGGAGCGCCTGGGAAATACTGAAAGAGTGCGAATTGAAGCCAGGCAAAATGGCCAGGTGGTCGGTTGGGATACGCAGCGTAATTATTTTGATGATATCAAAAGAATTGACTTCTTCCTGCCGGTCCCTATGCCCTTTCTGAAGGAAATGAGTGGCCAGTGGCGAGTTGTTCCACTTGGGGAGCGGCGCTGTATCCTGAATGTTACGCGGGATTTCACACTGCTGGATGATATTTCTGGTATCCGTGAAGATATTAGTACGCATGAACAGGCTAGTGATTTAATTAATCGGTTTATTGATGAGAATGCAGGTGGAGAAATGTTGGCAGTGAAAGAGTTTGCTGAAAAAGCTGATATAACATTATCGTCTTTTACTACCCATTACTCATTACCCTATGCCCCTGAAGAAATTTACTCTCTGTTATCTGATATCCATCATTGGCCAACTGTTTTGCCACATTGTAACGATATAGATGTTATTTATGAGGATGCTAAATATCAAGAGGTTGTGATGGAAATTACGGGAGCAGGGGGAAGCGAGCATTTCCGTAGTATCCGGCAATGCGATCGCGATTCGCAGACAATTTCGTATTTCCAACCTGAACCTCCTGCGATGCTGAAAAGCCATAGTGGATGCTGGCGGGTTCGTGCCAGTGGCAGCGGCACGGAGCTTATTGCTGAGCATTCAGTTCATATTGATCCTGAACGTTGTGGCGTCTTGTTTTCCGATAACGATATTCAGCGTAATAAACAGCGTATTAAGGCATTGATTATGAAAAACAGCCAGACAACGGTCGATGCATTTTGCCACTGGTTGCACAAACAAAGGAAGGCAGCATGAAACCGGCCCTACTGCCTGAACCTCTGTACCGTCTGTGCGCATATTTTCTGCCGCGACTGATGTTTTTGCGCTCGGTACATGGTGCGCAGATCCATTGGGGGGACATTGCGATTGCCCTGCAAGATTTTCCGACCGAGTGCCAGGATCTTAGCTCGGGTGAGTTCTGGCAAGAGTGGATGCAACGCTGGAGCCAGTTGGGGCATGGCTATGTAAGTCTGGCTAATGAAAGCAGCTCGGAGGCTGGTGCCAGCATGGCCTGGCGCAGCGCAGCGGCATGTTTTCATTGGGCTGAGTTTATGTATTTCTCCGATCCTGTGCAGAAGACGCAAATGCGGCAGAGTGTGAAAGAGTGTTTTATGCGAAGTCTGGAACATACGGAACTGTCGTTGAGTACGGGGAAGTTTATGCATGGCGATGTGCACGTTCCCTATTATCTGGTTTTACCATCTCAACGGGGTGTCAGTGAAACCACCTGGCCATGCGTAATTCTGTCTAATGGGCTGGATTCAGTGACCGAGGTAGAGGTGTTCGCCTTTGCTGAACAATTTCTTGCTCGCGGTATCGCGGTCTTTATGTTTGATGGTCCAGGGCAAGGGATCAATGTCGGCTGCAACCCTATTGATATGCAGTTTGAAACCGTAGTGCAGAAGATTATTACACGTTTGAAAATAGAGCCTGCCATCGATGTTAACAGACTGGGTTTCTTTGGTGTCAGCTTTGGGGGCTACCTTGCGCTACGTGTTGCCAGCTACCTGGGGCAGCAGTTTAAGGCTGTGGTCAATTTATCGGGTGGGCCATATTTATCGCCCTACGCAACGCTGCCCCGGCGGCTGAAGGAGGATTTCCGCTATGCATTTATGGGGGGAAATGAGATCGAAATGCAGAATATTTTCGACCAGTTGGCGCTTACCATTCCGGATCAAAGCACAACGGATATATTGTCGATCCATGGAGGGCTGGATGATATATTTCCAGTGACAGCGCTGGAGGATATGCACAAGGCTCTGGGAGAGCGACATCGTCTTAAAATCTATCCAACAGAAGCTCATGTTTGTTTGAATTATATTAATCAATACAGTATTGAGATTGCAGACTGGCTACTACAAAAGTTGGCTAAGCCTGTTGGTTAACTGAAAAACTTTTATCTGACCTGTAGTGCGGTTCGGATTTTTATTTTTCGCATCTGAAATGTTTATGGTTATTTAATTATGGGCTGACCTGTTTGTTAATTTTCTGGGTGAGAGGGATGAGTAATTTAATAAAAACTCGGTTTGGTTTGATTTATTTTAGTATGTTTTCTTTTATTGGGATACATATGCCGTTTTGGCCCGTGTGGCTGGAGTATAAAGGGATTTCTCCCTCAGGCATTGCCGTGCTAACGGCATTGTCATTTGCTTTAAAGATTGTGTTTACACCGGTAGTGTCAAAAATTGTCGATCGCACGGGGCAGCGACGGGAAGCCGTTATTGTTCTGGCCTGCGGGTTATTCACCAGCATAATACTCTTTTCGCAAACGGACAGTTTTATTCCCATCATGCTGATGACGATATTAAGTTTTGCCTGCTGGTCACCGATTATGTCACTGGCCGAAAGCCTGGCTACGGTAACGGCCAGAGAGCAGAAGTTTGATTACGGGAAAGTACGACTTTGGGGGTCGGTCGGGTTTATGGCTGTGGCAATATTTTCAGGTAAGTTATTAGAGCATTTTGGTGAGCCTGCGCTGCTGTGGTCTATTTGCGGTGCGGCAGGATTATTATTTATCTCCTCCTGCCTGCTGCCAAAAGTTTCCGTGTCGATGGTAAAGAATAAGGATGTTAATACCTCGATCTTCTTCAAGAGTAAGTGGTTTATCTGGTTCTTGATTGCAACCACCCTAATCCAGGGCAGTCATGCTGCATATTATACTTTCGGTTCCATTTACTGGCGTGCTGAAGGGCTGTCGGATCAAATCATCGGCTTACTGTGGGGGAGTAGTATGGCGGTGGAGGTGATGGTCTTCGCCTTTGGACGGTCGATACTCTCCAGATTAGGCCCTGTCAATGTACTGGCGATTGGGGGGGCCGCAGCGGCCTTTCGCTGGTTGGTGATCGGCAGCAACGATAATCTGATCCTACTTTTGATTGCGCAATGTTTACATGCGTTGTCCTTTGGTGCCTGTCATTTTGCCGCCATGCAAATTATTACCGATAAGGTAGATGCCTCTCTTTCATCAACGGCACAGGGTATCTATTCCGCTTTTTCTATGGGGCTTGGCATGGGGGTATTTGTTCTGCTCTCAGGGCCGCTCTATTCCTCTTTATTGGGCGGCACGTTCTATGTCATGTCCGCTGTATCGCTTTCAGGCACTGTCTGTTTGCGGCTGATGAGAGCGGCGCAGATGAATGAAATTGCCCTCAATAATCTCCCTCCGTCGACGGAAAAGGCAAGAGCGGGTAGCGCCTGATGCTTTTAACATTAATCAATAAGGAATAAATGTATGAAACTACAACAAACGGATAAAAAAGTAGCGCTTGTTACTGGAGGTTCAGGCGGTATTGGCAGTGAGCTGGCGCGCCGCCTGGCGGCAAAAGGCATGGCTGTGGTATTGACCTATGCGACAGCAGAAAGGGAAGCTAACGACGTTGTTGCCTCAATCAAAGCCAACGGAGGAGAGGCGAATGCCATTCGTGCTGATATCAGCCAACCTGATGATATCGCCGCTTTGTTCTGTTTTGTTAAGGACCGGTATGAGCAGCTTGATTATCTTATTAATAACGCGGGCGTGATTGCACCAGGCCCGATAGCGATGGTTACCAACGAGCTGTATGAAAGAGTGTTTGATGTCAATGTGCGTGGTGCCCTTTTCATATTGCAAGAGGCGGCAAACCTGCTGCGCAATGGTGGCCGTATTATCAATATTTCATCAACAATGGTCGCTGCGCCGATTGCAGGTTCTGCCCTCTACGCCGCGAGTAAGGCAGCACTGGAACTCTTCAGTCGGGTTCTGGCAAAGGAAGTGGGTGCCAGAGATATTACCGTTAATAGCTTAAGGCTTGGTGCCACTATACCAGGCATGTTTGCTAAAGCGCCGCCAGAGCGACAGGCAGCTTTTGCCGCAGCATCCCCTTTCAATCGACTTGGTACGCCAAAGGACGTCGCCGATGTGGTGACTTTCTTATTGAGTGAGGGAGGTCGCTGGATCACAGGACAGACGATTACCGTTGATGGCGGTGCGACCTGATAAAAAAGAAAGAATATTATTTATCAGCACAGCGGCTCTTTGCTGTTGTGCCTGGTTCGTTTAGTGCCTGAAGGTGGAAAATAATGATCTGTTCATGGCAGATGTCCGTTCCACCAAATATTCAGAAAGCCTGATACAGCAATAAATCAGGCTTTCGTCATTTCAGGGGCCGTAGCCGCCCCAACGCTCTTATCTCTTCTCTACGGCAACGCTGCGTCCATAGCTCTGGCTGCTGACGCCGCGCTCTTCACGGGCGATCCAGCGGTAGAAGCCTGCCGACAGCGCCACGCCGATAAACCAGCTAAAATTCGCCACCTCATGCAGGGAAGGGATAAAGCTGATAACCAAACCAATCAGCACTGAAGGCACCAGCGCAGCAATAGCTTTTGGATTAAAGCCCCCGCGATACCAGTATTTGCCTTTTGGCGTATCGTCGAACAGATCGTTGACGGAGATCTGGCCGCGCTTGATCAGATAGAAGTCACAGAGCAGGATACCGAACAGCGGCCCGATAAAGGCGCCCAGTACATCCAGCGTATAGTGGATAAGCTCTGGTGACTGAAACAGGTTCCACGGCGTCAGCAGCACCGACCCTACGGCTGCAATCATGCCGCCGGTGCGGAAGCTGATTTTCTGCGGCGAGCAGTTAGAGAAGTCGAAAGCGGGTGAAACAAAGTTAGCCACAATATTGATACCGATAGTGGCGGTAATCATTGTCAGCAGGCCAATCGCTACCGCCAGATCGTTACCCACGCGGCTGACCGTTTCGATAGGGTCAGTGATCATATGTCCGAATAGCGACTGAGTGCCGGACACAATCACCACGGTGACCACAGAGAAGAGCAGGAAGTTGAACGGCAGGCCCCAGCGGTTGCCGCGACGGATTTCGCCCATGCTTTTCCCGTAACGGGAGAAGTCGCCAAAGTTCAGCAGCGGCCCCGAGAAGTAAGAGACCACCAGCGCCGTGGCGGTAATCATCTGCCACGCCTGTTCGCTACCGGTAAGCTGCTTGCTGGCCAGCGTCAGGGAAATGCCGGAAAAACCGGTTTTGTATACAATCCAGCCTGCCAGCGCAACCATGACCACGTAGACCGCCGGTCCGGCGATATCAATAAAGCGTTTGATGGCGTTCATGCCGTGCCAGAACACCATTGCCTGCGCCAGCCACATAATGCCAAAGCATATCCAACCCAGCTGAGAGAGGCCCAGCCAGGCAGAGTGCGTCATGGGGGCGAGCGCAGGCCAGAACTTCAGCGAAACCAGCATCAGGGCGTTAGCCGCCAGATAAGTTTGAATACCGTACCAGGCAAAAGCGATCAGGCCGCGGATCACGGCTGGGATATTCGCCCCAAATACGCCAAACGCCTGGCGGCAAATGACCGCATAGGGCACCCCGGTCATCTGGCTGGGGCGGGCAACCAGGTTGGCACAAATCTGCACGATACAGATGCCGACCAGCAGGCAAAGCAGCACCTGCCAGCTGGCAAGGCCCAGCGTAAAGAAGCTGGCGGCCACCACATAGCCGCCCATGCTGTGCACATCGGACATCCAGAAAGAGAAGATGTTGTACCAGCTCCAGTTCTGGTCACGCGTAGGAGCCAGATCTTTGTTACAAAGCCGTGGGCTGTAGTTCGCGTGGGCTTCAACCGCCGACGCCGGGGTGACATTCTGAGTATCTGGCATGAATCCTGCTCCTGTGAAGAGAGATAAAGGCAAATTGGTTATGACAAGGTGTTGCAGGATCCAGGCCAAAATCCTTTTGTTGTATACAAAACTTTGAATTGATGTGTACGATTCTTGATGGAACTGATGTTTACCGGAGTAGGGAATGAAGAGTGAAACCGGCCTGAAAACGGCCTCTGACCTGGCAGACAAGGACGAACCTATCTATCAGGCGCTGATGTCGGCGATGGTGGAGCACCAGCTGCCACCGGGCAGCAAGCTGCCGGAAGAGGCGCTGGCCGAAGTATTTGGTGTCAGTCGTACCGGTATTCGTAAGGTGCTGCAACGCCTCGCTGCGGTGCAAATGGTCGTGTTAACGCCCAAACGTGGTGCGCAGGTCGCCACGCCTTCCGTTGAGGAAGCCAGGGATATCTTTCGCACACGGGCGCTGATTGAGTGCGCCAATCTGCCTGCGGTGCTGGAACACTGCCAGTCGCCGCATCTGGTGGCGCTGGAGAAGCTTAATCAACAGGAGCAGCAGGCACATGAGGCGCATGATGGCCCGGCTGCTATCCGCCTTTCCGCTGCTTTTCATATCCAGCTACAGGCTATCTCCGGCAATCAGGTACTGACCGATATGGTGACACGCCTGTCGCAACGCTCATCACTGGTGATTGCGGCGTATGGTGCGCCGTGGCAGCAGGGTTGCCGCTGTGACGATCACGATCGGTTAATTGAGCTGGTCAGAGAAAAAGCGTTACAGCCGCTGGCTGACGCCATGCAGCAACATTTCGATCATATCGTAAGCAGTCTGCACTTCGAACGTGGGGGTGAAATGCTGCCGGACTTTGCCCGCCTGTTTTCGGGTTTTGGAGTTAAAGCATGACGGCGAGACAGCTCATTCAGGTGATCAACCCTAATACCACTCTTGCGATGACCGAAACAATCGGCGCAGCCGCACGAGCAGTGGCCGGGCCAGGTACAGAGATTATTGCCGTCAACCCCAGCCAGGGCGTGCCCTCTATCGAAGGGCATTTTGACGAAGCTGTTGCGGCCATTGGCGTGCTGGAACAGATCAAGGCGGGCCGCGAGCAGGGCGTAAGCGGGCATGTGATTGCCTGCTTTGGCGATCCTGGGCTGCTGGCTGCGCGGGAGCTGGCTCAGGGGCCAGTTATTGGCATTGCCGAAGCCGCTATGCATATGGCGACGATGGTGGCAACGCGCTTCTCAATTGTGACGACCTTGCCGCGTACGGTGACCATTGCCCGGCATTTGCTACAGCAGTATGGCTTTGAGCACCACTGTGCGGCGCTGCATGCCATCGACCTGCCGGTGCTGGCGCTGGAGGATGGAAGCGGGCTGGCCCAGGAGAAGGTACGGGAGGGGTGTATACAAGCGAAGCGGCAGGATGGTAGTGGCGCTATCGTGCTTGGCTGTGGCGGCATGGCGACTCTGGCCCGTGAGCTGACGCTTGAGTTAGGGATCCCGGTGATTGACGGTGTCGGTGCCGCCGTAAAAATGGTTGAGTCGCTGGTGGCTCTGGGGCTATCCACCAGTAAACATGGTGATTTGGACTATCCTGTAAGAAAAACCCTGTCGGGACAGTTTGCCAGTCTGAAGCTGGAGTGAGCGTGCCGATACAAGGACTTTAACTATGACTGATACCGCAGAGAAAAAAGAGTACAGCTTCAATAAGAACTACCCGCGCGATCTCCGTGGATATGCGGGCAATCCGCCTCATGCGGCCTGGCCTGGCAATGCGAAGATCGCCGTGCAGTTTGTGCTGAACTATGAAGAGGGCGCGGAGAACAGCGTGCTGCATGGCGATGCCGGTTCCGAGCAGTTTTTATCAGATATCATTGGGGCGGCGAGCTATCCCGAGCGCCATATGTCAATGGAGTCGCTCTATGAATATGGCTCCCGCGCAGGCTTCTGGCGCATTCACAATGAGTTTCAAAAGCGCGGTTTGCCATTAACCGTGTTCGGCGTGGCGATGGCGCTGGCTCGTCATCCTGAAATCGTGGCAGCGATCAAAGCAGCGGATTATGACGTGGTCAGTCACGGCTGGCGCTGGATCCATTATCAGGCAATGGATGCCAAAGCAGAGCGCCAGCATATGCAGCAGGCGGTAGACACGCTAACCGATCTGTTCGGCAAAGCGCCAACCGGCTGGTACACCGGCCGCGACAGCCCGAATACCCGCAGGCTGGTGGTTGAGCAGGGCGGTTTCACTTACGACAGCGATTACTACGGCGACGATTTGCCTTTCTGGTCGCAGGTTACCTGCCAGGACGGCACGGTCAAACCCCATTTGATTATTCCCTATACCTTAGAAACCAACGACATGCGTTTCGCCACGCCGCAAGGTTTCAATACCGCAGAGCAGTTCTACACCTATCTGAAAGACAGTTTTGACGTGCTGTACGAAGAGGGTGAAAGTTCGCCTAAAATGCTGTCGATAGGGATGCACTGCCGTCTGCTTGGGCGGCCAGGGCGCTTTAAAGCGCTACAGCGGTTCCTGGATCATATTCAACAATATGACGATGTCTGGATCTGCACGCGTCAGCAGATAGCCGATCACTGGGTGGAAAATCATCCTGCGCCGAAGGCGTGATTCACTGATGTTTAGCCGCAGCATCCGTGCTGCGGCTGACTGACTGACTAACTTAGCTTTTGCTTAACAGCCCATAATTTCCTTACTCAGGCCTTTAGTACTGAATGTAAGAAAAGGGCAAGTTGTCTGAAAGTGCAGTACTCCGGTCAGGGAGAATGGGCTTAACACAAAAACGCCGTGACCCCCCCATGGGGGCTGCGAAGCGGCGTCCATGCCGCTTAGCTTTTGCTTATCAGCCCCTTCTCCCTTCCCAATAACTTTAGTGTTGCCTGTTGGTACAAACCTACCTGCCAAAACCATACTTTTGACCTGTTTGATCGCCGGACACACTGGCAAAGCTGAATCTGATGGGGGCACCACAGGGCACGTTAGCTGAGTGTATGCCGCAGGGATGCGGCATCCAGGTCTCCAGGGATGGATTCACGACGTCCCTGATAAGGTGCTCTGTGGTGACGCCTTGTCACCGCACCCGGTTTTGACCTGTAAAAGCGCTAACCCCCATATGTCTGATGCTATGGGGCACACTGTGAGTTTCGTTATAAGTTGTGCAGAAAAGTCAGGTCGTCTGTGAGTTCAGCAATCTGGTCAGGGAGAAGGGGCTGAACACAAAAACGCCGTGAACCCCTCCATGGGGGCTGCGAAGCGGCGTCCATGCCGCTTAGCTTTTGTTTATCAGCCCCTTCTCCCTTCCCAATAACTTTAGTGTTGCCTGTTGGTACAAGCCTGCCAAAGCTAAAGCCAAAGCCAAAGTTATGCTTTTGACCTGTTTGATCGCCAAACACACTGGCAAAGCTGCATCTTATGGGGTGGCACCACAGGGCACGTTAGCCGAGTGTATGCCGCAGGGATGCGGCATCCAGGTCTCCAGGGATGGATTCACGACGTCCCTGATAAGGTGCTCTGTGGTGACGCCTTGTCACCGCACCCGGTTTTGACCTTCAAACAGATCCCTCTCAGCTCATCAGACTCACCTGCGCCGCCACAATCCGCCAGCCGCAGGGCAGCCTGACCCAGGTCTGCTGCTGACGACCGATTTTGTCGCTGCCTTCGCGGGTGAACTCGGTGCTGCACACAGCATAGTCTTCCCCAAACGTGGTGATCACCGTATGACGCAACTGGCGATCCAGCCCTTTGGCCGGACGAGACGCCCGAAAAGCTCTGATCTCATCGATGCCGTACAGATTTTCCCCCGCGCCCAGACGCACCGTGCGCTCGTCATGCCAGAACAGCTCATCCAGCACCACGGTGTCATTACCGATCAGCGCCTCTTCATACCGGTAAAAAGCCGCAGTCACTTCAGCTAAAATTGCTGGTCGATCAATATATTCACTTTTCATTATTGTGCACTCAACATGACGGGCGCAGCTTTCGCAATCCCCATTTTTTCTAACGCCCAGGCCGCGCGCAGGCACGCCTCTTCTTTAAAGGGGGCCGCAATCAGTTGCAGGCCAATTGGCAAACCACCCGGCGTTTGCAACGGCACCGTAGTGACCGGCAGCCCCAGGAATGAGATGGGTTGCGTTAACATCCCCATGCTCGCGCGGATCGGCAAATCAGTGCCGTTGACAGGCATGGTTTCCTGACCAATCAACGTGGCAGTAGTTGGCGTGGCAGGCGCAATCAGCACGTCAAACTGTTCAAACAGCGGTAAAACCTGCTCACGGAAATGGTGGCGGAAACGCTGAGCCTGCACATACCATGCGGAAGGGATCATCGCGCCAGCCAGCAGACGCTCCCGCGAAAGCGGCTCAAACCGTTCAGGCTGAGTGCGTAATGCAGGCAGATAGTGATTCCCCCCCTCTGAAGCAGTGATAATAAAGGCGGCGCTACGCGCCAGTTCGGCTTCCGGAAACAGAACCTCATTCTCTGCGTTCAGCGCCCTGGCTGCCACCTTGACGGCAGCGCGGGCTTCATCGCTGCACCAGGTCTGGAAATAGCCGCCCAGTACAGCGCAGCGCAGGCCCTCCAGCCCATGCTCCAGTAACCGGTGGGCGGGATGCATAGCTTTCTCTGCCTGGAAGCTGTCGTGCGGATCGCGCCCCTGTAGTGAGTCATAGACCAGGGCCAGATCGTCAACGGAGCGGGCAAACGGCCCGATATGATCAAGGCTCGCTACAAACGGCTGGCTGCCGCTACGGGAAAGGCGACCAAAGGTGGGCTTCAGACCAAAAATCCCACACAGCGAAGCCGGGACGCGGATAGAACCGTTGGTATCGCTGCCTAAAGAGAAATTGACCAGCCCGGCAGCAACCGCCGCCGCCGACCCACCAGAAGAACCACCGGCGATGCGCTGCACATCGTGCGGGTTTCTGGTTGCGCCGTAATGGCTGTTCTCCGTGGTAAACCCATAAGCATAGGCATCCATATTCAGCATACCGGAGAGCAGGGCGCCTGAGCTGGCCAGCCTGCTTACCGCCCAGCTATCCTGCTTCGCCACCTGACGATCGCTGAACAGTGTGGCACCCGCCAGCGTCACATGGCCCGCCACGTCAAACAGATTCTTCACCGCGTAGGGCACTGCGGCCAGTGGAGGCAGCGGCTGTCCCTCTTGACGCAGACGATCGAGACGATCGGCCTCGTTAAGCATGCGATCCTGAGTCACTTCAGTCCAGGCGTTGATCGCCGGATTCAGCCGCGCTATCTGGCTGAGCGTCTGCTGCGCAATATCCCGCGCACTAAGCTCACCTTTGCTTAGCGCGCCCTGTAACTCTTTGATGCTCAGAGAGAGTGGATTCATGCTTTATACACTCCAGCCACTTCCAGGCGATCGTCCAGCGGAAAGGCCATCAGCGGCGCCGCCATACCGGCAATGCGGGTGAACTGCACCAGCAGCTCGGCCCGACGCTGGTCGTTTAAGGTTACGCCGAGAACCAGTTCCATCTGTGCCACATAGGCTGCCCAGTCGGGCGAATGTTGATTCATGCTCTTCTCCTGTTAAAAACCGGCTGCGCTGCCGTTGCTTCTTGGGTCGCATGCTCCTTCCAGCATGCCGTTGGTGTGCCGGACGATGGCACCTGCATGGCCCACCGCTTCACTGAAGTCAGGCAGGGCCTCCACTTCGTGGCCCAAAGCGCGAAGCTGTTCAAAGGTTTCCGGGGAAAAGCGGCTCTCCAGCTTTAACGAGTCAGAGGCCTGGCCCCAGGTCCGGCCCAGCAGCCAGCGTGGTGCGCTGACACATTGCTGAAGCGGCATCCCCTGGACAACGTGACGGGTAAAAATGGCGGCCTGCGTTTGCGGCTGCCCGTCGCCGCCCATTGAGCCATAAACCATTGTGCGGCCATCGCTCAGCCGTGCGGCGGCGGGATTCAGCGTATGAAAAGGCTGTTTGCCGGGCTTGAGCGCCAGAAGGTGGTCGGGATCGAGGCTGAAAGCCGCGCCGCGGTTCTGCCAGGTAATGCCGGTATCTGGCAGCACTACGCCGCTGCCAAATTCATGATAAATGCTCTGAATAAACGATACGGCCAGACCGCTGCTGTCCATTACGCCCATCCAGACGGTATCGCCAGGCCCTTTACCCGTGCCCCAGGGGGCGGCCTGCCGGTCATCAATTTTTCCCGCCATCTGCGTCAGCAGGTCTGAATCCAGCAGCGCCTGCATCTCTTCCTGCATATGCAGCGGGTCGGTGATATAGCGATCGCGCAGGCTGAAGGCGAGTTTGGTCGCCTCCACAATGCGGTGAACGGTTTCTGTTTCTGTGGCATCACGCATATTTAACTGGCTGGTAATGCCGAGGATCGCCAGGGAAACCAGCCCCTGAGTGGGCGGCGTCATATTATAAACTTCGCCACACTGATGCTGGATACGCAGCGGCGTCCGGCGTTTTGCCCGGTGATTATGCAGATCTTCAAGAGTGACGGGCATGCCCAGTCGGGACATTTCACCCGCCATTTTGCGGGCCAGAGAGCCGCGATAAAAACTCTCCAGCCCCTCTTCGGTCAGCAGGCTCAGCGTATTTGCCAGCGCCGGTTGCGTAAAGCGACTGCCCGCCTTCGGCACTTCCCCATCGGGAAGAAAGGTTTGCGCAAAGCCGGGCTGTTCCGCCAGCTCATGATATTTGCTGGCGGTAGCGGAGGATTGCGACTGGGTGACCGGAATGCCGTCGGCGGCATAGCGAATGGCATCGGCCAGCAGCCTGGCAACCGGCGTCGCCGTGCCGCCAAATTCGGCGGAAACCGCCAGCGCTTCCGCCCAACCGCTCACTGTACCCGCCACTGTCAGGGCGGCTTCAGGCCCCCGATGGGGAATGGCGGTGGCATTCTTATAAAAAGCGAGATCGGCCAGCGAGCCGGCAGCACCGCTGGCATCAATGGCAACCGGTTCCCCCTGAGGAGGAACGATCAGCCAGAAGCCGTCTCCGCCCAGGCCATTCATATGCGGGTAGACCACCGCGATGGTCGCCGCAGCGGCAACCATAGCTTCAATGGCATTGCCCCCTTCACGCAACACTGCCAGGGCACTTTCACTGGCAAGATGATGGGGAGCGACGGCCATGCCCAAGGGGGCGATATTACTCTGTATCATTCCGGTCTCTTTTTTCAGGGTTACAGGAGAGTAGGTAAGCAAGAGCTGTTCCAGTTTGCCAGCAACAAAAAGTTAATTGCCTCTCTGCGCATAAGGTCGGGACAAAATTGCTGGCTGACGGCAAAATAAGTTTCCCGTTCGGGCACGCAATTTGTATAAACAGATCCTCTGAAACAAAAGTTACAAGGTCAACGCTATGAAGCAGCTCGATGAACGTCTGAGAAGCCATTATCCCCAGCTCTCCCCTCAGGAGCAGCGGGTAGGGGATTTTGTCTTCGATCATTTTGACGATCTGATCAGCTATAACAGCGCCGAACTGGCAAGGCTCAGCGGTGTTTCCAAAGCCACGGTCAGCCGCCTTTTCAAGCGGCTTGGCTATGAAAAATATAAAGATATGCGCGACGAGCTGCGTACGCTTCGTCAGAGCGGGATGCCGTTAACCGACAACCGTGATGCGGTGCAGGGCAACACCTTACTTGCCCGTCATTACAAGCAGGAGATGGCGAATCTGACTCAGTGGGTGAACGGCATTGATGCCACGCAGTTTGGCGAAGTGGTAAAGCAGCTGGCCAGCAGCAAGCGCGTATTCATCGTTGGGCTGCGCAACGCTTACCCGGTTGCACTGCACCTCCGGCAGCAGCTGTTGCAGGCCAGAGGGGGCGTTCAGGTGCTGCCGCAGCCTGGTCAGACGCTCTCTGAAGAGCTGGTGGAAGTGACGCAGAACGACATGGTGGTGGTGCTCGCTTTCCGCCGCCGTCCACGCATCATCAAGCCCTTACTCCAGCAGTTACAGCAGGATGCCATCCCAACGGTGGTGGTGTGCGAACCCCAGGCTCAGGCTGTTATCGCCCTGGCCCGCTGGCAGCTCTGCGCGCCGCTGGACAGCGTTTCCGCCTTTGACAGCTACGCTTCAGCCAACAGCCTGATAAACCTGCTGGCCAATGCCGTACTGCATGAACTTTTAAGCGAAGGCCGCCAGCGCATCCATCAGATAGCCGATCTCTACAGCCAGCTGGACGAGCTGGAACAGCGGTAATGGGGCACCTTTTTGGTGCTTTGCCTTTTTTTGGGGCGGATATTCCCGGCGATCTGCTGCCTTCTCCTGAGTGGGCGCAGCAAGGCACCCCACAGCAAAGCAATCGTTTGCCTGGTGAGTTTTTTCCCTTAAATACTTAACTGCCCGTTTCCGCACTCTTTTTACCCGATCCTCTTCTCCTCGCTGGCTCTCTTTATCCGGCAGCAATAAATTTTCACCGCCTCCTCTCTCGCTGGCACATTAGTTGCAAATAAAATCTTCAAGAATCTTTCGTTTCATGTTTTTATTATTCGGGGAACACCAGATGAAAAAAGTATTACTGGCAGTAGTAGGCGCGGCTCTGATGTTAACGCAGGTAACAGCGAAGGCCGACCAGCTACAGGATATTGAAAAACGGGGCGTTTTACGCGTTGCCGTGCCGCAGGATTTTCCGCCGTTTGGTTCAGTCAGTACCGATCTACAGCCGCAGGGTTACGACATTGATATGGCGAAATACCTGGCGAAACAGATGAAACTTAAGTTGCAACTGGTGCCCGTTACCAGCGCCAACCGCGTACCCTATCTGCAAACCGATAAGGTAGACCTGGTGATCTCCAGCCTGGGCAAAAACCCGGAACGTGAAAAAGCAATCGCCTTCAGCCGCGCTTACGCACCGTTCTTTCTGGGCGTTTTCGGCCCGAAAGAGGCTGAGCTGAAAGATGCCGCTGCGCTGAGCGGTAAATCTGTCGGCGTGACTCGCGGCGCGGTGGAAGACATGGTGTTAACGGAGCTGGCGCCAAAAGATACCCAGTTGAAACGCTATGAAGATAACAACACCACGCTCTCGGCTTATCTCTCCGGTCAGGTGCAGTATGTGGCGACCGGCAATCTGGTGGTAGCCGCCATTGCCCGTCAGAACGCAGATAAAGCGCCGGTAGCAAAATTTATGCTCAAGGATTCGCCATGCTTTATCGGCATGCGAAAAGATGAACCTGCGCTGAAAGCGAAAGTGGACGAGCTGATTGAGCAGGCGCTTAAAGACAAAACCCTGAACGCCCTCTCGGAAGAGTGGCTGAAAGCGCCGCTGCCCGCAGACCTCGGCGCGTAAGGGTTGCTGATGATTGGGCAACTTGATTTTCCTGCGCTGTGGCCTTACTGGCCGGAACTGCTTTCCGGCCTCTGGATCACTATCCAGCTGACCGTTCTGGCCACCACTGGCGGCGTGGCGCTGGGCATTTTGGGCGCCGCCCTGCGCAGCGGAAAACCTTCGCTGATTAGCCGCCTGTGGGGCTGTTATGTGGAGCTGATCCGCAACACGCCCTTTGTGGTACAGCTCTTTTTTATCGTGTTTGGCCTGCCGAATCTCGGGCTGAAACTCACCGCCGGGGAAGCGGCGCTGCTGGCAATGCTGATTAATCTGGGCGCCTACAGCACGGAGATTATTCGTGCCGGGATCCAGGTCACGCCAAAAGGGCAGTGGGAAGCTGGACGCGTGCTGGGATTAACCCGGACGCAAACTTTTATGCGCGTGGTGTTGCCGCCTTCACTGAAGCGCATCTACCCGGCGCTGGTCAGTCAGTGCATTATCGTGATGCTTGGTTCTTCGGTGGTGTCGCAGGTCTCTTATGAAGAGCTGACGTTTGCCGCCAACCTGATCCAGTCGCGCACTTTTCTGAGTTTCGAGGTTTATCTGGTGACCACGCTTATCTACCTGGCGTTGTCGATTGTGATGCGCCAGCTGCTGCTGGCCGCGGGCCGTAAATGGTTAGGGAGTGCGCACGGATGAGTACGTTTACCGACTGGGACATTCTGCGCAATTTGCTGCTGGCTGCCCGCTGGACGATTTTGCTGTCACTGACCGCCTTTGTTGGCGGCACCATCGTGGCCCTGCCGCTGGTAATGGTACGGCTGACCCGCCGTCGCTGGCCGATGCGGCTGATCCGCGCCTATATTGAGCTGTTTCAGGGGACGCCGCTGCTGATGCAGCTCTTCCTGGCCTTTTTTGGCGTGGCGCTGTTTGGTATTGACGTTTCGCCGTGGACCGCCGCCTCGCTGGCCCTGACCTTTTACACCAGCGCTTTTCTGGTGGATATCTGGCACGGCAGTATTCTGGCTCTGCCAAAAGGGCAGTGGGAAGCATCACGCTGCCTGGGGCTGAACTTCGGCCAGACGTTATACCGCGTGGTGTTACCGCAGGCGTTACGTATTGGCATTGCGCCAACCGTAGGCTTTGCCGTACAGGTGATCAAAGGCACCGCGCTGGCTTCCATCATTGGCTTTGTCGAGCTGACCAAAGCCGGCACCATTCTGAACAACGTGACCTTGCAACCCTTTAAGGTTTTCGGACTGGTGGCCGCGGGCTATTTCCTGATGTGTTATCCGCTGTCCCGCTACAGCCAGTACCTGGAGAAGAAATTCAATGCCGCTCATCACCATTAATCAGGTGCAGAAATATTATGGCGAGAACCACGTGCTGAAAGGGGTGGATCTCGATGTTGATATGGGGGAGGTCATCTCAATTATCGGCCGCAGCGGCTCGGGAAAAA
Organism: Erwinia magellanica; assembly: GCF_039023495.1. Taxonomy (NCBI): domain Bacteria; kingdom Pseudomonadati; phylum Pseudomonadota; class Gammaproteobacteria; order Enterobacterales; family Erwiniaceae; genus Erwinia; species Erwinia magellanica. The sequence goes on from NZ_JBCHVC010000002.1 coordinate 44,879, forward strand.
GTACCCTGCTGCGCTGCATCAACGGGCTGGAGGGATATCAGGAAGGCAGCATCAAGCTGGGCGGCATGACCATCACCGACAGGGATTCTCAGGCGCGGGAAATCAGCCGCTCCGTTGGCATGGTGTTCCAGAACTTCAACCTGTTCCCGCATATGACCGCGCTGGAAAACGTCATGCTGGCACCCAGGCGGGTGCTGAAAAAGAGCGAAGCGGAATGCCGAACCCTCGCGGCACAGATGCTGGAAAAAGTGGGGCTGGGCGACCGGATGGACTACTTTCCGTCGAACCTTTCGGGCGGTCAGCAGCAGCGCGTGGCAATAGCTCGTGCGCTGGCCATGTCGCCGAAAGTGCTGCTGTGTGATGAGATCACCTCGGCGCTGGATCCGGAGCTGGTGGGCGAAGTGCTTAAAGTACTGGAGCAGTTAGCCAGTGAGGGCATGACGCTGATCCTGGTGACCCACGAAATGAACTTTGCCCGTGAAGTGGGCGACCGCGTGGTGTTTATGCATCAGGGGCGCGTATGGGAGCAGGGCGACAGTAAAAGCGTATTCGCCAACCCGAAATCGCAGGAACTTAAACAATTTATCTCATCGGTGCGCGGCCTGAGCTAAGCGCCGGTTCGGTCAGAGAAGGAATGAATGGATGAAATACTCACAGATTAACCCGCCGCAGCGCCTGCTGATGGGGCCAGGACCGATCAATGCCGACCCGCGCGTGCTGCGCGCCATGTCCAGTCAGTTGCTTGGGCAATACGATCCGGCGATGACGCACTACATGAACGAAGTGATGGAGCTTTATCGTGGCGTGTTTCGTACCGAAAACAGGTGGACGTTGCTGATCGACGGCACCTCACGCGCCGGGATTGAAGCTATCCTGCTTTCCGCTATCCGCCCTGGCGATAAAGTGCTGGTGCCGGTCTTTGGCCGTTTCGGCCATCTGCTGTGCGAAATTGCCCGCCGCTGCCGTGCTGAAGTGCACACTATCGAGGTGCCGTGGGGGGAAGTGTTCACCCCAGATCAGATTGAGGATGCCATTAAAACCGTCCGCCCGCGCCTGCTGCTGACGGTGCAGGGCGACACCTCCACCACCATGCTGCAACCGCTGGAGGAGCTGGGCGCCATCTGCAAAAAGTATGGCGTGCTGTTCTATACCGACGCTACCGCCTCGATTGCCGGTAACGTGCTGGAAACGGACGCGTGGGGGCTGGATGCCGTCTCCGCAGGCATGCAAAAGTGCCTGGGCGGCCCTTCAGGCACGTCTCCCATCACTCTCAGCCCGCAGATGGAAGCGGCAATCCGCAAGCGTAAATGCGTGGAGGAGGGCATCCGCACGGCGGCGCACCAGGATGGGGATGATGAGATGATCTACTCGAACTACTTCGATCTTGGGATGATCATGGATTACTGGGGGCCGGAGCGGCTGAATCACCATACTGAAGCGACGAGCGCACTGTTTGGCGCCCGCGAATGTGCGCGCCTGATCCTCCAGGAGGGGCTGGATAACGGCATCGCACGGCACAAGCTGCACGGCGATGCGCTGTTAAAAGGCATTCAGGGTATGGGGCTTGAGACCTTCGGCAACCTGAAATACAAAATGAATAACGTGCTGGGGGTAATGATCCCGCCGGGCGTTAACGGCGACCAGGTTCGCAAGCTGATGCTGGAGGATTTCGGCATTGAAATCGGCACCTCCTTTGGGCCGCTGCATGGCAAAGTGTGGCGCATCGGCACCATGGGCTATAACGCCCGCAAAGATTGCGTGATGCAAACCCTGAGCGCGCTGGAGTCGGTACTTAACTATCTGGGATTCAGCACCACCCAGGGCGCCGCGATGCAGTCAGCCTGGGATCATTACGCAAACGGGAGCTGCTGATGAGCGATAGCCTGATGAGTGCCGCCAGCGCGGCGCAGGCGGCCGCCAGAGTGATGGCGCGCTGCGATCGTCTGGCGGAGATCTCCGAAACGCCGGGCTTTCTGACGCGCGTCTATCTCTCGCCGGAACATTTACAGGCTAACGCGCTGGTTGGTGAGTGGATGCGCGCAGCCGGTATGCGCGTCTGGCAGGATAGCGTGGGCAATATCTGCGGTCGCTATGAAGGGCTGGAGCCTGGGGCACCGGCGCTGCTGCTTGGCTCTCATCTTGATACGGTTCGTAACGCGGGACGTTACGACGGCATGCTAGGCGTGGTGACGGCGATTGAAACGGTACAGGCGCTGCATCAACAGCAACTGCGCCTACCGCTGGCGATTGAAATTGTGGGGTTTGGTGACGAAGAGGGCACGCGGTTTGGCATCACGTTGCTGGGCAGCCGTGGCCTTACCGGCAGCTGGCCGGAAAGCTGGATAAGCCATCCCGACGGCAACAGTATCACCGTGGCGCAGGCGATGGCGGATGTGGGGCTGGATGGGGACGCCGTGCATCAGGCGGCTCGTAAAGTCAGCGATATCGCGGCCTATCTTGAACTGCATATTGAGCAGGGGCCTTGCCTGGAGCAGGAGAACCTTGCGCTGGGTGTGGTCACCGCTATCAACGGCGCGCGTCGTCTGAACTGCCAGTTTGTTGGCGAAGCGGGCCACGCCGGTACGGTGCCGATGTCGCACCGTAAAGATGCCCTGGCCGCTGCGGCGGAATGGATGGTGTACGTTGAACAGGCTGCGCCGAAGCATGGCCCACAGCTGGTGGCGACGGTAGGCACGTTGCACTGTTCGCCGGGTGCGGTCAACGTCATTCCGGGCGTTGTGGCGCTGACGCTGGACGTGCGCGGGCCTGAAGATCAGCCGCTGGCAGAGCTGCTCTCTGACCTGCTGACCCAGGCGGAAGTGATCGCGCTGCGGCGTTGGCTGACCTTCCGTTCAGACGAATATTACCGCATCCCCGCCACGCGCTGCGATGAAGGGTTGCAGGCTACCTTAACGCAGGCGGTTTCCGCTGTGCAGGGCCGCAGCCTGGCGCTGCCGAGTGGTGCCGGACATGATGCCATTGCCATTGCGGAACGCTGGCCGGTCGGCATGCTGTTTGTGCGCTGCGATCGCGGTATCAGCCATCATCCGGCGGAATCGGTAAAGGAGAAAGATGTCGCTCTGGCGATTCAGGCTTATGCCAGGGCGGTATTTGATGTGGCATCAGGAGACAGAGAATGACGCTGGATGAATTCAATCAGGCACCTGTGACGCAGGCGAGCGAGCAGCTGGCCCACTGCGTGGCCATCCCGGCGTGGAGATCCGCGCTGGTGTCGGCAAGGCCGTTTCCCTCGCTGGATGCTCTGCTGAAGCAGGGGGATACGCTGGCGCGCCAGTGGGATGAGCAGGCGCTGCATCAGGCGTTATCGGCGCATCCGCGTATTGGTGAAAAAGCGCAGGGTAACAGCAAAGAAGCGGGGCTTTCACGCGGCGAACAGGGCAGCGTGAATGCGCAGGATGCGGCATTAAAGCAGGCGTTGCAGGCGGGAAATGCTGCCTACGAGCAACGTTTTGGCCGCCTGTTTTTAATTCGCGCAAAAGGCCGTAGCGGTGAAGAGATGCTGGCAGAGTTACAGCGACGTATGGCTAACGATCCGCGCCAGGAGCAGCAGGAAGCGCTGGATCAGCTACGTGAAATAACCCTGTTGCGCCTTAAGGAGACCTTTGCATGAACACCATAACCACCCATGTACTGGATACCGCCCTGGGGAAACCGGCGGCTGGCGTCAATATCCTTTTAGAACAGCAGAGAGCGCAGGGCTGGCAAACCGTTGCCAGTGGCGCTACCGATGGCGACGGGCGCATTAAAGATCTGACGCCGCAAGGCCTGGCGGCTGGCCGGTATCGTCTGGTTGCCGATCTCTACAGCTATTTTGCCGCCAGCGGCCGTGAAGCCCTCTACGTCAGCGCGCAGATCGATTTCCTCCTTCCTGAAGCAGGCAGTCACTATCATCTGCCTTTTCTGATCTCTCCCTGGTCGTGGTCTACCTACCGCGGCAGCTGATTGGGCTACTCAATCTCTTCCGGTGGGCGGGCTGACTCCCGGCCGCCCACCGGGAGGGTAAAACCGCCTGTTGCGACAGGTAAACAGTGAAAGGTGTCATGATGAGCGTCAGGCCAGAAGATACGCGTTATCCGGCAGGGAAAACCTTTGCCTGGGGATTGCAGCACGTGCTGACAATGTATGGCGGTATTATCGCTCCGCCCTTGATTATTGGCTCTGCCGCCGGACTGCACGGCGCAGAGTTGGGGCTGCTGATTACGGCTGCGCTGTTTGTCAGCGGCTTCGCCACCCTGTTGCAGGCGCTGGGCGTGCCGGGGTTTGGTTCGCGGCTGCCGTTGGTGCAGGGAGTCTCTTTTGCCGGGGTGGCAACTATGGTCACGCTGGTCACCAGCGGCGGCGGCCTGCCGGCTGTCTTTGGCGCGGTTATCGCCTCTTCGCTGATTGGCCTGCTGATTGCGCCGCTCTTTGCCCAGATCATTCGCTTCTTTCCCCCTGTGGTCACCGGCACGGTGATTACTGCGATTGGCCTTTCACTGATGCCGGTGGCGGCCCGCTGGGCGATGGGCGGGAACCCAACGGCTCCCGACTACGGCTCAACGGCAAATATTGGCCTGGCTGCGATGACTCTCGGGCTGGTGTTGTTCCTTAATCGCATTGGAAACAGCACGGTGAAACGATTAGCGGTGCTGCTGGCGATGGTGCTGGGGACCCTGTTTGCCGTGCTGAAGGGAAGCACGCATTTTTCTGCGGTGCTGCGAGGCGACTGGGTGGCAATGCCGGGCATATTGACCTTTGGTCTGCCGGTGTTCGACGTGGCGGCGATCCTGTCGATGACGCTTATCGTTCTGGTTCTACTGACCGAGACGACAGCGGGGCTGATCGCCATTGGCGAGATTGTGGGCACCGAAGTGGATGGCAAACGCATCGCCAGCGGTCTGCGGGCCGATATGCTGACCAGCGCGCTGTCGCCGGTGTTCAACTCGTTTCCGCAAAGCGCCTTTGCGCAAAACATTGGTCTGGTGGCGATAACCGGGATCAAAAGCCGTTATGTGGTGGCAGCAGGCGGAGGGATTCTGGTGCTGTTGGGGTGCCTGCCGGTTCTCGGCAGAATAGTGGCGGCGGTGCCAATGCCGGTACTGGGCGGAGCAGGTGTGGTACTGTTTGGCACCGTGGCCGCCAGCGGGATCCGCACGCTGGCAAAGGTGGATTACAAAGAGAATATGAACCTGGTGATTGTCGCCACCTCCCTGGCCTTTGGCATGATCCCCATCGTGATGCCGTCGTTCTATGACCACTTCCCCAACTGGGTACGCACTATTTTCCATTCAGGCATCAGCGCCGCCTGCCTGGTGTCGGTGGTGCTGAATATCCTCTTTAACAGCGTGGCAAAGCAACCGGCAAGCGCGCAGCCCTCTCAGGAGAGACATTGAGCGCGAACGCAAAGCAAAAGAAAACCCGCCAGCGGCGGGTTTTTTATGCCAGCGCCTGAGGTTACAGGCTGAAAGCGTCGGCATCGCGCCAGGCGGGGAAGCGTTCACGGTATTCCCGCAGGGTTTCCAGCGACAGTTCGGCGTTCAGGATCGCGGGCTGGTGCGCTTCGCCTGCTGCCAGAATCTCGCCCAGCGGGCTGATAATCCGGCTGTCGCCGCTGTAGTGATGATTATTACCATCGCTGCCGACACGGTTACAGCCAGCGATATAAGCCTGATTTTCAATAGCACGAGCCAACAGCAGCGCCTGCCAGTGACCGGCGCGCGGTGCGGGCCAGTTAGCGACATAGAGCGCCAGGTCATAGTCGTTAGCATTGCGTGAAAACACCGGGAAGCGCAGGTCATAACAGACCTGAGGCAGAATGCGCCAGCCGCGCCACTCAACAATTTCACGGCGATCGCCCGCCAGGTAGTGATGGTGCTCATCAGCCATGCGGAACAGGTGGCGTTTGTCGTAATGGTGAACTTTGCCGTCCGGTTCTACCAGCAGAAAACGGTTCACTGCCCCTTTTTCCGTCTGGATAGCCGCACTGCCACCAACCATCGCCCTGGTGGCTCTGGCCTTCTCATGCAGCCATTCGATCACGCGTGCCTGCGGCAGCGAGCTTTTCGCCGCTTCCATCGCAAAACCGGTGGTAAACATCTCCGGCAGGATAATCAGGTCACGTCCCTGCAAGTCCGCCAGCAGCGTATCAAAGAAGGCGAGGTTCGCTTCGCCCTCCATCCAGACCAGCGGCTGTTGTAAAACGGTGAGGTTTAAAGTTGACACAGGCGCTCCGCAGCGGCATCCAGCGTGGCTTCCTGCTTGGCAAAGCACAGGCGGATCAGTTTATGAGGAAAGGCGTCGGCGCAGAACACCGACAACGGGATAGCCGCCACGCCCACTTCTTTGGTCAGCCACTGACAGAACGCCACATCATCCAGCTCAGAAATGGCGCTGTAGTCAGCCAGCAGGAAGTAGGTGCCCTCACACGGCAGAACCTCCAGCCGACTGCTTGCCAGCGCCTGCACAAAGCGGTCACGGCGGGCACGATAGAATGCCGGCAGCTCGCGGTAATGCTCTGGTTCAGCGTTGAGCATATCCGCCAGCGCCAGCTGCGCCGGCGTATTTACCGAGAAGGTAAGATACTGGTGCACTTTACGTACTTCCGCCATCAGCGCGGCGGGTGCTACACAGTAGCCAACTTTCCAGCCGGTCATATGAAAGGTTTTGCCAAATGAGGAGACCGCAATAGCGCGCTCACGCAGCGCTGGATGTGCCAGTACGCTGGCATGGCCCTCGTCGGCAAAACAGATGTGCTCATACACTTCATCGCTCAGGATGTAAATTTCCTGCTCTTTCACAGCCTGCCACAGCGCGGCAAAATCGCTTTTCTGCCAGACGGTGGCAGAAGGATTATGCGGCGTATTCAGGATCACCAGACGGGTACGTGGCGAAAGCAGAGCAGCAAATTCCTGCCAGTCCACGCGGAATAAAGGCGGTTGCAGGGCAATACGCTTCGTCACGCCGCCCGCCAGAGTAATGGCTGGCGCATAGCTGTCGTAGCTGGGATCAAAGCAGATCACTTCGTCGCCAGGGCGCACCAGCGCGGTAATCGCCGCATAGAGCGCTTCAGTAGCGCCGGAGGTCACGGTAACTTCGCTATTGCTGTCCGGCCGGTAGCCATAGAGTTCGGCACTCTTGGCGGCAATCGCATCGCGCAGCGGCTGGACGCCGGTCATCGGCGCATACTGATTCGCGCCGACGCTGACATGATGTGCCAGACGCGCTTTCAGATAATCGGGGCCGTCAAAGTCAGGAAAACCCTGCGACAAATTGATGGCGTTATGCTGCTGTGCCAGCGCGCTCATTTGCGTGAAGATGGTGGTGCCCAGTGCAGGTAGTTTGCTCTCTGGAATTAGCGAAGTCTGGCTCATAAAGAGTGGCCCTAACGGTTTTTAAGATGTGTCAGCCCTGTGTTGCTGCCACTATAGCGTCGATGCTACTATTTGGCAATCGAGACGCTTAGACGTCCAAATGGCGCTGTCTGACCGGAAAAAAGCCGGCAAAATAAGGAAAGGTATGAGCATAACCCCGCAATTGGATCAGCTGGTAGAAGCGTGTCACTGGATCGGAGCGAAAGGGTGGGCGCCCGCGACGGGCGGTAATATGTCAGTACGTCAGGACAGGGAATATTGCCTGCTCAGTGAGTCGGGCAAGGATAAAGGCACCCTGACAGCTGACGATTTCATTCAGGTAGAGATTGCCACTAATCGGGTTCCCTCCGGACGCCAGCCTTCGGCTGAAACCGGCCTGCACACGCTGATTTATCGCCTGTTTCCTGAGGCGGGGGCCGTGCTGCATACCCACACTGTCAACGCAACGGTGCTTTCGCGCGTTGAGAAAAGCCCTGCCGTTGTTTTGCAGGGTTATGAAATGCAGAAAACTTTGGCCGGACAGCGCTCGCATCTTGATGCCGTAGCGGTTGCGCTGTTTGATAACGATCAGGATATTGATGCTCTGGCGGAACGTATCGCCCGGTTTGCAGAGACAACGCCGCTGCGTTACGGTTTTTTACTGCGGGGGCATGGGCTGACCTGCTGGGGAAAAGATGTGAACGAAGCCCGTCGTCATCTTGAAGGTCTGGAATTCCTGTTCCAGTGTGAATTACAACGTCGTGTGCTGGAGGCCAAATGATCCGCGCGATTATTACCGATATTGAAGGAACGACCAGCGATATCCGCTTTGTTCACAACGTCCTCTTCCCCTATGCGCGGGAGAATCTCGCCGCCTTTATTGCCGCCTTCCAGCATCGGGAAGATGTGGCGATGGCGCTGACCGATCTGCGTGATGAGATTGCTCAGCCGCAGGCGCCGGTTGAAGATCTGATCACCGTGCTGTTTAATTTTATGGATGAAGACCGCAAATCCACCGCGCTGAAAGCCCTACAGGGAATGATTTGGCACGATGGCTACGTCAGCGGCAGTTTTACCGGCCATCTCTACCCGGACGTTCTGCCTGCTCTGGAGCGGTGGCGTCAGCAATCGATTGATCTCTATGTTTATTCCTCCGGATCGGTAGCGGCGCAGAAATTGTTATTTGGCTACAGCGATGAAGGTGATATCACTGTGTTGTTCAGCGGCTATTTTGATACGCATGTCGGCGCCAAGCGCGAAGTGCAATCCTACCAAAATATTGCGGCTGAGATTGGCCTGCCTGCCCACGAGCTGCTGTTTTTATCTGATATTCATCAGGAACTGGATGCTGCGCAGGAAGCGGGTTGGAATACCGTGCAGTTACTGCGTGGCGAAGCGGATGCGCAAAGCCGCCATCGTCAGGTAAACCGATTTGATCAAATCAACCTGGAGCTTTTTACCTCATGAGTGCACTCACTATTTTTACCGACAGCGAAGCGACCAAGCCGATCTGGCACAGCACCGATGCTGAAGAAATTCGTCAGCAGCTGAATGCCAAAGAAGTGCGTTTCGAACGCTGGGAAGCCGATCGCGATCTGGGTGAAAACCCATCGCCCGAGGCGGTGATCACCGCTTATCAGCACGCCATCGACAAGCTGGTGGCCGAAAAAGGGTATCAGAGCTGGGATGTGATCAGCATGCGTGCCGACAATCCTCAGAAAGAGACGTTAAGAGGAAAGTTCCTCTCTGAGCATACCCATGGCGAAGATGAAGTCCGTTTCTTTGTGGAGGGCGCCGGGCTTTTCTGCCTGCATCTGGATGGACATATTTATCAGATCCTCTGCGAGAAGAACGATCTGATCTCTGTTCCCGCCGGCACGCCGCACTGGTTTGATATGGGGTCTTCGCCGCATTTCACCGCCATCCGTATCTTCGATAATCAGGAAGGGTGGATAGCTAACTTCACCGGCGACACTATTGCCGATGCCTATCCGCGTCTTCCTTAACCTTCAGCAGTGCGGGGAAGCGCTGGAATAGCGGCTCCGCGCCCCGTCTGGTGGTGAAGGGTGAACAGATGTTTTGCCTCGCTCAGCTCTGTTTTTTGGTATGGGGTTGCAGGGTGTAATGGGGATGACGGTCTGCCAGCAGCAGCAGGAGTTCATATTCGCCCTGGCTGAGCGGAGAGGGGTTTTTAAGTGTCTCTTTTGTTTGCCAGACGCGCAGGCTGACATTAAACCGCTCTGCGGCGTTTTCCTGCGAGAAATTGGCGGCTTGTCGTAATTCACGCACGTTGGTCATGACGGGAACGGGGGCGATTTTTTTCAGAGGATGCTCCTTAAAACGAAGGGAATTCATGGGTTGAAGTCCCTTCTTTAAAAAAACGCGCTGCTTACGGGGAGCGGCGCGCTGACAGAATGAAAAATCTCATCTCAGGATGAGTGACTTGTTAACCGGTTGCGATAGTGGTCTGACAACAAAAAGTTATAGCACAACACAGCTCATATCGCTGGCAGCGTGAAACGGCTGATAACGCTGCCAAGAGCCTCTGTCCTGCCGCTCAGGCTGCCGGCAGAAGCGGACACCTGCTGAACCAGCGTAGCATTTTGCTGCGTAACACGATCCAGCTCGGCAACGGCAAGGGTCACCTGTGATATCCCTTTACTCTGCTCATCGGCGGCAAAGGCAATCTGCCCGATAAGCTCGTTAACACTTCCCACGCCACGAAGGATCTCATCCATGGAGTGACCTGCGCTGGCGGCGGCGCGGCTACCTTCACCAATACGCGCCAGGGTTTCTGCAATCAGCCCCTCAATTTCTCTGGCAGCCGTGGCGCTTCTTTGGGCCAGGGTTCGCACTTCGGATGCCACCACGGCAAAGCCCCGTCCCTGTTCGCCAGCCCGTGCAGCCTCAACCGCTGCATTAAGCGCCAGAATATTGGTCTGAAAAGCAATGCCGTTGATAGTGGCAGTGAACTGCCTGATTTTTTCCGATCCCTGCTCAATACCGCCCATAGCGGAGACCACGGTTTTTACCAGCTGCTCACCCTTCTGCGTGGTGCGGGTGGTCACGCCAGCCAGCTCGCTCGCCTGGCGGGCATTTTCGGCACTGTGCTTAACTGTTGCGGTAATCTCTTCCATACTTGCAGCGGTCTGTTCTACGGCTGCGGCCTGCGTGGCGGTTCTGCCAGAAAGATCGCTGTTACCTCCGGCTATCTCTCCCGCCTCATGGTGCAACAGCACGGCGTTGTCACGCAGGGCGGTCACGGTATCAAGCAGACTGCGCTGCATCTCCCTGACCAGAGGTACCAGCTGACCCACACAGTTCCGCCCTGAATCTTCCACTTCCTGCGTCAGATCGCCATCGGCGATAACCCGAAAATGGGCGCGGATTTTCGCCACCGGACGTACCAGATGCACGACCAGATAGCGATCGCAAAAGATCAGCAGCGCCGCGGCAATAAACAGTGCGGTCAGGAAGAGCTGGTCAAGCTGAGTACTTTCCGCCCTCAAAGCAGCATGATCGGTAATCAGCTCCTGCTGAAGGGCGCTAAGCCGCTCCTGCGCCGCCGCCGCATAACCTGGCGCACCTGTGCTGAGCACGCTTCTGTAAGTATCCCAGGCTGCGTCCGGCGGGATGGCAGGCAGCAATGCTGCCCTCTCTGTTAACGTGCCTTGCTGCATAACAGCACCAGCCTGGTTCAAAAATACCAGCTGTTGTGCCAGAAGATTGGTCTGGTCTGCATGACGATTAATTTCACGCATGACCAGCGTTCCGTAGCCTGTAGCCAGGGCCATCAGGCTCAATACGGCGATAAGTATCCACAATACGACACGGCGTATGGTGAAGTTTTTGAGAAATTGCATCTGTTTTCCCCGGTGTTGACTGGTAAATGCTGTGGCTGATCATTATTGGTTTTATATAGAGCGCGCTTAAATAGTACGCTATGTGTTGTATCCTGGCACATCCCGGAAAAAAGGAAACAGAGAGTCTGAGAGAAATTTCAATCGTGAAAAGTGGATTATTTCATTAAAGAAAAGGGTAATGGCGGCAGGCCTCTTGCGCGTTAGCGCAGCGTGGAAAAATGGTACTTTAAGCGTTTATTACTATTGCAGGAAAAGGTAAAAGGGGGGATTAAATAAGATAAGAGTGCCAGAGGCCGCCAGGCTGTTGCAGGATCAAACCCAGCGAGAGAGTTTAGTGGATAATAGTTTGAAATCGTAAAGCGAAGAGGGAGAAACAGAACGGCATTTTTTTCTTAGCTTCTCTGTCTCTGCGACCTTTGCTGATTGTGTTGCATAGATGACAACGTTACCGCTGGGCGTAGTACAGTATAATAAAGTCTTAAAATAGCTGCTGAACACCTCTAAAAGTGAGGGGGAATGAATCGGGGAAATATGATAATTCATTATCAGCCAGCCGTCCGGCGTCAGCGATGCAGCACAATTTTTAATAAAGTCACCCATTTTTTGCAGTGAAACCATATCTTCTGCCGAGTACAAATCGGAAAATATATGCGAGTACTGTGTTTTGTTTTTCCGCATAAAAGCTCCGGCGTCCTGAGCAAAATAAGAGATATTGTTAACCTCAGGAATAAAAAAGTATTTCCTTGCAATATTGATGACTTTTTTTCTCAGCTCAACAACATCTATACTGATCTCATTATCATAAGCGTGAAGCCCGCGAACAAGGCTGCCGCCACCAAGCCCGAGAACCAATACTGACCGGGGCTTTTCCAGGGCGACGGACATCAGCATCCCTTTGATATAGTTATGAACCGGCACCTCAGGATGGTTCCTGTTCATTTTGGTCTGTTCAAAGATACTATCGAATCTCATAATCCGATAATTCCTCTTATCGACCACAAAAATAGTGCCATACCGATCCCTTTCACTCGCCACCTTGATTTCATCTTTATGGGGAAGAGAGAGAGCTGAAAATAATTTTTCAAAAGGCATGTATCACCAATTATCGCCTGGCAGGGAAGAGGGCGTGTTTGTTGCTAAAAAACACGCTTTGAATTAACTATTAAATCACAAAGGTAAGCCCGTCTGCCAGTCAGAGTATAGCGCCCGCGAGGAAAGAAGCCGCAGCGAACGCAGTCACTTCAACAATTAAGAAGCCAGGGAGTGCCTGTGCCGCCGCGTGGCTTCTTACCTGAAAACGCCTGTTCTGGGCGGTTAACCGTGGGGCTGGAAAATACCCGCTTCCACCTGCGCAGGCGTGACTACACCTGTATCCAACACCCAGCCGCTAATCAGTGCTGCTGGCGTCACGTCAAAAGCAGGGTTGTAAACCTCAGCCCCTTCAGGTGCCCACTGTACATCGCCAAAGCTGCCTGCCACGCCGGTAACTTCACTGGCTGCACGCTGCTCAATCGGAATGGCGCTGCCGTCCGGGCAGGCTGAATCGAGCGTGGTATGCGGAGCGGCAACATAGAAAGGAATGCCGTGGTAATGCGCCAGCACTGCCAGACTGTAGGTGCCAATTTTGTTCGCCACATCGCCATTGGCCGCAATTCTGTCTGCCCCCACCCAGATAGCATCAACCTGTTTTTGCGCCATCAGGCTCGCCGCCATGCTGTCGCAGATCAGGCGATAAGGAATGCCCAGCTCTCCCAGCTCCCACGCCGTCAGACGACCACCCTGTAACAGCGGGCGGGTTTCATCAACCCAGACCTGCTCAACGTTGCCTTCCTGCCAGCCGCGCGAGATCACCCCAAGAGCTGTGCCCACACCCGCAGTTGCCAGTCCGCCGGTATTACAGTGCGTCAGCAAACGGCTGCCGCGTGGGATAAGCTTTGCTCCAGCCGTGGCGATGTTGTCGCACAACGCTTTATCTTCCTCGACCAGGCGCAGCGCCTCAAAGGTCAGCGCGGTAACATAGTTCTCCTGCGCCAGCGCCAGCTTCATACGATCCAGATTATTCATCAGGTTAACGGCTGTAGGGCGCGAAGCCCGCAGCACTTCAAGCGCCTCCGCCAGCTCAGCTCTGGGTAGCCCCTGCTCTGCCAGCAAGGCCAGTAGCAGACTGGCGGAGAGACCTATCAACGGCGCGCCGCGGACTCTCAACGCCTTAATATGGCCAACCAGGTCTGCAACACCGGGCGTAGGGCACCAGATTTTTTTCTGCGGCAGGGCCTGCTGATCGAGGATCCAGAGCTGGTTATCACGAACTTGTAAGCTGGTTGTGCTCAGTGTCTGCATAGAGGTTAAATCCTGGTTGCGTAGTCAGGGCATATTGTGCCAACATGCTGGACGGATGTATAGACGTCTGAACGGCTTTTACGTCAACATTTGCGCTGAAGTTAGCGGGCGCGACGGTCAGGCTGGAACGTATTGAAGAGGGTGAGTGAATGTCGCAATACCGTACCTTCACGGCTACAGATGCCGTGGAATATGCCCGCCAGTTCGGCGGTGTTGAAAAGCCAGAAAGTCTGGTTGAGTCCCAGGAAATTGGTGACGGTAACCTTAACCTCGTCTTTAAAATATTCGACAACCAGGGCGTCAGCCGCGTCATCGTCAAGCAGGCGCTGCCTTATGTCCGCTGCGTGGGCGAATCCTGGCCACTGACGCTGGACCGCGCCCGCATTGAAGCGGAAGTGCTGCAAATTCACGGGCAATATTGCCCCCAGCACACGGTAAAAATCCTGCATTACGATCCGCAACTGGCGGTGATGGTGATGGAAGATCTCTCCAGCCATGCCATCTGGCGTGGCGAGCAGGTTAAAGGCGTTGATTATCCTCAGGCGGCTTCTCAACTGGGGGAATATCTGGCGCAGACGCTGTTCCATACTTCAGACTTTTATCAGCATCCTCACCAGAAAAAAGCGGATGTTATCCGTTTTACCAATCCTGAACTGTGCGATATCACGGAAGAACTCTTTTTCAACGAGCCTTACGAAGTGCATGAACGCAACGGCTATCCTCGCGCGCTGGAGCCGCTGGTTGCCACGCTGCGTAATGATGATGAGCTTCGCCAGAAGGTGGCCGGGCTTAAGCATCGTTTTCTCTCCCACGCTGAAGCATTGCTGCACGGTGACGTGCACAGCGGGTCGATTTTTGTGGCAGAAGGCAGCCTGAAAGTGATTGATGCGGAGTTTGGTTATTACGGTCCAATCGGGTTTGATGTTGGCAGTGCAATAGGCAATATCCTGATCAACTACTGTGCGCTGCCGGGCCTGCTGGCACCGCGTGAAGCTGCGGACGCGCGCGAAAAAAGGCTCAGAGATGTGAGCGCCACCTGGCAGAGTTTTGCCGAAGGTTTTCTGGCGCTGGCGGCAGAAAAATCGCGGGATCGCGCGCTGGCTTACCCAGGCTACGCCGCAGAGTTTCTGCAAAAAGTCTGGCGCGATACGCTGGGCTTCTGTGGAACTGAAGTGATCCGTCGTACGGTGGGGATGTCGCAGGTCGCGGATATCAAGAGCATCCAGGATGAGGCGATGCGTGATGAGTGCGTGCGCCAGGCTATCACCCTGGGCCGTACTCTAATTCTGGCGGCCGATCGTATCGCTGACAGCGATGCGTTGATTGCCCGCGTTCGTCAGAACGGCTGAAAGCCACCACGCAGAAGTACCGATTAACGCCTTTGCGCCTCTGTAACGCCTGATGCACTGCATCAGGCGTTTTCTGTTTTACCGATTGTTTTGCGCCAGCCAGGCTTTATGCCGCCTCTGGCAACGGTCTGGCAGAGCGCTGAGGTAAGAGTACAACAGCGGCGATAATAAACAGAACCAGCGTCAGCGATGCGCTGTAGCGGCTCAGCTCAAGGCCCCCTTGCGCCAGTGGCTTATCCAGAAAATCGCCTACCACGGCACCTAATGGACGCGTCAGGATAAATGCGGCCCAGAAGATAGCCGTACGGGACCAGTGGGTAAACAGGTAGCAACCGACCAGAATAATCAGCGCCGCGGCAAAGAGCACAATGCCACCGGCATAGCCCAGCCCGGCCGAATCTGCTGTCCAGTCACCCAACGCGGTTCCCAGCGTCTGGGAAAACATAATAGTTATCCAGTAAAATATTTCTGTACGGCGGTTATTCACGGAGTGAACCGCTACCGTGCCGCAGAGCGCCCACCAGAAGAAGAGCGACGTTGCTAACAGAGTACTTAAAATCACTGAGCCACCGAAATAACCTATGCCTAAAGAGCGATCGGCGAAGTCGGCAAGCGTAGTTCCCACCGTGGTTGTGGCGATAACCGTAAACCAGTAAATAAAGGGATTAAATCGGGTCGATTTAATTTGTACGGTTACGGCAAATAAAAAAATTACCGCAAAAATCAATGTGCCGGTTAAATATCCCAGATCCATAGACATGGTAACGGCATCGCCGCCGGTTTCACCCAGCGTAGTTGCCGCTATCTTGATTAACCAGAAGATGGCTGTCACAGCGGGGATTTTAGTCAGGGCTTGTTGTGGTGTAGTCATGGTGCGTCTCTCGCCAAAGGTATTATCTGTTTTTTTTTATATCGCCTGGAACCGTCGGGCAGTAAAGCCACTGACTGGAGGTTCCCGCTTGAGCATAACTTTAGAGAGGATTTATTAGTTTTAAATTAAGATAAACACAAAAGTAAAAGATTTAGGGTGGGCGTTAAAGCCGGTGATAATGAATCAAGTGATTAGTTTATATAAAAAAGCCGGGTTTTATCCCGGCTTGCCTGTTTTACTCTGCTGTTAAGCTGCTTCACTCTTTCTTATCTGTTCTGCCGGCTTTACCGGCTGCGTGGCCAACTCCTCAGGCTCGAATTCATCCACATTGATTGAACGCAGGCGGCTGGTTTCCGCGCGGATTAATATGCTGGCTTCCTGTTCATCGATCCATTTCTCCTGCAATCCCTGTTTTGCCAGTTCATCCAGACGGGTAAACGGAAGCGGCTTTTTGAACTGCTTGCAAAGACGATCGTGGATCGCTTCTGCCGCCATCACGTCTGCCAGTGCCTCTTCCAATTGACCTGCCGGATTGTTATCACCTGGCGTCAGGTACATGCCGCGCCCTAAACGGCTGCGGGTCGCTGACGGCGTTTGCAGCATCCGCGCCAGCTGATGATCCAGACGGTCGGAAGGGGCGCGGCAGTGACGGCCCAGCGGGAATACTACTGTTCTCAGCATGCCCGCCACCAGCCGGTTAGGGAAGTTACGCAGCAGATCGTCCATCGCCACTTCAGCCTGATTCAGCGCATCCTGAACGCCCCAGTGCAGTAACGGCAGGTCAGCCTCATTACGTCCTTCATCCTCATAGCGCTTCAGTGATGCAGAGGCAAGATAGAGCTGGCTCAGCACATCGCCCAGCCGGGCAGAGATACGTTCGCGACGCTTCAGGCTGCCGCCCAGCACCGACATAGAGACGTCCGACAGCAGTGCCATGTTGGCGCTCAGGCGATTCAGATGCTGATAATAACGACGCGTGGCGTCGCGGGTGGGCGAAGCGCTGGTACGACCGCCGGTAAGTCCGAGCCACAGGCTGCGGGCAGTGTTACTTCCCACATGGCCTACATGACTGAACAGCGCCTTATCAAACGCAATCAGATTATTGTTCTGCGCGGCGGCCATCTCTGCCAGCACATAGGGATGGCAGCGGATAGCACCCTGGCCGAAGATAATCATGCTGCGGGTCAGGATATTTGCCCCTTCTACCGTGATGGCAATGGGTGCGCCCTGATAGGCCCTGGCCAGGAAGTTACTTTTGCCGAGCATAATGCCCTTGCCGCCAGCAATATCCATCGCATCCATAATGGCGCGCTGCCCGCGGTGGGTGCAGTGGTATTTCACGATAGCGGAAAGCACCGCCGGTTTTTCACCCAGCATAATCCCGGAGGTAATCAGCGTGGCGGCCGCATCCATCACGTAAGCATTTCCGGCGATGCGTGCCAGCGGCTCTTCAATGCCCTCCATTTTACCAATAGGCAGGCGGAACTGACGCCGGATATGGGCATAAGCGCCGATAGCCAGCGCAATGCTTTTCAGGCTGCCGGTAGAGTTAGAGGGCAGGGTGATACCGCGTCCTACAGAGAGACATTCAACCAGCATACGCCAGCCCTGACCGGCCATTTTTGGCCCGCCAATAATGTAGTCGATAGGGACAAAGATATCTTTGCCGCGCGTCGGGCCATTCTGGAACGGAACGTTTAACGGGAAGTGTCGGCTGCCTATTTCCACGCCAGCCGTCTCTGTCGGGATCAGCGCGCAGGTAATCCCCAGCTCTTCTGTTTCACCGAGCAGATGTTCAGGATCGGACAGCTTGAAGGCCAGCCCCAGCACCGTAGCGACAGGTGCCAGAGTAATGTAGCGCTTATTCCAGGTCAGGCGCATACCCAGCACCTGCTCTCCCTGCCAGTTACCCATACAGACCACGCCGGTATCGGGAATGGCGCCTGCATCCGACCCCGCTTCCGGGCTGGTGAGGGCAAAGCAGGGGATTTCCTCTCCGCGAGCCAGACGCGGCAGATAGCGATTTTTCTGCTCATCGGTACCATAGTGCTGCAACAGCTCACCCGGACCGAGTGAATTAGGCACGCCAACGGTGATTGCCAGAATGCCGGAGACACCAGCCAGTTTTTGCAGCACGCGCGCCTGGGCATAGGCTGAGAAAGCCAGCCCGCCGTACTCTTTCTTGATGATCATCGCAAAAAAGCGCTGCTCTTTCAGATAGGCCCAAAGCTCAGGCGGCAGATCGGCCATTTCATGCGTGATTTGGAAATCGTTGGCCATACGACAGGCCTCTTCAACCGGCCCGCTGAGAAAAGCCTGTTCCTCTTCCGTCAGCCGTGGCTGCGGATAGTTGTGCAGTTTTTTCCAGTCTGGCGTGCCGCGAAACAGATCGCCTTCCCACCAGGTGGTGCCAGCCTCAATGGCTTCTTTTTCCGTGCGTGACATTGGTGGCATTACTTTACGGAAGGTTTCCAGCATTGGTCTGGAAAACATTTTCCGGCGCACCGAGAGCAGCGTAAAGGGCAGCAGTATGATGATCAGCGGGATCAGCAGCCATGGCGTCCAGATGTGGGCCATCGACCACGCGGCGGTCCAGAGCAGCAGAATTGCGCTGCCCACCAGCAGACTGACGCGGTGATAAAACAGAGCGCCGATCAGCACGATCGTCGCGACGATACTGAGAACCATCATAACTGTTGCTCCATAAGTAGTAAGAGGTCTGACCTGTTGGATACAGGTTTAATCGAGATAAACTTGCTTAGCAAACTGTTTACATAATAATTACAACCTGGCTCACAAACCGGTCGCATCAAAAGTCAAAGCAGTGGCGCAGGGCGCAGGGCGCTTTTCGCCCTTCTCCCAACTTGGTAAACTGGCAACAACCTCACCTATAAAGGACTTCCCCTATGTATCAGGACATCATTCGTGCAGAGCTTAACGAAGCCGCAGAGACGCTGAATAAATTTCTCAGCGACGAAGCCAATATTCACGCCATCCAGCGCGCGGCGGTGCTGCTGGCTGACTCGTTCAAGGCGGGCGGAAAAGTGCTCTCCTGCGGTAACGGCGGTTCGCATTGTGACGCCATGCATTTTGCGGAAGAGCTGACCGGTCGCTACCGCGAAAATCGTCCGGGCTACCCGGCTATCGCTATCTCTGATGTCAGCCACCTCTCCTGCGTCAGCAATGATTTTGGCTACGATTTTGTCTTCTCTCGCTATCTGGAAGCGGTGGGTAAAGCGGGCGATGTGCTGTTCGGGATCTCCACCTCTGGTAACTCCGCTAACGTTATCAAAGCGGTCGAGGCGGCGCGTGCGCAGGGCATGAAAGTGATTACCCTGACCGGTAAAGATGGCGGCAAGATGGAGGGTATGGCCGATGTGGAAATTCGGGTGCCGCACTTTGGCTATGCCGATCGCATTCAGGAGATCCACATCAAGGTTATCCATATTCTGATCCTGCTGATCGAAAAAGAGATGGCTGAGTAAGCATTCAGGCCAGCGCCGCTGGCCGCTACGTGAGGGTTTTCTATGTGCGAACTGCTCGGGATGAGCGCGAATGTGCCAACGGATATCTGCTTTAGCTTTACCGGCCTGGTACAGCGCGGGGGAGGGACGGGGCCGCACAAAGATGGCTGGGGCATTACCTTCTATGAAGGAAAAGGGTGCCGTACTTTTAAAGATCCCAGGCCCAGCTTTAACTCGCCAATCGCCCGTCTGGTGCAGGAATACCCGATCAAGTCCTGCTCGGTAGTGGCCCATATCCGCCAGGCTAACCGGGGTGAAGTGTCGCTGGAAAATACCCATCCGTTTACCCGTGAGGTCTGGGGACGTAACTGGACCTATGCGCATAATGGCCAGCTTAAAGGCTATCGTGGGCTGGATACCGGGCAGTTCAGGCCGGTTGGGGAGACGGACAGCGAGCAGGCGTTTTGCTGGTTACTGCACAAGCTGACCACGCGCTATCCGCGCACGCCGGGCAACTGGCCTGCGGTGTTTCGCTATATTGCAGAGCTGGCGGGGGAGCTGAGGGAAAAAGGGGTATTCAACATGCTGCTGTCAGATGGGCGCTATCTGATGGCCTTCTGTTCCACCAATCTGTTCTGGATAACCCGACGCGCGCCGTTTGGCAAAGCGACACTGCTGGATCAGGACGTGGAAATTGATTTTCAGAAGCAGACCACGCCAAACGACGTGGTCACGGTGATCGCCACTCAGCCCCTGACGGGCAATGAAACCTGGCACAAGATTGAGCCAGGCGACTGGGCGCTATTTTGTCTCGGTGAGCGCGAGCGCTGAACCTGAACCCGGCGTGCTGAGCAGCGGCCCGTTCAGCACGTAGCGACCAGCATTGACGCTGACGGAGGGCGGCAGGCGATTCTGCACAAACTGTGCATAGCCCGGCTGCAACTGCTGCCAGAAGCTGTAATAGACAGAGTTACGATGGCGCTGTAAGTTGCTGTCCGTCATGCGGAACGGGTAAATGCTGACTTCAACACGCGGCTGGCCGTTACGCAGCGCCGCTTCCACATAGTGATAAATATCGTCGATGTTAGCATCGGTCATCGCATAGCAGCCAATAGAGACGCAGCTGCCGTGGATCATCAGGTATTTCCCCTCATAACCCTGCTGACGATCGTATTCGTTGGGGAAGCCAACGTTAATCGCGCGGTAGAAACGGCTGTCCGGCTTTAGCTGGGAAAGGCCTACGCTGTAAAAACCTTCCGGACTTTTAAAATCACCCTGACGACGTTTTGGGCCTAAGCCGCCCGAGAAATTACAAATGCGATAGCTGTTGAGCAGACGGTAGTCGTTACCAATTTTGCCATACAGCTCAAGCGTACGTTCTTCTTTAAAGATCTGAATATAAACGGGGGTGCCGAGTAACTGTTTCTTTAACTCTTTGCTTACCGGGGCGAGCGGCGTGACCGGTGTGACGGGTACGCTGGCGATGGCTACGGCTGGCAGTAAAAACATCGCAAACAACAGTGCGATTTTGCCCATTCTGGTTCCCTTGAAAAGAGGGGTGGATGCTACGCCCGCAGGCGCTGTTACTTGCAATATCGGAGAATTCCGCTATCGCAGCGCCACATTAGCATTGTCTATTTTTTTATCAAGAGAGCACAGGAGAAAACAATAAATAAAATTCCCCTGCCGCTGCGCTTTGCGGCACTAAACGCAAGTTGAAATCATCCTGATTGACTGTATACTTATCCAGTGCATCTGGGGGGGATATGCGTAAGATCATACACGTTGATATGGACTGCTTTTTCGCCGCCGTGGAGATGCGCGACGATCCCAGCCTGCGTGATATCCCCCTTGCCATTGGCGGCAGTCATTTAAAGCGCGGGGTGATCAGCACGGCGAATTATCCCGCCCGCAAATTTGGCGTACACAGCGCTATGTCCACCGCAATGGCGCTGAAGCTCTGTCCCCATCTGCGGGTGATCCCCGGCCGCTTTGAAGCCTACAAAGAAGCCAGCCAGCATATTCGTGAAATCTTCTCGCGCTATACCTCACTGATTGAACCGCTTTCGCTGGATGAAGCCTATCTGGACGTTACCGATAGCCCGCATTGCCACGGGTCGGCAACGCTTATCGCCCGCGAAATCCGCCAGACCATTGCGCGCGAGCTGAACCTCACCGCCTCTGCCGGGATAGCTCCCATCAAGTTTGTGGCCAAAATCGCCTCTGACTTAAACAAACCCGACGGGCAGTTTGTGATCACTCCCGATGCGCTCTCCGGGTTTCTGGTGACGCTGCCGCTGTCGAAGATCCCAGGAGTAGGAAAAGTCACCGCGAAAAAGCTGGAGGAGATGGGGTTAAAGACCTGTGCGGACGTGCAGAAAACCGATCTGGCAGCCCTGTTAAAGCGTTTTGGCAAGTTTGGCCGCGTAATCTGGGAACGCAGCAACGGCATTGATGAGCGGGAAGTGATAACGGAGCGGCTGCGGAAATCCCTGGGCGTGGAGCGTACGCTCTCTGAAGATATTCACAGCTGGGAAGCTTGTCTGGAGGTTATCGACAGGCTTTATGAGGAGCTGGAGCGCAGGCTCATCAAAATCAAACCCGACCGGCAGATTGCTCGTCAGGGGGTAAAACTCAAGTTCGACGATTTCCAGCAAACCACCCAGGAGCATGTCTGGCAGGAGCTGGATAAGGATGATTTGATAGCGGTGGCGAAAAAAACCTGGGATGAGCGGCGGGCAGAGCGGGGCGTCAGGCTGGTGGGGCTGCACGTTACCCTGCTGGACCCTCAGCTGGAGCGGCAGCTGTTACTGCTGCTCTGAATCGGGGCGGAAAATTTTCCGCCCCGCTGCCATTTACTTAGCAGGAATCGCTTTCAGCAGGGCCGTCAGCAATTGCCAGTAGAGGCCAACGCTTGCAATGTGCACCTGCTCGTCCGGCGAGTGGGGGCCGGTAATGGTCGGGCCAATAGAAACCATATCCATTTCAGGATAAGGTTTTTTGAACAGACCGCACTCCAGACCCGCATGGATCACCTGAATGTTCGGCGTTTTGCCAAACAGTTTTTTGTAGGTTTCACCCACCAGGGCCATAACCGGTGAAGAGGCATCGGGCTGCCAGCCCGGATAGCTGCCTTTCGCCACGGTGGTGGCACCGGCCAGGTCGCCCAGCGCAGTCAGCATTTCCACCACGTACTCTTTACCGCTGTCGATCAAAGAGCGGATCAGGCAGTTGATATGCGCTTCTTCTTCCTTCAGCGAAACCACGCCCAGGTTCAGCGAAGTTTCAACCACGCCTTTCATCACGTCTGAATTGCGGATTACGCCGTTTGGCGTGCTGTTCAGCAGCGCAATAAACGCATCGCGGCTTTGCGCCGTCAGCGCCTGGCCGCCAGCCGCCACGTTTTCAATCACGACGTTGATATTTTTCTCTTTCAGGCTCAGTTCAGCCTTCAGCGTTTCCAGATAGCCCAGTGCCAGGCTTTTCAGCTCATCCACTTTGTCCGCAGGAACCGCCAGCGTGGCAATGGCCTCACGCGGGATGGCGTTACGCAGCGTACCGCCGGTGAAATCGACCAGTCGCAAATCAAGCGCTTTTGCGTGGGCAAACAGGAAGCGAGCCAGCAGTTTATTCGCATTGCCCAGACCGACGTGAATATCACAGCCGGAATGGCCGCCTTTCAGCCCCTTGAGGGTCAGTTTCAGCGGCTCATAGCCCGCCGGCACCGCTTCACGGCTGACGGCCAGCGTGGTAGTGAAATCAATCCCACCTGCGCAGCCCATATAAATTTCACCTTCCTCTTCCGAGTCGGTGTTGATCAGAATTTCGGCCTGCAACCAGTTGGGTTGCAGCCCAAAGGCTCCCACCATGCCGGTTTCTTCGGTCATGGTCAGCAGCACTTCCAGCGGGCCATGCTCCACGTTTTTATCAGCCAGTACCGCCAGCGCCGAGGCCATGCCAATCCCGTTATCCGCGCCCAGCGTGGTGCCACGCGCTTTTACCCATTCGCCATCAACCCACGGCTGGATAGGATCTTTTGTGAAGTCATGCACCGTGTCGTTGTTTTTCTGCGGCACCATATCCAGGTGCGCCTGTAGCGCTACCGGCTTGAGATTTTCCAGGCCCGGCGTGGCGGGTTTGCGGATCAGAATATTGCCCACGGCATCACGATCAGTGGCGAAACCCTGCTCTCTGGCCCAGGACAGAATGTGTTCTGCCAGCGCCTCTTCATGATAAGAAGGGTGGGGAATAGAGCAGATTTTGGCAAAGATATCCCACAGAGGCTGAGGGGAGAGTTGAGATAATTCAGACACGATAAATCTCCTGTGCCAACACCATCGGCCAGCAGCGCTGCCAATAGCGAGCATATTGAGCAAGTGGATGACTCCCGTCAGACTCTCTGACGCGATGGGCAAAGAATATCATCGTTTCCGCGGTGTTGCTTACTTCACACAAGGAAAAAAGCCGCCCGGCGCTGGTTTTTAGCCGCTCAGATCTCTATAATTCCGCGCAACCTCTCCCATTGTACATTTTTAAGCCAACACCATTGGTCGGGACTCCTTTTATGAGTGAAAAATACGTCGTCACCTGGGACATGCTGCAAATTCATGCCCGTAAACTGGCCCAGCGCCTGCTTCCTGCCGATCAGTGGAAAGGCATTATCGCGGTCAGCCGCGGTGGCCTGGTCCCTGCTTCTCTGCTGGCTCGTGAGCTTTGCATCCGCCATGTCGATACCGTATGCATCTCCAGCTACGACCACGACAATCAGCGTGAAATGAAAGTGCTGAAGCGTGCAGAAGGCGACGGTGAAGGTTTTATCGTGATTGATGATCTGGTAGATACTGGCGGGACCGCGCAGGCGATCCGCGAGATGTATCCAAAAGCCCACTTCGTGACTATTTTTGCCAAACCTGCCGGTCGCCCGCTGGTAGATGACTACGTGGTGGATATCCCACAGAATACCTGGATTGAACAGCCGTGGGATATGGGCGTGGTCTATATTCCGCCGCTGGTGAAAGGCTGATTGACGCGCATCAAAGTAACGCCCGGTTCTGCCGGGCGTTTTTTTTTACGGTTAGCGCACTGCTACAGGCTGCGATAGACTCATCCCACGCCCTGTGCTGGAGGAACGTCACGCCATGTCACCAAAGAATCTGAGTGAGGAGCTGTTCAAACCTCGCTTTAAGCATCCTGAAACCTCATCATTAGTTCGCCGTCTTCATCGCCATAAGCCGCTGCCGATCCATTCGGCGCTGGAGGGGGAGAGCCACGCGGGCTGGTATCGCATGATCAACCGGCTGCTGTGGACCTGGCGGGGATTGCCCCTGCAAGAGATCAGTGAAGTGCTGGCCCGTATAGCTAACAGCCGGGTAGAGCATACTGACGACAACCTTCTGGATACGGTAATCGGCTACCGGGGCGGAAACTGGATTTATGAGTGGTCAAAGCAGGCTGCCCACTGGCAGCAGAAAGCGGGCGAAGTCGCTACCCCAGAGGAGGCCGGACAGTGCTGGCTCCATGCCGCTAACCTCTATGGTGTGGCGGGCTATCCCCATCTGAAAGGGGATGAGCTGGCGGAACAGGCACAGCTGCTGGCAAATCGTGCCTATGAAGAGGCTACGTCGCGGCTCTCCGGTGAGTTAAAAGAGCTGGAGTTCCCTGTTCCCGGCGGCAGCCCGATTTTTGGCTTCCTGCATATGCCGCCAGGCGTCAGCGCCCCCTATCCGACCGTGCTGCTGTGCGGCAGCCTGGATTCGCTGCAAACCGACCATTACCGACTGTTCCACGATTATCTGGCCCCGCGCGGCATTGCTATGCTGACAATTGATATGCCGTCGGTTGGTTTTTCAGCGAAGTGGACTCTCACGCAGGACGCCAGTTTTCTGCATCAGCAGGTGCTGCGTCACTTAGAGAATGTGCCCTGGGTAGACCATACCCGCGTTGGCGCATTTGGTTTTCGCTTCGGCGCAAACGTGGCGGTACGGCTCGCCTATCTGGAGTCGCCGCGCCTGAAAGCGGTAGCCTGCCTGGGGCCGGTGGTTCATACCCTGCTGTGCGATAAAACGCTTCAGGATCGCGTACCGGAAATGTATATGGATGTGATGGCCAGCCGTTTAGGCATGGCTACCGCCTCCGACTCTGCGCTGCGGGTCGAACTGAACCGTTACTCCCTTAAGTTACAGGGGTTGCTGGGGCGTCGCTGCCCAACGCCGATGCTTTCCGGCTACTGGCCAAACGATCCCTTCAGCCCGGAAGAGGAGTCAAAGCTTATTGTTAACTCCTCCGCAGATGGGAAACTGCTGCCGATAGCGCTCTCACCCGCTATGCACAACTTTGATAAAGCGTTACGTGATATTGTCGACTGGTTAGCGAAGCGGTTAACGCGATGAGTTGCTATAATTCAAACCTTTGCTATAACAAGCAGACTCAACCCGCCGATCGCCTGAATCGGGCGGGTTAGTGGATTGATTAACAGGCGCATTACAGGAGAGTAGATGATGACGTTACCAAGTGGGCATCCTAAAAGCCGCTTAATGAAGCGCTTTGGATCGCTGGGTCCCTATATTCGCGAAGCGAAATGTGAAGAGGAGCGTTTTTTCTTTGACTGCCTGGCCGTTTGCGTCAACGTTAAACCCTCACCTGAGCTGCGCGAGTTTTGGGGCTGGTGGATGGAGCTGGAAGCACAGAGCGACCACTTCACCTACGAATACCACTTTGGACTGTTCGATAAAGAGGGCAACTGGAAGCCGTCGACAGTCAAAGGAAAAGAGAATAATGAACGGCTTGAAGAGACCTTGCGCAACTTCCATGTGCGGCTGAAAGCGCTGCTGGAAGAGATGAAGCTGGGGCTGAAACCCGCTGCCGGTTTCAATGATGAGCCGGTCAAGCTGACCGCCTGAAGCTGAATAATCCGTGAAAAGGCTGGCAATGCCAGCCTTTTTTTCAGCTTTTTCAGCGAGATAACCAGGGTAAAACTACCCCAGTGCGGGAAAGGGGAGAGATCAGAACTGATAAACCAGGCCAACCGCTACAACATCATCGTTGTTCAGGCTGAGTTTATTGTCGTCGTCCAGCTGATTGATTTTGTAATCAACATAGGTGTTCATGTTTTTATTGAAGTAGTAAGTCGCACCCACATCGATGTATTTAACCAGGTCCACATCTCCCAGCCCTTCAATGTCTTTACCTTTGGTCTGCACGTAGCCGATGGAAGGACGCAGACCGAAATCAAACTGATACTGCGCAACCAGCTCAATGTTCTGCGCTTTATTCGCCGCGCCTGCCACCGTCGTGCCGTCAACCGTAGAGGTGCCGCTGATTGGGGTCATATTGCGCGTTTCAGTATAGACAGCCGCCAGGTAAACACTGTTGGCATCATATTTCAGACCTGCACCCCATGAATCCGCTTTATCGCCCGTGCCGTAAGCCTGAGCCTGCTGCGCGTTGGTACGATCTGAGCTGGTATAGGCGCCGCTGATGCTTACGCCAGTATCGGCCAGGGCATAAACCGCTGACATACCGTAGCCGTCGCCGTTGCCTCTGGAGGTTGTTGTACGACCGGTACTGTCATCGTTTTTACCCTGATACTGTAAAGCAAACTTCAGACCCTCAACCAGACCAAAGAAGTTAGTGTTACGGTAGGTCGCCACGCCAGTAGTACGCTGGGTCATAAAGTTATCGCTGCGCGCTGTACCGTCACCGCCGAACTCCGGGAACATATCGGTCCAGGCTTCCACATCGTACAGGACGCCGTAGTTACGACCATAGTCGATTGAGCCGTAGTCGCCGAATCGCAGACCAGCAAAGCCCAGACGGGTTTTGTTGCCGGTATTCGCATCGCTGCCTTCACTGTTATTGGTATTGAACTGATATTCCCACTGACCGTAACCAGTCATCATGTCGTTAATCTGCGTCTGACCCTTAAAGCCCATACGCATATAAGACTTGTCGCCGTTGCTGCCATCATTATCGCTGAAATAATGCAGGCCTTTAATTTTACCGTACAGATCCAGCTTGTTGCCGTCTTTGTTGTAAACTTCTGCGGCCTGAGCAGCGGTGGAGAGAGCCAGTACGGCGGTTAAAATGGCCAGTGCGCTTTTCTTCATTTTGCTATCAATCCCGAATGAGTAAATTTTTTTTTGGCCTTCAGACTTCTCCTGAGGCAGCAACGTTTTACCCCGCGAACATTAAAATTTTATTACATTCCTATACATTTTTTGTTATTGCCGAACTTTTGGGCTACCCGACTGTCAGCGGTTTTTCCCCCTTTTACGCCCCGTCCTGTTGGCTTCCAGCACCACACCTGTTAAAAAGTCAGTTCGACCTTATTTTTTTGTAATGGCAGGAAATAATGAGCAGCAGCCAGACCCTGGTAGTGAAACTGGGGACCAGCGTATTAACCGGCGGATCGCGTCGGCTGAACCGGGCACATATTGTCGAGCTGGTGCGTCAGTGCGCGCAGCAGCATGCGGCAGGCCACCGAATTGTGATTGTCACCTCTGGCGCCATGGCCGCCGGGCGTGAGCATCTTGGCTACCCGGAACTGCCGCCCACCATCGCCTCAAAGCAGCTGCTGGCTGCGGTGGGGCAGAGCCGGTTGATTCAGCTCTGGGAACAGCTGTTCTCTATTTACGGCATACACATCGGCCAGATGCTGCTGACGCGCGCTGACCTGGAGGACCGCGAGCGCTTCCTGAATGCCCGCGATACGCTGCGTGCGCTGCTGGACAACCACATCGTACCGGTGATTAATGAGAACGATGCGGTGGCCACAGCGGAAATCAAAGTGGGCGATAACGATAACCTCTCGGCACTGGCCGCGATCCTCGCCGGGGCAGATAAGCTGCTGCTGCTGACCGATCAGCCCGGCCTGTTTACCGCCGATCCGCGTAATAACCCAGAAGCGCAGCTGATTAACAACGTTCACAGCATCGATGATGCGCTGCGCGCCCTGGCGGGCGACAGCGTGTCCGGTCTGGGCACCGGTGGAATGGCGACCAAACTCCAGGCGGCCGACGTAGCGTGCCGTGCCGGCATAGATACGATTATTGCCGCCGGAAGCCGTGCAGGCGTGATCGGTGATGTTATCAACAGCCAGCCGGTGGGCACACGTTTCCACGCGTTGCAGACGCCACTGGAAAATCGTAAACGCTGGATCTTCGGCGCGCCGCCTGCGGGGGAACTTACCGTGGATGATGGTGCACTCTCTGCCATTCTTGAGCGCGGCAGTTCACTGCTGCCAAAAGGCATCCGTGAGATCAGCGGCAACTTTTCACGCGGTGAAGTTATCCGCATCCGCAGTCTCCAGGGGCGCGATGTGGCGCACGGCGTAAGCCGTTATAACAGTGATGCAATGCGGATGATTGCGGGACACCACTCCCAGCAAATCAGCGATATCCTGGGCTATGAATATGGCCCGGTTGCGGTTCACCGTGACGATATGATCGTCAGTTAAGGAGCAACAGATGCTGGAAGAAATGGGTAAAGCGGCCAAAGCGGCCTCTTATCAGCTGTCGGTGCTCTCCACCGCGCAAAAAAATCAGGTTCTGATGACCATTGCCGATCGCCTTGAAGCGCAGAGCGCAGAGATCCTGGCGGCAAACGAGCTGGATCTGGCCGGGGCGCGCCAGAGCGGCATGAGCGAAGCGCTGATGGACCGGCTGATGCTCAATCCCGCCAGGCTGAAAAGCATTGCTGACGATGTGCGCCAGGTCTGCCGCCTGGCCGATCCGGTTGGCGTGGTGATGGATGGCGGCCTGCTGGATAACGGGCTGCGTATCGAACGCCGCCGCGTGCCGCTGGGCGTCGTCGGAGTAATTTATGAAGCGCGTCCTAACGTAACGGTGGATGTTGCCAGCCTCTGCCTGAAAACCGGCAATGCGGTGATCCTGCGCGGCGGGAAAGAAACCTACCGGACTAATGGCGCAACGGTTCGCGTGATTCAGGGGGCCTTGCAGGAGCATGGCCTGCCAGCCGGCGCAGTCCAGGCGATTGAAAGCCCGGATCGTGAGCTGGTGAATCAGCTGCTGAAGCTGGATCGCTACGTCGATATGCTGATCCCGCGCGGCGGCGCTGGCCTGCACAAGCTGTGCCGCGAGCAGTCAACCATTCCGGTGATCACCGGCGGTATCGGCTTATGCCACATCTTTGTTGACCAGGATATGGAAATGGATGCGGCGATGAAAGTGATCGTCAATGCCAAAAAACAGCGCCCGAGCGCCTGTAACTCGCTGGAAACGCTGCTGGTACATGCCGCAATTGCCGAACGCTTCCTGCCGGTTTTAAGCGCCCGCATGGCAGAAGAGGGTATCAGACTGCATGCCGATCCTCGCTCACTGCCGACGCTGCAAAACTGCCCGGCGGAGGTCAGCGCAGTCACGGATCAACAGTATCGGGACGAATGGCTGGCGCTGGATCTTAACGTGAAGCTGGTGGACGATCTGGATGAGGCTATCGCCCACATCCGTGAATATGGTACCCAGCATTCAGATGCCATCCTGACCCGCAGCATCCATCATGCCGATCGCTTTGTGAATGAGGTTGACTCCTCGGCGGTCTACGTCAATGCCAGCACCCGTTTCACCGATGGCGGAGAGTTTGGGCTGGGCGCGGAAGTGGCGGTAAGCACGCAGAAGCTGCACGCTCGCGGCCCGATGGGTCTGGAAGCGCTGACCACCTACAAGTGGGTCGCGTTCGGTAACGATACGGTGCGCAGCCAGGCTGGCTGATCCGGCCAGAGCGGGGCGTAAGCACGCTGAACGGGAGGGTTGCAGCCCCGGAGGCGTCAGTACCATAAGAAGCAGGGAGGCTTCTGGTTTATCCAGGGAGGAGTAACAGGTAATGTTTGCTCAACATCATAAGGATAGTTCGATGGTTACGCTTTCTCAGCTTTTCCCTTTTGCTGCTATTTCCCTGGGTATGGTGATGACGCCAGGGCCGAATATGATCTATCTGATCTCCCGCTCTCTCTGTCAGGGACGTAAAGCGGGATTTATTTCGCTGACCGGCGTAGCGCTGGGCTTTATGTTTTATATGCTGTGTGCCGCGCTGGGGATCACTGCGCTGATCATGGCGGTGCCGCTGGCATATGATGCGTTGCGCTTTGCGGGAGCCTGTTATCTGCTCTATATGGCGTGGCAGGCTATTTTTGGCGGGAAATCGCCGTTTCAGCTTCGCGACCTGCCCGCAGACAGCTCACGTAAGCTGTTTACCATGGGGCTGCTGACCAATCTTTTGAACCCTAAAACCGCAGTTATCTATCTGTCGCTGCTGCCGCAGTTTATTAAGCCGGAACAGGGCCACGTGCTGATACAGTCGTTAACGCTCGGCTCCACTCAGCTTGTCACCAGCATGCTGGTAAACGGCACGATTATTTTTGCCGCAGGAACCATCGCCACTTTCCTGGCGCAGCGCCCAACCTGGCAAAAAATTCAGCGCTGGCTGATGGGAACTGTGCTGGCGAGCCTGGCGGTCAGGATGGTGTTTGAAGGCAAAAAGTAGGGGGCAGCGATAGCCCATATTTTATCCCGCAAGCGACAGGTAGTGATACGTAAAGCCATTATCTCTCTCTTTGCGCTGCTTCCCGATCGCTTCTGAAAAATAGTTCTTTTCCTTCAGCAGCTTTCGTCCTTTCTAAGAATGCTCCTAATCAAGCGGCAATCACAGGCAGCTTGTATACCCTTACAGCTAAGCGCAGGGCGAATAACATTCCCTGCTGCTTGATGCGTAAAATCATTCAACGATCCATATTGCCTTAAACCAACAGGCTATTATTTTTTATAACCAGTCAGCTTTGCGTCTCTGGCATCTCTCTACTCTGACATGCCTGAAACCGGACTCAAATTATTCCGGAGCGGGCTGAAAATAGTGAACTTTCTGGCGCTGCCCTAACAATCTGGTCTCAGTCAGGAGGATAAGGAGCGATATGAAAATCAGACACCTTAATTGTGGCTGCATGTGCCCCTTCGGTGGTGCCTTTTATGATGGATTCAGTAAAGGAATTAAGGCGCACCTGGCCTGCCATTGCCTGCTTATTGAAACCGATGCCCACGGCCTGATTCTGGTTGATACCGGCTTTGGCAGGGATGACATCCGAATGGCGGATAACCGTATCGCCGGTTTTTTCCGCGTTGTGAATAATATCCAGAGAAGAGAAACGCTCACGGCTTTGTCACAGATTAAGGCCCTGGGATATTCAGCCAGCGACGTCAGACATATCATCCTTACCCATCTTGATTTTGATCATGCTGGCGGCCTTACCGATTTCCCGGAAGCGAAAATACATCTGATGCAGCAGGAAATTGACACTGCTCAGTCACGACATAGCTGGCTGGCGCGGTCGCGTTACCGCCCGGCTCAGTGGAGCGGATCGTCAGGCTGGACGGGCTATCAGGCACAGGGCGAAAAGTGGTTTGGCTTTGATTCTGTGACCACGCTTGAAGGACTTCCCCCCGAAATCGTGCTTATTCCGCTTGCTGGCCACACGCTGGGACATGCAGGTATTGCCATCAAAACCGCTGAAGGCTGGCTGCTGCATGGCGGAGATGCCTGGTTTTATCGTGGTGAAATGCAGGGACTTCAGCGCCACTGTACGCCAGGGCTGCGGTTTTATCAGTGGTTTATGGCAGCTGACCAACATGCCCGGCGCCAAAACCAGCAGCGGTTGCGGGAGCTGGCCTCTACGCCTTCCGCCAACGTAAGGCTGTTTTGCAGTCATGACCTTAAAGAGCTGGAATCTTTTCTTCCTCTTCCAGTTACCGGTGGTACGGGTTCACGTACCTGAATCAGCATAACAGCTCCGGCAAAGCGCAGCGGCAATTCAAACCCTACACCATAGTCTATGATTACTCTGCGTATGCTGGCTTTATCCCGGTCTTCCGGACAAGGGGTCAGCGTGCCCACTCTGTAGAACAGCCAGCTTATGGCTTCCAGAGCAGCGCCAACCCCTATGGCCTTCAGATCGCGTCAGGCAATGCATGCTCGCATCAGCGGAACCCTGTTCTGCTGGTGCCGTCCGTTGATCACTTATGAGTCAAGCGAGGCAATTGAATGGGGTCCAGATCGTTTCAAAAAAGTTGGGGGGCCGAATATCTCGCCTCCGGTGAGGTGCGTTTTCGCCTCTGGGCAACAGGGCAGCGTCAGGTCACACTCAGACTGGCGGGCCAGGATAGAGAGATGCAGCCAGCGGGAGAGGGCTGGTTTGAACTGCTGGTGGCGGATGTTTCCCCTGGCGCAGAATATAATTTTGTCCTTAGCGACGGGATGGTTGTGCCGGACCCGGCCTCGCGCGCGCAAAAGTTCGGGGTAAATGGCCCTTCGCTGGTCATCGATCCGACCAGTTACGCGTGGCAAAACAGCAGCTGGCGGGGCCGTCCGTGGGCGGAAACGGTGGTTTACGAGATGCATGTCGGTACCTTCACCCCTGAAGGGACTTTTCAGGCTGCAATACAGAAATTACCTTATCTGGCTGAACTCGGCATTACCCAGATCGAACTTCTGCCCCTGTCACACTTTGGCGGCAACCGGGGCTGGGGCTACGATGGCGTGCTGCTCTATGCACCCCATGCGGCTTATGGTTCGCCGGACGATGTTAAGGCCTTTGTCGATGCTGCGCATGGTGCTGGCCTTTCGGTGGTGCTTGATATCGTGCTCAATCACTTCGGCCCTGAGGGCAATTATCTGCCGCTTCTCGCGCCAGATTTCTTCCATAAAGAGCGCATGACGCCGTGGGGCGCGGGCATCGCTTATGATGTTGATGCCGCGCGCCGCTATATCCTGGAAGCGCCGCTCTACTGGCTGAAGGAGTTCAATCTGGATGGTCTCCGCTTTGACGCCATTGATCAGATTGAAGACATTTCCGCTAAACATGTGCTGATCGATATCGCTGAACATATCCGCGCTGAAATCACCGACAGGCCTGTTCATCTGACCACGGAAGACAGCCGCAACGTTATCTTCCTGCACCCTCGCGCTGAGGATGGCTCTGTTCCGCTGTTTACCGGAGAGTGGAATGATGACTTCCACAATGCCGTCCATGTCTTCGCCACCGGCGAAACGCAGGCCTATTATCAGGACTTTGCCAGAGAGCCGGAAAAGCTGGTGGCCCGCGTGCTGGCAGAAGGCTTCGCTTATCAGGGCGAGATCTCCCCGCATTCTGGTGAAAAGCGCGGCGTGGTAAGCACCGGACAGCCGCCGGAAGCCTTTGTTGATTTTATTCAGAACCACGATCAGATCGGCAACCGCGCTCAGGGAGAGCGGCTGATCGACCTGGCTGGTGTCGATCGCACTAAAGTGATGCTCGCCACGCTGCTTTTATCGCCCCATATCCCGCTGCTGTTTATGGGCGAAGAGTATGGAGAGACTAACCCCTTCCTGTTCTTCACCGATTTCCACGGCGATCTGGCCAAAGCCGTGCGGGAAGGGCGCGCGCGCGAATTTGCCGGTCATGGCGATTTTGAGGGTGAAAGCGTTCCCGATCCTAACGCTGAGCAGACATTTATGATGTCGAAACTCGACTGGTCAAAGCAGAACACGCCGCAAGGCGCCGAGTGGCTGGCGTTCAGTAAAAAACTGCTGGCGCTGCGCCAGCAGCATATTGTTCCGCTGCTGGCTACCGGTGAGAGAGCTACCGGCGAGATCGTCAAAACAGCAGAAGGTTTCGTGGCCGTCAGCTGGCGGTTCCCGCAGGGAACGCTGTCGATGGCGTTTAATATTGGCGAGCACGAGCAGCCAATCCCGCTTCAGCCCGGCAAGACGCTTTTTGCCTGGCCGCAAGAGGAAAACAGGCTGCCGCAAAACAGCATCCTTGTCCGCTTTACTACAGGAGAGGTCAGGTGAATATTCCTTCCGCCACCTACCGGATTCAGTTCCGTAACGGCATGACTTTTGACCGTGCCGCGGCGCTGGTGCCCTATCTGAAACAGCTTGGCATCAGCCATCTTTATGCTTCGCCCATTTTTACCGCAACAACCGGCTCAACCCATGGCTACGACGTGACGAACGCCAATGAGATAGAGCCTGAGATTGGTGGCCGGGAAGGGTTTGACCGCATGGTCAGCGCGCTGAAACAGGCTGGCCTGGGGCTGATCCTCGACATCGTACCCAACCATATGGCCGCTTCGCTGGAGAATCACTGGTGGCGTGACGTGATTGAGCAGGGTGAAAGCAGCCGCTACGCCCACTATTTTGACATCAACTGGTCGCGCCGCCTGACTCTGCCTTTCCTGGGGGACGATTTTGCCACCGTGCTGGAAAATGGCGAGATAAGCATCCAGCCCGATCCGCAAACCGGCAGGCCTGCGCTGGCCTATTTTGATAATTTTTATCCTCTCACGCCTGCTTCCTGGCAGGGACGGGAGGCTGAAGTTCTCGCCCTTACCGATAAGAAGGCGATTGCCGAATTACATGACCAACAGCCCTGGCGTCTGATGTCCTGGCGGGATGCTCCGCACGATCTCTCCTACCGCCGCTTCTTTGAAATTACCGGTCTTGCGGGTGTCCGGGTAGAGGAGAAAGAGGTCTTTGACGATGCGCATCGGTTAATCCTGGAACTTGTGCATGCCGGTATAGTCGACGGGCTGCGGGTGGATCATGTGGATGGCCTGGCAGATCCGAAAGGTTACCTTGAACGTCTGCGGCAGGAAGCGGGGCCGGAGTGTTATATCACCGTGGAGAAGATCCTCGGCGAAGGAGAGCAGCTTCCCGCTGACTGGCCGGTTTCTGGTACCACCGGTTATGAATTTATCGCTGCGCTTTCAGAGGCGTTAGTGGATGGCAGCAAAATTAGCGAGCTGCGCCAGGCCTATGACCAGCTGGTGGGCAAGCCGGTAGATATGCAGGCTGAACTGCGATCGGCCAAGCTGCTGATGGCGGACAGAAACTTCGAGGGTGAATTCACCACGCTGCTTAAGCTGGCGATGGCTATCGCCAGTGATGATGGGGCGGCGCTGGAGGAGAAAACCGTGCGGGCTGCTCTGCGTGAACTGCTGGTGGCGTTCCCTGTTTACCGTACCTACGGCACACCGGCAGGGCTGACCACGGCGGACAGCGATCTTCTGCAAAAAATCAGCAGGAGGATAGCAGCAGGCAAAAATGCGCCCGATCCTGAAGCGCTGAATTTTCTTACCCGCATCCTCTCTGGTGACGTTGCTGAGAAAGCTTCTGAAGAGGCGACCCTCTTCCGCACCCGTTTCCAGCAGCTTACTGGCCCGCTGATGGCGAAATCGGTAGAGGATACGCTGTTCTTCCGGCAAAACATGGAGCTGGCGCTGAATGAGGTCGGCGCAGAGCCGATTCCACGCACCTTCTCACTGGATCGTTTCCATAAAGAGATGACTACGCGGCTTGAGACGCAGCCGGACGCGCTCTCTGGTACCTCAACTCACGACACCAAGCGTGGCGAAGATGCGCGGGCGCGGCTCTACACGCTGACGGAAGCGCCGGATCGCTGGGCTGATTGTATCGCCCGCTGGCGTAAAATGAACCAGGCAGAAATCAGCCAGCTTGAAGATGGCCCGGCACCCAAGCCAGCAGTGGAATGGATGCTCTATCAGGCGCTGGCAGGGGCCTGGCCAGTGATGCTGCAACCGCAGGACTCGTCGGGGCTGAAAGAGCTGGAAGAGCGGTTCCTGGCGTTTGTGGAAAAAGCGCTGCGGGAAGCCAAGCTGCGGACGGACTGGGCAGACAGTAACGAAGTCTATGAAGAGGCGGTGTTCAGCTACGCAAGGAACCTGCTTTCGCCAGCGAATCAGACCTTCCTGCAAGATTTTATCCAGGCGATGCAACCCTTTATTCAGGCGGGACTGGTTAACAGCCTCACCCAGACGGTGATTAAGCTCACGGCACCTGGCGTGCCGGATATCTATCAGGGTAGCGAGGGGCTGAACTTCAGCCTGGTGGATCCCGATAACCGTCGTGAACCCGATTTCGCGCTGCTTGCACAACAGCTCTCCTCACCGCTTGCCTTCACGCAGGAGCACTGGCTCAGTGGGCAGCTCAAGCAGCAGATGATTGCCGCTCATTTACAGCTGCGTCAGCAGAAGCGCGCGCTGTTTCGTCGGGGAGACTATGTACCGCTAACGGCTTCCGGTAAGCGGGCGGAAAATGTGCTGGCCTTCGCACGCGCGGAGGGTAACGAAGCGGTGATAGTGATCGCCCCGCGACTGGTATTGAGTGACCTGGGCAGTCTGACCACTTCAGACTGGGGCAAAGAGACCGAACTGCTCCTGCCGGAACAGCTTGCTAACCGTCGTTATCGCGACATTCTGAGCGGAGAAGAGAAGATGCTGAGCGAGCGGATAGCGCTGGATACCCTCTGCGGCTACCAGCCCGTCACGCTTGTAACTTTATGATATATAAAGATTAAAATAATATAACTTACCTTTGCAGGTAGATTTCTGTTGCCTAATGGAGAGCCAGAGATGTCAAACGGTCATTCTTTTGAAATTACAGCAGGGCACGGCCTGGTTCTGGGTGCCAATTTTGAAGGGGAAGGGGTGAATTTTGCCATTTTCTCCGCCCATGCCGAGCGCGTTGAGCTTTGCCTTTACGATCCCAGCGGTAAAACGGAGATCGCAAGGCTGGAGCTGCCAGAGTATACCAATGAAGTCTGGCATGGCTTTGTTCCTGGCCTGCAACCCGGTGCGCTGTATGGCTATCGCGTACATGGCCCTTACGATCCGGAAAACGGTCACCGCTTTAATCCGCACAAACTGCTGCTGGACCCCTATGCACGCGAACTGGCTGGCGATATCGAATGGAATGAGGCTCACTTTGCCTATGAGCTGCTGCATGAAGACAAAGATCTGACCTATGACACGCGCGACAGCGCGCCTTTTATGCCGAAATGCCGCGTTATCAATCCCGATGAATTTGACTGGCAGGATAATAACCGGCCCAATGTATCCTGGCCGGAAACTGTGGTTTATGAGGCCCATGTAAAAGGATTTACTCAGCTAAATCCCGCTATCCCTGAGGAGCTTCGCGGCACCTATGAAGGGATGGGCCATGTCGCCTCGGTGGACTACATCAAAAGCCTGGGCATCACCTCGGTTGAACTTCTGCCGATCCACTGGTTCCCGGACGATCAGCACCTGCTGGATAAAGGGCTGAAGAATTTCTGGGGCTATAACAGCCTGGGCTTTTTTGCTCCCGCTTCACGCTATTTCGGTCCGCAGGGCATTCAGGGATTCCGCGATATGGTGCGGGCGTTTCACGAAGCGGGGATCGAGGTGATCCTGGATGTGGTTTACAACCACACAGCGGAGGGGAACGAACTTGGCCCGACCCTCTCTTTCAAGGGGATCGACAACTTCTCCTATTACCGCACGTTGCCAGACCAGCATCGTTATTACATTAACGATACCGGTACGGGCAACACGGTAAATACCTCCCATCCACGCGTGTTGCAGATGGTGATGGATTCGCTGCGGTACTGGGCAGAGTCGATGCATATTGACGGTTTCCGCTTTGATCTCGGCACTATTCTAGGCCGTGAGCCGGAAGGGTTTAATGAACGCGGCGGCTTTTTCGACGCCATGATGCAGGACCCGGTCCTGTCGAAGCTGAAGCTGATAGGGGAGCCGTGGGATATCGGCCCTGGCGGCTATCAGGTGGGCGGCTTCCCGCCTGGCTGGGCAGAGTGGAACGACAAATATCGCGACACGGTGCGCGAATACTGGAAAGGCAACAATGTCTCTACCGACTTTGCTGCACGCCTGCTCGGCTCGGGCGATCTCTACGATTTCCGTGGCCGTCGCCCCTGGGCCAGCGTTAACTTTATCACCGCTCATGATGGCTTCACGCTTAACGATCTCGTTTCTTATAACGAAAAGCACAACGACGCCAATGGTGAGGATAACAACGACGGCCACAACGATAACCGCTCCTATAACTACGGCGCTGAAGGGCCAACGGAAGATGAGGGCATCAACGCAGTACGCGAGCGTCAGAAGCGTAATTTCCTCGCCACGCTGCTGTTTTCCCACGGTACGCCAATGCTGCTTGCAGGTGATGAGTTCGGGCGCACCCAGCAAGGCAACAACAATGGCTATTGCCAGGATAACGAGATCTCCTGGATTAACTGGGAGAATATGACGGAGTCCGGCGAGGCGCTGCGGGAGTTTACCCGTCATATTATCAAGCTGCGGGCAGAACAGCCGCTGCTGCGTCGGGAAAACTGGCGGGACGGCATGGATATCAAGTGGTTCAATGCGGGCGGAGGCTTCCAGCAGTCGGAACACTGGGATGAAGGGCTGACGCTGGGTGTCTACATTGGCCGTCCCGATTTGCAGACGGAAGAGGGCATCTGGCACGACGTGCTGATGCTGATCAACCCGTTTGAAGGCAACGTGCCGTTCCTGATCCCGCAGTTTGGCGAAGGGGGCTGGGTGCTGGAGTTAACCACTTCAGATAGCGCTAAACGTGGCCTGGTTATCGATAAAGAAAAGAATTTTGAGCTGGAAGGGCGCAGCATCGCTCTGTTCAGAAGGCCTTAAGCTCGTCGTTTTAACCTTAGCCGCAGCGGGCCTGCCTGTTGCGGCTAAACCCGGACTTTATAAAGTAACTCTCGTCACCACCTGATGGCATAATCATTCGGCCCGGTGACGCCTCTGCTTGTGACTCTCCCTGTTTAACACCGCTGAAAAGCACCCTTCATCCCTTAATCACACTCAGTTTTGCTCTGCGACCAGAATAGCCATGGTTTCAGGCTCCAGCGCCTTGAATATATGCTCCCGATCGCCTGGGTAGCAGATATAGTCACCCGCCGTTAATATCTCTGGCGAGCTTTTCAGCCCCAGTAAAGCGCGTCCCTGGGTCACTATAATATGCTCTACCGACCCAGGCGTATGCGGATGGAATAAGCGGTCGGAACCCGGTTCGGCGATCAGTAAGTAGATATCCCTGCGGGCGCCCGGTGGACAGCTTGCCAGCAAAATAGCCTGATAGTCGGCATGTTCAGCCACGACTTTGTTGCCTTCTCCACGCCTGATGACCTGCGTCATGCTGACGGCAGGCTCCAGCAGTCTGGCGAAAGGAATATTCAGGGCGACACAGAGCGCCCACAGCGTTTCAATACTGGGGTTGCCGTTGCCTGCTTCCAGCTGTGACAGCGTTGATTTTGCTATGCCTGCTCTGCGGGCGATTTCGGCCAGAGAGAGGCCAGTCCGTGTCCGTTCCCGAACCAGGCTTTCGGCAATGAGGCTGATCGGCTGAGTCATGGCTGCCCTTATTGTTCATTAAAGCGAACGAAATGTTCGCTTGATCAGGTGTGTCGTTGCGTTCATTATAATGGCTTATTCGTTCGTTTGGGCAACGCTTTTATGATGAATTCCCGTTTTTCCTGTTTGTCTGCGGAGACAAAAAAAGCCATTTTTCTGGTCTGTCTGGCCGTTGGCGTGGTGGGTGCTTCCTATGGATCGCTTGCCAGCGCCTATGGTTTTCCCTTGTGGGTACCCATAACTTCCACGCTCTTTGTGCTGGCTGGCGCTTCTGAATTTATGTTTATTGCCATTGTTGCCAGCGGCGGCAATCCTCTGGCTGCGGCGTTAGCGGGTCTGCTGGTTAACGCCCGCCATTTCCCGTTTGGCATTGCCGTTCGCGATCTGGTCGGTACGCGCCTGCAAGGGCTGCTGGGCTGCCATATCATGAATGATGAGAGCGTAGTCTTTGGTCTTTCCCAATCCACGCCGGTACAACGTAAAGCGGCCTACTGGCTCTGCGGCCTTGGCGTGGCGACCATCTGGCCTTTGGGGGCGCTGCTAGGCAGTGTGGTTGGCAAACTGGTGCCGGATATCAGTGCTACCGGACTGGATGCCCTGTTTCCTGCCATTTTACTGGCGCTGGTGATCCCTTCTTTTAAATCCCGCACCACGCTGATCCGCGCCTCCAGCGGCGCGGCGCTGTCACTGATAGCTACCCCTTTTGTGGCGACCGGTCTGCCGGTTTTACTCTCTATGCTCGGTTTACTGGCGAGGAAAAAATAATGACATCTACCGCACTTTTGGTGAGTGGCATTGCCATATTATCGGTTGGAACATACCTGATGCGGTTTGCCGGGGCGAAGTTAGGGAACCGGCTGGCGCTCTCCGATCGTTCCAGCGCGCTGCTGTCAGATGCGGCCACCACGCTGTTATTTGCGGTAGCGCTGGGAAATACCTTCTATGAGGGTGACCATTTTGCCGGAACGGCGCGGGTAGCTGGCGTGGCGGTGGCGGTAGTGCTTGCCTGGCGAAAAATGCCGTTGATTGTGGTGATCGTTGCCGCTGCGCTGGTAACGGCCCTGTTGCGCTTTGCCGGTATTCCCTGAGTGCTCAGGTGCTGAAGGGGTAGCCCGTAACGTTCAGGCTACCAGAACCAGGAAGACATCGTGAAGCAGTAAGCCAGCGTGACAGAGAGCAGGACGAGTTCAATGGGTTTAAAAAAGTACATGGTTTAGGCTGGTGGTTTAGGTTAAGTAACCACTACATCGGTAAGATCGGCCAAAAACTTTAGCCCTCTCTGCGCTTTTTTCTGCCCGCTGGGAATGCTCTGCAAGATCGCTCACCGACTTGCCTGTCTGCTGCAATAGCGACTACTGTTGACGGTTAAGATTGAGTTTTCCCGAAACGACTGCGACAGGGAGCCGTCATGAAAAAAGTCCTCGGCACTTTTTTACCCCTTTATAGCACCACATTGTTAATGCTGCTTGGCTCCGGCCTGTTAACCACTTACGTTTCACTTCGTCTGGCCCATGAGCAGGTGAGCGGCAGCCTGATTGGCGCCATCACCGCCGCTAACTATTTCGGGCTGGTGCTGGGGGGCAAGGTTGGACATAACCTGATCGCCCGCGTGGGGCATATCCGTGCCTACGTTTCCTGTGCCGGGATTATCACCGCCTCTGTCCTGGGTCATGGCCTGACCGATTTCCTGCCTATGTGGATATTCCTGCGGCTGATTATCGGTTTGTGCATGATGTGCCAGTATATGGTGCTGGAGAGCTGGCTGAATGACGGGGCTGAAACCGGGCAGCGCGGGCTGATTTTTGGTTTCTATATGGTGGCGACTTATCTGGGGCTTTCGGCAGGGCAGGTGATGCTGATGACGCAGATTGGCTCGGGCAGCTCCAGCCTGCTGATTGTGGCGCTCTGCTTCGCGCTCTGTCTGGTACCCATTGCCCTGACCACCCGCACCAATGCGCATCCCATGACGCCAGCGCCGATGGAACTGGGCTATTTCTTCCGCGCTATTCCTAAAATCCTGTTGAGCACGCTGGCCACCGGCATGGCCGTCGGCGCTTTCTACGGTATGGCGCCGGTCTATACCAGCCAGCTGGGATTCAGCACCCGGCAAACCGGTCTGTTTATGGCCATTACCATTTTTGCCGGGTTAATCTCACAGTTCCCGCTGAGCTGGCTCTCTGACCGCATTGATCGTAACCGCCTGCTGATGTACACCGCTGCGCTCTATACCCTTGCCGCGCTGCCTCTGACGCTGGGTCTGCATATGAGTTTTCTCTGGGCAGTCGCTGCGGCCTTTGTCACCAGCATGATGCAGTTCTCGCTCTATCCGCTGATTGTGGCGATGGCGAACGACAGCGTCGCGCCGGAGAGAAGAGTCTCGCTTACCGCATGCCTGCTGATGGCCTTTGGTATCGGGGCCTGTATCGGCCCGTTGATCACCGGGGCGATTATGCAGCCGCTGGGGGGCAATATGCTCTATGCCTTTTTCTGCCTGTGCGGCGGAGTTATTGCCGTGACAAGCTGGGTTACCGGCAGAACGCCGCAGATTGTTACTGAAGCACCTATTCCCCATGTCGCTTTGCCAGACAGTTTAACCAGCTCGCCGTTAGCCGCAGCGCTAAATCCTACGCTCACGGAAGAAGATATCCAGGCGGCGATGGGCGATACAGAGGCGGAGTCTGTGGAAACAGAAGGCAGTGAAACCCACCCCGAGATCCGTTAATTTCCCGACTCCTTAATCAGGGTGAACGTTTTTTTCACCCTGGCTAATTTCCCGACTCCTTAATCAGGGTGAGCGTTTTTATCACCCTGGCTAATTCCCCGATTCCTTAATCAGGGTGAGCGTTTTTTCATCCTGGCTAATTTCCCGACTCCTTAGTCAGGGTGAGCGTTTTTTTCACCCTGGCAAATTCCCAAACTCATTAATCAGGCTGAACGTTTTTTTCAACCTGAAGCGTCCTTGATGCTCCCTCAGCCGCCAGAACAGACAACATAACGCCTTTTTTTTCATTAGGGTTAATCCTAAAGTTGATCACTTTTGGTGATTGTTTATACTGTTATCACTTTGCAGTAATAAATGGCCCGAAAGAGGGATCGCATGTCAGTCAGAGGCTTGGTCTGGATAGTGGTAATTGCAGGATGCATTGCCTGTTGGACCCTGCTTATCTGGTGGGGAGGTTAAAATGGGTGACAAAAGTGCAGAAGTTGGTGCTGAAGAGATTAAAACAGGGCCTTTTACGGGATGGTTACTGACACCAAAGCAGCAGGCATTTTTAGAACTCTGCTGGTCAGAAGCGGAGGAAAACGATTCTGACTCCTCTCCATCACGCCATCGCCCCGCCAGAACAGCGGATGAGTCTGGCTGACTTCGAGTTTTCCGGTATTGACGCCTTTTGCGAGGGGCGGGAGCCGCACCCTCAGCCAGGCTAATCGCCGGAAGAATTTTTAACGATTCCTCTGCGGATAAAAAGCCACGTTATCAGTTCCCCTCTCAGCGTAAACAGGCCATCCCGCTGTGTAGCCTCCAGCTGGTGGGTGGCATCTCACCTCTGCGAGAGGCCCAGGCTTACGCTCACTTTTCCGGATAGCTAAAAGGCAGGAATGCTTCCTCTCTGAAACCCGCTTAACCTCGTCATCAGATGCCGCTTGCAAAAAAATCTTTGCTGAGTAGGCTGGTGCCTCAAAGCAGGGCAGACCCCTTTTGAGGAGATTATGATCAAGTCGTTAATTGCTGTTGCCGTGGGCGGAGCCGCAGGCAGCCTGCTTCGCTGGCTGCTCTCTCTTCGTCTGAATGGGCTGTTTCCAGGGCTTCCCCCCGGCACGCTGACGGTCAACCTGGCTGGCGGTTTTATCATCGGTGCCGCAATGGCTTTTTTCCTGCGTAATCCTGAACTCGATCCCGCCTGGAAGCTGTTAATCATTACCGGATTCTGCGGAGGGTTGACTACCTTCTCCACCTTCTCGCTGGAGATCGTAACAATGATGCAGTCCGGTAATTATTTCTGGGCCATGGCCTCTCTCTTCACGCACGTGATCGGATCGCTGCTGATGACCTTTGCCGGTTTCTGGCTGGTCTCACTTCTGGTCTAGCATAATTTC
This sequence comes from Erwinia magellanica, assembly GCF_039023495.1. Classification (NCBI taxonomy): domain Bacteria; kingdom Pseudomonadati; phylum Pseudomonadota; class Gammaproteobacteria; order Enterobacterales; family Erwiniaceae; genus Erwinia; species Erwinia magellanica. The sequence continues at coordinate 88,429 of NZ_JBCHVC010000002.1, forward strand.
CACTTTTGGCTCTTCCGGCTCCAGTGCCAGCGCGCTGGCGCTTGCCGCATCAAACAGCGACAGGCTTTCAACCTGATCCAGCATAATCACTTTACGAAAAGCCATGGCGGACTTGGGTTCGGAATCCATGGTGATGTTGTGTTCGGCATACCACTTGCTGTAGTTGTGCTCAATATTAAGATTTAGCGTCTTGCCATCGCGATAACCGCTCAGCATGGGAATAAGCACTAAATTTGAGGTGGAAGTCGTTTCATAGGTGGCCGTATGGATCATGCCGATATAGATACGGCGTGATTTCAGGGTGACCCAGGCGAGTTCTCCCTCCTCCATGCACTGGAACAGCAGCCCTTCGACGCCATTGGCGCGGGTCAGTTTTTTATAGAGTTTTTTACGGCCTGTGCTGTTAAGCCTGGCGCTGCCGGACCAGCTTGAGCGATAGATACAAAACGCCACCGCAAAGGCGAGCATGATAACGACGGGCGCCTGGATACCCAGAAAGCTCCAGTTCATAAACTCAATCTGCCAGTGGCGGTGCAGGCCGTCACTCAGCTCAGGTATGGCGTTGAAAATGCCGGAAACGGCCAGTAAAACCAGCCAGACCAGACCGGTAGCAATCACCCCTTGCAGTACAAAAATGCAGCCATAAAGGGCGACCAGGAAGTAGACATCCCAGCCAAATGAACGTTTTACTTTAAAACGGGTGGAGAGATCCCGGCTGGTGTACCAGTAACCGCACACCATCAATACCATAAATATTGCCGTTCCCATCTCAGGCCCTCTTCAGCGTATTAACGTGGCGGGCGAAATCCTGATGAACTTCAGGACTGGCGATATTGACCGTAGCGCCGCCATCCTCATCAATAAGAATGCGCTCGCCTTCTTCAATCGACTCTTCGATATCGCGCTGGCTCATGACCTGTAACAACGCTTCAGGGCTGGCAAAAAGGGAAAACAAAAGTTTGAACATGGCAATCCTTCCTGATGAACAGAGACTAAGCCTGACCGCCGGTGCGGCAGACTTCTATCAGAATAGTGTGAAAGCAGACAAAGGTGCCTTCCCTGGCACAGATTTTTAGTTCCCTGTTTGCGGGGCGGGATCGTCCTGAAGATGTTTTTTGAAATGCTTCTCAATCTGTTCCAGCGTTTTGCCCTGAGTTTCAGGAGCAAAAATGATGGCAAAGATCCCGCCAGCAACACCGATGGCAGCAAAAGCAAAGAAGCAGGTTGTCAGACCAAAGGCTTCCAGCAGGATCGGAAACATAAAGGCGATGGAGAAGTTGGTCATCTGCATGGCAAAGACGGAAATGCCGTTAGCCATGCCACGAATACGCATCGGGAAAATTTCTGACAGCAGCAGCCAGGTGACCGGAGAGAGCGCTCCCTGCTGGAAGCAGAGGAAGATCAGCATGCCTGCCAGTACCAGATAGCTGCGCAACACGTCCGGTTCTCCCTGCACCGTCTCCGGCATCAGCCAGGTGACCAGTCCGATAGCCAGCAGCGTACAGGTGCAGCCAATTTGCCCCACCAGCAGCAAAGGACGACGACCAAAGCGGCTCAGCATCATGATGCCCACAAAGGTCATCACTACTGAAATCACACCGTTGGCGATGGTGGCCAGCAGCGATGCGTTGGTGCCCAGGCCGGTCGCCTGCAACATTGTTGGCGCATAAAACATAATGGTGTTCACGCCGGAGAGCTGTTGCAGCATGGCAATACCGATACCCAGCACCACCAGACGCTTCATCCAGACGGAGATGGTTTTTTGACGACGGGCATTTTTCTGGCTTTTGGAGTCCATGGACTTGCGGATTTCGCCCATCTCTTTTTCCACCATACGGGACTGGCGGGTGCGCTCCAGCACGTCGCGGGCTTCACGATAGCGACCATGCATGGCGTACCAGCGCGGCGTATCCGGCAGAAACAGCATGCCGACCCACAGGATAACCGCAGGCACACAGGCTACGCCGAGCATCCAGCGCCAGGTGGTCTCTCCACCCCAGACTTCATTGATCGCCGCGTTGCTGGTGTAGGCGATAAGCTGGCCGGAAACAATCATCAGCTCCTGCAACGTCACAAACTGCCAGCGGCGGTTGGCCGGAACGATTTCCGCGATATAGATCGGCACAATAGCCGCCGCGCTGCCCACCGCCAGTCCCAGAATAAAGCGAAACATAATCATCATCACGACGTTGGGTGCCATTGCACAACCCAGTGAGCCGCACATAAAGATCACCGCCATCACCAGGATGACTTTTTTACGGCCGAAGTGGTCGGCTAACCGTCCGGCGCAGATGGCACCGATGGCCGACCCCAGAATCAGGAAGCTGGTTACCATGCCGGTGGTGAGCGAGGTCAGGTGCAGGTCGTGCTTCATAAACAGCAAAGCACCAGCAATCACGCCGGTGTCATAGCCAAAAAGCAGGCCGCCCAGCGTGGCAATAAACGCAATTACTTTAACCAGCGGCTCGGTAGGCTGCGGTGAAGCCGCCGCCGTACCGGATTTCCCGCTGTTGGATGAATCACTCACAAGTTACTCCCTGGAAACAGATAATTATTATGGTTGGCTGTGATCGGGATCACAGACCTTTTAATCTAATCCAGGATTGGGAATTTGACAGAAAAAAACGTAATTAAATTTCATTGGGGCAGGTAGGGAGAACATGTGCGGATAAGCTGGGAAAGAGGGTGAGAGCAATAAGTAAGCAGGTTGCCGGAACGCATTCCGGCAACCTGGCGCCTGTCAGGAGAGGCTTCGGGTATATCTTGCAGCAGCTGTCGGGGTATGAATATGGGGTTGATGAGATCCCGAACGCGGGCGACAGCTCTCTTTCAGCTTATTAAGTGGGGTCGCTGCGCTTTCCTGCACGGCAGCTACAACAGTCGTATCATCGTTATAGTCCTGAAGCCATGAAAGGTACTCCGCCATAACGAGAGCGACATCTTCGCCAGGTTGCGTGGTACGAATGTAAAGCTGTGCAGACAGCCTGGTTTTATCCTGGATATAAATTTCGTACTTTTTGTTCCAGGCCTGCGTATCGGGACGCTCGCGCAGAACAACGTCATTGAAGCGCAGATGCTGCCAGCGCGTGAGTCTCTGATAAAAGTGTTTTTTATCCATGACGGATTAACCTCTCCGTTTTTCTCTGTGTGTAGTTCAAAAAAACCGCCCTGGACAGCGGGCGGAATAACGTCGTTATTGAAATAATAAAAATGAGGGTTAGCACCCACGCCCGATGGAAGGTCGTGTGGATGATTAAATCTAGACTAATTTTGCCGCTTCGCCATTGCTGTTATCAATTTTCAGAAAACTTGCAGGGTAGGATGTCGAATCCTTGCAATAACCTGTCAGGTTAACTCGTTGAAAGGGCGGTTAAATAGTGACTTATGGTGATCGTCAACCGCTAAATCATGTTTACTCTTTACCTGCGGTGGTGGTAATTTCATGAAAAAATCATCTCAGGAGCTGGATTATGAAACAGTTAGTGATCGACATATTGATGAAGATTGCCAAAATCGATGTGGATGCGAAGGAACTGACTGCACAAGTCGAGGCTCAGTCTCTTTTAATTGCCGCGCTGTTACTGACGGCAGGAAAGGAAGGGGCATCAAATATTTCTGAAAACATTCAGAACGCCATCGTGGCGGCCTCAAGCTCCGGGAAAGGCTTTCTACAGTCAGATGTTGATCTGCTGCTGACGCATGTGAACAGGCTACTGGCGGTCACGCGTTATGTCGAAGAGAAAGCCAATGCGACCGAACCGAGCTGATGCCGGAGAAGATGATAATGCCTGAAGCGGAAAGCCGCCCGCCGTTGCCCCCTTTTACCCGCGAGAGTGCTGTCGAAAAGGTGAGATTAGCCGAGGATGGCTGGAACAGCCGGAACGCGCAAAAAGTGGCTCTGGCCTACACGCTGGATACAGAGTGGCGTAACCGCACAGAATTTGTCACCAACCGACAGGAAGCAGAAGCGTTTCTCAACCGAAAATGGAAAAAAGAGCTGGATTATCGGCTGATTAAAGAGCTTTGGGCCTTTGCAGACAACCGCATTGCCGTACGCTATGCCTATGAATGGCATGATGACTCGGGCAACTGGTTCCGCTCTTACGGCAACGAAAACTGGGAATTTGACGACAACGGACTGATGGCCAGGCGCTTTGCCTGCATCAACGATCTGCCCATCAGCGAGTCGGAACGCAAATATCACTGGCCGCTGGGAAGACGCCCGGACGATCATCCGGGCCTGAGTGAGCTGGGGTTGTAGTCTCTCTTCTTCATGCTTTTCTCTGCCGGATAAAGGCACGCCCCTTATTTCACCGCCCCTTCGGTCACGCCGCTGATAAACTTACGCTGAAACACTAAAAAGACCACCACCAGCGGCAGGATGACAATCATCGCACCCGCCATCAGCACTGGAATATTAATGGTGTTTTTGTTCTGAAAGAACATCATGCCAATAGGTAAGGTGCGCAGTTCATCTTTGTTTACCAGAATCAGCGGGATAAGAAATTCATTCCATGTCCAGATAAACAGCAGCAGTGCCAGCGTGGTCAGCGTGGGCACGATGGCTGGTACCAGAATGCCCCATAATATGCGGGAACGCTTTGCGCCATCCATCACCGCGGCTTCCAGCAGCTCTTTCGGCACCTGCTGAAATGCTGTTGCAATCATCAGGGTGGTAAAGGGTAGCGACAACGCCACCTGTGGCAGAATTAATGCCAGGTAGGTGTTGGTTAATCCCATCCAGTGCAATTCGTGATAGAGCGGAATGATAAAGGCTTCGCTGGGGAGCACCATGCCCAGCGCCATCAGCGCAGCGAACAGCCGTTTACCTGGAATGCGTAAAAAAGCGAAACCGAACCCCGCCAGAATGCCTGCCAAAATACTCGCTATCACCACCGGAAAAACCACCAGCACGGAGTTAAGGAAATAGGTGCTGAAATGGCCTTCCTGCCAGGCTGATACATAATTGGCGAAGCTGAGCCGGGAGGGGAGGGCAAACACACCGGCAAACAGCTCACTTTGGGTTTTAAAAGAGGTCATTAACGCCATCAGGAAGGGCAAAATAGTGATGATGGCAATCAGCCAGATTAGCGCGCGTGAAACTACAGGCGTTTTCCGCATCAGTGACGCTCCCGGATAGCAAAGTGTATAAGGCTGTTGATGGCAAAGACCAGGATCATGCCGACTATCGCTACCGCAGAAGCATAGCCGTAATGGCGTAAATCAAAGCCCTGCTGGTACATATATAAATTGGTGACCAGCGTTGAGGTGCCCGGCCCGCCGTGGGTCATGACATACACCAGGTCAAAGGCTTTCAGGCTGGAAATCACCGTTAATAACAGGGCAACGCGAAGCTCCGGGCGCAGGCCAGGCAGCGTGATGCGCATAAACTTTTGCCGGCGCGAGGAGCCGTCAAGATCGGCTGCTTCCAGCAGAGAAGGATCCATCCGTTGCAGTCCCGACATAAACAACACCAGACAAAAGCCAAAGAAATACCAGGTGGCGACAAAGCCGACGGCTGGCAAGGCCCAGTCGAAATCCCCAAGCCATGAGCGCGCAAACTGCGGCAGGCCCACCGCGCGAAAGAAGTGATCAACAGGGCCAAAAGCAGGATTGTACAGCCAGCGCCAGACCACACCGAGAACCGCCATTGGCATGATGTAGGGAAGAAAAAACAAGATGCGTAGCAGGCTCCGCTCTTTATTACTGCGGGTATCATGCAGAAAACTGCACAACAGCAAACCAATGCAGAGCGGGAACAGCGTGTAAAACAGCATCAGCATGGCATTATTTTTGATCGATACCCAGAACACCGGGTCGCCGAACATCTGCACAAAGTTATTCAGCCCGATAAAAATCGGTCGCGTAGCACCATCCCAGGTGGTGAAGCTGACGCCAACCGAAACCAGTAAAGGAAAGAGCAGGAAAACAGAGTAGATAAGCATTGAGGGCAAAATATAGAGCGCATTTTGCAGACGTGACTTATTGAGCATAACGGTGTTCTCACACTTTACGTCTGAATAGCCGCCCGGCCTGGCGAAGCACCGGGCAGAGTGATTATTTCTTCAGGCTGGAGAGATACTGCTGATAGTTAACGTCCAGTTTCTCGGTCAGTTGTTGTGGCGTGAGTTTATCCGCCAGCAGCAGTTGAACGCTTTCATTTAACGCATTGCCCATGGTTGGGGTGGCCCAGTCAACATAGTGGCCGAGGCCATCGTGCGCATTGACCGTGGTCCAGACGTTATACACATCGGCAAGCAGCGGATTGTCCGCTGGCAGTCTGGCCTCTTTGTTGGCGCTGGCGGGCAGGAACCCCGCCTTCAGCCATTTTTCTGCCATCTTGTCGGAAACGAGATAATCGATGTACTTCGCCGCCGCATCCTGCTGCGCTTTGGTTTTCGCCGTCAGCGTAACGGAGAAAGGCAGATCGGTGCCTCCCACCATTAAAGGTTTGCTGACGCCTGCAAACTGGGGGAAAGCGACAAAGTGAATATCTTTATTCTCTTTGAATTGCCCCATATACCAGGTTCCGCTGACAAAAAATGCCGCCTGGCCGTTCTGGAACAGCGTGGCCGCATCATCTTTGCCTATGCCCTGAAAGCCGGGAAAGAAGTACTCTTTTTTATTCCACTCCTGCATCAGGCTGGCGGCCTTTTGCAGCTTCGTATCTTTAAAGGTGCCCCCGATATCATAAATCAGGTCATCCATGCCTTTACGGTCGCTGCTGCTGATCTGATCCTGCCAGAGGGTGGTCAGCATCTGTTGACCCGCCGCGCCGTCGAGAATGCCAAGCATCAGGGGGGCTGTTCCCTGCGTTTTAAGCTTAGCCATTGCGGCTTCAAATTCCGCCAGCGTTTTTGGCACGGCAATACCCGCTTTATCCAGCAGCGCTTTGTTGTAATACAACCCGACCATTTCACCCAGGCTGGCAACGCCGTACAAATTACCGCTGCCAAACTCCTGCTTATCAGACCAGCGGTTACGCTTCAGAATCGAGTCGGGAAAGCGGGTGGTCCAGCCGTACTGCTTAGCGTAGCCATCCAGCGGGATCAACAACTTCTCTTTTACCAGTGCGCCCATGTCCCCTCCGCCCTGGTTGACCTGGGCAATCTGCGGGCCGTCGCCAGAATTGAGGGAGAGCTTGAGGGGAATACGCGTGTCGTCAAAAGAGTGAACTGAGCGGTCGACAGTCACGCCGGGGTTTTGCGCAGTGAACTCTTTGATCGCCTGATCAATAGCTTCAGTCTGTGCGGGGTAGTTATAGATGTCCCATTCTGCCAGGGCGGTGTCTGCCTGGGCAGAAGGCGGTAAGAAAGCAGTAATCAGCCCCACGGCCAGCAGCGACAGCGCCGGACGGGAAGGGGCAGTGCGGGAAGTGCGCATAAGCCTGGAAGCAGTAAACATGGATCTGTTTCTCCAACATCAATGAAGCATCCTTTCATGATGGCAACCGACTCTCCCGCAGGTTGCTTTGGGGCATCAGCTGCTGACTCTGTCGCCTTACCTCATACTTACTTTAATGATTAAATAAAGTCAAACCTCTGCGGCTTCTGCCTGGTGAAAGGTGAGGCAGATCGTAAAATCTGAAATTTCATTATTTTTCAGGCTTAAAAACTGGAAAATTGCATGAATAGTGAGTAAATGCCGGGATGAACTGCGCATTCAGATATTATCTCTTGCAGGCATGTTGTTGTTATAACTCACTGAAAGGTCATATGAAAATAGTATGTTTTCAGCCAGGTATCTCTTCCGAAACGGCAAAGAGCGGGGCCGTAAAGGCAATCCGTCCCAATCCACGCCCTCCGCGCGTCAGGAAAAAAGAATGAATGTTGGAGAGTGTGATCCACAGCATAAACTCAGCGGCGTATCGTCAGCTTCAGCTAATTATTTTCTCTTGAAAACTAAGTCGGGTTTAATTAACGTGGAGATCCCTTCCTCACCGACAGTATGAGCGTGGACTATGACTTTTTCTGACGGCCAGATCCGCCCCGCGACCGCGGATGACATTGATGCCCTGTATGAGATCTGCCTGAAAACCGCAGATGCGGGCAAGGATGCCAGCGATCTTTATGCCGATCCCCATTATCCCGGTACCCGCTTTTCTGTTCCCTACGCACGCTATGCGCCGGACTTTGCCTTTGTGCTGGAGATAGCCGGGAAAGTGGTGGGCTATGTCGTTGCCACACCTGATACGGTGGCATTCGAACAGCTGCTGGCCATGGAGTGGTGGCCGTTGCAGCAGAAGCGCTTTGCGGGACGCCAGCCGGTGAAGCCGCTAGACAGTAAGATCCTTGACGCTTTCAGGCAGCCTGAAACGGCTTCGGCGGCGTTGACAACACCTTATCCGGCTCATCTGCATATCAACATTCTGCCGGAAGGGCAGCGTGGAGGATGGGGGAAAAAGCTGGTGGAGCATGAACTCGTCGCGCTGAAAAAGGCTGGTGTGAAAGGGGTTTATGTGGGTATCAGCCTGCAAAATGAACCGGTTACCCATTTCTATCAGCAGTTGGGATTTCAGCCGCTGTTCAGAAGTAACGCGATTTATATGGGTCAGGAACTGAAGTGAGGATGCAATGGCTACTCTACAGTTAAGCAACGTCAAAAAGTCTTACGAGCACGTCAACGTCATCCACGGTATTGACCTGAAAATTGATAATGGAGAGTTTATCGTTTTTGTTGGCCCTTCCGGCTGCGGTAAGTCAACGCTGCTCAGAATGATCGCCGGACTGGAGGAGATCAGCAGCGGAGAGCTGTTTATTGATGAGCAGGATATGACACAGCAGTCCGCCACCGAGCGCGGGATTGCCATGGTATTTCAGTCCTACGCGCTTTATCCCAATATGACCGTAAGAGGTAATCTGGCTTACCCTCTGGAAGTGGCCAAACTCCCTAAGTCACGGATTGCCGAAGAGATAGCGAAAACGGCGGAAAAGCTCCATCTGACAGAGCTGCTGGACCGCCTGCCTCGTGCGCTTTCCGGCGGGCAGCGTCAGCGCGTGGCCATTGGCCGGGCTATCATTCGCCAGCCGCGAATATTTCTGTTTGATGAACCGCTCTCTAACCTGGACGCAGAGCTGCGCCTACAGATGCGCATTGAAATTGCCAAACTGCATGAGTCATTAGGTAACACCATGATATATGTGACGCACGATCAGCTGGAAGCGATGACGCTGGCAGACCGGATTGTGGTATTGCGTCAGGGCCGTATAGAGCAGGTTGGCGCGCCGCTGGATCTCTACCACGATCCGGACAATATTTTCGTTGCGGGCTTTATCGGCTCACCAAAAATGAATTTCCTTTCGGCGCGGGTCCTCTCTGTTCAGCCGGGGCTGGTCAACCTGGCGCTGCCAGAGTTGAAACTCGCCTCTGTGACCTTGCCCGTGCATTCAGCGCTTGCTGAAGGGCAGCGGTTGACGCTGGGAATTCGCCCTGAGCATTTCGCCAGTGCCGAAAATGATAACCGCGACTGGTCGTTCTCTGCCGCACTCTCTTTTGCCGAAAAATTAGGCCACACCAACTACCTTTATTTTGATATCGGGCGGGAAAATCTGTTGGTGATTGAAGCACGTAAAATGGAAGAGGTGGAACTGGGGGAAGAGGTTAATCTGGCGCTGGATCCCAGACACTGCCTGCTCTTTTCGGAGGAAGGAAAACGTATTCGCTAAGACCCTGGGGGCGAACGATTAATCCGCTCGCCCCGACAGGGAACTCTGCTCTGCTAAGGCTCCTCCTCTGCCGTTAGCTCTCCTCTTCAGCCTGCGCAGAAAGCACATCAATCAAACGGTTCACCGTAAAGCCAGCGGCCCCCAAAGCCCACATCCTGTTAGATTCGGTAAGGAATTGCAGCGGCGTCAGCTGTGGCGTGAGCTTGAGGCGGTATTCCTGGAAACTCTGGCTGATATGATCCAGCAGGATCCGCGAGGCCATTTGCGGCTCCATTGCCAGACAGATCACGTCAGGATCGTAAGCCACCGCGAGATTCGCCAGAGATTCACCCAGATGCTGTCCTGCACTGGCAAGCGTTTTCAGCGCCAGCGGCGAAGGATGACGGTCCAGCGCCAGCAGATTTGCCGGCACATTCTCGCCCGCCTCTTGCAGTGTCCTGAGAATGGCTTTAGACGACGCCTTCTCCTCAAGCGTGCATCTGGAGCCGTCGTTTAACAGGGCATTGCCAATCTCACCTGCCGTGCCAGTGCGCCCCCGGTACAATGTCCGGTCAAGGATCACGCCTGCACCAATCCCTTTGCCGTAGGTAGCAATAATGGCCGACTGAGCCGAACCCAGCTGACCAAAGACCAGAGTGGCGAGCGCCAGCGCATTGGCATCGTTCTCTATAAATACGGGAATGTTAAAACGCTCTTCCAGCAGGGCAGTGATGGCGACGTGTGTCCAGTCCAGCACGGTAGATCGAATGCAGTGACCGCTGACGGGATCGACCAGCCCGGCCAGTGCCAGCCCGATGGCGGCAACCCGCTTGTCTTCAACCGTTTTCAGGAACCGCGCTAAGGCATCGCTAAGCTGCCTGGGCGTCAGTTCTCCGGAAGGCATCTGCTGCTCGCCGATCAGATTGCCAGTCAGGTCGGTCAACACAATCAGGTTACGCTCGGCATTCAGCTGGATACCGATTACCGTAGCGTAATCAGGATTTAATCCAAGCAGCGTTTTAGGGCGCCCCATTGATACGCGGCGTAACCCCTTTTCGATAATAATGCCGCGGCCCAGCAGCCGGTTGGCGGCCTGAGAGACGGTAGACATACTCAGCCCGCTCCGGACTTTCAGATCGGATTGGCTGACAGGAGAATTTTCGACAATAAGCCGCAAAATGCGTGACGTAACGTTCGGTGCGATCATAAAGAGTGGCGATCTCATCGGTAAAGTGGCTGGCCGACCGGCCAGAAACAGGGCGGCTTGCCAGCCGGGTTGAAAATTCAGCGGCGGGCAAGCAGCAGCGCTCCCGCCAGCGCATCCTGCTGTGCAGGCACAATTTTCTCTCGCGTGGCAGCAGAGAGCCAGGGCTGGAGAGGCTCTGCCAACCCGCCCATCAGTGAAATGGCTCCGGGGCTGATCCGGGCCAGGGCATCTGTTAATAAGGTGATTTCAGCACTGGTTTCCGCCAGCAGCGAAGCAGCCAGCTCATCGCCCTGGCGGGAGGCAGAAAAAACCCAGGGGGCAAACTGGCCCCACTCTCCCGGCGTAGCGGTTTTGCTCCAGGCCAGGAGCGCCTCTGGTGAGTGGCTAAAATACTGCAAAATGGCGTCAGTTAGTGAGGTAGCGGCGATAACCCCCTCATACGCCAGCAGTGCTTTTCGCAGCGCCCGCAGCCCAAGTTGCGCGCCGGAACCCTGATCGGCCAGAGTCAGCCCCCATCCCCCTACGCGGTGGAAACGGCAGCCATCCCAGGCCGCGCCCTGGCTGCCGGTGCCCACAATCAATACTGCACCTGGTTTCCCCTGATGGGCGCCCGCACAGGCAATATCCACATCCGACAGCAGGGCGAAGCTGGCAAAAGAGGAGGGCAGCTGCTGAAGACGCTTTGCTGTTGAAGGTACGTTTGCCCCCGCCAGCCCCCAGACTGCATGGGTCTGACAGCGTAAAGAGGGGCTGAGCCTGGCAGCATGAAAGGTATTGTCAATCAGCTGGTCAACGTTTTTCAGCGCGCCTTCATAATCAGAATAGACGTTGGCGGCACTGCCTGTGCATTCGGACAAAACCGTGCCATCAGGCGTCGTGAGCCGGCTGCGGCAATGAGTACCCCCGCCATCGACCCCGAGCAAAAATTCTGATTGCATGATCCTCCCGTGACCGGTATTGACCCACTGTGTCGCGACAAACGACTGGCTATTTTCAGCAAAACGATAAAATAAAAAAACTTAAATCGCAATAACAAATAAATATGGATAATTTTAAAACTAATTAATCACTATAAATCAATTGCTTGTATTTTAATTCGAGCATTTAAGCTGCCGTCGTAGTTGACATTACTTTTTCTGTCGTAATAAGTTGGTGTCTGACAATTGCGCGATCCTGAACGCCGGTAGCGCAAGCTGCCTTCGGGAAGCATTTCAACTCTCCGTGACCAAATATGGGCAGGGTTCAACATGAAAGTAGCGATTACAGGCCTGGGCTTTCGTCTCTCCAACGTAGTGAATGAATTCAACAAATCGGATCCCGATTTCAGCATTGTCGGCTATGTCGATCCCTCTCCTGCCGGCTTGCCCAATCTGGAGAAGTTTGGTATTCCCGCTGGCAGGGCTTTTGCTTCGCTTGATGAAATGCTGGCCGCAGGGGATTTTGATCTGCTGATGGTGGGTTCGCCAAATTATCTGCATCTTGAACATATAGAAGCGGGGCTGAAAGCTGGCAAACGGGTCTTCACCGAGAAGCCGGTAGTGATCAACGAAGCGCAGACCATGGCGCTGGCAAAATTGGTCCGCCAGTATGGTCAGGAAAATATTCTGGTGGGGCTGGTGCTGCGGTACTCACCGCTTTACCACGATTTACTGCAAGCCAAAGCAGAGAACCGGCTGGGGGAGATCACCTCCATTGAAGCCACAGAGCATATCAAGCCTTATCACGGGGCTTTCTTTATGCGCGACTGGCGGCGCTATGAGCGTTATGCCGGTCCTTATATCCTTGAAAAATGCTGCCACGATATCGATCTCTATCAGGGCCTGCTGGGGGAACGCCCTGTCAGGGTAGCCAGCTTCGGCGGCCGTAAATCCTTTACGCCTGAACATGCGCCGCAGGGGGCGATCACGGCAGAGTCGGAGCTATACCATATCAAGCCAAGTGGCTGGTCCAGCACGGACGCTGTATTTGAAAGTGATGCGGATATTGTCGACTATCAGACGGCAATCATAGAGTACCAGGGGGGAGCGACAATGGCGTTTCACGCCAATCTTAATGTCCCTGACGAGTTCCGCCGCTTCTGCGTTATGGGTACCGATGGCATGGCTGAAGGGGACTTTGTTCGCAACTATTTCCGTGTTCACGATGCGCGCACGGGTGAAAAAACAGTGTCCACTACCTATAAAGGCAACGCTTATGACGGCCACTACGGTGCCGATGCCCTGATGGCCGCTGAAATTGTGAAGCACATCAAGACGGGGACGCCGCTGAAAGTCTCCGTCATCGACGCCCTGGAAGCTGGCCTGACGGCTATCAAAATTGATGAAGCCCGTAAGGCGAAAAAGGTCATTGATTTAACCGACTGCTGGCACACTTTCGACGCGAATTTGGGGCGTTAACCCCTGCCTGAAACTCTGCTGGTCTGGCATCGCCCCGCAGACCACTCAGCTGATAATTAAGCGCTTGCTTACCTGGCCGTAGTGAAGGTTATTTCTCTCCCTTCACTACGGTTATCTCTGTACCCTCATGACGCTGAACCTCGCCACACAGCAGCACCGCAGCAGGCCGTCGCTGATGAATACGCTCGGCCATTTGTTCACAGGCCAGCTGAGTAGGGAAAATATGCTCTGACACGGGCAGCGCATCGCAGGCATCGTAACCACAGGCGCTGACAAGCAGGACAAATCCAATCAACATAGCTCGCTCCCGTGATGAAACAGACCCAGCGGTAAGTATAGGCTATCAGCCGTACGTTTCCCCTACTGAGAAGAGGTGATATAACAAATGTCTCTATCCATCCGGGAGATGTTTAATGCAATTTCGTGGGCTTTCTGCTTTCCCTGTCACGCCTGTCAACGCGGTGGGCGAGGTTGATGTCGTAGCGCTTGAAAAAATCCTGCTGCGGCTCAGGCAGGCTAATGTCGATTCAGTAGGGCTTCTTGGCAGTACGGGACTCTATGCCTTTCTTCGCCGGGAAGAAAAGCGAAGGGCGATTGAGGCGGCGGTAAATTGCCTGCAAGGCAGCGTGCCTGTTATGGTCAGCGCGGGCGCATTACGCACGGATGAGGCGGTTACTCTGGCACAGGATGCGGAAGAGGCAGGCGCCGATGCACTGCTACTGGCCCCTGTTTCCTACACACCCTTAACTGAAGAGGAGGTCTTTCAGCATTTCGTTGCGGTCTCTGAGAGCACCTCATTACCTCTCTGCATCTATAACAACCCCGGAACCACACACTTTACCTTTACGCCCGCTTTACTGGCCCGGCTTGCCAGCCTGCCAGGCGTTAAAGCGCTGAAGTACCCCTCTTCAGAGCAGACCGATGCCGCTTTTATCTCCTCATTAAGATCACACTTTCCTGAGGATTTTGCGCTGGGGTTCAGCGTCGACTGGCATGCACCTGAAGCAATGTTAGCCGGAGGCGATGCCTGGTATAGCGTGTTGGGCGGTTTACTGCCCGCGCAGGCGATGTCGCTGGCGTCAGCTGCACGCAAGGGGGATAGCAATCGGCTTGCTCAGCTGAATGCGGAACTGCAACCCATGTGGACATTATTTAAAACGCTCAGCAGCCTGCGCGTGATGTATTGCGCAGTGGAGATTCTGGGTATCTGTTCGCCCATCTTACCGCGCCCCCTGTTGCCGCTCAGCGCGGAGGAGTGTCGTAAGGTGGAAGCGGTGCTGCGGGAACTGAAGAGCGTATAACCCGGAGGCCGGAGAGAGAGAAAGCCTGCCTCTCTTGCCGGAAACCGGTAAAGGAGACAGGCAGTGCGCTTTAGTGCGCCTGGGTGCCGGTGGTTGTAGTGGTGGTGCCGGTGTTAGAGCCGTCACCGCCGCCGCCCATGGTGGCCAGAGCAATACCCAATAATGCACCCACAGCGCCGATACCTACCGCATTAGAGTTACCATCAGACATCGCAGTCGCTTCACTTCCTGCTGCTACGCCAGTAGTGGGGGCAGCATAAACGCTGGCGCTGGTGGCCATCATCAGTAATAGCGCAAGCGCGTTCATTTTTTTCATTTTATCGCTCCTCAGGAAGGCGTCAGGGGATCAGGAGTCAGAGCATAATTTTAAAGTTCAGGGTTGAACAGATCCTGACTGAGAAGGGAATATTATCAGTCTGATTAAGGTGTTACAGAAACAGATCCGCTACTTTCAAGAGTGGCATGCAGCACTAAAAACGGTGTTTTTACCGGCATCGCCTTCTTCAAGCGAATATCTCTTGAGAAAGACAGAATTATCTCAGAAGCCACCGCCGCTAACGGGACGGAATATCAGGTCAGGGTGGTCATAATACGCAGCCATTTCAGGCTTTATTATTCCTGTTGTTTTAAGAATAAATACCGGTACATTTTTCGCCGTTTTTCCCTCCGATTTTTCTTAACTCAAATTCGTCAACTGATGAATATGATGTGTGCCGATATTTTTAACTGTTGCCAGGTATAAACAGGTTGAAATAAAAGGGGAAGATTTTATGCGATTACTCCTGGTTTTATAGCGGAAGCGAAGAGTTTTAAGAACTCGCCAGGCTTATTGTGGCCTACTGCATGTCACCCTTTAGCCAGAGGCTCAACTATGTTGTTATCTGCGTTTTCTTATATCAAAGATAAAACCGGTTATTTACAGGAATTCATCTCCGATCCGCGGAAAACGGGAACCATTGCACCTTCTTCTCTGGCCTTGTGCAAAACGATGTCGGATGCCGTTGACTGGAACCAGTGCCAGCGTATTGCCGAACTTGGCGCAGGGGATGGTGTGCTAACCCGACATCTGTTGACGCGGATGCGGCCGGATGCGGAACTGCTGGCCTTTGAAACTAACAGCCGCTTTCATCCTAAGCTGGCTTCTCTTCAGGACGAAAGGCTGAGGGTGACCGGTGCCTCTGCCGAATCCCTGAATGAAGAGTATGACGCTATCTTTTCAGGATTACCGCTCTTGTCCCTGCCGAAAGCGGTGCGTCACGGCATCCTGGAGCGCGCAGCCTCGTTACTGAGTCCGCAAGGGGTCTTTGTTCAGTTCCAGTACACCTCCTTGTCAGAGCCGCTCATTTCTCAATATTTTGCCTGGAACCGGACCCGCGTGCTTTGTAACCTGCCGCCTGCATGGGTGTACAGCTGCCATTCGCTGGATAATTTACCGCAAAAAAATGTTGGTTTTGGCAGGGGTTAGCACGGTTATATGAAGAGAGTGTGACCATGAGATGGCAATCTCTGTGGTCTCTGCCAGGCTTAATAATTACCCACAACAGGAGGAGAGAATGAGTACTGAAAGCAATCTGACACCCTCAAGTGAAGATGAAGTCTGTAATATCATAGGTAAGGCGGTGGTTGACCTGAGCATCACGGGGCAACCGGTTAACAAGGCTACGCTGGCATTAAAATTGCTGGCGATGGCAGATCAGGATGGCGATGAAGAACGTATTTTGCTGTACTGGATTGCGCGGAAAGCGATCAACCAGCCACACAGATTTGCCTCATCAGTTTATTGATGGCAGGTGGCAACCCGGCTCTTTGCCGAAAAAACGGCCGCTCAACTGAGCGGCCGTTTTTGTCTGGGTCAGGTTACACGCCGCACATAAGGGATGCGCTGTAGCAGAAAGATAATGCCCGCCGAGATTGCAAAGCAGGCCAGCGCCACCAGAGGAATGGTAATGATGGAGGAGTAACCGGTGAAGTCGATATCCAGTAACGCCACCAGACCTTCCAGTACCATGGCATGAACAAAGAAGATCCCCAGACTCAGCCGTGAGAGAACCCGCAGCGCTTTAATAATCGGCCGGTTATAGCGGAACGAAGCGTTCAACAGCATGAAAAAGCAGCCCAGCGAGATGATGACCATTGTTGGTGCTGAATAGAACAGGAAGAGATCGTTTGGCCTGGAGATGCTTTTGGAAAACGAGTAGGCCATAACGGCGGTCAGTACCGCAGCCAGCACGAAGATAATGGCAGAAATAGTGACCTTCGGAGCGATATTAAAGCGGCGAACCACCCCACCAAGGATATAAAAACCAGAGAGATAAACCACCATATCAATATTGCTTGGCATAGGGAGCGTGGCGTTTTCCAGCAGGCTGGCTTTTACATTATCCAGCAGCACATAAACCGAGGCGAGAACAAACCAGACCGTAAGCGTGTAATTGACCCGTTGCTGACTGCCGTGGGTAATAAACGTATTAAGCAGCGGCGTGATCAGATAGAGCAGGATCATTGTATAAATGAACCACATATGCGGATAGGCGGGCGTACTGAGCAGCTCCAGCAGGCTGACGGGGTTCTTATTCGCGTGGACCACGTCGCTGTAAACCAGATAAATGGCTGACCAGGCAATCAGTGGGATCACCAGGTCCAGCACGCGGGTTTTAAGCGTGCTGAGCAGGGACTCATTTTTATTGAGTGAGACGTAGCCCGCTATCAGCAGGAACAGTGGAAAAGCAATACGGCCCAGCGTTTCATACATTACCGCCACGGACCAGCCAGTATGAAAGTGGGCAAACGGCAGCGCTGCTGTATGCAACAAAATAACAAAAAATGTTGCCACCAGAGTTAGCAGCTTAATATTGATCGTTTTCAATGCCTAACTCCTTGTCAAAAAGCATAAACTGAGCATAAGTCTCAGATTATCGCCATCCGGCTAAAGGTAACATATTCCCAGAGCCGGACGTATCTCCAGACAAGAAAAAAAGTGCCCGTTATCAGGTATGCGTGCCCGATGCGTCCAGGGTCAGGGTGGAAGGGCAGGTTTGCTGAGGCTGGACCACCCGGTATTCCGCTCTTCCCTGGTGAATATAGATACAGGCGCGTCCGGCGTCGCCACCATCCTGCTCCTGCGAAAGAGTCAGCGTGACGGGCTGAGCTTGTGCAAAAGCGCCGCTAAAAGCGAAGGCCAGAACAATTTTCGTTAATCCATTCATATCAGAGAGCCAGAAAAGTTTAAAAGAGGTTACCCTGGCTGGCAATCTTTGCGGGGAAAGGTTGTCAGCGTTATTGACCCTGGCATTACCGCAGGGCTGACTGCAAGTACAGGCGGATAATATCGGACGAAGCCTGGGGGCGTACCAGCAGAGTACTCTTATTTTACCTGGTCTTAATTTTGCAAATGTGATCGGAGAGGTGTTTCGCAGTGACTCGCTGATTGATAAGCTGAAAAAAAAAGCGATGCTGTAAATAAAGCAGAGAAGAACGGTGGGGAAGAGGGCCAGCTCATAGCGTAACTTTTTCAGCAAAAGACGATTTGAGTTAGGCGGTAAAACCGCTACAGAGGTGAGTGCCTGCTGTAGCGGCAGAGATTACCCAATAAAGTCATCTTCGGTCTGATGCACGACCATCTCAAGCACATGGCGGTAAGTATCCAGCGAAACGACATCGCTGGTGGTTTCCAGGCGGTGAAGCAATTGTGCAATGATCGTTTTATTAGTGACAGGCTTACCGCTTTGCAAAATTTCAATAACAATCGAACCGAGAATAGCCACTTCGCTTTCGGCTTCCTGCATTTCAGCTTTAAAATAGTTCATTAATTCATGTGGGGAAGTCGGTAATTCTGCATGCATCACTTTCTCTCCAAATATCCTGCCGGAACGACGGCCGGATGCGGTAATAGTTTTTGAACGATCGATTTATTATTTTCAGCAAAAAACGACCTCGGGAAGTGGGAAACCCACTATCACTTCCCGAGGCTATGCAAATGCCTGATTCATTACAGCGTAGAAAGGTAGTCGTTTTTTGTACGTTGTACAAGTTTATTTCGAAAATTGTACAACTTTGAAAATTCAGCTGTAGCGAGGCAAATTCTGGTTAGGAAAATTAACATTTCTCACTAAACGGAAACGCCTTATGGCAGAGGCAGATATGCATAAGCAGCCTGCTGCTGGGGGGAATTACCGCCCAGCTACAGGGAGTGATTTGTTACAGTAGGTAGTGCACGAAAAGTAACCATCCAGAGAAGTTATCAACGCGCCTGATGGAAGTTTTCACCCCGCAGGGGCCGCTGACAGCATTCAACCAGCCCGCTGAGGGGCTGGAAAAAATTCACCGGAATGAAGGAATCTTGTTAAAATTACTTTTTACTCCTTTTCATGGAAGCCACGATGACAACTGAAATCTCCCATCCTGCCAGCAGCCCTAAGCAGGCTGCGCTGCAACTGGTAATTGAACTGGTACGTGCCGGCAAGCTCAGCCCATTGCAGGGTGATGCGGCAAATATGATCTCTATTTATGAACAGTTCAAAGCGCATTTCGAGGCTGATAAGCATAAGCACGCTTCAGACTCCGCAATTTCCTGAGGATCCGCCATCTTCTGTAAAACGGGCGGCACTTTGCCGCCCGTTTTACTCTTTGCTCACCCCATCGTAATAGAGCATGCTGCTGCCAATCCCCTGCCGGGCACCCTGCACGTTACTGCGCAACCCGACCAGTTTCTGCCCCTGTAAAGCCACCACATAGGGCGAATTCTGCTGAACCTCCAGCTGTAACTGCTGATACAGCGCCTGACGCTTGTGCAGATCGCTCTCTGCCGCCGCCGCTTTGGTTTGCGCGCTAAGTTGCGGAATAGTCCAGCCCATGCGCCATGCCAGCGTTTTAGGGCCACCGGGGATGTTATAAGCAAAGGTACTGGCGTTGGTATTGGGATCGACGTAATCCGCTCCCCAGTAAATGAAAATTGACTGAAAATCTCTGCTGCGCATTTTTGCCCACAGTTCCGCTTCTGCAACCGGCTGTATCGCTATCTGAATATCCGCTTTGGCAAAGCTGGCCTGTAGCGCCTGTGCCACATCGGTATAAGGCGGCTGGTTCACAATCGTCAGTGAAAACCGCGTACCTGGCTTAATGCCGCCTTTTTGCAGGATCGCTCTGGCTTTCGCCAGATCGTAATGAAAAGGCTGATTATCCAGCGCGCCATCAAAGCCTTCCGGCAGAAAAGCCTGGTGAACCTGATATTGTCCTTTGAGCAGTTCTTGCGAAAGGCTCCTGTAGTCGATCAGCCAGCGAGCCGCCTGCCACAGCGCCGGGTTGCCCAGCGCGGGCTGCTGGCTGGACTGCGTATTGAACCCCAGATAATAGATCAGGCTGGAGGGAAAGCCGGCGACGCGAAGGGAAGGCACTTTCTTCAGCGCATCGAACTGATCTGCACCCAGATCGTAGGCGACATCCACGTCGCCCTGCTCAAGCAGCAGGCGGCGCGAGCCGGGATCGGCCACCCCTTTCAGAATAATGCGTTTAAGGTGAGGTGCAACGGTGGCAAAGGTGTTTTTCTCCAGAACCAGCGCCTGCTGCGGAACATAATTTTTGATGAAATAGGCGGCACTGCCTGCGGAGTGCGTACGTAACCAGCCGTTGCCGAAGTCGCCCTCACTGGCATGCTGCTCTGCCAGCTTACTGTCCACAATGGAAGCAACCGGCGCGCTAAGCAGGCGTAAAGCCAGATCCCGACCAACAGGTGAACTCCAGCGTATCACCAGCTGAGTATCGCTCAGGCGCACCAGCTGTTGCTCAATGTTTTGTGGCGTCCAGCCAAATTCGTTAAGGATGAAGGCTGGCGTCTTGTTGAGTCTGACAGCGCGCGTCAGCGAGTAGATCACATCGTTGGCGGTAAACGGATTGCCGCTGGCAAATTTCACCCCAGGCTGCAACGTAACAATCAGGCTGTGAGCCGTACTTCCCGGCTGCCAGCTCGCGGCCAGCTGTGGCACCAGCTTACGCGGATCCGATCGATCGGCATCAACCAGTTTTTGATAAAGGTTGGTCAGGCTGCTGGTGCTGACAGTTTCAAAACTTTCAGCCGGATCGAAGCTGATAATGCCATCAAGCGGGATCGCCACGATCAGCGTGTCGGCAGGCGTAGCGGCATAAGTGGGGGCAGCCAGACCCAGCGCTAAAGCCAGGGCAAAAGGCAGAAATTTTTGCATGAAAGCGTCCTGTAACGGTGTGTTATCAGGACTATAGAGAGAAGGGAAGCGGGAGGAAATACCAATTCCGGCAAGGGTTAGCTGGATAAGTTATTTGTAAAATCAGCAAGTTGTGGCTGGCAGCGGCTGCCAGCCACAAGCCGTTAACCCACAATAAACCCTTTCTCCATTCGCACTGCACGATCGCACATATGATCGATCACATCGGGATCGTGACTCACCAGCACCATGGTCAGGTTATCCTGCGCTTTCAGGCTGTTCAGCAAATTAAGGATTTCCGCCTGGACTGACATATCCAGCGCAGAGGTGGGTTCATCCAGCAGCAGGATTTTTGGCCGCAGCAGCAGCGCCCGCACAATTGCCACGCGCTGACGCTGGCCGCCAGAGAGCTGATGCGGGTAGCGGTCCGCCAGCGCAGGATCCAGCCCCACGTGCCGGAACCCCTGATCGATACGATCGTTGATATCGGCCACTTTCAGCAACTTCAGCGGCTCCGCCAGAGTGCGGCGGAGACGATGACGGGGATGCAGCGAGGCATAGGGGTCCTGAAAGACCATCTGCACATCCTGACGCAGCTGGCCGGTAAAGGCTTTTCCGGGTTTCACCGTATGACCAGCCAGCGACATCGCGCCCTGCCAGTTGGGGTTCAGCCCGGCAAGCACCCACAGCAGCGAAGACTTGCCGCAGCCGGAAGGGCCTACCAGACCAAAACATTCACCAGGTTTTACGCTGAGCGTCACGTCATGCACCACGGTGCGCTGTTCATATCCCTGACGATGGGAAACGCTGACTTCAGCCAGTTCAATCATGTTCACGCCAGGCCTCCAGCGCAGTGCGGTCCAGTACCGGTAATGTCTGACCCTGCGTCGCCTTACTCGGGCGGCAGGACCACAGCGTGCTGGTATAGGGATGGGTTGCCCGTGGCAGCTCTGCGGCAGGCAGCGTATCCAGGATTTCCCCCTGATACATCACCATTACCCGCTCACAATGTTCAGAAACCTGTTGCAGATCGTGGCTGATCAGCAGTAGCCCCATATTGCGTTGCTCCACCAGGCGACGGATCAGCGCCAGCACCTGGTCACGCATAGCGTGATCGAGCGCGGAAGTGGGTTCATCGGCAATCAGGCAGTGCGGATCGGCAATCAGCGCTATCGCCAGCATGACGCGCTGACCCATCCCGCCAGAGAGCTGGTGAGGATAGCGCTGCATCAGCTGCCTGGGTTCCGGTAACCCTACTGCATCCAGCATGTCACAGACTTTCTCTTTGATCTCCGCGCGGCTCAGTCGGGTGTGCAGCTTCAGCGGCTCGGCAACCTGCCAGCCGATAGTGCGCATAGGATTAAGCGCATATTTGGGGTCCTGCATCACCATTGCCATACTGCTGCCTCTGAGCTGGCTCCAGCGGCGTTCGCTCAGGGTCAGGGCATTTTCGCCCGCTACGTTCAGCCTGGTGGCTTGCAGGTCAAGACCCGGCGCGAGTAAGCCCATCAGGCTGCGCGCCGTCAGCGACTTGCCCGAACCGGACTCGCCCACCAGCGCCACGCGCTCGCGGCCCAGCGTAAAGCTGATGTTTTTCACCAACGGCTGGCCGGATGCACTGGCAATCCGCAGGTTGTCGGCCAGGATAAGAGGAGAGGTTTCAGTTGCCATTTCGGGTATCCAGTCGGTCACGCAGGCCATCGCCCGTCAGGTTAAAGGCCAGGCTGGCAAACAAAATAGCGCCACCAGGTGCAGCCGCTACCCACCACTGGTCGAAGATCACCTTACTGCCTTCAGCCACCATCGAACCCCATTCTGCGGTAGGGGGCTGAACGCCCATACCCAAAAAGCCCAGTCCGGCAGCAGAGAGAATAATCCCGCCCAGGCTCAGCGCGGCGCGTACCACCGCGGAAGGCATGCAAAGCGGCAGAATATGGCCGAACATCAGCCGCAGGCCATTAATGCCCTGCATGCGGGCGGCGGCCAGATAATCACTGCGGCGCAAAGCGAGGGTTTCGGCCCGCGCCTGGCGGGCAAACGGCGGCCAGCTGGTCAGCGCCAGCGCCAGCGCGCCGTTCATCAGTCCCGGACCCAGCATGGCAACCAGCGCGAGCGCGATCACCAGGTTAGGCAGCGACAGGAAGATATCGGTAATGCGCATCAACACGCGTTCCGTCCAGCCGCCCAGGTAACCGGCGCAGATGCCAATCAGCATCCCCACCGGGATGGTGAGGACCAGGATCAGCGACACCAGCAGTAACGTAGGGCGCGAGCCGTAAATCACGCGGGAAAAGAGGTCACGGCCAAAGCCATCGGTCCCAAACCAGTGGGCAGCAGAGGGGGGCAGCAGGCGTGCCGACATCATTTGCGCATCTGGATTGTAAGGCGCCAGGAGCGGCGCCAGCAGCGCTGCCAGCAGCAGCACGGCCACCAGCGTGCCGCCAATGGCCAGCGAAGTCATGCGGGGACGGCGTCGGCGTACAGGTGCGGCGACCTCAAGGTCGGTAAGATTTTGCGTCATCGGGTTCTCGGGTCTGTAAGCCAGGTTAAAGCATCCGCCAGCGCATTCAGCGTGATAAAGCAGCCGCCAATCAGCAGGGTTGAACCCAGAATGGCAGGCGTATCGGAAGCGAAGAGGGCAGTGGTCATATAACGTCCCACTCCCGGCCAGGCAAAGACCGTCTCGGTCAACACCGAACCCTCCAGCAGCGTGGCGTAGGAGAGAGCCAGCACGGTAATCAGCGTGCCACGCACGTTAGGGAAAACGTGCAGCAGCAGAATGCGCCCACGGCCAGCCCCTTTGGCGCGCGCCAGGGTGACATACTCTTTTCCGCTCTCTTCCAGCAGCGCCGCACGCAGCAGGCGGGTGATGCCGGCCATGGCCAGCAGGCCCAGCACCACTACCGGTAGCCAGAGGTGGGCGACCGCATTGCGGAACATTTCCGGATCACCGGAAAGCCAGCTGTCTACCAGCACCAACCCGGTTTTGGGTTCCAGCGTGTAGATCCAGATATCGTCCAGGCGTCCTGGTCCGGCTGACCAGTGCAGCACGGCATAAAACAGCAGCAGCCCCAGCAGCCCGAGCCAGAACACCGGCACGGAATAGCCTAACAGCGAGATCAGGCGGGCGAGATTATCTACCAGGCTGCCCGGTTTCCAGGCGGCCAGCAGCGCCAGCAGGATGCCAAATAGCGCGCCAAAAATCATCGCACAGGTCGCCAGTTCAATGGTAGCCGGGAAGGTGCGCAGCAAATCGCTGCTCACCGCCTGGTTGGTCAGGCGTGAAATTCCCAGATCGCCCGTGGCCAGATGGGTGACGTAATGCCAGAACTGCATTGGCAACGATTCATCCAGACCTAAATCGTGACGAACCTGTGCATAGGTAGATTCACTGGCGTGATCGCCGGCAATCTGCAAAACAGGATCCACCGGCGACAGGTGAGAGAGCATAAAGGTGAACGCCAGCAGGCCCAGCAGCGTTACTGCCAGAGAAGCCAGACCGGTGAACAGGCGTCCACTTCGCAACCAGAAAAGCCGGGCGGACCCGGCTTGAGAAACAGAAACCGTCATTACTTGCT
Source organism: Erwinia magellanica (assembly GCF_039023495.1). Classification (NCBI taxonomy): domain Bacteria; kingdom Pseudomonadati; phylum Pseudomonadota; class Gammaproteobacteria; order Enterobacterales; family Erwiniaceae; genus Erwinia; species Erwinia magellanica. The sequence goes on from NZ_JBCHVC010000002.1 coordinate 112,731, forward strand.
GACCTGGCTGTAGTAAACCATATCCGGGTTGATCCCCTGAACGTAGCCTTTCAGGTTATCGCGTAGCGCTATCAGGTTACGCGCCTGTAGCCCCACCACATAAGGCGAATTTTTTTGTACTTCACGCTGCATGTTCTGGTAAAGCTCAACGCGTTTCGCCTTATCGCTCTCTGCGGTAGCTGCCAGCGTTTGCTTGTTCAGTTCAGGGATATGCCAGTTTGAACGCCATGCCAGCGTTTTACTGCCATCTTCCGGGTTATAGGCAAAGGCGGCCGCGTTGGTGTTGGGATCAAAATAGTCCGCACCCCAGGCATTCAGCGTGGCTTCATATTTGTGCGCCTTAACAGAGGTGGCGATTTCGCTGCTGAGACCTGGGATCAGCTCAACTTTAATGCCGCCTTTGGCGAAACTGGCCTGAAGAGCCTGAGCAATATCCAGGTAGGGCGGCTGGTTGCTGACGCTGAGCTTAAAGCTGACGTTGGTAAGACCTGCCTTTTTCAGAATGGCTTTCGCCTTTTCCGGATCAAAGGTGTAAGGATTGTCATTCAGCGCGCCCAGGAAGCCTTCCGGCAGGAACGCCTGATGCACCTGGAACTGACCTTTCAACAGATCGTCGGCAATACCGTGATAATCAAACAGGTAGCGCGAAGCTTCCCACAATGCCGGATTTTTCAGTGCCGGATTAGCGTCAATATTAAACTGCATGTAATAGAGCGAAGCCATCGGGATTGCCATCGGCTTCACGCCCGCTTTGTTTTTCAGCGCGGCCATCTGGTCAGCGCCCAGGTTACGGGCGATATCCGCATCGCCCTGCTCAAGCAGCAGGCGGCGGGCAGCAGGCTCCGGCACATTTTTAATCAGCACGTTTTTCAGCTTAGGGGCGCCGCCGGGCGAGGTCGGGTTAGCAGAGAGCAGCACCACTTCATGCGGAATATATTTACGGATCTGGAAAGGGCCGCTTCCTGCTGAGTGAGCAGCCAGCCATTTATTGCCGAAGTCATTGTTTTTGGCATTCGCCATCGCGGTTTTTTCATCAACGATGGAGGAGACCGGCGCGGCCAGCAGGCTCAGAACATAGGTAGGACTCACGTCAGCCGTCCAGCTGATTTTGACATGCGTCTCATCCACTTTAACCAGCTGCGCATCCACGTTCTCTTTGGTCCAGCCCAACTGGGTCAGGATAAAGGAGGGATCCAGATTCAGCTTCACCACGCGGCTCAGCGAGAAGATCACATCCTCTGGGCGCAGCGGATTACCGGAAGCAAATTTCGCCCCGTCACGCAGCGTAAATGTCATGCTGCGGTTATCGCTGCCGGGCTGCCAGGCCGTTGCCAGCGTGGGTTTCAGATCGGTAGGGTTTTGCGGGTCGGACTGCACCAGACGCTGATAAAGGTTGGTGAAAGCCTGCACGGAAGTCAGCTCAAAGCCTTCTGCCGGATCAAAGCTGCTGGCATCATCGATTGACTGAGCAATCACCAGCGTATCGGGTGGCGTAGCTGCCTGCACGGCAAACGAACCGGCCAGCGCAAGGGCGATAACAGATGGAACTAAAGTTTTCATGACGCTTCCTTACCTTTAAGTTGTTCGCGAGTGTAGAGTACCCGTCGCCAGGACAAATAGTAGATTATCCGCTATCGATAGATGAAAAAGTTATAAATAAACCGGAATGGTTATATTCGCCCAACCCTGGCAAGGCTCTACTGGGTGAACGTTATCCAGAGCCAGGGGGAGACGCCGATAAAGTTATTCAACATATGCAGAAAAATGGGAAGCCTGAGTCCGCCTGATAACAGTCTGGCATAACAGAGCAGCAGTGAGAGGGCGATCAGCGCAATCAGCGTCTGAAAATGGGTGTACTGCGTATGCATAGCAGCAAAACCGATGGAAGTCAGCAGAGCACAGGCCAGGCGTTGCCTGGGCGCCCAGAGCAGAAGTCCCTGCATCAGGAATCCGCGAAATACTATCTCCTCAAACACCGGGGCCAGCAACACCACGGCCAGGGAAAAAAGGATCACTCTGCTTCGCCCTTCACCAAACTGACCGCCCGTCCAGCTCTCCTGCGGCAGATAAAAGGATTGCGAAGCGATCAGGCCGAGCAGCAGCAGGCTGAATAGCGCTGCCTGGCGCCATGAGAAGGTGCCGAACGGGATATTGGCATAGTGCCTGGTATACCAGCGATAAAGCGGCACTAATGCCAAAAACTCCACCACGCAAAGCAGAGGCATTAACATGCCCTGTGCTGCCAAAGCGGAATAGCCCGGTAACGCACTCACTAACAGAGTAAGGGTGTACCAGACAAGGCACATTCCCATGCAGAGTAAGGTGCATGTCACTTTGTCAGCATGATTGTTCATTGCACTCATTCTCTTACGGCTATCGGGGGATGGTAACAAGCGTCGGCAAAGCTGTCGAGATGCCCCAGTTCCTGCAAAAACCTCCTAAATTGTTCCTCTTCCAGGCCGATAGTGAGTAGACGATCGCGTCTGGAGGACGAGAGGACCAGCGATTTCTTTTACGCCATACGGCACTTACCAACATGGAGGGTTGAGTAGCCTGCTTGATAAGGTCCCGAGTTGATGAAATACCCCCCTGTAGTTAGCCCGCTGCCAGCCGCAGACGGGCATAAAACGACCTTTTTTACCCGGCGACTCCTGATGTCGCTGACGCTGTTGTTAAGCAGCGTGCTGCTGCTTTCCATGCTGATGGTGGTGGGCATCGCCTGGCGTCAGAATGAAGATGCTGTGAAACAGGAGACATTTCTGTTGCAGAATGCCTGGAAGGAGAGCCGCCAGAGTATTCTGACTGACATACGTGATTACGCCTTCTGGGGCGAAGCCTGGAATAATCTGCATCTGAAAGTCGATCGCACCTGGGCATTTAACGAGCAAAACTTCGGTCCCGGCCTGTTTACTGAATATCACTATGAAGGCGTCTTTGTTGTTGATGGCGAGGGCCGGACCAGCTATGCGGTGATCAACGGCAAGCTCTCTGATATTCAGCTGGAAAGCTGGCTGGGGATCCATACTGCGCCCCTGATCCGCAGCGCGCGTGCACTGGCAGAGGAGCAAAGCGCGCTGACGCAAAACGCGTTGGTAGGATCCACGCCAGCCATCGTGGCCGCAGCGCCCATTACCACGGGTAAAGTGCCGGGTCTTGAAATGAAAAAAGGCCCCCCTTCGGTAATGGTCTTCGTTAATCGTTTCACCCCTGAAAAACTGAAAGCTTTTGGGACCAGCGTCGGTGTACTTAACGCCCGCGTTCCCAATAATACGCAGGACTTTTTTTTACCGCCTTTGCTGAATGAAGAGATCGCGGATGATAATCCTCTTGTGATTCGCTGGGACTCCAGCGAGCCAGGCGGCAGCCTGCTGATGTTTTTGTTGCCGATGCTCTTTATAACGGTGGTGATTATCGGGCTGGCGGCCCGGCGCGTCATTAATCATGCCATGCACAATGCTGCGCTTTCCGATGACCGCTTTGACCAGCTGGTACAAAGCCAGCGTGAACTGGCAGCCAGTGAGTCGCGCTTTCGGGACGTGGCGGAAACGGCCTCCGACTGGATTTGGGAAACGAATGCTCAGGGAGTCCTGATTTACCTGTCGAAACGGTTTGCCGCCGTCACGCATTATGATGTTTCCCACCTGCTGGGACACTCCATAGATAAGATCCTGCAACATGATGACCAGGCCGTATCAGAGTGGATCTTCCAGCAGCGTGCGGATGGACAGCGGCACGTGTTGCGCTGCTTTTCAGTCACGGCGCTGGGAGCAACCCGGTTATGCGATCTGATCGCCAACTCCGTAGAGCTAAACGGGCAGATTGTGGGCTATCGCGGCACGGTTTCGGACGTGACGCGTGAGGTGGAGGCTCAGGCCAGGGTTCACTATCTTTCGCAGCATGACGCGCTGACAGGTTTACCTAACCGGCTTTATATGAGTGAGTTTTTACTCAGCCGGTTACAGGCGCAGCCTACTCCAGCGCGCCCACTGGTGCTGATCAGCCTGGATCTGGATAATTTCAAGCCGATCAATGATACCTGGGGGCATGCTGCCGGAGATTGTGTGCTGAACGAGGTGTCGCACCGTCTGCGGAGCGTGCTGAAGGCGGGGGATTTGGTCTCCCGCCAGGGAGGCGATGAGTTTATCCTGATCGTATCCAATCTTCACGGCGAGGAGGAGATTAGCCAGTGCTGTCGCCAGCTGCTGGATGAAATTCAGCGTCCTTTCTGGCTGGGCCAGCACGAGATCTTTATCGGCGCCAGTCTTGGCATTGCGCTGGCACCAAAAGATGGCATGCAGGCAGAAGAGCTGCTGCGCCTGGCCGATATTGCCCTCTATAAATCCAAGCGTGAAGGGCGAAATCGCTGGACCTGGTACACGGCAGAGATGGCTGAACAGCTGAACAACCGCCGGGAGCTGGAGTGCAACTTACGCAAAGCCATTGGCGGGGATGAGCTTAAGCTGTTTTATCAGCCTCGTTACGATCTGAAACAAGGGCGGCTGGAAGGGGGAGAAGCGTTGATTCGCTGGCAGCATCCGGTAACAGGGATGATTATGCCAGACGGCTTCATTCCGCTGGCTGAAGAGACCGGCCTGATTATTGAGATCAGTGACTGGGTGCTTAACCGTGCCTGTAAAGATGCCATGAAGTGGCCTGCGCCGATGTATGTATCGGTGAATATCTCTCCCGTTGAGTTTCGTAGCGGCCAGCTTGCCGCTCGCGTGGCTAATGCGCTTAACACCAGCGGCCTGGCGCCGGATCGGCTTGAGCTGGAGATTACCGAGAACATTACGCTGGAGAATCCACAAAGCGCGCTGGAGGTGATGCAGGCGCTGAAAAAACTGGGTGTCAGGCTGACGGTGGACGATTTCGGCGCAGGCTATGCTTCGTTGAGCTACCTGAAAACCTTCCCGTTTGACGGCATGAAAATGGATCGTTCTTATATGAACGATTTCCCCCATTCACCGCAGGCGCTCTCTATCGTGGAAGGGATTATCGGCCTGGGCAAAGCCTTCTCTCTGACGGTGACGGCAGAAGGGATTGAAACACGGGAACAGTTGAAAGAGCTACAGGCAATCGCCTGTCAGGAAGGGCAGGGCTACTATCTTGGCAGACCGATGCCGCTGGATCGCTTCCAGTTGCTACTACAGGAAGAGCCAGTACTGACGGTTTGATGGCAACGCGCAGCAATAAAAAAGCCCGTGAAAACGGGCTTTTTACTTAACGGACACGCACCGCTACAAAGGTCATAACGATGGCGAAAAGGACAAACAGCGTCAGTTCCATATCATCTCCTTTCTGAGAATATTCCTAAATTATAGCGCTGGATAACGGTGATAAAAGGCGCAGTTTGTGCGCTTTCGACCCGGATCACAGAAACAAATCGCTGCTGAAAAATGCGATTATCTTCCGGCGACAGGCTCTGTTAGGCTTTGGGGGGTAAGAACTCAACGCACAGGAGAAAAATCATGAAGTTATATGGAAAATTAGCCGTTATCGCTGCGCTTGTAGCCTTGACAGGGTGCCAGACAGCAGCGCAAAAAGGGGGAAGTTCAGCCTCAGCAGATCCGGAAGCGGATCGTTGTGGCGCTTCGGATTATCAGCGCTATGTGGGTAAACCTCTCTCCTCAATAGACGGCCTTCGTTTTGACCATCCTGTCCGAGCCATTCCTTACAACTCCGCCGTCACCATGGATTTCAACCTCAACCGGCTGAACTTTATGGGTGATGCGCAGGGCAACATTACGCGTGCCTATTGCGGCTAAAGCCATGATTGCTGCCATGCCTGCACGCTAAAAATGGCGAATGCATGCGGTGTCACCGCTATCCTGCCAGTAAAGATGTTTTAAAAAGGAATGAGCGTGTCACACGCATGCAATATGAATCAGGTAGGGTAGCGGCTGATAAAAGTGATCTCTGGTCACGGCAAAAGAGAGGCAATACTCGTCTTATTCCCGCCTGGTGCGGGTTTTTTTTGCCGGGAATTTACCGAGAGGTGAAACTCTCTACAAGAGAGAACCTGTAAGTCAGGGCGAGCATAAATAAGAGAAGAGTTTCAGAGGCTGCTCATGGCTCTTTTTCTTCCAACAGCTGGGTCAGCAAATTACGATAGCCTTGCAGCATCGCTTCATCCACTTCGCCCTCAAGTTTGGCTATTACCGTGGCAATAATGACTTTGCTGTTAGTTGGCCTGCCATGACGCATTAGTTCGGTCATTATAGCCGCCAGAAGTTCACTCTCTTTGGGCGCGTGAAAGGCCGGACTATTAAAATAGTCAGTAATTGCCCGGCCTGCGCCTGGTGAGTGATGTGCCATAGTAAACCTCCGGAATAACGCCATCGAAAGCCCCGTGGCTCTCCGATGTGATCAGGAAATTAAACTTTTCTAAAATTCGGCCCGAATTGCCCAGAACAGGCATTCGCTACTTAGCCTGAATAATAATCAGGCGGGGATTTTAATTACTCTAGATGGCGGCGACAGGAAATCCAGTAACAATCAGAAATATTTTTCATTATGCTTTTTTAGCAGCGCAGCGGAGCAGGCCAACCGCGGCCCGCTCTCTCTCCTCTCCGTGATAAAAGAGAGAATTATCCCTGGCCTGGCCAGTTGATGATCACTTCTGTTACCCCGTTGATCAGGAACTGCACTCCCATACAGACCAGCAGGAACCCCATCAGGCGAGAGATAGCTTCAATTCCTCCTTTACCGACCAGGCGCATAATGGCACCGGAGCTGCGCAGGCTTATCCAGAGGATCACGCTGACGCTCAGAAAAATTAAAACTGGTGCAACGGTAATAACCCAGGGAGAGAAAGTATTGCCATGGTGGACGGTAGAGGCAGCACTGATGATCATCGCCAGCGTCCCCGGCCCTGCGGTGCTTGGCATAGCGAGAGGAACAAAGGCAATATTCACCGCTTTGCGTTCCGTGATCTCATCCAGCTTGTGTTCAGCCTCCATGGAATGGCCAGCCTGCTGCTGGGGAAACAGCATGCGAAAACCGATAAATGCCACGATCAGCCCGCCAGCCATACGCAAGCCAGGAATGGAAATGCCAAAGGTATTCATCACGGCATTTCCCGCATAGTAGGCCACGGTCATGATAATAAAAACGTAAATAGAGGCCTGCAACGCCTGGCGATTCCTTTCGCGATAATTCATATCGCCCGCCAGCCCTAAAAACAGCGCCACGGTGGTTAACGGATTTGCCAGCGGCAGAAGAACCACCAAACCAAGACCAATCGCTTTGAAAAGCTCAAACATGCATTTTTTCCTTAATGCCAGATTGTCAGGAAATCATCATGCCTCAACCCGGCTTGATTGCGTAGCCTGTGCTGAAAATGGCTGCCCTGAGGAGAAGTTAAGAGGGGGAAAAGGGGTAAAATGGTTAGTGAACTGTAAGAAAACTGTAGTTCTGTTTGTTAATTCCTACCTGCTTAAAAATAGCGCTAAAATAATTTATTATAAAAAACAGTGTGTTAAATATTATTTGGTTTTTTTTGTGCATCAGGGCTTGTACTGCATCCTCTGTTATGAGTAAATGCATCGTCGGTTTTGAAACAGACAACGTATGCGAGCAATTTTAGTAAAGCAGTTTTCAGTTAAAGCGCTATCTTTGATATCTCTTCTTCCTGACTTCCTTCTTAAGTGCCTCATAAGTCCACCCTGTTGACAAACCCCGTGCCCTTTGCGGCTTAATACTTATTGAAGGAAAGACAAATGTCTAACAAAATGACTGGTTTAGTAAAATGGTTCAACGCTGAGAAAGGTTTCGGCTTCATCTCCCCAACCGACGGCAGCAAAGACGTATTCGTACACTTCTCTGCAATCCAGAACGGCGGCTTCAAAACGCTGGAAGAAGGTCAGAAAGTTGAGTTCTCTATCGAAAACGGCCAGAAAGGCCCAGCAGCTGCTAACGTAACTGCACTGTAATTCGAGAACTTTTTGCCAGCGGTCAGGTTACCTGAGCTGACTGGTGAGAATACGAAAACCCGCCCCTGTGGCGGGTTTTTTGCGTTTCTGCTTCCTGCTCTGCTGCACCCGTGGCCGACACGCCAGCAAAAAATAGGGCGTTACCGGTATAATTCGCCTGCTAATGAGGGGATCGTCTGCTTCAGCTGGCGCCATCCCAGGTTAAAACTTCAAAGTTATCCCTGACGCGTTATTTGTCACTCATCGCTAAAACCTCCTTGTTACACTTTGCTTTCGCACTTTTGCCATAAGGCTTTTTGTACAACAAGATGGAATCCTGGAAGGTTAACCTCGTCTCAGTCTGGTTCGGCTGCCTCTTTACCGGCCTGGCCATCAGCCAAATCATTCCCTTTCTGCCTCTCTATGTTGAGCAACTGGGGGTAACCGATCCCAGCGCCCTGACGCTCTGGTCCGGGCTTATCTTCAGCGTCACCTTTTTAGTCTCGGCTATTGTTGCGCCGATGTGGGGCAGCCTTGCCGACCGCAAAGGTCGTAAACTGATGCTGCTGCGCGCCTCGCTCGGCATGGGCGTGGTGATCTTTCTCCAGGCTTTCGTAACCGATGTCTGGCAGCTTTTTTTGCTGCGGGCGCTGATGGGGCTGACCTCGGGCTATATTCCTAATGCCATGGCGATGGTGGCGACTCAGGTGCCACGGGAGCGCAGCGGCTGGGCGATGAGTATGGTCACCACCGCGCAGATTTGCGGGGTGATCATGGGGCCGATGATGGGAGGCTTCCTTGCGGACTGGGTAGGATTGCGCGCCGTATTCCTGATCACCTCTGCGCTACTGCTCACCAGTTTCCTGATTACCCTGTTCCTGATTAAAGAGGGCGGTCAGCCGCGGGTTAAAAAAGAGGACAACATGACCGGCAGCATGGTGTTCCGGACGCTGGGCAATCCTGGTCTGATTATCAGCCTGTTCCTGACTACGCTGGTGATCCAGCTCTGTAACGGCTCTGTCAGCCCGATTCTGACGCTTTTTGTCCGCCAGCTGGAACCCGATGTGCAAAACATCGCCTTTATCAGCGGCGTGGTGGCTGCCATCCCCGGCGTCTCGGCGCTTTTTTCTGCGCCTAAGCTGGGTAAACTGGGCGACCGCATTGGCGCGGAACGTATTCTTTTTGCGGCGCTGATACTGACCTTTGTGCTGTTTATGGCGATGTCCTGGGCAGGCAGTGCTTTCCAGCTCGGAGTGTTGCGTTTTCTGCTCGGCTTTGCAGAGGGGGCGATGATGCCAGCAGTGCAGACGATGCTCCTGCGTTACTCCAGCGATCGGGTAACCGGACGTATTTTCGGTTATAACCAGTCGTTTATGTATCTGGGAAATGTGGTCGGGCCGCTGATTGGCTCTGGCGTCTCGGCAATAGGCGGCTTTCGTTGGGTCTTTGCCGCAACGGCGGCCGTGGTGCTTATTAACACCGTTCAGCTTATTGTAAGCTGGCGCAACCGCAAAAGGGTAGGGGCTAACCAGACCTGACGGATTACCCGCCAGGTCACGCCTGTTTAACGTGCTTTCAGGGTCAGCTCGTAAGCATAATGGCTGGCGGAGAGCAAAAATTCGGGGCTGACGCTTGGGCTCCAGGAGTCATCACCGCCCACACCCATATGGTAGCCATCCAGATGTAACCAGCACCCTTTCTCTTTCTGTAACAGATGGCGATGGGTTACTTCCCGTAATTGCTCCAGGCTATAGCGGCTGAGTGAAAAGTGGAAATTGCCGGTGACGTTTATGTTACCGGCATCCAGGATTTTAGTGCCACAGCGCAACCCATTTTCACCAGGGAAGATGTAAGGGGTATAGAGATACGCCTGCGGTCTTGTCCACCGGGAAAACTGGGCAGCACTCTGGCGGTCGGGGTAATTCTCATGCGGCCCCATTCCCAGCCAGCTTACTTCCTCTACCTCTTCAGAGAGTTGGCAGCGAAGGCCAATCCTGGCGGGAGGCGGCACACCATCTGCCAGGGAAACTTTCACCGAGATATGCATCTGGCCTGACTCATCAACGAGACAGGTTTTTCTGCTCAGGAACTTCAGCTCGCCCTGGATCTGCCACGCATGAACCGAGGTCAGCTGAACACACCGGCTGAGCCTGTCGGCTTGCAGATCGAGCAGCTCGCTTTCAAGCTGATTAAAACCAGCCCGTTGCCAGCGCTCAACCCAGGCATTGGGATCGGGATTGCTGACTTCGCTGATACCGATATCGTTATCCAGCGGCGCCCGGATAAAGCAGTCACGCAGAGGCGTAAGTAACTGTGGCTCCTCGTCAATCAGCCATTGTGTCAGTTCACCGCTAAGGCGGCAGAACTGCCAGACCTGGTTAAGGTGCCGGATGAGAATGAGATCCTCACTGTGCTCAAGCGTTGGCGTAACAGGTTGCAGCGCAGGCGACGGAGGGGCCAGACGTGACGGAAGTTTCCACTGATCCCAAGCCACGCGATGATTTTCTGCTGACCAGTCGGTGGCCTGTGGCTGAATAACTTCAACATTCAGCCACACTTCTCCGCTCAGATCAGGTTTCTCTCCGGCACCGACGATCAGGCTGCCTTCCGGCGAAAGGGCCAGCGCCTGCTCGCCGCCAGAAATTTTTACGCCGTTATGCTCAAGGGACCAGCGCAGGATTTCGTTATCGCTGTGGCGGAACAGATACTCGCTCCGGATACGGAATTTCAGCGGCCCGGTGCTTAACAGCGAAAACTGGAAAAATTGCTGTGCATGCTGCGCCTCGAAAAGCGAAGGATGGGGAGTACGATCGGCAAAAACCAGGCCGTTCATACAGAATTGCCTGTCGTTAGGCGTATCGCCAAAATCGCCGCCGTAGGCCTGCCAGGGATTGCCCTGGCTGTCGTAACGGGTCAGGCTCTGGTCGACCCAGTCCCAGACAAACCCACCCTGTAGTCGGGGGAATTCACGAAAAGCGCGCCAGTATTTTGCAAACCCGCCCAGGCTGTTGCCCATCGCGTGCGCATATTCGCAAAGGATCAGCGGACGGTTCTCTTCCGGCAGGCCAATCCATTTTTTCAGGGACCATTTCGGCACCGCTTCAAAAGGTTGATCCTGATCGACCCTGGCATACATCGGGCAGATAATGTCGGTGGCGGAGGTATCTGCACCGCCACCCTCATACTGTACGGGACGGGTGGGATCGCTGCTTTTTACCCAGCGCCACAGAGCATCATGCGTGCTGCCGTGGCCAGACTCGTTGCCCAGTGACCAGATAATAATGCAGGGATGATTACGATCTCGCTGAACCATTCGGGTTACGCGTTCGCTGAACGCATTGAACCAGAGCGGATCGTCAGAGAGCCGGTTCATCGGCTGCATGCCGTGCGTCTCGATATTGGCTTCATCCACCACATAGAGGCCGTAACGATCGCACAACCGGTACCAGAGCGGATGGTTCGGATAGTGGGAACAGCGCACGGCGTTGAAATTATGCTGTTTCATCAGCTTGATGTCGTGGATCATCGTCGCTTCATCCATCACCTGACCCCGCTCCGGATGATGCTCGTGACGGTTGGTTCCCCGGATCAGCAAAGGTTTGCCGTTGAGTTTCAGCAGGCCGCCTTCAATCGCAATCTTTCGGAAACCGACGTCATAAGCTTCCGCTTCGACAAGTTCTTCCTCTGCATTCAGCAGCGCCACGGTAACGCGGTAGAGGTTCGGCGTTTCGGCACTCCATAAATCAGGCTGCTCTACCTTAAGCGCCAGCGTTGTGCGGTCGGTATACCGGCCCCGCTCATCAATGATGCGGCTACCCAGCGGCTGACAAACACTTCCCACCAGATCATCCTGACGCCAGAGCTGCACTTGAATTTTACTGGTCGGGGAGGTGGTGGCGGAACAGATGGCAAGAACCTGGAGCTGCGCTGAGTGATATTCCGCGCTCAGGTGCGTTTCAATCTGCACATCCGTTAAGTGCGCCAGAGGTTTGTGGAGCAAGCTGACGTCACGAAAGATGCCGCTCATTCGCCACATATCCTGATCTTCCAGATAGCTGCCATCACTCCAGCGCAGCACCATTACTGCCAGCCGGTTCTCTCCGGCAGCCAGCACTGGGGTGAGATCAAATTCGGCCGGAAGCCGGCTGTCCTGGGAATAACCCACAAACTGGCCGTTGCACCAGAGATAAAAGGCGGAGTTCACCCCTTCAAACTGAATACGCGTCTGGCCACTGAGCAGCCAGCTGGGGTCGCACTGGAAACTCAGCGAATAGCATCCGGTAGGATTTTCCCTGGGCACAACGGGAGGGGTAACGGGGATCGGGTACTGCACGTTGGTATAGATGGGGGCGTCAAAGCCTGCCAGCTGCCAGTTGGAGGGCACCTGCACAGAAGTGGCATCAGCCAAATCTTGCCACAGCCAGCTATCGGGTACCTGTTCCGGCTGAGAGAAATAGCTGAACGTCCAGCTTCCGTTCAGACAGCGCCGGCTGGCGCTGGGGATATCTTCTCTGGCCGCTTCAGTAGTACGCCAGCTTGAAAAAGGTGGATGCATGGGCAGGCGATTGAGCTGCGTAACGTTGGGATTTTCCCACTCGCGTCGTAAGAGCTGCTGTTGCAGGCCAGGTAAAGCGGCTGTTTTCATCAACGATCCCCTTAAATGTTATGCGCTCACATTGCGCTGAGTTCAGGCTGATGTAAAGAGAATCGTCAGCATCCTGCGAAGCAGATCGTTTTAACAGGCGCGCTTCATACCTACGCACGCTGAGTTTTTTAAGCATTGATGCAGGGTTCTGACAGGAAAACGTTAAGCGTGGTTTCCGGCGGTAAAACTGGCCCTGAACAGGATGATTCTGCATTGAAGGGGCGCAAGTCCAGGCTTACTATCAGCGCCAACGTTACCATGAGGAAATAACGATGAGTCGTGTCATTAAAGCTGTAAGTATTGTTGCACTGGTCACCGCGTTAAGCGGCTGTATCTTCCCGCCTCCGCACGGTGGCGGTGGGGGCCACGGCGGCGGCCCTCGTGGTGGTTTCAGCCAGGGTTACTAACTTCCTGAACCGGAGGTCAGTAGCCTCTGGTTTATTCTGATCAAAGGCATTACCCGTGGAAGAAAACGCCAGCACGATGATTTTATGGCAGTTAAGCGCGTGGCATTTCGCAAAACGGAAAAATGATAGCCTTTAAGTGGTTAAGTGACGAAATTATCTCATAATTATCAGTTTTCTTTTTTTCAGCACAGTGATAACTTCATGCTTTATTTCGCTGAGATGTCCGCATGAAAAATCTTATTGCAGAACTTCTGGTTAAGCTGGCGGAAAAAGAAGCTGAATCCAAAGAGCTGGTAGCGCAGGTTGAAGCCCTGGAAATTGTCGTCACGGCACTGGTACGTAAACTGGATAGCCAGCAGTTCCAGGAAATGACGCAGAATATTACCTCCGCGATGGAAACGGCCTCACATACCCCAATGGTTAATCCCGAAGATACCAATTTGCTGGAAAACTATATTCAGCGCCTTTTGCTTCACCCCCGCCAGTAACGCTCCCCGGCCCGTCACCTCGCAGTAAGCGGTGACGGGCTTCTGCTGTTAATAACTCTTTCCCCTGCTGGTCTGTTAGTGAGCGTTACGCTGCTATTAATATTTTCTTAAATTTTTAAAATTACTATAAAACATAGGGTTATTTCCTGTTTTACGGTTCCGTTATTTTTACTGCTGGTCACTCTCCCTGTAAATGCCAGGCTTATTAGCCGTGATGATAAATAAAAATAAAGAAGGGAGAACTGTCGTGAGCTATCAAAACGCCATTGTTTTACAGGATTTACCCGAGCTTAAGCCGGTAAGAGTGCCCATTGGCGAAACGGGCATCATTCTGATTCGTGAGCAGCAAACCGTAAAAGCTTTTCAGAGCAACTGCCCACATGCTGGCGCGCCCCTTGAGCAGGGCGCAATTTATGAGGGAAGACTGGTCTGCCCCTGGCACAAAGCAAATTTCAGTCTGGCAGATGGCAGCATGTGCGAGCCGCTGGCGCTGAGCGATCTCAAGCGCTATCCCGTCAGAGTGGAGAATGGCATGGTGCAGGTTGATCCCGAACCGCTGCCGCCGCTCGTCTCCTTTGCCGCTGACCAGCAGCAGCCTGTCTATGTGATTCTGGGAACGGGCGCTGCGGGGGCGGCGGCGGCCTGGACACTGCGCCGTGAAGGCTTCACGGGCAAGCTGATTCTGGTGGATCGTGAAAGCGAGGCACCCTATGACCGCACCGTTCTGACTAAATTTGTTCCTTCAGGCAAGATGGAAATCAGCGAGGTGCCGCCCTTGCTTCAGGAAGACTTCGCGCCTTTTGCTGAACGTATTCAGGCAGATGTGGAACGGTTGGACACCGCAAAGCGGCTGCTTCATTTTGCCGATGGCGAAACCTTAAGCTATGACAAACTGCTGATCGCCACTGGCGGCATTCCGCAGCGCCCCGATTTTGAGGGCAAAGCGCTGTTTGGCGTCCATGTGCTGCGCAGCATAGAACAGGCCGACACCCTGCTGAACGAAATTGATAAAACCAGGCGGCTGGTGATTATTGGCAACAGCTTTATCGGTATGGAGCTGGCTTCGGCCCTGCGGGCGCAGGAGATTGAGGTGCAGGTGATTGCACGCGACCCGCTCCCCTTTAAAAAGCAGTTTGGTGAGCAAATTGCGCGCTATTTCCGTGAGCTTCATGAAGAGAACGGCGTGAAATTTACGGAAGGGGAGATCGCCTCACTGCAAGGGAACAACGGACATGTCACCGCCGTTGTACTCAAGGATGGGCAGATCGTACCGGCTGATATCGTACTTCTGGCCACCGGCATCGCGCCAGGCACATCATTTATTCATGATATTCCCCTGAATGAGGATGGCAGTCTGACCACCAGCGAGACGCTGAAGGTGGCTGACGATGTCTGGGCCGCCGGGGATATTGCGACTTTCCCCACCGCTACAGGCACGCTGCGGATTGAACATTTTCGCGTCGCGGAACAGCAAGGGCGGGTTGCAGCGAAAAATATGCTGGGAGAGAACGATCCCTGGGATCGGGTGCCGTTCTTCTGGACAACTCAGTTTGGTACGCGCTATGAGTATGTTGGTCACGCTGGGGAGTGGGATGACTATCAGCTGTTCGGCTCGTTGCAGGAAAAGAAATTTGTGGCGCTTTACGGGCAGAAAGGGCAGCTGGCTGCGGTCACCTCCTGTGGCATGTACACCTTTACCGCAGAGCTGGTGCTGAGAATGCAGAAGCCAGTGACCCTGGCGGAAGCAGCAGCGCTGGCGGAAAAAGCCCTTTACTGACGGCGTTGGGAGAGTTCTGAATCGCCCAGGAAAGTTGTGGGCGGGAGCGCAGCGGTGCCTCCCGCCATCATCCCAGCGGTGGGGAGATTGACCTCCCCTGGCGACAGCTTCCCCGAAGGTAAGGCTCGCCCGACCGCTGGCGCGCGTCAGTTTTTACTCATTCGTTCCGATTTCGCCATACATTGCTGCATCGCTTCCATTACCGCCGCACGGAATCCTTTCTCTTCCAGTACCTTTACCGCTTCAATCGTCGTGCCGCCGGGAGAGCAGACCATATCTTTGAGTTCTGCCGGATGCTTGCCGGTCTCCAGCACCATCTGGGCCGACCCTTTTACGGCCTGAGCCGCAAACTGGTACGCCTGCGCCCTGGGCATGCCACCCAGCACCGCCGCATCAGCCATCGCCTCAATAAACATAAATACATAGGCTGGTGCTGAACCACTCACGCCCACCACTGCGTGGATCATATATTCCGGTACCAGCTCTGCCTTGCCGAATCCGCGGAAGATAGTGACGATCTCATCCGCTTCTTCTTTGGTCACCAGCACGTTTGGCGTGACCGACGTCATGCCCTGGTTTACCAGCGCTGGCGTGTTCGGCATTACCCGCACCAGTTTCCTGTCGTGTCCCAGCACCGCCGCCAGCGACTCCAGCGTGACGCCAGCGGCAATCGACACCACCACCGTCTCTTTATTCAGGCTGCCTGAAACCTCTTTCAGCACGTTGAGAATTACATTAGGTTTTACCGCGCCAAACAGAATATCTGCCTGCTTAGCCACCTCTTCGGCGCTGGAGCCTGGCGTAATGCCGTACTTCTCCTGCATCGCCTGGTTAGTCTCGGGCTTATGGTCAAATACCCAGATGTTTTCAGGCTTAACCTCTCCGGCTGAAACCAGTCCGCCAATAATGGCTTTGGACATATTGCCGCAGCCAATGAAGCCGATTTTTTTTTCCACGGTAGCGCTCCCTTTTCTGTCAGTTTTTCATTGGGTTCTAGCTTACGTCATTCCCCACCTTAATCCACCTTCAGCTAAGCTTAAGCGACTAAAGATGCAAGGAAGAGAGGGTGTATGAATCCTGACAGGCAAGATGAAGAACGAAGTCGTGACTATCCAATCCAGGAAAATATGCGCTGGCAGCGCGTGGAGTGGCGCATCCAGAAAATTGGCGGCATCCTGCTGCTGGTACTGGTCATACTCGGTGCCTGTGGCCTCTTTTCGAAAGGCTTTCTGAGCGATGGCGTGGTCACCTCTTCAGATGGCGCGCTGCGCGTTGAATATGAGCGTTTCGGCCTGCGGGACAGCGATATCGCCATGGCCATCCGGGTCAGACCCGCTCATCACGATCGCTTCACGCTGACGCTGAGCGGCGAAGAGATGGATAACTTCCAGATCCAGTCTCTGCAACCGCAGCCGCAGCAGGCGGTGAGTAAAAGTAACAGCCTGGTGCTGATCTATTCATCATCGAGCTTCAGGGAGGGCGCGACCGTCTGGATTGGCTCCCAGGCGCAGCAGTTTGGGCGCTATCCCGTGACGGTCACGCTTGACGACGCTACCAGCGTGCACTTTACCCACTGGATCTACCCCTGAGGAGGCAACATGGAAACGGTATTACGCGCGGTCAGTATGTACCTGGTGCTGATGGTCGTCCTGAAGATAGCCGGACGACGAACGCTGCTGGAGATGACCTCTTTTGATCTGATTTTACTGTTAATTATCAGCGAGGCTACCCAGCAGGCGCTGCTGGGCAATGACTTCTCTGTTACCGGCGCCACACTGACTATTATTACGCTGATCGCAGTGGATATCCTGTTTGGCATACTGAAATCCCGTTTTCCCCGGCTTGATATGCTGATTGACGGGGTTCCGCTGATTCTGGTTGAGAACGGGCGCTTTTTACCGGAAAGAGCAAGAAAAGCGGGGATTTCACAGGATGACATCATGAATTCCGCACGCAGTACAGGCGGCCTGGAACGGTTAGATCAGATTAAATTTGCCATTCTGGAAAAGAACGGCAAGATCTCTATCATTCCCGTAGCCAATGAATAAGGAAAATGGCGATGCCAATCTGGGTGGATGCCGATGCGTGCCCGAAAGTAATCAAAGAAGTGCTCTATCGCGCTGCCGATCGTGCGCAGATGACCGTCACGCTGGTGGCTAATCAGCCGCTTAGCGTGCCGCCCTCGCGGTTTATCACTACTCTGCGTGTCCCTGCTGGCTTTGATGTGGCGGACAATGAAATTGTACGGCGTGCCGAAGCGGGCGATCTGGTGATCACGGCGGACATTCCGCTGGCGGCAGAAGTGATGGAGAAGGGCGCTGTTGCCCTGAATCCTCGCGGTGAACGCTACAGTGAAGCCACGATCCGCGAAAGACTGACCATGCGTGACTTTATGGATACTATGCGGGCCAGCGGTATACAAACCGGGGGGCCAGCCACGCTGAATCAGCGTGACCGGCAGCAGTTTGCTAATGAGCTGGATAAGTGGTTGCAGAACCAGAAAAAGAAGTAGAGCAAACGGGTGGGAAGCCCCACCCGCTAAGCGACTTACAGAAAACTGTCGTCGTCGCCAAAATCATCGTTGTCGAAACCATCCGTGCCAAAGCCGCTAAAATCATTGCTGTTGTCCTGCTGGAAACCCGCATCCTGACTGGCAAACTGGCCATCATTTCCGTTGAAAGTATCAAGATTATTATCAAAGCTTTCCTGCGGCGCTGGCTCATTGATGATATTAACGATCTCTTCCGGCTGAGAGTGGTGGAACATGCTGGTCAGCATATCTGCCATCACCACACCACCGGCAACGCCGACGGCGGTTTGCAGTGCGCCACCCAGGAAACCACGCCCGGCTGAAGGCGCGGCGGCCTGTGGAGGGGGAGCATAAGCTGGCTGCTGTTGCGGCGGAGCGCTGTTCCATGCTGACTGCTGCGGCTGGGCAGGCTGTTGCTGCCGCTGATTGCCGCCGCCAAACAGGTTAGAGAGGAACCCACCACTGCTCTGCTGAGGCTGCTGCGACTCTGCCAGTCTGGCTTCCAGTTCGCTCACCCGGTTGTTTAGCTGCTTCAGGGCTGCTTCCTGAATCAGGATAGATTGCGCCATATAGTAGGGCGCTCCTGGCTGCGCCTGAAGCTGCTGCTGAATCAGTTTTTCTGCCGCCGCATCACGAGGGCCAGACTGCGTTTCCGCCTGTTTTAAACGGCTGAACAGACTTTCAATTAATTGTTGTTCCTGGTTCTGCATGGGGCTTTCTCCAATACGGATGATAGCTACTATATTGAGGCCAGCCGCAGGAAAGTAAACGCGCTTCGGGTAAGGAAATGTTGCAAACCACGCCCGCTTTTGCAGTAGGTGTAAAGATGGCATTACAAGGTGTAAATATCTAAAAAGTAAGGTTTTTAGCGGGGTTTTCTCCCTTCAAGGTGTAAAGAAAAATTGACTGCTGGTGGCGGGATAAAATTATCGGTATGATGCGACACAAAGTTAATCACTACTTGCCAGCCGCCGTGGAAACTGCCCGCGACGTCAAGGCTGAGGACTTGCAGGTTATGTCGTTACCCCTTTATCTGATTGGCGCACGAGGCTGCGGAAAAACAACCGTTGGCCAGGCACTGGCTGACGCACTGGGTTACGCCTTTAGTGATACCGATCGTTACCTTCAGGAGATCACTCAGCGTAGCGTGGCTGAAATCGTCTCCACCGAGGGCTGGGAAGGGTTCCGCCAGCGTGAAACGCTTTCATTAAAAGCGGTAACGGCCTGCGGCACGGTGATCGCGACCGGCGGTGGCATGGTCCTGGCTGCGGAAAACAGAAAGTTTATGCGTGAGCATGGACGGGTAATCTATCTGCATGCGGAAGCGAGCGTACTGGCCGCGCGGTTGCAGGCTTACCCTGAGCAGGCACAGCGGCCAACGCTGACAGGTCGGCCCATTGCCGATGAAATGGTGGACGTGCTGGCATCGCGTGATGCGCTTTACCAGCAAGCCGCACACTGTGTAATCAACGCCATGCAGTCTCCGGAAAGGGTAGTGGAAGAGATCATTACAATGCTTTCTCTGGCCCGCGCGAGCTAAAGTCTCTGCAAAGCGCACCGACTTCCTGAGGTTTTTCCTGTCTTTGTCTATACTTAGTGTTACACCAGCTTGTCCGGGCGTTTCCGCTGGGCAGTTTGTTTCATTCTGACTGAGGAGAGATTTATGGCAGGTCGACCGCCGTATCCACGTGAAGCTCGAATTGTTCCGGTAAAAAAAGGCACTACTGAAGAAACTGTGACCCGGTATGAACTGCGTGCCGATCACCCGAAACCGGATACCCTTATCAGCGAGCATGAAACAGAGCAGGAAGCGCAGGATGCGAAAGCCCGGTATGAGGATCAGGAAAAAGAGTGATCCCGGTCTGGCAGGGAAGCCAGTCAGCATTGGCTGCGATTTTTGCTTGACCCCATAGCTGCATCATCATATTTTTTTCACTCTATTAAGCGTTGATTCCCGCAGAATAAACCTTTAGCTCTCCCTTAGCCTGAACTGGACAGATTAGTGACAGATCTCCTGAAAAATACCCTTTCACCTCCGGCGCCTTCAGCCCTTTCAGGCAGAGCTGTAATGCCTTCACTGTCCCTACTTTCAGGCTCTGATATTGGTAAGGAGCCAGCGGTAGCCCCCGCTGAAAAATCGACTTACGGGGAAAGTAAAATCATGAACCACGCACTTGCAACGCTCACCTTGGGCCATGCAGCACGCAGCGATCTCCACCCCCTTTTACTTGAACACCTGCCCGAAGAACAGATTGTGTACGTCGGCCTGCTCGATGGGCTGACGGCAGAGGATATCGTCCGGCGCTATGGGGCGGCAGAAAATGAAAAAGTAGTAATGACGCGGCTTGACGATGGCACGCATGTGGCGCTTTCAGCGGAAAAAGTTGAAGCGGCGCTGCAAAATCAGATCCGCGAGCTTGAACGACAGGGCTTCGAGACTATTCTGATGCTGTGCAGCGGGCACTACAGCAACCTCTTTACCGAACGCGCTGTTCTGCTGGAACCTTACCGTATTCTGCCGCCGCTGGTCGAGGCGATAATCGACGGCCACCAGGCAGGCATTGTAGTGGCCAGAGAAGAGAATATTGCTGAGCAGGCACGTAAATGGAAAAGCCTGGCGCAGCGGCCCTATTTTGCCGTGGCCAGCCCGTGGCACAACAGCGATGATGAGCTGATAGATGCGGCACTGCTGCTACAGGAGCAGGGTGCAGATGTCGTGTTACTGGACTGCTTAGGCTACCATCAGCGGCACCGTGATTTTTTACAGAAATTGTTGGGAATCCCCGTGCTGCTGTCCAATGTGCTGATAGCCAAACTGGCAGCGGAACTGCTTGTGTAAACGAGACCTTCTCGGCACTTTACACTGTTCTGTTTTCTCTGAATTTAAGGATGCTTATATGCTCAACGTCAGTGAGTACTTCGACGGAAAAGTGAAATCAATTGGTTTCGACAGTGCCAGTACCGGGCGCGCCAGCGTAGGCGTGATGGTGGAAGGCGAATATACGTTTAGCACGGCTCAGCCGGAAGAGATGACGGTGGTCAGCGGGTCGCTGAAGGTGTTGCTTCACGGGGAAACGGAATGGAAACTCTATGAACCAGGCCAGGTCTTTAACGTGCCGGGTCACAGTGAGTTCTATCTTCAGGTGGCAGAGCCTTCATCCTATCTTTGCCGTTACCTGAAAGATTAATAATCTTTTTGGCCTGGTAGTCGCCCCGGCTACCATGCTGTAGCCGGGACGTTAACGCATTGTATGACGCAGCAGATTAACGCTGCGCTTCGCCACCTAATGCTTCAACTGTATTGCTTACCAGCGCTGCCAGTTCGCTGGTCATCAGAATAAAGTCTGCATCAAAGCGCGCCTGAACATCGTCGCGATCGATATCATCATTCTGTTCCCGCAGCGTGTCAGCAAACTTCAGGCGCTTCAGCGAGCCATCATCAGAGAGCAGCAGCTGAACGCGTTCCTGCCAGTCCAGCGCCAGCTTGGTCACCAGCTTGCCCGCTTCAATATGGTTGGCTATCTCATCACAAACCAGATCCTGCTTCTTGCAGCGGATCACACCGCCATCTTCCAGCAGGGCTTTCAGCTCCGCTTCATCCATCAGCGTAAAGCCGGCAGGCGTTTCACCCGAGCGAACCCATTCGGTCATCGTCAGCTCGATAGGGCTTTCCAGCGTCAGTGGCACCACCGGCAGCGAACCCAGGCTTTTACGCAACAGCGCCAGCGTGTCTTCCGCTTTTTTGGCGCTGGCGCAGTCAACCATGATCAGATTATTGACGGTATCGATCCACAGGAAAGTCTGGTTGAAACGGCTGAAGGCACGCGGCAGCAGGCTGTGCAGCACTTCATCTTTCAGCGAGTCTTTCTCGGTCTTCTTCAGCTTGCGCTGCTGCTCGGCTTCCAGCTTGCTGATTTTGGCTTCC
Organism: Erwinia magellanica; assembly: GCF_039023495.1. NCBI lineage: Bacteria > Pseudomonadati > Pseudomonadota > Gammaproteobacteria > Enterobacterales > Erwiniaceae > Erwinia > Erwinia magellanica. The sequence goes on from NZ_JBCHVC010000002.1 coordinate 134,413, forward strand.
AGCGCCTGTTTAATCACCGGCGAAGGCAGGATCTTCTCTTCCTTACGTGCGCAAATCAGGATTTGACCGTTATTAACGTGGGTCAGCGCATCGCCACGCGGCCCCATCGGCGACACCCAACCGGTTTTCGCCATATCCTGGCTGCCACAGGGAGTGAAAGTGAATGCCTCAAGCTGTTTTTCCATCTCATCCACCGCCAGTGGGATTTCGCGATTCAGACGATAGACCATTAAATTCTTAAACCACAGCATTATGCTTTCCCTCTCTGGCGCGCATCAGGCGCGCTAATTTTAAGTCAGCGCGCATGATAGCGAATCGGCGGCGGCGTTTCATTGCCTTTCCGCCTCTGGCCTTCTAAGGTAAAAGAGAGACCGTTAAATAATGAGGAATAACAAGTGCGTATCGGGATAGATTTAGGTGGAACAAAAGTGGAGGTGATCGCGCTTGCGGAATCAGGAGAGACGCTGTTTCGTCACCGTGTTGCCACGCCCCGCGATGATTATCAGCAGACGATAAAAGCGATTGCCGATCTCGTGAAGCTGGCGGAAGAGAAAACGGGCGAGCGGGGCAGCGTGGGGATAGGTATACCCGGCACGCTGTCACCCTTTACCCAACGGGTGAAAAATGCCAACTCAACCTGGCTGAATGGTCAGCCGCTGGATAAAGATCTGCACAAGCTGCTCAACCGCGAAGTACGCATCGCCAACGATGCCAATTGCCTGGCTGTCTCGGAAGCCATTGATGGCGCAGCCGCAGGTCAGCAGACGGTATTTGCGGTGATTATCGGCACCGGCTGCGGTGCAGGGATAGCGTTGCACGGGCAGGCGCATATTGGCGGCAACGGCAATGCGGGCGAGTGGGGGCATAATCCCTTGCCCTGGATGGATGAAGATGAGCTGCGCTACCGTGAAGAGGTTCCCTGCTATTGCGGCAAACAGGGCTGTACCGAAACCTTTATCTCCGGTACTGGCTTCGCCATCGATTATCATCGCCTGAGCGGGGTGGAGCTGAAGGGCGCGGAGATCATCCGGCTGCTTGAGCAGCAGGATCCGATAGCCGAGCTGGCGATGAGCCGTTATGAACTGCGCCTGGCGAAAGCGCTGGCACAGGTGGTAAATCTTCTCGACCCCGATGTGATTGTGATGGGGGGCGGCATGAGCAATAACGACCGGCTTTATCAGACGGTACCGCAGCTGATGAAAAAATGGGTATTTGGTGGGGAGTGCGAAACGCCTCTGCTTAAGGCTGTCCATGGCGATTCCAGCGGCGTTCGCGGTGCTGCCTGGCTCTGGCCGCAGGAGTGATCCCTCAGCTATAGCCCGGTCGGCTTATCGCTGGAACGGCGGCTATTCTGGCGTCGCCGCGCTGTACCCTGTCTCCTGAGCGGCCCTGCTCTGGCGTCCTCCTTCAGATCAGCGTTTTTATTAAAGGCGGCATTGCTGTCGCCCGTTACCTTACTCGCCTGTCAACATAGCATCACGTGGGGCGCTGGCACGCTGGTTTCTGGTCATCAGGAAGTAAATATAGCCAGCCACCATAAAGGCCACAAACAGGGCGCCGATGACCGGATTGAACCACAGCATCGCAATCAGACACACCAGCGCCAGTGCCAGCGCAATACCCGGCACAATGGGGTAGCCCGGCGCGCGGAAGCTGCGCTCCATCTCCGGTGCGATGCGGCGAAGCCTGAACAGGCTCAGCATGCTCATCAGATACATCACGATGGCACCAAATACTGCCATGGTGATCATGGCTGCCGTCAGCGTCATCCCTTGCAGATTAATCCAGCTGTCGCTGAAGATCGCCGCTATGCCAATCAGCCCGCCGGCAATAATCGCCCGGTGCGGCGTCTGGTAGCGGGAGAGCCTGGCCAGGCCCGCAGGTAAATAGCCTGCGCGGGAGAGGGCAAAGAACTGTCGGGAATAGCCGAGGATAATGCCGTGGAAGCTGGCAACCAGGCCGAACAGGCCAATCCAGACCAGCATATGCATCCAGCCTGAGTTTTCACCCACCACCATTTTCATGGCCTGAGGCAGAGGATCGTTGATATCGGACAGTTTGCGCCAGTCGCCCGCGCCGCCCGCCAGCAGCATCACGCCAATAGCCAGGATCACCAGCGTCAGAATACCGGTGATATAGGCCCTGGGGATGGTGCGTTTCGGATCTTTCGCCTCTTCTGCTGCCATCGCCGCCCCTTCAATCGCCAGGAAGAACCAGATAGCAAAGGGGATGGCGGCAAAAATACCGGAGAGGGCAGGCAGACCGAAGTGCTCGCCGCCCGACCAGCCGTTGGCGGCGAAGTTCGCCACGCTGAAGCCCGGCGCCACCACGCCCATAAATACCAGAAGCTCAAGCACGGCCAGCACCGTTACCACCAGTTCAAACATCGCTGCCAGCTTTACCCCCAGGATATTCAGCGTCATAAAGATGACATAGGCACCCACGGCGGCATATTTGGGGTTGAGTTCAGGAAACTGCACGTTGAGATAAGCGCCGATAGCCATGGCGATGGCGGGGGGCGCAAAAACGAATTCAATCAGGGTTGCCATACCGGCAATCAGGCCACCGGTCTCGCCAAACGCGCGGCGGCTGTAGGCAAAAGGGCCACCGGCATGGGGGATCGCCGTGGTCAGTTCGGTAAAGCTAAAGATAAAGCAGGTGTACATGGTGGCAATCAGCGCGGTGGTCACCAGGAACCCCAGCGTACCCGCCACGCCCCAGCCATAGCTCCAGCCAAAATATTCGCCGGAAATAACCAGACCTACCGCAATGCCCCACAGATGTATTGTGCCCAGGGTGGGCTTCAGCTTGCCTGTCATAGTGATATCCCCGTGATGAATTTTATGGTCAGTCGATAATGCAGCCGGTGCCGGGGGGGAAACTTGACGCTGGCGTAAGGAATTTTGTGCTCTGCTGTCAACTCAGCAGCAAGAAAAGTGGTGGATGCACGCTACAGTCAAAAGAGGGTCGTCTGCGGTCAGGCGGTGCAGACCTGGCGACGCCATGCTGGTAACACAACCGGTCGCTAACCTCTCAGGAGCCAGATGATGAGTGTCACACAATATGACAACCTGGATAACACCGCGCTGCTTACCCTTGCACAGCAAGCGGTCGCCCGCTATCCCGCTTCGCTACAGGGAAGGCTGAGCCTGCTTTGCCGCTCAGAGAACGCCACGTTTCTGCTGGTGGCAGGAGACAAACGCTATGCGCTGCGGCTGCATCGGGGTAATTACCATGCGCGGGCGGATATCGAAAGCGAGCTGCACTGGCTGGATGCGCTGCGGGAAACGGGGATCGTTGTCCCTGAAGCGGTGGCGGATAAAGAGGGGCAAACCGTGCAGACGCTCCTGCTGGCGGATGGCAGCAAGCGCCACGCCGTTCTGTTTCACTGGATTGAGGGAGAGATGCCCACTACAGATGTTGATCCTCGCGCGTTTCAGCAGCTGGGTCATATTACCGCCCGGCTGCATCAGCACAGCAGAAGCTGGCAGAAGCCTGCCGGCTTCCAGCGGATTATCTGGGATCATCACAGCATGGTCAGCCCGCAGAGCCACTGGGGAGACTGGCGGGATGCGCCCCATTTACGCTCTGAGGATCGTCCGGTAGTAGAAGAAGTTATTGGCCGCGTGGGTGAAGATCTGCGGACGTTCGGCAAAGAGTCTGCCCGTTATGGCCTGATCCATGCCGATCTGCGTCTGACCAACCTGCTGCTGCATAAGGGGGAGACGCGGGTGATCGATTTCGATGATTGCGGAATGGGCTGGTATCTGCACGATCTTGCGGCAGCGATCAGTTTTGTGGAGCACCATCCCCGTGCAGCCGAATGGATCGAACACTGGATCAGGGGCTATGAGCAGGTGGCGCATATCAGTGATAAGGAGATGGAAATGGTGCCCACGCTGTTGATCCAGCGGCGGATCCAGCTGCTGGCCTGGGTGGGATCGCACGCGGAGACGGAGATGGCGCAGAGCCTGGGGCCTCACTGGGCCGATCACTCCGTGCGCCTCTGCCGCCGCTATCTGCACAGCAGCGACCTGCCCGTGGGAGCCTGATTGGTATGATTATTGCTGCATAAGCAGGGTGTGTTCCCTGCCGAGGCGATAACGATGGAAACCGGAGTGATCAAACAGCCTGCTATGGCGGCGGCGTTACAGGCCAGCGCCGCCAGCAACCGTGGCGTGCTGGCTGCAGCGGCCAGCGGCTTAAGTGAATTTATCAGTGACAAAGGGGGCGATGTCGATAGGATTTTTGGCGTAAGCGGCATCGATCCTGAGCTGCTCTCCAGCCCCACCCTGAGCCTGGGGTTGATCAACTATTGCCGCGTGATGGAAGAAGCGGCGCGCTGTTCAGGTTTTGATAACTTCGGTTTACATTACGGCAAGCAGTTTAAACCGCAGTCATTAGGTCTGATCGGCTACGTGGGCCTCTGTTCAGATACGCTGGAGCAGGCGTTACATAACGTGGTTAATGCTTTTCCCTGGCATCAGCACGACACGCTGACCCGTCTGGCAGACAGAGGCGACTGCTGGCGACTCGATTATCAGGTGCGTCACGGCGCTATTCTCTGTCGGCGTCAGGATGCTGAGCTGACGCTGGGCATGTTTATGAATCTGATCCGCCACGTTACCGGAAAAAACTGGGCGCCGCGCGAAGTGCATTTTGAACACCCGCGACCTTCTCAGTGGCATGAACACTGCAAAGTCTTTGATGCGCCCGTTTATTTTGATCAACCTTTTAATTCGCTGGTTATCCCTAAACGCGATCTGATGCGGGCCATGCCGGAGAGCGATCCTGTGCTGCTGAGGGTGATGCAGGATGCCATTCGTCGCCTGAACAGCACCCCCTCACAGCAAAATATCGTCGATCAGGCGCGCGCTCAGGTTCATCTGGCGCTGCTGAAAGGTGAACCTGTACTGGAAGAGGTAGCGGAGAAAATGGGGCTGTCGAGCTGGTCACTGCAACGCCGTCTGCGCGACGAGAACCTGAGTTTTACCGCGCTGGTGGATAAAGTTCGCTGCGAGATGGCGACACACTATCTGCAACAGCGCCAGCTATCGATCTCTGAAATGGCGCTGCTGCTGGGCTATTCAGAAGTCAGCGCTTTTTCACGCGCTTTCCGCCGCTGGTTTGGCATCAGTCCGCGGCAGTGGCGTCAGGATGAAAAAGCCGGTTAACCGGCTGGTTTGAAAATCAGCACCATAGTTTTTGGGATGCTTTGTGGCGGCGGTGGCAAATTTTCTGCCGAGCTGACCACGCTCCAGGCTTTTTTGCACAGCAGTTCGTCGCCTGCGGTGCTCAGCACATCGTAGCGCCCCTTTTCGTTGTAACGAATGGTCAGGCTGCATTCGCGCCCCGCATACTGCTTTGCACCGTAAAAATTGCGCTGAATGCCGTACTGCAATTCAGAGAGATAAATACAGTCAGAATGGCTGACTCCTGCTTCTGGCTTGACGCAAACTTTTTCCGCGTAGGCCCGCATCTCTCCCTCCCCGGCGGGAGGCGGCTTAGGGTGATCGCCTGCGTCTGGCGTCTGACAGCCGGCAAGAGCCAGTAGCAGCACGCCTGTCCCGCCTCTGAACAGCCTCTTTATCCTTTTACCTGAACGCATTTTATTATCCAAATTACTAAAGATTATTTAATGTCAGCCGATAGTTTACTGAGTTAGCTTCTCGCTGACAGATTATTCCAGCACTCACCGGCTATTTATCGATCGCCCCTATTGCCATTGAGCAGTTGCCATAATAGAACAAATTACTTAGTAACGGAAATAAACTATATTTTCGGGCCGGATAAATGAAGAAGTTAATAACAAGAAGTTTGTTTTATTTCTGCTGCTGGGTTTGCGGGCTGCCGAAAATTTGAAATGGGTGCGGAATTGTTTTTACTTTATTCATGGATAAGAAATGAAAAGCCATTATCACCTTGTTGCTTTGACGTTACTCAGCAGCGCTGTTCTCAGCGGCTGCGCCACCGAATCTTCCCGCGCTATAGAGGCTCCGCAGGTCACTGCCGCCAGCCAGCCTGCTTATCAGGGCGTAAAAAGCCCGATCGCCGTAGGCAAGTTTGATAACCGCTCCTCCTATATGAACGGTATTTTCTCCGATGGCGTGGATCGTCTGGGCAATCAGTCTAAAACCATTCTTATTACCCATCTGCAACAGACCGGCCGCTTTAACGTACTGGACCGCGCTAACCTTGAGGAACTCAAGGCGGAAGCGGGCTACAAAGGCAGCGCACAGTCCATTAAAGGCGCCAACTACGTGGTTACCGGCGACATCACCGAGTTTGGTCGTAAAGAGACAGGCGACCAGCAGCTGTGGGGGATCCTGGGTCGCGGAAAAACGCAGGTTGCTTACGCCAAAGTGAACCTGAATATTGTCGATGTCACCACCTCTGAAGTGGTTTATTCGGTTCAGGGTGCAGGGGAATATGCGCTTTCTAACCGTGAAGTGATCGGTTTCGGCGGCACCGCCAGCTACGACTCCACGCTGAATGGCAAAGTAATGGATCTGGCAATCCGCGAAGCGGTAAATCATCTGGTCAGCGGAATTGAATCTGGCGCCTGGCGTGCGGTTAAATAAGAGAGGGAGAAAGAAATGCGCGTTTTAAAATATACTCTGACAGCGGCGACGGCGCTGTTATTGACGGCCTGTGCCGGAAAACCCACTACCACCTATTACTGGGGGGATTACCAGTCCTCTCTATACAGCTATTACAACCATACGGCAGCGCCGGAAAAAGAGATTGAAACGCTGAGCGCTGTTATTCAGCAGGCGCACGCCAAAAATAAACCCGTGGCGCCAGGGCTGCATGCCCAGCTGGGGTTACTCTATGTGGATACCGGCCATCCCGATCTCGCTTTCCAGCAGTTTACCGCTGAAAAAACCGCTTTTCCTGAATCCGCTGGCTATATGGATTTCCTGATGCGTAACAAGCAAGGAGCACAACAATGAAGAAAATCTTAGCAATTGCCGCCCTGCTGGCGGTGGTTACGCTTACCGGCTGCGCCAAAAAAAAGCCTTATGACTACTCTGCTTTCCGCGAAAGCAAACCCGCTTCCATTCTGGTGCTGCCTGCTGAAAACCACACGCCCGATATCAAAGCCGCACACAGTTTTGCCTCGCTGGTAACCCGGCCGCTGGCAGAGTCAGGCTACTATGTTTTCCCGGTAGCGGTGGTAGAAGAGACCTTTAAGCAGAACGGCCTGGACAACGCCACGGATATCCGCTCCGTGAGTGCGGCAAAGCTTCGCAGCATCTTTAATGCGGACGCGGCACTCTATATCGATATCACCGATTACGGCACAAAATATATTGTGATCGACAGCGTGACGCGGGTGACGGCAACCGCCAGACTGGTGGATCTTCGCACCGGCAAGCAGATCTGGAGTGGCCTGGCCACCGCTGCGAACAACGAGCAAAATAATGGTAATCAGGGCGTCATTGGCATGCTGATCACCGCTGCGGTGAAGCAGATTGCCAATAATGTCAGCGACGGCGCGCACGATATTGCCGTAGTGACCAGCAACAGATTGCTGACGGCTAACACTAACGGCGGCATCCTGCCCGGCCCGCGTGCCAAAGCAGCAAAAATCTGATCCGCAGGGCGCCTTAACGGCGCCCTTATTACTCTTTAGCAGGCGAAGCCTTCAACAAGATGCTGGCCAACGGCCTGTGGCCCAGTGAAGGCTGCGGGGGCTGAAAACGGCGAGCCACTCTGCCGGTTTATCCTGCTTACGCCGTTGGCGTCTCCAGCTTGCTGTAACCCAGTCCGTTAACTTTTCTGACCCTGATTTGCACCGGGATGCGTTCTTTCATCGCTTCAACGTGGCTGATCACGCCAATGGTTTTACCGCTGGCATTGAGCGCATCCAGCGCATCCAGCGCACTGTCGAGCGTGTCGGCATCCAGCGTGCCGAAACCCTCATCCAGAAACAGCGATTCTATCCGGGTTTTATGGCTGACCAGATCGGAGAGCGCCAGGGCAAGCGCCAGGCTCACCAGGAAGCTTTCGCCGCCGGAAAGAGTACGGGTATCGCGCAGCGAATCTGCCTGCCAGGTATCGACGACCTGAAGCTCCAGCGCCTCCTGTGATTTCCGCTGCAACAGGTAACGGCCATGCAGGCGGTTAAGCTGGTTGTTCGCCAGCCAGACCAGATGATCCAGCGTCAGCCCCTGCGCGAATTTACGGAACTTATCGCCGTCGCGCGAGCCAATCAGCTGGTTCAGGTAGCCCCACTCTTCAACCTGTTTTTCATTTTCAGCTATCTGAGCCAGCAGATCCTGCTGCTGCTGACGGCGGGCGGCATCGCTGTTGAGCTGCTGGCGCGTTTCACCCTGTTGACGGGCATTTTCCCGCAGCTGCTGCGACAGGCTGGCAACAACTTCACCCAATCCCTCTGCCTCTTCCGGCATATCCTCTGGTTTTGCCCGCAGGAGGTTTTCCAGCGTCTGTTGCGCCTGGCGCAGCAGCACAGCCGTTTGCTGACGCCGCTGATCATGCTCTTTTTGTAACGCCCGCAGCCGTAGCATCTGTTGCTCATCAAGCAGCGCTCCGATAAAGGCCGCTTCATCCGGGAAGGGGCTGGCTGACAGCGCTTCGGTTAGGGCGTGCTCAGCTCTCTTCAGACGTTGAGACAGCACGACAGCGTGTTCATTCAGTGAATTATGCTGTCCGTTCAGGGTATTTAACTGGTTCTGTAGCGTCTGCCACTGCTTAAGGCAGGTTTCGCTGCGCTCTGCGTACTGTTTTGAGTCGGCGCGGAGCTGTTGCTGAACCTCCACGGTGGCCCGTTCGCCAAACAGCGTAAGGCGTTCTTCCCTGAGTTTTTCCAGCGATTCGCGATCGGTTTTAAGGCGCTGTTCCAGCAGCGTCAGTCGGCTCTGTTCGCTGGCTATCTCTTCCGTCAGCGCCTGCTGCTGGGTGACCAGCGTGGTGAGCTGAGGAAGGAGGTCAGTTAGCGCCTGCTCTGTCTGTAACCATTGCTGCCACTCATTTTCACGATCTGCAAGCCACGTCTCCTGCTGGCCTGGTTGCGGCAACGCTAAACCTGCTTCATTGAGAGAGGCCTGCAACAGGTTGCGCTGCTGGTTAACGCTCTGCTGCTCCTGTGCCAGCAGGCTCTCCTGCTCTTCCAGTGCCTGTTGCGCAGTAAGCAGTTGCTGACCCATCAGCTGTTGCTGCTGCTGCAAAGTCAGCAACGCATTCTGCTGTTGCGTAACAGCGTCTTTGTGCTGTTGCAGCTCGCGCGCGCTTTGCTGCATCCTTTGCAGGATGGATTGCTGTTCTGTTTCCAGCCGCTCCTGTTCTGCCAGCCACGCCTGCACTTGTTCAGCCTGTTCTGGCGTCAGCGTAAGGGAGAGGGCGGAGATAACCGTCTGCCACTGCGCGCGCAACTGCGCGGCTTCCCGTTGATCCTCTTCCGCCGCCTGCTGCTCTTTTTCCGCCAGCGCGAGCAGGTTTTTCAACTGTTCGCGCTTCGCCGTGCCCCGATCTTTTAGCTGCTCAACCTCGCTTTTCAGCCTGGCCAGACGCTGCTGGTTTTCAGAGGGTTCAAGCGCCTGATAATCGGCCACTGCCGGATGTTCGCAGGAGCCGCAAAGCGGACAGGGCTGTCCCGCTTCAAGCAGGGCACGCTGCTGCTCCAGGCTGGCTATCCGCTTCTCCAGTTCACAGCGCTTCTCCAGATCCTGAAGATGCTGATACTTCTCTTTCCAGCTGCTGCGCAGCGCTTCCAGCTCTAGCGTTTCCTGCTGTTGCCGTTTCAGGCTCTCTTGCTGGCCTGCCTGGTGGCGTGCCAGGCGGGCCGCCAGCTGTTGCCACTGCGCAGAGAGCAGAGCCAGCTGTTGCCGTTGTGATCGCTGCTGGTTGAGCCGTGCCAGCGACTGTTCCAGCTCACTTTCGGCATGCTGCTGCCGCTGCGCGGCGGCGCTCTTTTCAGCTTCGGTGAGGCGGGCCTGGGCCTGTTCCAGCAGCTGTTGCTGCGGTCTGGCCTGTTGCTCTGCCTGCTGAAGCTCTTGCCGGAGCTGAAGAACGGCTTTTCGCTGCTCATCCGTGCGCGTCTGCCGGGCTTTCAGCGCCTGTTCACTCTGCTGCTGCTGTTCAAAGCGAACACGCCACAGCGGCAGAGATTCTCCCCAGCGGGCAAAGTGCGGATGCTTTTGCTGCCATTCGCGGTTGAGCTGCTGCTGTGCCTGCTTATCACTCTGCGCCTGCTGGTTTTGTTGCAGCGTGGCCTGACGGCGGTTGAGGGATTGTTGGTACTCACTTACTTCTTTAGCAAGCCCCTCTGTTTGCTGGTTTAGCGAGGCGATGCGGTTATCCAGCGGCAGGATCGTATCGGCAATCAGCGTCTCCTGTTGCAGGCGATAAGCCTCATGCTGTTGACGCGCTTCATCGGCGGCCTTGAGCTGTTGTGTACACTCTTCAAGCTGTTGTTGCGCCAGAGCTTTTTGCTGCGAAAGCTGCTGTTGCTGGCTGTTCAGCTCGTGCCACTCCTGCTGATACTGCTCGCGCTGCTGCCAGAGCGGGCGTAACTTTTCCGCTGGTTCTGCCTGGGTAAGACGGGCCAGCTCCGTGCCATCCTGCTGCCAGGCAATTTCTGCCTGCTGGCTGGCGTGCTCCGCTTCTTTAACCGCCTGTAAGGCAGCGTGATGCTGCTGCTGCCACTGCCATAAAAAATGGTGTCGCTGGTGTTGGGAAGTAAGCGCCTGCTCCGCTGTTACAAGCTCTTCCAGGCGGGTTGTGAGGAGTAAAAGCTGTTCATCTTCCAGCAGCGCCATCCCGCTGGCCTGCGCGCGCAGGGTATCCAGCGCCGCTTTCGCCGTTTTATGGCGTTCAAACACGCTGGCAGAGAGACGGCCATAAATTTCGGTGCCGGTCAGCTCTTCAAGCAGCTCCGCGCGGCTGTTGGCGTCAGCGTTCAGAAACGCCGCAAACTCGCCCTGTGACAGCATCATCGACTTGGTAAAGCGCTCAAAATCCAGGCCGGTCAGGGCGGTCAGCATCTCCAGCTTATCTTTGACCTTATCGGCAACGATTTTATTGTCTTCGCAGCGGGCCAGCTCCACGCGGGGAGCCTGCAAGTTACCCTCTACGGCGCCACGCGCCCGGTTCTGGCTCCAGAATGCCCGCCAGGCCACCCCTTTGACCTCAAATTCCACCTCTGCCAGACATTCGGAAGTATCACGCGTCATCAGATCGTTCTGCGTCTGGGAGAGCTTACCCAGCCTGGAGGTTTCGTGATAAAGCGCCAGACAGATGGCGTCGAGCAGCGTAGTTTTGCCCGCGCCCGTCGGCCCGGTAATGGCAAACAGGCCGTTGCTGGCAAAAGGTTCAGCAGTGAAATCGATCTTCCACTCCCCCTTGAGGGAGTTGAGATTTTTAAACCGCAGCGTCAGGATCTTCATGCCTGCTCCTCGTCATCAATCTCAGTCAGCGTCTGTTTAAACAGCGTGGTGGCACGAGCCAGCCGCTCCGGCTCTTCATGCTCCTCAAGGGCCAGCCGACGACTGAACACCTCCTGCACGCTAAGCTCGCTGAGCGTCTCATTATTCTGCCGGTTGATGACCTGATCGCGCTGCTCCCGGCTGCGTCGCAGTAACACCACTTCCACAGGTAGCTTCTCCGTCAGTTCCTGAATACGACGCTGGAGATCGTTCAGCCAGGCATGGGTAGAAATTTCGATATCAAGCCACACGGTTTTGCCATCTTCACGCGGGAGGATAGCCGCAAGCTGCTGCTCAATCTCTTCCAGCGAACCTTTAATCATCTGCATGGGCTGAAATAGCGGGATCGGCAGCGTTTCAACCTTACTGAGCCTGCCGTCAGCAAAATCGACCAGGAAGACGCTTTTCTCCTTGCCCAGCTCATCAAAGCTGAGCGGAATAGGGGAGCCGCTGTAGCGGATATGGTCGCTATTGGCGATGCGCTGCGCACGATGGATATGCCCCAGCGCAATATAGTCTGCTGGCGGAAAAGCCTGAGCCGGAAAAGCATCAAGCGTGCCGATGTAAATGTCCCTCACCGCGTCACTTTTGGTGACGCCGACGGTCGTTAAATGGCCGGTGGCGATGATGGGGAGCGGCAGATTATGGCGTTCACGCACTTCCAGCGCCGCCTGCCAGCAGCGCTGGTAGTGCTGGGTTATCGCTTCCAGCAGCGTCAGCTGTTTCTCCCGGCCTGACTGGCCCGCCTTGCTGAGGGTAATATCGCGAGGGCGCAGGAAAGGGATAGCACAGAGCAGCGCGCCAGGTTTACCTTCGCGCGTGTTCAGCATCAGCACCTGTTGCGCAGGATCGTCGCTGGCTGCGGCAATGACCCTGGTATTCAGACAGGCAAGCAGCTCGCGAGATTCGTTCAGCGTGGCCACAGAGTCATGATTTCCACCCAGTACCACCAGCTCACAGCGGGTTTGCTGTAGCTTCACAACAAAACGGTTGTAGAGTTCACGCGCATAGCTGGGCGGCGCTCCCGTATCGAAGATATCACCCGCCACGATAATGGCATCTACCTGCTTTTCCACCGCCTGTTCCAGCAGCCAGTCAATAAAAGCCTGATGTTCCGCAGCACGGCTTTTGGTGTAAAAGAACTGGCCCAGGTGCCAGTCTGACGTGTGGAGTATTCGCATGGGGTCCCTCTGAGGCGTAAAGCAGTGCCGACGATTATAAACAGCCAGAGGCAAAACCCCAGACACATTGACCACTACCTTCATAAAAGTGTTATAAATCGGTGGGCTGGGGTCAGTTTTGTTCATAAAACTGTCATAAAACTGACGCATAATGGCGCCGCATATCCAGTGGCATTCCGTCACAGTAGCAGGAGCAATAATGGCTAAGCGCATTCTGGTAGTCGAAGATGAAGCCCCAATCCGTGAGATGTTGTGTTTCGTGCTGGAGCAAAATGACTATCAACCCATAGAAGCGGAAGATTATGACAGTGCGGTCAGTATGCTCATCGAACCCTGGCCTGATTTGATCCTGCTGGACTGGATGCTACCGGGGGGATCGGGCATTCAGTTTATCAAGCACCTGAAGCGTGAAGCGATGACCAGGGATATCCCGGTGATGATGCTCACGGCGCGCGGCGAAGAAGAAGATCGCGTTCGCGGTCTGGAAGTGGGTGCTGACGACTATATTACCAAGCCATTTTCGCCGAAAGAGCTGGTGGCGCGAATTAAAGCAGTGATGCGCCGCATCTCGCCAATGGCGGTGGAGGAGGTTATTGAGATGCAGGGATTGAGCCTGGATCCCTCTTCACACCGCGTGATGTCCGAGACTCAGCCGCTGGAAATGGGGCCAACGGAGTATAAGCTGCTGCACTTCTTTATGACGCACCCGGAGCGGGTCTACAGCCGTGAGCAGTTGCTTAATCATGTGTGGGGCACTAACGTGTACGTCGAAGATCGTACCGTTGACGTTCATATTCGCCGCCTACGCAAGGCGCTGGAACTGACCGGGCACGATCGCATGGTGCAGACGGTTCGCGGAACAGGTTACCGTTTCTCTGCACGTTACTGATCGTTCGCACTGGAGCCTCTACCGTGTTGGAACGCCTCTCCTGGAAGAGACTGCTGCTGGAGCTGGTACTGGCCTGCCTGCCCGCCCTGATTTTGGGGCTGCTGGTCGGCTACCTGCCCTGGCTGCTGCTGATCGCCGTGTTGGCCGTACTGGGCTGGCACTTCGCTAATTTACTCCGTTTATCCCACTGGCTCTGGATCGATCGCAGCATGACGCCACCGGCCGGTCGCGGCAGTTGGGAGCCTCTCTTTTATGGCCTTTACCAGATGCAGGCGAGAAATCGTCGGCGTCGGCGCGAGCTTGGCCACCTGATTAAGCGTTTTCGTAGCGGAGCGGAGTCCCTGCCCGATGCCGTGGTACTTACCACAGAAGAGGGAACCATCTTCTGGTGCAACGGCCTGGCGCAGCAGATGCTGGGGCTGCGCTGGCCGGAGGATAACGGTCAGAACATCCTTAACCTGCTTCGTTACCCCGAATTCACCCGCTACCTCCGCCAGCGGGATTTTTCCCGGCCATTGACCCTGGTGCATAACAGCCATCGCCAACTTGAATTCCGCGTAATGCCCTATTCAGAAGGACAGTGGTTGCTGGTGGCGCGTGACGTGACGCAGATGCATCAATTGGAAGGCGCCCGCCGTAACTTTTTCGCTAACGTCAGCCATGAACTGCGTACGCCGTTAACGGTGCTACAGGGTTATCTGGAGATGATGAATGATTCCGGAATGGAAGGGCCGCTGCGGGATAAAGCGCTGCATACAATGCAGGAGCAGACCCGCCGTATGGATGGTCTGGTGAAACAGCTGCTGACGCTGTCACGCATTGAAGCCGCGCCAGCGCTCGATCTCCAGGAAAAAGTCGAGGTGCCGTTAATGCTGAAGCTGTTACAGCGTGAAGCGGAAACTTTGAGTCAGGGGCGGCACGAAATCCATTTCCACAGCGACCAGCATCTGCGGGTATTCGGCAACGAAGAGCAGTTGCGAAGCGCCATCTCCAACCTCGTTTATAACTCGGTTAACCATACGCCGCCCGGTACGCGCATTGATATCAGCTGGCAGGAAACCGCGCAGGGGGCGCTGTTTAAGGTGAAGGATAATGGTCCCGGCATTTCACCTGAGCATATTCCCCGCCTGACGGAACGTTTCTATCGCGTGGATAAAGCGCGCTCCAGACAGACCGGTGGAAGTGGACTGGGTCTGGCGATAGTGAAGCATGCGTTGAGTCACCATAATGCGCGTCTGGATATCACCAGCGAGCCGGGCGTGGCGACCTGTTTCAGCTTCATCCTGCCGCCAAGGTTGATTGTCAGCCGCGAGTTGGCACAGAATGCGATTCGTTGATCGAACCGGATACCTGAGATGAAAAAGCTTTTTCTGCTCGCCCTGACCTGTTTCAGCCTGATGGCGCAGGCCAAAGAGGGGATGCTGGCCGGGAATCTGACCAGCGTCGGCTCCGATACGCTCGGCAATCTGATGACGCTGTGGGGCGAGAGTTTCAACCAACACTATCCCGGCGTGAATGTGCAGGTTCAGGCGGCTGGCTCCTCTACTGCGCCTACGGCACTGGCCGCAGGCGCAGCACAAATCGGCGCTATGAGCCGCCCCATGCAGGCTGTGGAACGGCAGCTGTTTGAAGCCCGATATGGTTATCCACCGCTTGCCGTGCCGGTAGCTATGGATGCGCTGGTGGTGGTGGTCAATCAGGACAATCCGCTACCTGGGCTGAACACCAGACAGCTAGATGCTATTTTCTCGGTGACCCGCCGCTGTGGAGCCGTTGCCGCCGTCAACCACTGGGGCGATCTCAACCTGACACAACCCGGCTGGCCTGGGCGCCCTCTGCAACGTTTTGGCCGAAATTCCGCTTCTGGCACCTGGGGGTTCTTCAAGCAGCAGGCGCTCTGTAACGGGGATTTCCGTAATGATGTGAGCGAATATCCCGGCTCTTCCGCCGTGGTGCAGGCCGTGGCCAACACGCTTAATGCCATTGGCTATGCCAGCATGGGCAGTCACCTCTCCGGCGTGAAAATGCTGCCCGTTTCCCGTGACGGAAAGGCGTGGATCCCACCCAACGCAGAGACGATCCGCAACGGCAGCTATCCCTATGCGCGTAAACTCTATCTCTATGTGAATAAACCGCCGGGTAAACCGCTGGAACCGCTCACTGCCACTTTCCTGCGGCATGTGCTCTCTGATCGGGGGCAGGCCGGGGTGAATCAGGCTGGTTATCTGCCTCTCTCGGAAGAGCAGCGTCAACAAGCCCGCCAGCTGCTGAATAATGGATAAGTAAGTACTAACATGAATTTTCTTCACGCCTGATGAAATTTCCTCGGTTGCAGCTGAATCTTTCTCATGACACTCTGTTTACAGCCATATAGACATCCGGAAGTCTACATATAACGAATCGTGATAATTTCGCCGGTAAATTAACAACCCGGCGTGCCAGGAGTGACATACCATGCAGAGAGATTCAGCCCAGTATCGTGCCGAAGTGGTCGGCAGCTTCCTTCGTCCTGCGGCCATTAAACAGGCTCGCGAGCAGTTCCAGGCCGGCGAGATTGATGCTGTTGCGCTTAGGCGCATTGAAGATGAAGCCATTCGTGATGTGGTCACGCACCAGCGCGCCTGCGGGCTGAAAGTGGTAACGGACGGTGAATTCCGCCGCGCCTGGTGGCACTTCGACTTCTTCGATGGACTGGAAGGGGTGGAGCGCTACGAGTCTGAGCAGGGCATTCAGTTCAACGGTGTGCAGACCAAAGCGCACAGCATCCGCGTCACTGGCAAACTCGGTTTTGGCCATCATCCCATGCTGGAAGATTTCCGTTATCTGAAAAGCATCAGCGGCGACGCCGTGCCGAAGATGACCATTCCCAGCCCAAGCGTGCTGCACTTCCGTGGCGGACGTAAAGCTATTGACGCTAACGTTTATCCCGATCTTAACCTCTATTTTGACGATCTGGCGCAGACTTACCGTGACGCCATTCAGGCCTTTTACGCCGCAGGCTGCCGCTATCTGCAACTGGATGACACCGTCTGGGCCTATCTCTGCTCGGAAGATCAGAAGCAGCAGATCCGCGAACGTGGCGAGGATCCGCAGGAGCTGGCGCATATCTATGCCCAGGTGCTGAACAAAGCGATCGAAGGTAAGCCGGACGATCTCACTATTGGGCTGCATGTCTGCCGCGGCAACTTCCGCTCTACCTGGATCTCTGAAGGCGGCTATGAGCCGGTAGCGGAAATTCTGTTTGGCACCGTTAACATTGATGCCTTCTTCCTGGAATATGATAACGAGCGTTCTGGCGGCTTCGAACCGTTACGTTTCATCAGGCCGGGCAAACAGCAGGTCGTACTGGGTCTGGTCACCACCAAAAACGGCGAGCTGGAAAACTCTGAAACCGTGAAGCAGCGCATCGCTGAAGCAGCGCAGTATGTCAGCCTTGATCAAATCTGCCTCAGTCCTCAGTGTGGTTTCGCCTCAACGGAAGAGGGCAACAGCCTGAGCGAAGAGCAGCAGTGGGCGAAGCTGCGTCTGGTAGTGGATATCGCTAAAGAGGTCTGGTAACGCTGCATCAGGATGTGCAAAAGGCGCGACAATTCGCGCCTTTCGTGCATCTTTGGCCCCATCTATGCAGAAAATAACCCCGCATCGCGCAAAAAAAATACAAATCATGTAAGGCATCCAGGCGATAAACTGAAGTGAATCACTGGATGCGGTAATTTTTACGACATATCACTCTGCTTTTCCGATCGCACCTTGCCTTTCTCCCCTATAAACGGTTTACTTAGCGCCGTTTTTACGTTATCCCCCTGTTAAAAGATCAAAAACCAGCACAAATCCGCTACCAGAACGACAGCAGGAAAAACATTTCTCCGTATCGCGCGGCGATTCTGGCGTTTTTAGTGCGGGCAGGGTGATAAAGCTGACATCGCGACTTCACTGAACACCAGTACGGGTTAATTTTCTGCTTATGACTAATCGTTTAACTTCCAAAGACATCCTTGCGCTGGGCTTTATGACCTTTGCGCTGTTTGTGGGTGCAGGCAATATTATTTTCCCTCCGATGGTGGGGATTCAGTCTGGCGAACACGTGTGGATTGCCGCGCTGGGCTTTCTGATCACCGCGGTCGGCCTGCCGGTGATTACCGTGATTGCCCTGGCCCGCGTTGGCGGCGGTATTGATGCGCTGAGCACGCCAGTCGGCAAAGCTGCCGGTATTGTGCTGGCCACCGTCTGTTACCTGGCCGTCGGTCCGCTCTTCGCCACGCCACGCACGGCAACCGTCTCTTTTGAGGTTGGCCTCGCCCCTTTAACGGGTGACGGCCCTCTGCCGCTGCTTATTTACAGCCTGATCTACTTTTCACTGGTGATCGGCATCTCCCTCTATCCGGGCAAGCTGCTGGATACCGTCGGTCATTTCCTTGCGCCGCTGAAAATTATTGCGCTGGCCGTACTGGGCGTGGCGGCACTGATCTGGCCTGCTGGCGGCCTGGCACCTGCCACCGAAGCGTATCAGCATGCAGCCTTCTCCAGCGGCTTCATTAATGGTTATCTGACCATGGATACTTTAGGGGCGCTGGTCTTCGGTATTGTTATTGTCAATGCGGCTCGCTCGCGCGGAGTCAGCGATGCGAAACTGCTTACCCGTTATACCGTGCTGGCAGGATTGATTGCCGGTGTGGGGCTGACGCTGGTCTACCTGGCGCTGTTTAAACTGGGTTCAGACAGCTCCTCTATCGTGGATCAAAATGCCAACGGCGCAGCCATTTTGCATGCCTATGTGCAGCAGACCTTTGGCGGTATGGGCAGCCTGTTCCTGGCCGCGCTGATTTTCGTCGCCTGCATGGTAACGGCGGTGGGCCTGACTTGTGCCTGTGCGGAGTTCTTTGAACAGTATCTGCCGCTCTCTTACCGTCAGCTGGTGTTCGTGCTGGGCCTGTTCTCCATGCTGGTTTCTAACCTTGGACTGAGCCACCTGATTCAAATCTCAATCCCGGTTCTGACGGCTATTTATCCACCTTGCATTGTGCTGATCCTGCTGAGCTTTACGCTGAACTGGTGGAAGAAAAGCAGCCGCATTATTGCCCCCACCATGCTGGTCAGCCTGCTGTTTGGTATGATTGATGCGGTAAAAACTACCGACTGGAAAACATCGCTGCCCGCTTTCACTCAGCATCTGCCGCTGGCAGAGCAGGGTCTGGCCTGGCTGCCGCCTTCGCTGGCGATGCTGGTGCTGGTGGCGATCTTTGACCGCGTTTATGCCCGTCAGCAGGTGAATGCGCATCAGCAGTAAGCCTGGCGAGTAACGTTTCAGCACGCCTTCTCTGCCACGCGGCAGAGAAGGCCGACAGAGTAAAAACAGAAGTAGAAAGATGACAAAAAATACGCTCAAAAAGGGACTGAGTACCCGCCATATCCGCTTTATGGCACTCGGCTCGGCTATCGGTACCGGGCTTTTTTACGGTTCGGCAGATGCAATGAAAATGGCCGGGCCGAGCGTGATCCTCGCCTATATTATCGGCGGCGCTATCGCCTATATCATTATGCGTGCGCTGGGAGAAATGTCGGTCAACAACCCCCAGGCCAGCTCTTTTTCCCGCTATGCACAGGACTATCTTGGCCCGCTGGCGGGTTACATTACCGGCTGGACTTACTGTTTTGAAATTTTGATTGTCGCTATTGCGGACGTCACGGCATTTGGCATCTATATGGGCGTCTGGTTCCCGGATGTCCCGCACTGGATCTGGGTGCTCAGCGTGGTGCTGATCATCGGTGCCATCAATATGGCCACGGTGAAAGTGTTTGGCGAAGTGGAGTTCTGGCTCTCTCTGTTTAAAGTCGCGACTATCATCATTATGATCGTAGCCGGCATCGGTATCATCTTCTGGGGTATCGGCAACGGCGGCCAGCCAACCGGCATCCATAATCTGTGGACCAACGGCGGCTTCTTTGCCCACGGCGTGGTTGGCATGGTGCTCTCACTGCAAATCGTGATGTTTGCCTATGGCGGCATTGAGATTATCGGTATTACCGCCGGAGAAGCAAAAGATCCGGAAACCTCTATTCCGAAAGCCATTAACACCGTGCCGCTGCGTATTCTGGTGTTTTACGTCGGTACGCTGTTTGTGATTATGTCTGTTTACCCCTGGAACCAGGTAGGCACCAACGGCAGCCCGTTTGTGCTGACCTTCCAGCATATGGGCATTGCGGCGGCGGCAACTATCCTGAATTTTGTGGTGATCACCGCCTCCCTCTCCGCTATCAACAGCGATGTCTTTGGCGTAGGGCGCATGCTGCACGGTATGGCTGAACAGGGACACGCACCAAAAATGTTTGCGACCGTTTCACGTCGCGGTATTCCGTGGGTGACAGTGCTGGTGATGATGGCAGCAATGCTGGTTGCGGTTTACCTTAACTACCTGATGCCGGAAAAAGTGTTTTTGGTGATCGCTTCGCTGGCCACTTTTGCCACCGTCTGGGTATGGATAATGATCCTGTTCGCGCAGATTGGTTTCCGCCGCACCTTAAGCAAAGAGCAGGCTAAAGCCCTGAAGTTTGCCATGCCAGGCGGCGTTTTTACCGCGCTGGTGGGCATTCTTTTCCTGGTCTTTATCATTGGTCTGATTGGCTACTTCCCCGATACCCGCATCTCGCTGTATGTGGGTGCCGGCTGGATAGTGTTGCTGTTGGTGAGCTGGGGATTTGTGAAAAAGAAGATCGCCAGCGCATAACGGCTTCACTGTGAAAAGAGCCGCCCTTCAGGTCGATCCTGACGGGCGGTTTTTTTATGTCTGGCAACTGGCTGTTGTTGGTAAGGACAGCCACACGATTATTCTCTGGTCACTGTTCATCCGGCTTACTTCATAGCAAAAGCCGGTTAAGGCTGAGCAAATCAGCTGCACATGCCATAGCCTGCTTTAACTGTGCGGATAGCTGACGGCTACCTCAGGCGGATCTATATTCTTCTCAATAAGTTGCAGCGCTGTGTCAAACGGACAGAGGGTTCCCACGGAGGTAGCGCGGCAGTCTTTACCCTGCCACTCGGTTACCGAGAGCGGATCAGCCGGGGAGGGCGGCGTCAGCTGACGAATTTGATCAAGGCTTTGTGACTGAAAGTAGATCCTGAGAAAGCGCTCGCCATTACTGCTCCGCCAGCGTTCAAACACCAGGCTGCTGGCAGGCGGTATGTTTCCGCGCGGGTACTCTCCCTGCTGCCAGCTGAAGTTGATCAGGGTACGCAGATAAGCGATGTTGATATCGCTCGCCACATAGAGCAGCCAGCGAACGTCTGGTGGCAGCAGGTCTGCCTGATGCTGGCCGTTAGCTGAGGCCGGAGCTGGCTGGCCCTCCTGCTTCAACGCCTTCACAATCTGGTCCAGCAGCACCGATCCTCCCTTGCGTGCGGCGGAAGGCAAATCGTTGGTGTAGTCATATTTAGCCGTCAGTAACGGCAGGAGCTGACTGAGTTCAGCAGAAGAGTGGGCGTGGTCAAATGCAACAAGGGCGGCAGGCTGGTTTTCGCTCCAGGCCAGCCTGAGCGTTTCTGCCATCGCAGCCAGCGTATCCAGTCCCTCTATCGCCACGCCGCCGTTCGACCAGACCTTAAGCGCCCAGGGTTGTTCAAAAACCGGGCAGGGTTGATCTTCGCGGCAAACTGCTTTTTTCAGCGCGGCAATCTGTGGCTGCAAACGCTTTTCGGCCTGCTGTAAATCACCGCCCAGTGCGGCCAGCGCCTCCTGCCTGTTACGCTCCTTTTCTGCCGCGGTTGCTTTACCTATAGGGAAAGAAAAGAGCGGATCTTCATGGCTCAGCGCATGAACCGGCACGCCGCAGCCGGGAAAGGCCGCGGCAGACCAGGCTTCTGCGGTAGCCTGGGTACGTTGTAGCGTGCTGGCTCGGAGATAAACATCCTGCGGGCCAGGGCAGCCAGAAGGGAGCAGCCCAAGCTGACGATAGCGCTGGCTTTCATAGCGGGCCTTCAGCCAGGCAGCGGTGTAGCCATGTCCGGTTAACTTTCCCTCCTCTGTCAGCCAGCGAGGCCAGGCGCGCTGGCTCCCCGCTTCAATCAGCTTACGATCGCCAGCGGTGGGTGGACGCACGCCATGACGGCTGACTTCCACCACCTTTTCCAGCGTGTAATCAGGTTGAGCAGCTTGTGCAGAGTGGCTGAAGGGCAGGGAGAGAAACAGCATTAATAGCGCGGTGAGAAAGGGCACTCTTGCATCCATGTTCTTTTATTGCCTTGAATAAAG
This sequence comes from Erwinia magellanica, assembly GCF_039023495.1. NCBI lineage: Bacteria > Pseudomonadati > Pseudomonadota > Gammaproteobacteria > Enterobacterales > Erwiniaceae > Erwinia > Erwinia magellanica. The sequence goes on from NZ_JBCHVC010000002.1 coordinate 156,176, forward strand.
TGCGGGGCGAAACCTGACGGCTCCCGTTTCCCAGACAGTAACGTAATCCTGGCGGCAATGAAACCGCCAGGATCAGAGGAGCGCACTACAAATTATTGCCCAGAGCGATAGTGCTGCCAAGATCGGTCAGATGGTGCTTATCGTAATAGAGGGGTAAGCCTTTACTGGCAATCAGGCAGCCTTGTTGACTGCACAAATTATCTTTCAGCCGAATAACCTTAACGCCGGGCTGGGCAAAGCTCGCCAGGATTGTATTCACTTTATCTTCCGTCAGATGAAAGCGCAGGGTGCGGTCTGCAACGGTCTGATTGCTGTCGCTGAGCCAGGCATTAATCTTTTTACGCAGAGGAATGTGCTGCGTATTATTGAATCTCAGAGGATCAATATCAAGGCTGGGGGCATCTTCAATTAACGTCACCTTTTTATTCGCAGCCAGTAATTCTTTTACGACGTTACTCATGCCAGCATTCAGCGCCAGATAATTATCCGTGACTTTGCCATCAACAGAGCGATAGCCATAACCCGGAACTACCGAAAAACCTGAAGACCAGAAGGCAGTAATAACCACTTCATCTACTTTATCGCTGAGTAAAGTTTTCATCACTTCTTTATTAAAGGCAGTACATTGCTCCCCCTGTTGCGGATGTTCAACCATATAACGGCTGACGCCAATTAAGAAAGGGCAGGATGATTTCGTCAGTTCAAACATCGGTTTCTGCTTTCTTAAAGCATATTGGGCAACGGCAGCGCGCAGCGCAGCCGCATGGCTGTCGCCTATCAACGCTACCGCCGGAACGGCCACTTTCGGCATACAGAGACTGTCAGAGGAGGGGAGGTTTTCCCCGTAGGTCATCAGGCAGGGATTTTTTTCCGCCTCCACTTTAAACAGCTCGCCGTTATTGACCAGATCGACGACGCGATACTTGAGTCCACCGGCCATATAGACAGAGACAAAGGAGATAATGCCCACTACGCACAGGAGGGTATAAGAGGTGATGATCCGCTGTTTCGGTTGAGCAGGGCGGCGAAACGGTTTTTCCACAAAGTACCAGGAGAGCGTGGCGATAACCAGCGCACCTGCACTGATAGCAAGCCCCTGTATTGCGGTCAAGGGAGCCTCTGCACTGATGCGGGCGAGGCTGATTAAGGGCCAGTGCCAGAGATACCATGAGTATGAAACCTTGCCGATAAAGACCATCACACGATTTTCCAGCAGCCGCTGGTGCAGGGGAGTGTGTGTCAAAATAAGCAATACGGCGCCTGCTACGGGCAACAGTGCAAAATAGCCCGGAAACGCGCTCTCTTTATCCAGCAGAAAGACGGGAACCAGGATCAGCAGTAGTCCCGCCACTGCCAGCGGCAGGCTTTTACCGCCCGTGAGCGGCTGGCTGCGATAGAGAGCCAGCAATACGCCTGCGCCTAATTCCCAGGCCCGCGTATGCAGGAGGTAGAAAGCGCTGTTGCCGTTAATCGGGGTGATAACTATGCCCGCTACCAGCGAGGCGAGACTCAGAACCGTTATCACGACTTTAGGGGAGAAACGCAGTTTGTGCGCCAGAATCATTACAGCAGGCAGCACAAAATAGAATTGCTCCTCAATACCCAGCGACCAGGTCATCAGCATCGGGTTGAGATCGGCATTCGGGTTAAAATAATCGATGCCTTTTAATAACATCACATTGGGCACAAACAGCAGCACTGCGGTGATATATTTTGCCAGATCGCGAAATTCCAGCGGGGAAAGAATGCTGTAGCTTAATGCGGTGATGCAAAACAACATAAAAAACAGCGCCGGGGCAATACGGCGAATACGGCGGACGTAAAATTGTTGGAAGGTAAAGGTATTATTGCCGATCTCGCGAGAGATAATGCTGCCAATCAAAAAGCCGGAGATAACGAAAAAAACATCTACTCCAATAAAGCCGCCGCTTAACTCAGCCACGCCGGAATGGAAAAGCACCACCAGCAAAATAGCGAGAGCACGTAAACCATCAATATCTTTGCGATAAGAGAATGCATGAATATGGGACATAGTGACTCTTTCCGTAATGCCTGACAGCAGAAAATTGCATGGCAACGGTGGAATCCTCTCAACCTTTTCTGGTGAGGAAGATCCTTAATCACTGCCAACGCTGCGGGAAGCTATTTTTGACAGAGTAATAGGGGAAAGGGAATTATCCAATACAAAAATAGATAAAACGGAAGATTCGCAGGGATTATTCTTAGAAGGTAATGACGGTATATCCTGGCGGGATGCAGAAATCACAGAAATAAATGGATCTGAAAAGAAGGAGGCAGGGAAATAAAGGATAAATAAAAAAGGCCCGCCGAAGCGAGCCTTTCAGAGTCGGGGCTGTTACAGCTTAGCCGCGTTCTCAGAGAGGTATTTAGCCACGCCGTCTGGCGATGCGCCCATACCTTCTTTGCCTTTTTCCCACTGAGCCGGGCACACTTCGCCGTGCTCTTCGTGGAATTGCAGCGCGTCAACCATGCGCAGCATTTCGTCAACGTTACGGCCCAGTGGCAGATCGTTAACCACCTGGTGGCGAACCACACCCGCTTTGTCGATCAGGAATGAACCACGCAGCGCAACGCCTGCATCCGGATGTTCAATACCGTAAGCTTTCTGCACTTCACGCTTGATATCAGCAACCATGGCATATTTCACTTCGCCGATGCCGCCTTTTTCGATTGGGGTTTTGCGCCATGCGTTATGCACAAACTCAGAATCGAATGAAACGCCGACAACTTCCACGCCGCGCTTCTGGAACTCTTCGTAACGCTTGTCGAAGGCAATCAGCTCAGAAGGGCAAACGAAGGTGAAGTCCATTGGCCAGAAGAACACAACGGTAGCTTTACCAGCAGTGTGTTTTTTGAAGTTGAAGTTCTCAACAATTTCACCGTTGCCGAGTACGGCAGCAGCGGTAAAATCTGGGGCTTGACGAGTTACCAGGACCATGTTCACTCCTGTAGAAGTAGTTAGATTAAAGAGACAACGCGGAGTATAAAAGCGATGCCTGTAGAGGCACCAGCGTTAAACGCCGATTATTCAGATAGGTTAAACCTATCAAAAATTTAAAATTACTAAAGCAGCTCCATACAATAGCCCTTTTCAGCAAAAGGACAAGCGGAATTGCCGCTGGCGCTATCAAAGCGCCTGGCGTGAAGCCTTTTCCATCATAACCGGATAGAACTGCCAGAAAAAGTCGTTAAATTGCTGATAGTTTGTGATGAAATCCTGCCAGGAGTCCTCCAGCGCCGCCAGACGAGGACGGCGACTGGCCATACCGCGCAGCACCGGTTGCAGATAATCCGGCTCGGCATACTTCTCCATCCAACGCTCACTCCATAAATAACGGTTAAGATTCTGGAACCGCTCCGGAGTAGAGGCTAAATCGGGTTCGATCACAGATTTCGCCTGTGCCAGAAAAGTTGGCAGAGAAATTTCCGGCTGAATACTCCCCCAGTGGCGTGACAAAAAATGATCCCAAATCACGTCAAGAGTAATGGGGGAAACGCGACGGGTTTCGGGCCGGAAGAAGTCCCGTGCCGCACGCACTTCAGGCAGGGAGTCGGTCATCACGTCAATACGTCGGTGATGCAGAATGCCCTCTGCAACCGTTGCGGGCCACTCATTGTGCGGATTTCCCCGCACGAAATCGGCCATCAGGTTACCCAGAAGGGAGCTTTGGGCCAGCGAGGCCAGATGTAAATGCGCAAGAAAATTCATAAGTGCAGTATATCGTCTTATCCATTATTGCGGGGAGTTGTTTAGCTATGGGCGGTTTTCAGCTAGAATGTGCGCCCTGATTTCCCTGACTGTGAATGACCATGCGCGTTGCCGATTTTACTTTTGAGTTGCCCGAATCTTTGATTGCCCACTATCCGCAGGCTCAGCGTAGCGGATGCCGCCTTCTTTCCCTTAACGGGCCGGATGGGGCGCTGTCGCACGGGGTCTTTACGGATTTGTTGGAGAAACTCAATCCGGGCGATCTGCTGGTCTTCAACAATACGCGGGTGATCCCGGCTCGCATATTTGGCCGCAAAGTCAGCGGTGGCAAGATTGAAGTGCTGGTTGAACGTATGCTGGATGAGCATCGTGTGCTGGCGCATGTTCGTGCCTCAAAAGCGCCCAAACCTGGTGCAGAACTGCTGCTGGGAGACGACGAAAGCGTAAAGGCCACCATGGTCGCTCGTCATGACGCGCTCTTTGAGCTGCGTTTTGAGGATGAGCGCGCGGTGCTGGAGATCCTTAACGCCGTAGGGCATATGCCGCTGCCGCCTTATATCGATCGCCCGGATGAGGATGCTGACCGCGAACTCTATCAAACGGTTTATAGCGAGAAGCCGGGTGCCGTTGCCGCGCCAACTGCCGGGCTGCACTTCGACGAGCCGCTGCTGGCTGCGCTGCGGGCAAAAGGCATCGAGACGGCTTTCGTCACGCTGCATGTCGGCGCAGGAACTTTCCAGCCAGTCAGGGTTGAAAGTATTGAAGATCACATTATGCACGCCGAATATGCGGAAGTGCCGCAGGAGGTTGTGGATGCGGTGCTGGCCTGTAAAGCGCGTGGCAATCGTGTTGTGGCCGTGGGCACAACATCGGTACGATCGCTGGAAAGCGCGGCACAGGCGGCGAAAGAGGCGCTTATCGCCCCATTCTTTGACGATACCAAAATCTTTATCTATCCGGGCTACCACTATCAGGTAATTGATGCGCTGGTCACCAATTTCCACCTGCCGGAATCGACGCTTATCATGCTGGTCTCCGCCTTTGCTGGCTATCGTAATACGATGCACGCCTACCAGCAGGCAGTAGCAGAGCAGTACCGCTTCTTCAGCTATGGCGATGCGATGTATATCACCCATAATCCGGAAGCTGTCACCGAGAAAGTGGGCGAATAATTTTTTCTGTTGGCTCATGGGCCTGCACAAACGCGGCCGCACATGGTGTGCGGCTGTTAACACTTAACATCAGACTGTTTCTCTGCTGCGAACATTGTTCGGGCTGATGTAAGTGCGCTGCTTTACTTAATAATATCATTAACTTACTAGCGTTATTTTCGCGGCGTTTTTATCCGGCACATCGTCCTGTGCCAAAAATGTGACAATGCCGCTGAATCTGCTCAAATGTTCATCACTCAGGTGAGCGTATTTATTGACCATCTCCAGCTTCTCCCACCCTCCCATTTCTTTCAGCATCATTAGCGGTGTTCCGTTCTGAACATGCCAACTTGCCCAGGTGTGCCGGAAGTCGTGGAAGCGAAAATCTGACAAGCCCGACAGAGATAAAGCTTTTGCAAACTCAGTACGATTAATTTCATCTGCCATGCGTCCCTTATATGCGAACGGATATTCACTATCTCTTGGCAGATCGCGAAGAATTGCAACCGCCTCATCATTCAGTGGTAAGGGCCTGGCTTTCCCGGACTTGGCATCATCAGCAACGATGACCGCAACTTTTCTCCGCAAATCCACATTCACCCATTTCAGAGAAAATATTTCCCCCTTCCTTGCTCCGGTCAGGAGTGCAAAAGAGCAGATCGCCTTCATCCAGTCCGTCTGCAAATTCTCTATCAGTATTCTCGCCTGATGCTTTTCAATCCACCTTACCCGCACCTTTGGCTCTCTCAGAGAGGGAACGTGAGGGTTACGGTCTGTCCACCCTGATTTATGCGCCATAGAGAAAGCGCGCATGATGAACGACCGGTAACGGTTTTTCGTTGCATTGGCCAGCGGCTTCCTTGTCGCCTTGTGATGCGTCGGCAGGGAATCGAAAACTTCCTCGCCTGAGATAGACGATACCTTTCTGCCTGCAAAGAAGTGCAGGAAGTAACGCGCATAAATCTGCTTATTCTCAAATCCTGATTGCCCCTCCGCATCCCGCAAAGCGACAATCATCAAATCTTCAAACATCCTTTCAGGCCGCTTGTCCAGATTGCTAACGGCCCACATCTCATGCTTCAGCTTGTCGTGAAGCTGCTGAGCCTTTACCTTTTCCTTGGTGCCAGCAGAGCGTCTAGTTCTCGTTCCGTCTGGAGCGGAGACATCGATCCAGTACGTTTTACCCCGTTTGTAGATCGGCATTTCTTCTTCTCCTTACCGCCTACAACAGCCAGCCGGAAAACATTGTTATCGTTGGCGGACTGTTGGGCAAACTTTTTCAGGCTATCTTCGTTGGCGCGCCAGCAGCCGCCAACCTTGAACATGTGATATTTAGCGGGGTTCCGGTAGATGGTGCTTGCCGATATCTTTACGACAGCAGCAAGCTCCCGCACCGTCATAAAGTCGGTGGCAGCCATAGTTGACCTCGTTCAGAGTTTTTTGAATATCGCCCAGGCGATGATTGCGAATGCTATTGCGATGAGAATGTGGGGGAGGGGTTACATGCACTGCGCGTAATCAGCGCCGAGTAGATTAATCGCCTGACACATAGCGGACAGTCGGCCAGTCCGGGTGTATTCCACAGCTCGGGATTGGTAACCCGCCGGCTCACTGACCAGCACAACCCGATCGCCAAAGCAGATGTTCATATCCAGCAGGCTGGCCAGGAGCATGGCCTGAGTGATATCAACGTGTGGATGCCATGCCCAACCGATAGTTGCCCTGAGCGTGGATTTCTCCTGCGGACTGAATGAGCAGCTCTCTGCTGCCTTCAGCGAGAGCGAGCAGACTTCCTGAATGCTGAGTTGTGTGACTTCATCTTGAATCATGACCGGGACTCCCGTTAGCCTCGACCTAACCGCTGACACACGACATTCAGCCATAGCCATGCCAGCCCACGATGTTTAGCAGGGATCAGGGTTTCAATGTGCTTGGCGTGTTTGTCGAGTATCTGCCGGTAGGTTAAGGTGTTTGATTGGTTGGTGAATTCTTTAAGCGCCGCTCTGGCTATGCTGTTGATCGCGTTCTCCGCTTCCGGCGTCATTCCGCCTCCCCATACAATCAGCCCATACCTCACGGGCCAGAGAACAGCGCAGTATGCTCCAGATAATCCGCCGCTTACCTGTCACCCCGGCATGAACGATTACCTCATCCATATATTGCTCGAAAGACTTCTCTGCTTCGTTCATTACGCCACCTTCCGCTGCTGGTTAGCCCGCACCCACTTCTCATCATCTTCCCTGCATTCCGGGCAACAGTAATTCGTGCCTGGCTGTGATGCTTCCCCACAATCCCCGTTCCGGCAAACTGCTGACGGCGGCTCCGGCTTCTTCCTGTTCTTCAGCGCCAGTTCGCGCTCCCACTCTTCACGTTCAAAGGCTTCATCGGCTATGTCGCACATGCGTTACTCCTGAATTTTGGGCGTAAAAAAACCTGCCGGAGCAGGTTGTTAGTTTAGAGATTGGTTCGTATCTTCAGTAAAAATGTGTAGCTCTTGCTATCCGAATGGATATATTCAAACCTTTTAAAGCCGCCTTCTCCTACCTTAAGCTCAACTAAATCACCCAAGTTGTTCTCGGCAAAGCACAAATCAGAAACTGTAGATATAACAAACTCAAGTGTTATTTCATTTGTTATAAAATCTAAGTTGATGCTTGGGAAAGAGGCCGAGGTTAATTCTCCGGATAGAAGATAGTTATCTTTATCCTTTAAAGTTACTGGTAAGCCTTTCATTTTTCTTCCTTCTGATAAACCGGGTCATTCCCCCGCGGGTGCTTCATCGACTCTTCCCTGTAGAACTTGAGGCGCTGCTGAAAGTATTCCCTCATCTCAGCTGGCGGCTGCATCTCAACCTCATGCGCGAGAACCGGCTGATTCATTCGCTCTTTGTAAGCCACGCCGGAAACGGCTAAATCCACGCTTACCCGGTGCGTTATTCTCTTTCATATTTAAATGAATTATGATTCGTTCTCAGAAGGAAAAAATAACTCTCTAAAATCCAGTATTTTTTCAGATTTTACAACAATGCCGAGGTTCATCATTATTCCAGTAGTTGTGACTGCTTTTGAACTTGTAGGGATGTTAATAATATTAACTTCACCATTTGCATTGAATATTGGACCTTTATGCAACACCCCTAACAATAGCAGGCGGCCATTAGGGCTAGTCACCATTGAATTTCCTGAGGTGAACGCGCCCTCATCGAATACATATACTGGAGATCCGCTTGAACCGGGAAAGCAAGCCATGTCAATCATAAAGTCCGGCTGTCCCTGCCAATCCTCATGTAGGTTGGAGGCTGTAATCCCTCTTCGTGTTATTGGTTTATTATTTACATCATCCCATAATGCGTTAGGATATCCAGTCATATGCACAGTCTGTATGTTTGACAGTGTGTTGAAAATATCTTTTTCACCATTAGCTATAAATATATCGCTTTCTATATATGGGCAATAAATTGCTTCTTTCCCTAAGTTATTGAGATAATCAAAGGCAGGCTTTAATGCTATTGTGCATAAATCAATTTTCGGATCGGGATGCATTGTTATGAATTTTTGAAGATCAAAATATTTCACGGTATCTAGTTTATTATGTTTTCCAGACTTTATATCTAAAGTGTGAAAGTAAAGCTCTGCGCTGCTCATATCTTTGATTACATGTTTATTAGTGATGAGTACCGGTGCGTAAAGTGATTTTTCGCCATGAAAAGTGAAGAAAAAACCAGTCCCCACAGATAATCCTCCGTCGCACACTATCCTTAAAGTACTATACTCTAGACTTTCAGCTCTGCTTTTAATTTCAAAAGACATGATTTCCTCCGCGTAGTTTTATTAACTTATATCATTATAACTAATAAATACTATCCTCTCGGCAACAAGTAGTGACAGTCGTCACGCTAGCTGGAAGGTTTATTACGCCGCTTCAGTCAATTCATCACGGCGGATGCTGTATCTGTCGGTAGCCAGATCCAGTTTTTCCGTATCGTTGGAGAGTTGCTTTGCGGCGTACTTGTAGAGGCGATCCAGCTCAGTAGTGTCAGCGGCTTTCCCGGCCGCTTCGGTAAATGCTGCCAACAGTTCATCCGGCGTACGTTCAACTGATTGTTTAACTTCCCGCTCATCAGTGACGGGCTTCTGGTTAATCAGATTATTCAGGTCTTGCCGGGTGCGCGCCGGGGTAACATCGCGCTCAGCTCGCTCTTTCTGCTCAAACTCGTCCGGGGTGTAGACGCCCAGAATCACATCCGGGCAGTAGAGCCGCGCCCAGTACTTTACGGCCAGATAGGCCAACTGCTGCTTTGGCGCTGTCTTCCAGAGCGGTGAGTTACGGGTGGTGACAAACTCCATATAGAGCGGTTCGCCCCAGGTAATTTCCGTTTCTCCGCGCAACACTGCACCAACCCTCACACACAAGTCTTTCTCGTTCGCCGCGTTAGCCGGACCAGGCCGGAAGTTTTCCCAGTTTCCGCCGTACTCGTACTTAAAGCGCCCCTGAACGGCTGTGGAACTGGTGACCACTGCATTAACCAGCTGAGCCTCATAGCCAAGGGTACCGTTGACCAGGTGTGTTTTCTGCGCCACAGCGAAGGGGTTCATTCCCCACTGCGCTGCCTGTAATGCCACAGCCAGGCAGTCAGCTGGCTTGCCTGCAAGATGTGCCGGGACGGTCGTTTTTCCCTGCGCCATAACTTCGGCAAATGCCTGAAGCTTTTGCAGGCCGGACGGGCTGAAGATGGCAGCCTTGGTATCAGCTTCGCCCTGGGTGAAGTGAGTAATTTCGGTGCTCATAAGTAATCCTTTTTCTTCGCCCAGGCAGGGCGGGTGATTTCTTCAATGCCGCCCCAGTTATTTGTGGTGCGGCATTCGTGATATGTGTTCAGGCTGTTTCGGAACAGCTCGTAGCCATCCTCGGTGTCATCAGGCTGAATCTGGAAGGTGCGCACCGGATAGCGGCCGCAGTCGATGGTTTCGCTCACGCAGAGGAAGATAAACATTGGGTATTGGCCGAAGTGGCGCAGATATCCTTCGCGGTACATGGCGTCCTGCATGTGATACCGGAACTCGGCAAGGTGGCGTGGGAAGCGCTCCATATCTGCCACCTTCTTAACGTCAACGATCACAGGCTGGTCTGAGAGAAATTTATCAGGCCGGATGCGGCACAATTCCCCGGTTTCTTCATCGCTCCAGTAAATCGAACCTTCGCAGTGTCCCTCCGCTTCCAATAGCCACCGCGCTGCCGGGTGGGCCAGCGCACTTTCACGCATCAGCTTTAATTTCCTTCCCTGCTCGGCATCCATGACCGTCATCCCTGAACTTTCACAATCCCTGAGAAAGCTCTTTTCCTCTTCCTTGCCCGCCGTAGTTCTTCGGTTAAACTCCGGAGCCACAATGAACCGCTTATCGAACTCCATTGGCTCCAGCAAAATGCAATGCAGGGCGGTACCCATATCGAGAGCTTTCAACTTTTCAGTATCAACGGGCGCTTCCTTGCGCCATTTGAATATGGCCGGGTTGGTCGCAATGTCATCCAGCTGTGACTTGCTAACCCCAGCGCCTGAGTGGTAATCCTCATTGCTGATGTCGTAATAAATGCCAGGCTCCATTACGCCACCTCCCGGTAGCTATGCTTCGCCTTGAAAATTTCCAGCGCGTAACGCTGCTGCTCAATTTTGGTCACGTAATCCCACAGGAACTTGTGAGCCATCTCCTGAGCGTCCATGTCGTCCTGACCCATCCCAATGACATCCATATCGAAGTGACGCGACAGGAACACCGTCATGGCTGCTTCCACCGGGTTGTGCTTAATCGGCTCAACAGTCTGCTCAACCATCGCATAAACCTGCTCGTGTTCCGTTTCACCAAATCCTTTGATGATGCTTTCGATTTCTTGTCGGTCTTTGAATGTGAGCCTCATATAGCCACCTCCCAGTAGAGCCTTCGCGCTGACTCGCGCATATCGTTATCGTTCTTCGCAACGGCCAGCATCACCATGTTGCGAACTGTTTGCTTATCTGGCTTGTTCATGGTCTGCCTTCACTACAGAGCATTTCCCAGAGCTTCTGTAACCAGCTCTTGCGGGGTGGGGGAGTGAAGCTGGCGCTGGTCAGAATGTTTGAAGGTTGGCGCTCGATGTAGCCGAACGCATTAAATCCAGGGCGACCGCATGCCGCCCCATGAGCTGTTGCTAACATGGGTAATCCTTAGGTTGATTGGTTTATTCATTGCGAAACGCCCGAATGGACGCTTTGGGATGAAGCCGCGGTAAGGCGGCTATCAATTAATTAGGAATGACTACAATCACTGTATTGACCATCGTCCCTGAATTCTTAAAAGACCCCTCCGGTAATTCTTCGATATGACCCCCACGCTCTTCAATCAACTGGCGGAAATCGGAAGTTAGTTTGTTACTGCGGAACGTCACCGAAGAAGCCATGACTGACACCAACAGGCCGCCCGGCTTCAGAAATTTCAGAGCGTGAGTAACGTGCTTAATATCAGCCTGCCGACCAAAAGGAGGATTCATTACCACCCTGTCATAGATTGGTGCTGGCTCTACGGTGAGAAAATCGACGGGCTTCCCGATACCTGAAAGGCGAAGATTCAAAGCGTGCAGCGCATCATTGTTGGCAGGCATCAGCTCATACATATCAATCATCACATCTGCTGCGGCATCATGGACAGCTTTAGCAATGGCACCTTGCCCTGCGCTAGGTTCAAGAACTGTCATGCCATCCCGAATATCTGCAAAATGAATTACGTGCCTGACAACTCCTGGAGGGGTTGGGAAGAACTCAAAATCATCCTTGGGTACCACAACATCACCTGTCAGGATGATTTGCTCAATACGTTCCGAGGCTTCGATTTCGAAAACATGAGCTTTCGCTTTGCGGTTCCATTTGCCGCCAGCCGCTTCAATCACTTTGTTGGTGCGGGTATAGAGATTACGATCAAGCTGACCAGTCAGGATTAAGTTGTTTCCTTCACACTGACAGGCGCTAAGCACATTTAATACTTCGTTATCTACACGCATTTACCCTCCTCAGGGCATAAAAAAGCCCTCCGGAGAGGGCAAGTGATTCAGGACAATTCACGTTGTTTATCCAACGCCACCTTATCTCTAAAGCGCGTTGTGATGACTAGGTGTCATCGAAATGCCCTCAATGCGAAGGCATTGCGGTGTCACTCAATATCTTCGAGGTGGTAATCCGAATATTCCTTATCCAGATCATCTTCATCACCAGCGTTAAAGGTGCTTTCCTGTGACCGCTGTTTAACCTCGCCCCAGCAAACGCTTTCAACTGATTCAGGCCACCCCTCGGACGCTTCTTCGCGATACATATCAATCGCCTCTTGGGCATGTGATGACGCCTCTTCGGATGTTTCAAAAATCTCGAATCCAGTCTCAGGGTCGTATGCGAAATATTTCATCTTCTACCTCCTTACTGCGATTATTGGCCTGGCGCTTTACGCCAGCCCTTCATAAAAACTATCAGCCCCTTTTTGCGTAGTGCTTGAAGTCGGCGGTCCAGTACACGAGCTGGTTCATCTCTCGGGGTAGGGCAGAAAGATTGGCATTTCGCATTGATACCGTTGCGCCCAAAATAGATATCAGCAAAGCTCTTTGGTAATGTTGTAATGCTCTCCAAAATCATGGCATCCAGCTCTTCGTACTTACTCATTTCCCCTCCAGATAATGCTTCCTGACCGCTGCTCGGAGCTAGTCACGGTTGATTGTTTTACCAGAGCCATCAGATTCAGGCTTCAGGCGAAACAAGTAGCCACAAGCCATTCTCACTACGCTCTTCTTCTCGCCATTCACCTGAATCATGCTGTGCTCCAGGCATAAAAAAGGCCACCTGTTGGCAGCCTGTTATTCGTTAAACGCTTCGATTATTTCGTCGATACATCGGTCAGTGTCGGCGTCCATGCCATCAGCCCGGCTCAGCAAATCTTTGATTTCATCAGCCGTGACATTCAGAGCTGTTAGGAATTCGACAACGGCTGAAGTCACTGCGCGATACTCTTGCTGATACATACATGATGAAAATGAACCGGCGACTGCATCACGAAGCTTTTGCTTCAAGTCTTCCGGGTAATCCGTGTTGATCATCTCTCACTCCATACGGCAGCGCCGCTGTTATTCAGGCGTAAAAAAAGCCGCTCACTTGGCGGCTAATTCGCGTTTTATCATTTCTGTAGTCCGGTTAGCCCATGGGTCAACAACCACGCCGTTCTTGATGTAAGGGGGGCCGTCCTCTGGCTTAACCATGCATTCCGATTGCAGCTTGCATCCGTTGCAGCGCTTGAACTGACCGCACCACCTTTGGACGTCAGTATTCATAGCGATAATCCTGATACTGAGACATGTCGTCATCAGGGTGTTGATCAAACTCTTCCATGCATCACCTCAAATAAGTGGAATGCTGAAGCCACGCTGTTTCTGCCTGGCGTTTGTGAGCTGGCCGTAAGGGTTATTCACCTTCCGGTACTCAGGGTTTTCTTGCGTTACAAATTCAGGCTCAGCACGATTGCGCCAGTTAGGTGCCGCTGTTACTGCTGTGAGTACATTGATGCTGCAACCAGAAAGAGTCGCTTCAATCTTTCTGCCCAGCGCGTTCTCTGCTGCACACTTTGCTCTGTAAGCCTGAGCACGGCGTTCACGTGAATTCATGGCTATCTCCTGTGATGATTTTGGTGGTGAGGTCTGGAATCGAACCAGAGGTACGGCTGCAATGCCCGCGTCTGCCACTGCGCTACCTCACCCCAAAAGCATCTCTGCTTTGGTACGCCTGTATCGGCGTCTGTCATATTGTTAAAGAGCATCACCGTCCTGGTGAGTGGTGCGTCCTGCTGATGGGGTGAATATACAAAACGTATCCTTATTATGCAATACGATATGTATACTTATTTTCTGTGATATACGTAATGTCATGTTTTATGGGTAGATTTATTTTCTACCTGAGGATTTCAGGCACAAAAAAACCAGCTTTCGCTGGCTTCTCGGGTTGTGGTGGGGATGACAGGCACAAAAAACCCGGCACGGTGGCCGGGAAATTTATAGCTGCCTATGTCCTGTTATCTTTATTGGATCATTTTTTTGGGGTGGGGGAACAATTAAAGAGTTTAAGCCGACTTTAGAGCACATTGATGCAACGTGCTCTTTCCAATAAGGCCAGGCGGCGTTAGTAATTTTATCAGAAGAGCTAAAATCCTCTAACTGTTTGATTTCTAATTGATGTAATGAATCAAAAACCACATCATGTTCTACAAGAATTTCAAAAAAAACTTTTTCATCCGTTTGTTCTGCTTGGTCTAAAAGACGTATTCCACATTGTAACCTGAAAAAACAAGCATAACTTTTTACTTCAAGCCGTTTCTCATCCCTAAAGACCTCAACGACCTGCACGCCAGTAACTTTGTTATAGGCTTGTTGAGTTAACTGCAAGCCGTTCATTTGTAGTATGTTTACATCATTATGAAAGGAAAGAGAGGATTTCCTTAAAAAGACGTCTTGAAACAATGGCTCTATCATAATATTTAACCAATCAGATGGCTGGCGAAATTTCCCAATGGGCGTTATTTGATTTCTGATCTGGCTGAAAAACCATCATTTCGATTGTTCCTGGCTTTGCCTTCCTCATTGCTTGGCTTGCAAGTCTTAAGGAAGCCGTCTCAGTAAATAAGGTACTTACAGCTTCACATATAGATGCGTTATAAGAAACCACAGCGACATCAGGACAGCCTTGATGCAAAAACTCTAAAGCTGCGGGTATTGCGTAAGCAGTTCTTATGAGTTTGTCCATGGCAACAGATTGAGTAACGTCACCATTTTCATATTTAGTAAAAGCGTTTTTCCCGCCACCAAAAAGCTTGGAAGCTGCGATTTGCGTTATTCCAAGAGCTTCCCTAAAGCATCTAATCTGTCTTCCAGTAAGCAATCCATCAGCTTCTCTATAAAAATCAGACATTTGTCTTTTGTTAAAAGTAGCTTGTTTTTCTGTAAATGTCTCAGAGCCACAGGAATCACAAGAGGATACGTGGAATTCCACTTGCTTTTTAAAACCTTCAAACTCACGAAGCACGTACTGGTGGTTTTCATGTAGGCTTTCATCCCCGCAAATCGGGCAGAGAGAATAACGTTTCATGAGAAATCCTTAGTTTTAGTTGAATCATGTAAGGAGATAACCGCTACAGTATTGCCTGTATCAGTGATGCATAACTTTACATACATCAAGGTCGTCATCTCCCTCCTTTCTTGAGGAGTATATAATGGTGCTGGCACTATATATGCATCACAAGCAAATATACCCTTGGGCGCATTTCCGTTACACCATTGAGAATTAAGGTATTCCCCTTGTGAGAGGGCTAACTTAGCAAAGCCCCTCAAATCACCCAAGTCAATCATGTGAAGCGTCATGAAATTGTTGGTGTTAGTCGTAACAGAATTCACTTGGCATCTATCAAGATTCTCTAAAAGATCCGGGTAAAGTGGGCCGGAATTTATGAGCCTTTCCTCACCATCTTTTAAAGCATCCTTAGGGGCACCCGTTTTATACCGGCTAAGTACTCTGTTTACCATTATGGTAAGTCCATGCTCATATTGTCAACTATCACAAAGCTGAAAATAGCGAAATAATTTGACAGAGGTTTTCAGGATAAACCCTTTATAAAAAAAGGAGTTAGCGTCATATTTTCTTTATGTTAAATTTTATAGCTTCATGGGTATATCGGCGAAATTCAAAAATACTTTAACTAAGATCTTACAACCAAAGCCATCTTAAGTTCATGGTTCAAACCAATCGCATCTTCGTCTCTACGCCCACGCCAATGATCCGGCAGTTACCATTGATGGGCTTCATCGGCCATGAGGGGTTCAGTCCCCGGAGATACTTTTCATTTCCATCTATGACTAGCTTTTTAAATGTCGCTTCATTGTCGTCCGTCAGCTTAGCAACGACCAGGCTACCGTTCAGAGGTTCACGGCCCGTATCAAACAGCACAAAAGTACCTTCCGGGATGCTTAATCCCATCGGTGCTGTCATAGAGTCTCCCTCCACCTCAAGCCAGAAAGCATCGCCCTGAATATGGGCATCAGACTCAAGCCACAGATCGATATCCTTCAGGGTGTAGACTTCACACGCCTCTGACCATGCACCCGCCTGAACCTTGCTGAGAACGGGATATTTGGTGCCCGGTGTATATGGGCCAACGTACGAGGTATTTGCAATAGATCCTGCTGGAGCAACTGTTCCATCAGCATTTACCGTAAATTCTTTATAACCGAGATAACGCAATAACTTAGCTATCTCCTCAAGGCTGGGTTCGCGCCTTGCGTTAAGCCAATGGCTAACCGCACCCTTAGTTATCCCAAGATGCTCAGCCAGCTTTTCCTGCGTCATATCCATGTCCTTCATGCGGGACTTGGCGAGGTCGTACCATTTCATATTCATGCCCTGATTATACGAACTGTATAAATCCAATCGAGACACAAAATGTATAACCCGCTTGCCGTGTACGGATACAATATGTATACTCAAATCAGTTTATGGAGGTTCAAATGAACAATTTGCGACTTTATCGCGAGCGCTTGGGATTAACCCAGACACAACTTGCGGAAATGGCCGGATGTACCCCTGGTGCAATTGGTCACTGGGAAACGGGCCGCAGAGGAATGGATATCCACCTTTGCCGGCAGTTTGTTTCGATTTTTAACAAGTTAGGCGCTACGGCTGGGCTTGACGATGTGTTCCCCCCAGGGAAGAACGCAGCAGCATAAGCAATATCGCTCTTTACACAACTTAACCGCGCCGATACAGGTGCACAAACACAGTGGCACCCCACGGTGCTCACACGTAACTAACTATCTAACCAACATGGAAATTATAAGAAATGGAACAGGCAAACCCACGCAAATCAGGAAGTATTGCGTTTATCGGTCGCCATCTTCTGGCGACTGCACACCAGGCATTATCAAACACCCGTCAGTCAGTGGTTGCGAAGATGCTCGAAGTGGCAGACAGCACCATCCTTCGCCGTACCGAAAAATACCCGGAAATTATGGAAACTCTCGCCGCCTGCGGTGTAGAGGATTTTGTGATGCGCGGAGAACGGAAGATGCCTCTGGAACACTACCGGCATTTGATCTGGATACAGCTGGAGTATTCCCGGCTGCAACTGGAAATGACAAAAGAAAAAGCCCCAAACGCGCGAACGTTTGAGGCCTGATGCGAAAAGACTGGATCAATTCACAGGAGTAATTATACATGCGAAAACGCAGAAATTACCAGGAAAAAGAGGAGCGCCGCCATCCTGACTCACCGGATGGGCTGGTCGTAGCAGCAGCCAATAGCAAGCCTTTCGCTGAGAGGCTCATTGGTGTTTACAGACTGGCTAAAGCAGGGGTGAAAAAAGATGAGCGTCGCTAAGTTATCGGATTACCGTAAGCCTCATCTGGAGGCCGTGGAGCGCAGAGTGGCCGATACAGATGATGGTTTCATCATGCTGGCTATGGAGCTTTATGAGGAACTGATAGGCGCTAACCTGACACGCAATCAGGCCAAGGTGGCACATGCCGTTTGCCGCAAGACATACGGGTTTAAGAAGAAGATGGATCGCATTGCAGACAGTCAGTTAGCAGAGCTGTGCCGTATCAGCAGACCGAAAGCAAATATTGCCAAGAACGAGTTGATAGCCATGGGTGTTTTAGTTAAAGAGGGCAGTCGTACCGGGCCTAATAAAAACATTTCAGAATGGCAAATCCCAGAGTGTTCCCAGATAGGTAACATTGTTACCAAAGCGGGAACAAAAAAAGTTACCAAACCGGTTACACCAAGTGTTACCAAAACGGAACACACAAAAGATATCTTTAAAGATAATAAAGAAAATACCCCTATATCCCCAGAGGGGAGTTTTCCGGTTAAGCAAGAATCACCCCCTGAAAAACCGCCTGTCAGTAAATTCACATTCAACCGTGAACGCTTCAAAGACACCTGGAACAGCAAAGCCCAGAAGCATGGCCTTCCACGGATCGCGAGTATCAGCACGACTACCGAGAAGGGCATCAAGCGGCTGTATGAGTCCCACCTGAAGCACTGTCGGGAAACAAAGCGCCAACCGAAGGACATCGACACGTTCATCAACGGCTACATCGAGTTTGGTTATCAGCCTACTCCGTACGCCATGGGAGATAACCCAGCCGGTAAAAAATACGGCGTGGATACCGCGCTAACCCAGCGCATCGTTGACCAGGTAATCAGCCAGGAGCCACAACATGGATAGCTATGAATTTGAAGAGCAGTTGGTAGGCGCGATGATGATTAAAGGCGATCACATAGATTGCCGGGACATTGCGGGCAAGCTGCCATCTGAGGCGTTTGAAAACTTTCACCTGCGCCGAATGTACGAGGTTATCTGTGCGCTTCTGAGCAAAGCAGAACCGGTGGACATTTTCACGGTGCGCGACAGCATTCCTGAAGATTCAAAGAACTTTGTGCTCGATGTTTCGTCGAGGTGTAAGTCTGGGGCGAATATCAAAGCCTGGGCGAAGCGAGTTCGTCAGTGCTGGATGATCCGCAAAGGTGTTACTGATTTGAATGATGCTATTTCGCTGCTGAAAGCTGCGGGCGCTCACGACATCAACGAACGGCTGGCAGATGTGGCGGGCTTACTGTCGAAAATACAGTTTGAAACTAACGACCGGTTACCGCGGCGAATAGGTGACATGCTTGGAGATTACATGGACGTGCTGGGCAAGCGAATGGAAGGCCAGGATTCCGGCCTGTACCTGAAAACTGGCATACAGCCGATGGACGATGAGTATGGCGGCTTCGACCGTACAGACCTGATCATCATCGCTGGTCGCCCTGGCATGGGTAAGACTGAGCTGGCTATCAACATAGGTAACTCAATCGGCCGGCAGAAAGGTCGAGGCCTGATGATATCGATGGAGATGTCAGATATGCAGGTCGTGGAGCGTCATGTGGCTGACCGTGCTGGCCTGTCCATTGGTACGCTGCGTAATCCCCTGAACATGCTGGATGAGCAGTACACGCGGCTTACAGGGGCTACAGGAACACTTCAGGACGAGGATAACTACGTGCTGGATGAAACCATGAGCGTTGATGAAATCATTGGCCACGCCGAGCGCCTCAACATGGACGGCGGCCTGAGCTTTATTTCCATCGACTATCTCGGCCTGATGAAGAAGCCCAAAGCTGAGCGCAACGATATCGCCATTGGTGAGATCACCCGCAAGCTGAAGCAGTTCTGCCTTCGAAACAAAGTCCCGGTAATCCTCCTGTCACAGCTCAACCGTGGCGTGGAAAGCCGACAGGACAAGCGACCTACCCTGGCTGACCTGAAAGACTCCGGTGCCATTGAGCAGGATGCAGACGTGATTATCTTCCCGTACCGCGACGAAGTTTATGACGAGAAGAGCAGCATGCGCGGCATCGCTGAAATCATCGTCGGCAAGTACCGCTCCGGCCAGCCCAAGACTTTCTACATGGGCTGGAAGAATGGTCACTTCATCAACATGGACCAGGAAGATGCAGCGCGTCAGTTTGCGCAGAATGAAAACCAGCAGCCCCGCGCCGCTAACGACTGGAGATAGTTATGAACGACACAAAATTACCAACCGTAGCCCATGAGAGCGAAATGGAACTCCTTCCGGGACTAACTATCACCGTCCTGGCGCTGGACAACGGGCAGAGGATTATCCCGGTAGAAGACATGCAGCGAGCCTGCGAATTCATCGGCATTGATCTGGAAGCATTTCACAGCTATCTGGCAGGCCAGCCAGCGCGTAAGGGAGGAGAGTGATATGAAATCCAAGCCAAAAAACGTAATCGTGCTCATCCAGTTAGAAAATGGAGAGTTGGTTCAGCGCCCACTAAAGCGCGAAGAAGTTAATTTTGTACTCCCCATTCTTCAGGAGTTCGACGGCGGAACGTTGAAAGTAATACCGGCACCAGCCGGATTGGTACTGGAGAAGAAAAATGACCAACAACGATGAGCTTGAGCGGCAGGCGTTTGAGATGCACACGCGGAAAGACGAGGCTTTCATGGAGTTTTGGTTAGATCGGGATGCTAACGGAAATTACTACTGGGACCAGACGCGATACGAATGGCATGGCTGGATGGCCCGCGCAAAGCAGGAGAGCAATCATGACTGAAGAGTTATGCAGGGCGAAGTTTGAAGAGTGGGTTGCTGATGAATTGGGACACACACTTGAATATGTCAAAGGGCAGAGGGCTGTAACGACAGACCGATATTACAGTGAATACGTAGAAATCCCGTATAGAGCATGGAAGGCCGCCTGGAACACCCGCGCTGAGATGGAGAAGAGTGATGAAAACGCATGAGCTGAAAATTCTGCCTGAGCATTTCTTTCCAGTGCTGGACGGTTTAAAGCTGGCTGAGCTTCGCAAGGCTGATCGAGATTATCAGGTCGGAGACACGCTAATTCTTCTGGAGTGGAATGGCGAATATACCGGTGATGCATGTACCCGCTTAATTACCCATGTTGCTGATGTGGGTGCCTACCTTCCCGGCTACGTTCTTCTCAGCATTAAGGAGCCTGAAAATGTCAGCTGAAGTAATCCAAATTAAACGCCCGGACCACCTGGCAGAAGTAGGCGCTGGCCTGACGCTGCTGAAGATGTTCCACAAGACCGGCGGCCACAATGCTCAGACCATCACTCTGATTATGGAGAAGATGGAAATCGACCTGGCTAAGGCGCAGGAGATAACCGACCGGAGGTAGAATGTGAACAAACAGAGCTATTTTTTGACAGACCCCGTCCGGCGACGAAACTGCACAGAATTCATCAACTCCTTACCAACCAATCCTGATTCACCCCTCGTAGTCACTATCCAGGAACGCACCCGCAGCCTCGACCAGAACGCCAAACTTTGGGCATGCCTCAACGACATCTCAGAGCAGGTCAACTGGCATGGGCGAAAGCTGGCGAGCGAAGAATGGAAGCATGTGTTTACCGCAGCCCTGAAGAAGCAGGACGTGGTGCCGGGATTAGACGGCGGATTTGTTGTTTTGGGCCAGTCAACCAGCCGCATGACCGTTGGTGAAATGCGGGACTTAATCGAATTAATCAGCGCCTTTGGTGCAGAGCAGGGCGTCAGCTTCGGCGACGATGCAACCTGTGCAATGCGCTGGGCAGCCCATTACGGGAGAGCAGCATGACAGCACGTGACCGCATCAAAGAGTTTCTGTCCGGCAAAAATGGTTATGTCTCTACCAGCATCCTCCATGACCACATTCAATCACTTGGCTATAAGCGTGTCAGTTCATGTGGCGCTTTATCCAAGATGGTAGCCAGAGGGGATGTCATCACCAACGGATATCACATCCACACCTACGTGAAGCTGAACGAAGACTATCAGCCGACAGCAGCATCCGTCCGGCAGACGGCCAATCATGCACACCTTGCCGGAGTGATGGGGCGGGTTCCCACAAAGCCCAAGCCGAAAAAGGAAAACGCCATCTTCGACCTGTGCCGGAAACACAGTCGCATGTACGAGCTTATTGACCAGCCACTGCGTGAGGTGAGGGTATGAAAAAGGATGTCTATACCGTACCGGAATTACTCAGGCGTTGTAACGGTAGCCGGACAGCTGTTGGCCGCATTGTAGGGCTGGACAGGCGCACTGTCGGTGTTTACTCAGATGATACTGAAGGGCTACGGCACGTCATCGTAAACGGCGTTCTGATGGTAGCTCAGGGAAACCGGGGGAGGCGAAAAAATGCTTAGTTGGTTTCACCATCCAAACTGCACCGCCGAAGAAGCAAACGCATTAATCCTCCAGTACCAATCCCGCAATATCAAAACCGAAAAGCACCTCGCCGCTGACTACAAGTCCTGGACAGTTTCTGCCTTGCTTCCGGAACTCAACTACACACCTCAGCCCAGCAAGCGATGGGCACAGCCGATATGGAGCAGGGTATGAGCATGCACGATTACATGCCTGGCACCTGGTGCGACAAATGCAAATCATCATCACCACCTGATGACCCTTGCAAGTGTGGAGCGTGCGCAAACTGTGGAATGCCACTCTCACCCGACGAATGTCATTGCTGTGATGAATGTGCTGCTTTCTACGAAATGACCGATCCAAATCACCGAATGGAGGATGAAGATGGCGAATCTTCGTAAAGAAGCGCGGGGCAGGGAGTGCCAGGTCAGATTGCCGGGCATCTGCAATGGTAACTCTGAAACAGTGGTACTCGCGCACTACCGGATGGTAGGTATCTGCGGAACAGGTATGAAACCTGATGACCTTTTTGGAGCCTGGGCATGCTCTCGCTGCCACGATGAAATTGACCGCCGCACACGTCACTGTGAAGTCACTGAAGCCCGCATAGCGCATCTGGAAGGCGTTATCAGGACACAGGATGCATTACTCAGAGAAGGAAAGGTGAAGCATGGCTGAATATCGGATCACATTGCCCTGGCCGCCGGGAAACAACCACCTCTTCTCAGTGTTTCGCGGCAGGAAAATCAAAAGCAAAAAAGGCAGGGAATACACAGCAGCAGTCATTAAGCAAATCACCGAAGCAAATCAGCAGTACCTCCTCACCGGCAGCCTCAAAGTAAAAATCACCGCATACCCACCGACACGCGCCAAGCGTGACCTGGACAACCTTTTCAAAGCCCCTCTCGACTCACTCACCCAGGCAGGCGTAATAGCCGATGACAGCCTGATTGATGACGTGCGCATGGTGCGCGGGGAAGTAGTGAAGGGCGGTCGCATGGATTTTCTGATTACTGAACTGGAGGAAGCATGAGCATACGCGAGCTAAATCTCAGCAAAGACGAGCACGACTGGCTGAACAGCTGGCTGGAGTTATGGGGCGCGTGGGTTTATTCAGGAAGACTGGAGACGCGAAAGAGCAGCATGATCGCTCAGTGGATGGCAAGTGTAGAGCCGCAGCCTGGCATGTCCCGGCCAATGTGTAACGATGATGACGGACTCTTGATTTCTCAGGTCGTGGATTCCGTCATGTGCATCGATAAAAAAGCTTATGGCATCCTGCTAAGTTACTACTCACACGGTTCTTCCAAGCGAGCCATTGCATCCTACTACCATCAGTGTGCAAGTCCTCGCAAAATCAACAAGGGGCGAAGTGGAGAGGGCTGGCGTAAGCCATCTTATGGAACCTGCCGTAATGAGATTGACGACATTCTGAATGCCAGCCTGTGGATGATCTTCAATCCTCTGCAAAAAGCATTTAATGAACGTAAACGTGTTGTTAAAGTGCGGCATTGTGCAAATAACATGTTGACATCCTTTAGCCATTTAGCCACTATATGACGGTAAGTTGCCGTACGTGTTCTTAGAATGCGACGGCGACTTTTTTATTGCCCAAATTCCAGAAGGTCGCCATCAGAGCGGCCTTTTTTTATTCCAGTTTTCGCCCCTACCAATTAACGCGACCCCTCAATATTCCTGTGTGGTAGCGGGCGTCTTTACCCTTTCAATGACACACGCAGCCGCCTGAAAGAGAGGTGGGAGATGAAACGTATGCCGGACAGACCTGATAACCTGGCGGCAATGATCGCCTGGCTGGCAAATCACCGCAATGAGGTCGGCTACTCAATCCTGGCATTCGTTATGTCGATCCTCACAACTTCGCGGAACAGGAAAACTATTTGGCGTGACCGTCTAACCGGCGCGGCAATGTGCGGAATCCTGTGTTTTTTTGCTCAACCAACACTCACGGCTATATGCGCGATATTCGGATGGAATTTTCCGCCGGAATTGTGCTGGCCGTTCTCTGCATTCGTCGGCTACATCGGCGTTGATGCTTTGTTCTCGTCTGTACGCAGGCGGGTAGGCATGGAAGGGGTTAACGGAGGTTCAAATGCTGACAGTTAATCAATTCCAGCGCGCAACAGGCGTGAATGATGAATTGCGTGACGCATGGTATGAGCCGGTAGCGGCAGCCATGCAGAAGCATGGGATTAACACGCCACTCAGACAGGCGCATTTCCTCGCCCAGGTGGGCCATGAGTCAGGCGGCTTCCGCTACGTGGAAGAGAACCTGAATTACCAGTACGGCGCTCTGCTCGCTATGTTCGGGAGCCGCATTACGAAAGAGCAGGCAATGAAGTACGGGCGCACCTCAGAACACGCAGCCAATAAGCAAATGATCGGTAATATCATCTATGCCAACAGGATTGGCAATGGTGATACCGCATCAGGTGACGGTTATCGTTACCGGGGGCGAGGGCTGATCCAGATTACAGGCAAGTCAAATTACAGAGATTTGATTCAACCGCTGGGTGTCGACGTGGTGGCAAATCCTGATTTACTGGCAGATTACAAACTGGCAGCAGAGTCAGCAGCGGCATGGTGGAAGATTCACGGGCTGAATGAAATAGCTGACGCAGATGATGTTGGTAGCATCATCCGCGTTATTAATGGCGGCATTAACGGAATTGAAGACAGGAAAACCCGGCTCACTAAAGCTAAGGGGGTTCTGTGCTAAAAGTAATCAGCGTTATCCGAAACAATACCGGCCTGATAATTGTAGGGCTATTTATCCTGGCGCTGTGGGGGCTAAACACCCGAAACGGTCAGCTGCTCGCGACAAATGATCGGCTGGAAAAGCTGGCTAACAGCAAAGACGATCAGATAAACGACCTGAGAAGTAAAAATGATGGCCTGGCGGCAAGCGTGAGCGACCTGGTCACAGCAGTAAATAAGCAGAATGCCGTCATGTCTCAGGTCACTGAGCAACGGGCAGTTACCGCACAGCAAAACAGGAAGCTCCAGAGTGAAATTAAACGTTACCTTGCGTCGGACAAGTGCGCTGTTGCTCCTGTTCCCGCTGATGCTGCTGACCGGCTGCGCGACGCAGCAAAAACCGCAGGTGGAGTACCGGACAATAAAGCAGCCCCAGCTAAGCCTGCCAGCCGAACTGACAAGCCAGATTGATGTGCCAGAGGTGCCGGTAGATATGACGTTCGGTGACAGCGTGTCACTGAATGCTGAGCTGTTTGGCCTGCTTGGCCAGTGCAACATTGACCGGTCGGGTATCCGTAAAATCGAGTTATCCCGAAATAAAGAATAAAGCTATGTCAGTGCAAGGCAGTCAAAACCCCACCCAGTTCCGCGAGCAGTGGGACAAAGATACAGAGCAGAAACCAGCCTCGGCATAGTCCGGGCTTACTCAGGCAGGCAGCTACGGTTAACTAGGCTGTTCAATATAGCCAGCCTATTGTAAATTCCCTTTTTTAAACTGAGAGGATTTACATGAAAAACGTTCCAGAACAAGGCACTTGCTACTTCAGCGACCTGTCAATTTTCGATGATTTTAAGCGTGATCTGAAAACTGCATTCCGAAACTCAGATTTCCATGATGTAACCGTTAATCGTGTCTCTGATGATGTTATCGTGGTTTTTGAATGGGCTGATAACACCTCAGATTTAGAAGTATCCCATGCCATTACAAAGAGAGTAGTGCAAAGCTTTGGGGGAGAATACCTACCTGGTGAGAACTAACAAATAAATAAGATTTAAATGCCGTCTTCGGGCGGCTTTTCACCCGATCATGTATATCTGAAAACTACCGAATATGTGTCATCGCCATCTAACGGAACAAAACAAGGCACATCAAAACGAGCGTGCCTTGTTGGTTAAAAAATTACGCAGGCAAGCCACCCCCTGTTGGGGCGGGATTAGATGTTGCATCTTCAATTAGGGCTTTAGCTACGGGCTTAGAAACAGGCACCTTAGTATGACAATCAGCAAACAATGCTTTCATGCCACCTACTTCTGACACAGTATATTTATGTTTCGTAGCGCTACCTGAGCTGAGCTGAGCGGCAATCACATCGTCAGCTACACCAGCCGCGGCCATTTTCCCTACGCGCTCAATAACCATGCCGGAGCGACTGGTAGGACTAGATGCCTTATCTAGAGCATGGCTTCCGGCATCTGCAGCCGCATCTAAAACCTTACCCATTAAGTTTTTTTTGCTCATAGCTTATTCCTTCCAAGTGAGCATGTGGCAAAAGCGCCACATCCTAAATTAGGGGCGTACAATCATTAGTCAAGGTATAGATAATAAATTCGCCAATTGGCGCATTTATTTTGTGTTGAAAACTGCATTCACTGAGTTCAACTTTCAGCATAAACACAATGAATTATCGGCTGGTGGTCTCACCATTGCCGGGGGTTAATCACATCTAACCAGCAGGAAACTCTAAATGGCTAATTTAAATGAGGGTAAATCTTTCAACGTTAAACTGCGTACGAAGGATGCCGCACAACAGTGCATCACCGCCATTGAAAATCCGTTATTGGCAGGTGGTTGGCTCTTAATCAAGACTCCGTTTGGATATTCAAGAACTCCTGAAAGCCAAATCATCAGTTATTCAGTAGAACGGGATGTGAATGATTTAGCTGGCTGTATTGCCAATAGCATTGATGATTACAACAAAAGATTTGCCGATGTAGCGCTGCTGAAACTTGAAGGTAAAACAGCAGTAACGTTTCTGGATGACCGCTTCACAGTGATCGCAGAGAAGCTAACCCCAGATGAATGCCGGGAAGCGATTGATCACATCAGGCGTAAACGTTGTGGATTGACGCTCATTAATCATGAATGAGCCACGTATCTACAACAGCCGCTGGGACAAAGCCAGGTTGTCATTCCTGAAATCGCATCCTCTTTGCGTGATGTGCCTCAGGCAGAGCAGGGCAGAGACGGCTACCGTTGTGGATCACATCAAAGCCCACAAGCTGAAAGAGGCTCTGAATGGTGGCAAGCCGGAAGAGATAGCAAAATCGCAGAAACTATTCTGGGATAAAGCTAACTGGCAACCCCTCTGCAAACAGCATCACGACTCCACCAAGCAGCGCGAAGAGAAGCGCGGTCACGTCATCGGATGCGATGAGAACGGCCTGCCACTCGACCCACAGTCGCACTGGCGGAGGTGATGAGCCACGAACCTACGGGGAGGGGCGGGTAAAGACTTCAGGGGCAAGCGCCTTCCTGACCGCCCGCCCCCCTTTTTATGCACAGCCGCGAAATGAAAAGTTTTTTCCGGGAGGTTAAAAAATGGCCGGAAGACGACCAAAACCTACCCCTCTGAAGTTAGTCACAGGTAATCCTGGCAAACGCGCGCTCAATAAAAAAGAGCCTAAGCCTGCACGGGAAATCCCCAGTCCGCCATCACATTTAACCGACGAAGGAAAGACCGCCTGGGGCCGCCTGAGCGTTCTTCTCGATGGTATGGGCGTGCTGACTATCGCCGACGCGTTTGCACTTGAAAGGCTTTGCGATATATACGCAGAAATCCTGCAATTGCGTGAAGACGTCGAGGCAGAAGGGCGTACATACAAAACCGAAACTGCTCAGGGCGACACACTGATAAAAGCTAACCCATCAGTCGCCATGCTGGCAGATGCCGATCGCCGTTTCAAAAGTTACCTGGTGGAATTCGGCCTGACACCGGCTGCCCGGTCAAAGGTGAATGTGAATGGTGGAGAAAAAGAAGAAGACCCGCTCAACCAGTTCTTCGGTTGATCCGGCAACGCAGTACGCACTGGATGTGACCAGCGGTGCCGAAGCTGCAGGCCCTGATATCCGTGCAGCGTGCGCACGTCACCTTCGGGATTTAGAGCAAGGCCCGGAGCGCGGTCTGTTCTGGGATGTGGATGCTGTAACCCGCGTTGTGGACTTCTTCGCGAAGGTGCTGAAGCTGAACGGCGGCGAGCACGAAGGGAAGCCTTTTATTCTGCTGCCGTGGCAGAGTTTTATTGTCGGCTCGTTGTTTGGCTGGAAGGCTGCAGACGGTACGCGCCGCTTTCGAATGAGCTATATCGAATCCGGTAAGGGTTCCGGTAAATCGCCTCTGGCGGGCGGCGTCGGTCTCTATCTCCTGATGGCTGATAAAGAACCACGAGCTGAGGTTTATGCGGCGGCCACCAAAAAAGACCAGGCAATGATCCTGTTCCGCGATGCAGTGACGATGGTTGATCAGTCCCCCGCACTGGCACAGCGAATTACTAAATCCGGTACCGGGCTGAATGTCTGGAACCTTGCCTTCCTGCAGACAGGTTCTTTCTTCAAGCCAATCAGTTCTGATGATGGTCAGTCAGGGCCGCGCCCACACGGTGCGCTGATTGACGAAGTGCATGAGCACAAAACAAACGCCGTCGTTGAGATGATGCGCGCCGGTACCAAGGGCCGCCGCCAGGCACTGATGTTTCTGATCACCAACAGCGGCCACGATAAAACCAGCGTTTGCTACGAGTATCATGAATACGGGCGCAAGGTTGCAGCCGGTGACCTGGAAGATGACAGCTTTTTCAGCTTCATCTGTTCACTTGATGAAGGGGACGACCCGTTTAAAGACGAAGCGTGCTGGAAAAAGGCTAATCCCTCGCTGGGACACACGTTCACCGAAAAGTATCTTCGCGAGCAGGTTACGCAGGCGCGCGGCATGCCATCGAAAGAAAGCATCGTCCGCCGCCTTAACTTTTGCCAGTGGGTGGAATCTGCCGATCCGTGGATAGACAGTGACACGTGGATGAACTGCGAACAGGACTTCGACCCTGACGAACTGACCGGCGAAGAGTGCTATGGCGGCCTGGACCTGTCCGGTTCGCGAGACCTTACCGCGCTGGCGCTTTACTTCCCGAAAACAAAAAAACTTCTGGTTGAGTTCTGGACGCCAAAGGACTCGTTGCTTGAGCGCGCCAAGACTGACCATGTTCCTTACGATGCCTGGCTGCGTAACGGCTTCATCCATGCGCCACCGGGCAAGGCTGTTAATTACGGCTTTGTAGCGGTTCGCATCGGTGAGCTGGCGGCGAAGTACAACATTAAGTGCATCGCGTTTGACCAGTACCGCATTAAGTATCTGGAGCCTGAACTCGAAAGCGAGTCGGTAAGCGTTAACCTGATCCCGCACGGGCAGGGTTTCTACAAGGCGCAGGAGTCCGGCCTGTGGATGCCGCGCTCAATTGAGCTGTTCGAAGAGCACCTGAACAACAAAGCGCTCGTTATCCGCACCAACCCTTGTCTGCGCTGGAACGCCGCGTCTGCGGTGCTTGAGGCTGACCAGAAGGACAACCGTATTTTCGCCAAGAAGAAGAGCACCGGCCGTATTGATGGCGTGGTGGCTTCCGCTATGGCTATTGGCGCGGCGGAAGATGCTGTGCTGGTGGAAACTGGTGATCCTGATGACTTTTTTGACGACCCGATCATGGTAGGTATCTGATGAAGGAAAACAAACATCCTGGCCGGGTAAAAAGCGCATTGCTTAACTGGCTGGGCGTTCCGATAAGCCTGACTAACGGCGACTTTTTTCAGGAGTGGTTCGGTACCAGCAGCAGCGGAAAGGTGGTCACCGCTGATAAAGCAATCGCGCTTTCCGCTGTCTGGGCCTGCGTGCGGCTGCTGAGCGAGTCCGTATCCACGCTGCCGATGAAAGTCTATCAGCGGGAATCAGACGGCTCCCGCAAGCTGGCACAAAATCATCCGGCCTATCAGCTTCTGTGCCGCCGTCCGAACAGTGAAATGACGCCGTCACGCTTTATGCTGATGGTGGTCGCCAGCGTCTGCCTTCGTGGTAATGCCTTTGTCGAAAAAAAGATGATAGGTAGCAAGCTGGTTTCGCTGGTTCCTCTTCTGCCTCAGTGCATGGTTGTGAAGCGCCTGGACAGTGGCGAACTGGAATATACCTTTACCGAGAAAGGCCAGAAGCGCGTCATCCCGGTAAAAAACATGATGCACATTCGCGGCTTCGGGCTTGATGGCGTGTGCGGAATGATGCCGATGAGCGTTGGTCGCGATGTCTTTGGCGCCGCGATGGCGGTGGAAGAATCCGCTGCGAAGATATTCGAAAACGGTTTGCAGAGTTCGGGTTACTTCGCTTCCAAAAATGTACTGACCAAAGAGCAGCGGGAGCGCCTGCGTAAAAACCTCACTGCTTTCGCTGGTTCAAAGAACGCAGGTAAATCAATGGTGCTGGAAGCGGATTTAACCTACCAGAACATCACGATGAACCCGGAAGCGGCACAGATGCTTCAGTCCCGTTCATTCAGCATTGAAGAAATCTGCCGCTGGTTTCGTGTGCCGCCGTTTATGGTGGGACACATCGATAAACAGAGCAGTTGGGCCTCAAGCGTCGAGGGGATGAACCTCCTGTTTCTGACCAATACGCTGCGTCCTTTGCTGGTAAACATTGAGCAGGAAATTGCCCGCTGTTTGTTAAATGGTGATGAAGACCTCTTTGCTGAATTTTCAGTTGAAGGCCTTTTGCGCGCTGACAGTGCCGGGCGCTCTGCTTACTACACCACTGCATTGCAGAATGGCTGGATGTCGCGCAACGATGTGCGTCGCCTGGAGAACCTGCCACCGATTGAGGGGGGCGATATCTACACGGTTCAGCTGAACCTGACGCCTCTGGAAGATTTGAAGCAAAACAGCCAGGCCGCTCAGGCCGCCAACCTGCTTAAGATCCACAACTACGTTTTCCCGGATATTCCTTTCGAACAATCCCCGCTGAAGCAAGCGGCTTAGGAGCAACCCCAATGACAGTAAAGAGTCTTCCGGCAGCGCCGGAGGGGCGGCCTTTTGCGCGCGAAAAACGCGATTTGCCGTCTTCCGCTATGGAGCGCTGGAACGGCGGCATAAAAGCCGCGAAGTCTGATGCGAACAGCATCTCTGTGTTCGACGTGATCGGCGCTGACTGGTACGGCGAAGGCGTGACTGCCAGCCGTATCGCCGCCGCACTGCGATCAATCGGCGGAGAGGACGTGACCGTTAACATCAATTCGCCGGGCGGCGATATGTTCGAAGGCCTGGCGATTTATAACCTGCTACGCGAGTACGAAGGAAAAGTCACCGTGAAGGTACTCGGCCTGGCTGCGTCAGCTGCGTCAGTCATCGCGATGGCCGGTGATGAGGTACAGATTGGCCGGGGTGCTTTTCTGATGATCCACAACTGCTGGGTTTACGCGATGGGCAACCGTCACGATCTGGCACAGGTCGCCGCAGATATGGAGCCTTTCGATAAGGCCATGAATGACATTTACGGTGCGCGTACCGGACTGAATATCGCAACCATCGAAGAAATGATGAATGCAGAAACCTATATCGGCGGCAGTGACGCTGTTGAAAAGGGATTTGCCGATCGTCTGCTCTCTGCTGATGAAATCTCTGACGACGACGACAGCCCGGCCGCAGCGCTGCGCAAGCTCGATGCAATGCTTGCGAAAACAGACGCGCCGCGCTCTGAGCGTCGAAAACTTCTCAAAGCTTTAACCGGCAGCAAGCCTGGCGCTGCTGCCAATCCTAAAGGTATGCCGGGCGCTACCGACGAAATAAACCCTGAAAACATTGAACAACTTCAAAACGCGCTGGCCGCGTTCGGCAAATAAGGAATCACCATGTCAGATGTAAATGAGTTACTGAAAAAAGTATCCGCGAAGCTGGAAGAGGTGTCCGGCACCTTCAGTCAGAAAGCTGAGGACGCGCTGAAAGAGGCGAAAAACTCCGGCCAGCTGTCAGCACAGACCAAAGAAGCAGTGGACAAGATCGCCACCGAGTTTAACGCGCTGACGGAAGCGAACAAATCCATTAAAGCTTCGCTGGGTGATCTGGAGCAGCACGTAGCCCAGATGCCACTCAGTAACGCTAAAAAGGTTATTGAGTCTGTTGGTCATACCGTTATCAGCTCTGAGGCACTGAAAGCCTTTGCTGCCAGTGTTGAGGGCGGCAAGCGTGTCAGCGTGCCGGTTAACGCAGCTCTGCTTTCCACGGGCGTAGCGGATGGGGTGGTAGAGCCACAGCGCCTGCCGGGCATTGACGCACTGCCAAAACAGCGGCTTTTCATTCGTGACCTTATCGCGCCAGGCCGCACCAGCGCGCCTGCAATCTTCTGGGTGCAGCAGACCGGTTTTACCAACGCGGCGAAAGTGGTCCCCGAAGGCACAGCCAAGCCGTACAGCGGCATCGAGTTCGCAACCAAAATCACACCAGTGACCACCATCGCGCACATGTTCAAAGCGTCCAAACAGATCCTGGACGACTTCGCGCAGCTGCAGTCAACGGTTGATGCGGAAATGCGTTACGGCCTGAAATACGTCGAAGAACAGGAGATTCTTTTTGGTGACGGTACCGGCGCACACCTGCAGGGCATCGTGCCGCAGGCGACAGCTTATGACGCAGCCTTTGAGGTGGCGCAGCAGAACGGCATTGACGACCTGCGTCTGGCCATGCTGCAGGCACAGCTGGCGCGCTTCCCGGCTTCCGGTCACGTCCTGCACTTTATCGACTGGGCGAAGATTGAGCTGACCAAAGACACGCTGGGCCGCTACATCCTGGCTAACCCATCTGCGCTGACCGGGCCGACACTTTGGGGCCTGCCTGTTGTGGCCACCGAAACCGCTGCCTTCCAGGGTAAGTTCCTGACCGGTGCATTCAATGCAGCTGCGCAGCTGTTCGACCGTGAAGATGCCAACGTGG
The DNA here is from genome assembly GCF_039023495.1 of Erwinia magellanica. Classification (NCBI taxonomy): domain Bacteria; kingdom Pseudomonadati; phylum Pseudomonadota; class Gammaproteobacteria; order Enterobacterales; family Erwiniaceae; genus Erwinia; species Erwinia magellanica. Next base: position 188,559 of record NZ_JBCHVC010000002.1, read on the forward strand.
TTATCTCCACTGAGAACGCCGACGACTTCGAGAAAAACATGATCTCAATTCGTTGCGAAGAACGCCTTGCGCTGGCTGTGAAACGCCCGGAAGCTTTCATTTACGGTTCATTCACTGTTCCGGCGCCTGCTGGCGAGTAATTCATCAAAGCGGCCTGCGGGCCGCATTCTCCCTGAGAGGAAGCCCACATGAAGTTGCGATCCCTTAAACCGGTTTATATCAACGGTACTGTACAGGTCGAAGGCAGCGAGTTTGAAACGCTGGAGCAACACGGCCGCGAACTGATTAAAAAAGGTTATGCCGAGCAGATCGGCGATGATGCCGAAGCGAAGGCGAAAGCCGATGCCGAAGCACAGGAAAAAGCAGACGCAGAAGCCAAAGTGAAGGCCGATGCTGAGGCAAAAGAGAAGGCCGATGCCGAAGCGAAGGCGAAAGCTGAAGCTGACGAAAAGGCCAAAGCTAAAAGCAAATAAGGTGCCGCTATGCTGCTGACGCTGGAAGAAATCAAAACGCAGTGCCGGCTCGAAAGTGATTTTACAGACGAGGATTCACACCTCGAACTTCTGGCGCTGGCAGCTGAAGCTAAGGCCACAACCTACCTTAACCGGAACCTCTATAAGACCCTTGTCGATATTCCCGATCTCGATCTGGATGGCATGGTGATTACGGAAGATATCCGGCTGGGCCTGCTGATGCTCGTCAGTCACTGGTACGAAAACCGCAGCTCTGTAACGGAAATTGAAAAGACAGAAACACCGATGGCTTTTTACTTTCTTTTGCAACCACGCCGCCTGCCTGTTTCAGGGTTCTGATTATGAAAACCGGATCAACGCGCACAAGCGCAACCTTCACGCTTCCTGATCCGGGGGAGCTGAATAAACGCATCCATCTGCGTCAGCGCATCGACCAGCCAGCTGCTGATTATGGCGTCGAACCGACCTTTCAGAATGAAAGGGATGTCTGGGCAAAGGTTCGCCAGGTGGGTGCCACGACTTACCACGAATCGGTTCAGGCAGATGAAAAAATAACCCATTACATGACCATCCGCTTCCGAAAGGGTGTCACCTCAGATTATGAGGTGGTTTATGGCGGGTCAGTGTTCCGGGTTAAGCGACTGAGAGACCTTAACTCCGCTGGCCGGTATCTGCTGATGGAGTGTGAAGAACTCGGCGCAGAAGAACGCAGCGGAGAGATGTATGGCTAAGCCGCTTCTGCACGTTGATTTTGTGCAGCCGAAAGACCTGGTTTTTAACCGCGGCAAGATGCGAAAAGCCTTCGTTAAAATCGGCCAGGTGCATATGCGTGATGCCCGCCGGATGGTGATGCGTCGTGGCCGGTCAGCGCCGGGCGAAAATCCCGGCTTTCGTTCCGGCAGGCTGGCGCGCTCCATCGGTTATTACGTTCCCCGCGCATCTAAAAACAGACCAGGACTGATGGTGCGCATTGCGCCTAACCAGAAGCGGGGTGAAGGGAACCGGCTTATTGAGGACGATTTCTATCCGGCCTTTCTGTTCTACGGCGTGAAGCGTGGCGCTAAGCGTAAGAAGAGCCATCACAAAGGCAAGTCTGGCGGCAGCGGCTGGCTCGTTGCCCCACGGAAAAACTACATGGCCGAGGTACTGGAGGCGCGTAAAGCCTGGACGCGTTATGTCCTGAGCCGCGCGCTGAGAACCTCACTACGCCCTGAAAGGAAGAAGAAATGAAGCTTTCGCTTGTCATTGCTGCGCTGCGGGCGCGTTGCCCTCTGTTTGCAGGCAACGTCGCCGGAGCGGCTGAGTTCAAGGCCATACCTGAAACCGGAAAGATGCGCCTGCCTGCGGCTTACGTGGTGCCTACAGAGGATATCACCGCAGAGCAGAAATCACTGACTGACTACTGGCAGAACGTCACGGAAGCTTTTGCCGTTATCGTTGTGCTGGATAATACGCGCGATGAACGTGGCCAGGCTGCGGGTTATGACGCCGTGCACGATGTGCGTGCTGAAATCTGGAAGGCGCTACTGGGCTGGGAACCGGATGAAGATGCTGGTCCCGTTGCATACTCTGGCGGTCAGCTGCTGGACATGGACAGGGGCAGGCTCTATTACCAGTTTGAATTTATGCTCACGCGGGAAATCACCGAAGAGGATACGCGCCAGCAGGATGACCTGAACTCCCTGGATGAACTGAAAACAGTCCACATCGACATGGATTACATCGATCCGGGCAATGGCCCTGACGGCATCATCGAACACCACACCAAAATCAACCTCAGCGAGTAAAACATGCAAATCAAACCCAAGCGCGGGCGGTCTGTTCCAGACCCTGTCCGGGGCGATCTGCTGCCTTCAGAAGGCCGGAACGTCGAAGAAAGCAGCTACTGGCTCCGCCGCCTTACGGGCGGGGATGTTGAAAAGGTCAGCACGGAAGAGAAGAAAACCGTGGCAGACACCAAAAAACAAGGCGGTGAGTAATGTCAGTCAGTTTCCCGACTATCCCATCAAACCTTCGCGTACCGCTCTTCTGGGCGGAGATGGACAACAGCGAAGCGAATACCACGCAGGACAGTGGACCGACGTTGCTGGCTGGCTTTGCCGCTTCCGGCAGCACTATCCCCAAAAACCAGCTTACCATCATGCCTTCAGCCTCGCTGGCCGGTAAAGTAGCGGGCCGGGGCAGTCAGCTTGCCCGCATGGTTGCGAAATACCGCGCCATCGATCCGTTTGGTGAGCTGTGGGTGATTGCGGTTGACGAGCCTGAAGGTGAAGCCGCTACAGGCACCCTGACCATTACCGGCAGTGCTCAGGCTTCCGGCACGCTCAGCCTGTATATCGGCGCGACCCGCGTGCAGGCGGCTGTGGTAACCGGTGACGCGCCAGCCGCCGTGGCTGCCACGCTGGCCGCTGCCATCAATGCAAATGCTGACCTTCCGGTCACGGCTACGGCAGCTGCAGTTGCGGTCACGCTGACAGCACGGCACAAAGGACTCACCGGCAACGATATCCCGTTGCTGATGAATTATTACGGCACTGTGGGCAGCGAAAATACCCCTGACGGTCTGAACGTGGCGATTACTGCCATGTCAGGTGGTACAGGTGTGCCGGATCTTTCCGGTGCAGTGGCGGCGATGGGGGATGAATCTTTTGACTTCATCGGCACGCCGTTCAGCGACTCCGCATCACTGGCAACCGTCGCGCTGGAGATGAACGACTCTTCCGGCCGCTGGAGCTATGCACGACAGCTTTACGGCCACGTTTACACGGCGAAGATAGGTTCGCTGTCTGACCTGGTGGCGTTCGGCGATACGCTGAACAACCAGCACATCACCGTGGCGGGTTATGAGCCAAGTGTTCAGACCGCTGCTGATGAGCTGGTTGCGCTGCGAACGGCACGCAACGCAGTGTTTATCCGCAACGATCCGGCGCGCCCAACGCAGACCGGTGAACTGACTGGCGCACTCCCGGCTCTGCCCGGTAACCACTTCACGCTGACCGAGCAACAGTCTCTGCTGATGCACGGCATTGCCACTGCATACACAGAGAGCGGTGTACTGCGCATTCAGCGCGATATCACCACCTATCAGCAGAATGCCTACGGTGTGGCAGATAACAGCTATCTGGACAGTGAAACACTGCATACCAGTGCCTACGTTATCCGTCAGCTGAAAAGCATTGTGACCAGCAAATACCCGCGCCACAAACTGGCGAATGATGGAACCCGCTTCGGCTCCGGCCAGGCCATCGTCACGCCTGCGGTGCTGAAAGGAGAGATGTGCGCCAGCTATCGCACCATGGAGCGAGCAGGGATCGTTGAAAACTTTGACCTGTTTAAAAAGTATCTGGTTGTAGAGCGTAATGCTACCGATCCGAACCGCGTGGATGTGCTCTTCCCGCCTGACTACGTCAACCAGCTGCGCGTCTTTGCGCTGCTTAATCAGTTCCGTCTGCAGTATGCCGAGGAGGGCGAATAATGGCTAAGATTGCGGGTACCTGTTATTTCAAAATTGATGGACTGCAGCTTTCGCTGACCGGTGGAATTGAGGTGCCGATGAACACGCGGGTTAATGATGACGTCATTGGCCTGGATGGCTCAGTGGATCGCAAAGAAACGCACCGCGCGCCATATACCAAAGGCACTCTCAAAGTGCCCAAAGATTTCCCCGTCGATAAAATCACTAACTCTGACAACATGACAATAACCTCTGAACTGGCAAACGGTCAGGTTTATGTGTTGTCAGAGGCGTGGCTTTTCGGTGAGGCCAACCACAATGCCGAAGAGGGCACGGTTGATGTCGAATTCCACGGATCAGAAGGATTTTACCAGTGAGTGAGTTTCAGCTGACAAAACCAGTACAGGCACATGGCGAGACGCTTCATGTGCTTGAGTTTCGCGAGCCTACTTATGATGAAGTAGAGCAGATGGGCATTCCGTTTAATTACACCGAAAATGGTGAGATGAAGCTTGATACCCGCGCCTGCCTGAAATATATCCCGGTTCTTGCCGGGATTCCCCGTTCATCAGCGGGAAAAATGGCGCTGAAAGATATTTTTATGGCGTCAATGACGATCGTCGGTTTTTTTACGGGATCGGAAGCAGCGGAAATCTCAGAAAGCGGCTCTACAACACCGCCCACTTCTGGCGAATAAACCCTTTAGAGCTGAAAAAAATCGGACTGTCCCGCTTTCTTGAAATGGAAGCGGAGGCAGTCCGTATAAATGAGGAAATGAACCGTGGCGGATAGTTTCCAGCTTAAAGCGATTATTACAGCGGTGGATCAGTTGTCTGGTCCACTAAAAGGTATGAGCAAGAACCTTAAGGGGTTCCAGAAAGACGCAAAAAGTATAATGGTCAACGCGGCCGCCATGGGTACAGCAATCGCGTCTGCTTTCGTGGTGCCAATTAATCAGGCTATGGAATTTGAATCCTCCATGGCCGACGTACGAAAAGTTGTTAACTTCGACACCCCAGCTCAGTTCAAAGAGATGGGCGAGGATGTTTTGAAGCTTTCTACCCGTCTCCCCATGGCTGCAAATGGTATCGCCCAGATTGTTGCCGCAGGTGGTCAGGCTGGCATTGCCAGAGAAGATTTACAGCAGTTTGCCAGTGACGCAGTGAAAATGGGAGTAGCCTTTGACCAGACGGCAGAAGAATCAGGTCAGATGATGGCTCAGTGGCGAACGGCGTTCAAAATGACGCAGAAGGACGTTGTAGGCCTGGCGGATAAAATCAACTACCTGAGTAATACTGGTCCTGCCAGCGCAGCAAAGATATCCGATATCGTGACGCGAATTGGCCCACTGGGCGGCGTGGCCGGGGTAGCCTCCGGGGAAATTGCTGCTATGGGGGCCACGATTGCCGGGATGGGTGTGGAGTCTGAGATAGCTGCTACTGGCGTCAAAAACTTCATGCTTTCGCTGACATCAGGTAAATCAGCCACAGCCTCTCAAAAGAAAGCGCTGAAGTTCATCAAAATCGATCCGGCACAGTTAGCTGCTGACATGCAGAAAGACTCGAAATCTGCAATGTTGAAGGTACTGGACTCACTCGCGAAAGTACCAAAAGCCAAACAGGCTGCGGTCATGAATGCCCTGTTCGGCAAAGAATCACTGGGTGCCATTGCGCCTTTGCTGACAAACCTCGATTTGCTGAGGAAAAACTTTAACCGCGTTACTGATGCTCAGCAGTATGGTGCATCAATGCAGAAAGAGTATGAGGCGCGTGCTGCCACAACATCCAACTCCGTTCAGTTGCTGAAAAACCAGTTTACTGCTGCCAGCATCACAATCGGGGATATGTTTTTACCTTCTATCGTAAAACTCAGCGCTAAGGTGCAGCCGCTCATTGAGCGCTTCAGGCAGTTTGTAAAAGCCAACCCGGACACGGTTAAAGGCGTATTTAAATTCGGCGTCACGTTACTGGGTACGGCTTCGGCATTTGGTGTTGCCACCAGGGCTTTCAAGACATTCGATTCCGTAATGAAAATGACGACTATGGGTAAGCTTCTGGCCCTCGTCGTTCTGGCCGGTGGTCTGATAGTCAGTAACTGGGATCAGGCTGGCCCGGTGGTGAAAAAGGTCTGGGAAAATATTGATGGGGTAGCCCAGGCCCTGGGCGGATGGGAAACTGTACTTAAGGGTATAGCTGCATTCACTACCGGCGCATGGCTGGTTTCCATGGTGAAAGGTTTTGGTGGCGCAAATTCCGAGGCAGGGAAACTTTCCAAAAACCTGAAAGGCATCGCCAGCATGGGAGTTATAACGGTAACTATTTCGGTGTTGTTCGATCTCATGAAACGGGTCAACAGTCTCCATGATGAAGCAGCGAAACAAAACACCGATGTCGGAACGCTTCTTGTAAACAAACGAAAACAGGCTGAGGAGGAACGGGGTTACCAGGGTTTTTTACCACGCTTGAAAGAAATTTTTGAAGGAATGAAACCCCTGAAAGATCTTCATAATGAAGCCGAAGGGTTAAGCGTCGATGCTGGCTCCGCATTAGTCAGAAAAAAAGAAAACCCCTCTGAAAACTCTTCCGGTGTCCAGCAGGGATTCATCCCCCGGCTTAAAGAATTGCTGGGAATGTATCCTGAGTCCGATGCATCTAAGTCACTGAATCAGCTTCCGAAAGTACAACAGGGAGAGTTAAAAGTTTCTTTCGATAATGCCCCTCCGGGTATGCGCGTGGCTCCAGTTGGCAACGCCACGCCCTGGGTAAATTATGACGTTGGCTACAACCGTTTTTCAAATCAGTAACCCGCTCCGGCGGGTTTTTTTATGCCTGGAGTAAATCATGAGCTGGTCAGATAATCTGCAGGAAGCCTCTCTTCGGGGAATTACTTTCAAAGTGGATGAAGATGAGGCCACCTTTGGCCGCCGCGTGCAGGTACATGAATATCCTAACCGCGATAAACCGTGGGCCGAGGATTTAGGCCGGGCAACACGACGTTTCAGTGTGCAGGCATATGTCATCGGCGATGATTTTTTTGAACAGCGCAACAGGCTGATCGAGGCAATAGAAAAGCCTGGCTCCTGCACGCTGGTTCATCCATTTTACGGTGAGATGACCGTAACCGTTGATGATGCCGTGCGCGTCAGCCACTCGGTGAGCGAAGGGCGAATGTGCCGCATCAGCTTCAGCTTTATTGAATCTGGTGAGCTGTCATTTCCTACCGCCGGGCTGGCTACTGGGCAAAAACTGTCTTCCTCGGTTTCATTCCTGGATGATGCTATTTCATCGGCCTTCGGTGCGTTCGGTATGGACGGGCTGCCAGACTTCCTGCAAAGCGGTGTACTGGATGAGGCGACGGTGATGTTCGACAACGTAACCGACGCATTTCAGTACATTGATTCTGGTATCAGCGCAGCATCTCGCCTGATGCAGGGCGATCTGTCTGTACTGCTTAGTCCGCCATCAAGTGGCATGAACTTCGTTAACAGGCTGCAGACTATGTGGCGTACAGGCACAAGGTTATCCGGCAATGCTTCAGATCTGATGTCGATGATTAAGGGGCTTACCGGCGTCACGCTTGACAGTGGTCTGGCTCCGCGCGGGGTATGGAAAACTGACAGTAAAACCACGCAGTCGCAGAACACACAGAGAAACCATGTGGCTCAGGCTGTCAGAACAACCGCCATCAGTGAGGCTGCCTATGCAGTAACTGGTCTGCCACAGCCAGTCACGCGCGCTGTAACCCGTCAGCAGGACTCTCAGCAGCCGATCGTTGTGGCTCATCCTGCCGTCACTGATATCAGGCCGGTTAATTCAGGCAGCACTTCCACCGGTACGGGCAATGCCAGCACAGGCACTACGATTTCAGCAGGCATTACCAGTTCTACCGATAACAGTACGGTGGTGTCATGGGACGACCTTGCAGTAGTCCGGGACAACCTGAATGATGCCATTGATAAGGAAATGGAGCGCGTGACGGATGATGTGCTTTTCCAGGCGCTGGTTACCGTGCGTACGGACGTAAACCGGGATATTTCTGCCCGGCTTGAGCAGGTCGAACGTCTGACCGATCGCACGCCAGTGCAGGTTACTCCGGCTCTGGTGCTGGCTGCTGACTGGTATGATTCGGCGGCGCGGGCTTCTGAAATCACCGCCCGTAACGGCATACGGCATCCCGGCTTTGTGCCAGTCAAAACGCTGAGGGTACCGGTCAGATGAATAACACCGTAATTCTCAGGGTGAACGGACAGGAGTGGGGCGGCTGGACGTCAGTGCGAATAGCCGCAGGCATTGAGCGCATCGCCCGTGACTTCACCGTTGAGATTACCCGCAACTGGCCGGGTGACACCGATCAGGCTAACCGCAGCAACCGCATTAAAAATGGTGACCTGGTCGAGGTGCTGATTGGTACCGATAAGGTGCTGACCGGCTATGTTGAGGCAACGCCTGTCCGGTATGACGCAAAGAGCATCAGCGTGGGTATTTCCGGTCGCAGCAAAACGGCTGACCTTATCGACTGTTCAGCGGCCCCATCGCAATACGCAGGCCGCTCGCTGGCGCAGGTAGCCGCTGAACTGGCTAAGCCATTCAGTATCAGCGTAGTCGATGCGGGCGGGACGTCCGGCGTGCTTCAGGGGATTCAGGCTGACCAGGGCGAAACGGTAATGGACGTGCTGAACAAGATGCTCGGCCTTCAGCAGGCGCTGGCCTATGACAATGAACTGGGAAATCTGGTTATCGGCGGCATCGGCAGCCAGCAGGCTCATACCGCCCTGGTATTGGGTGAAAACATCCTCACCTGTGATACTGAAAAAAGCATTCGCGATCGCTTCAGTGATTATCAGGTGTCCGGCCAGCGCACCGGGAATGATGACGACTTTGGCGAGGCAACCACTACCGCCATCCGCGCAAAAACGATTGACGGTGGCGTAACCCGTTACCGCCCCATGATTATCCGTCAGACCGGTAATGCCACCACAGCAACATGCGGAGAGCGTGGCGAGTTTGAGATGAGGCAGCGTGCCGCGCGCACAAATGAAGCGACGTACACCGTTCAGGGCTGGCGACAGGGCGACGGTTCACTGTGGCGACCTAACCTGCAGGTTATCGTCTTTGATCCAATTCTGGGGTTCAACAACATTCAGATGGTGATTGCAGAAGTGACCTATCAGCAGGATGAAAACGGCACGGTGACGGAGATTCGCGTCGGGCCGCCTGACGCTTATCTGCCTGAACCGGAAAAGCCCGGCAAGCGGAAGAAAAAGAAAGAAGAGGTGGATTTCTGATGGCTAACCCATTCCAGAGCATGAGCCGTGGAATATCAAACCTGCTGGCCCGTGCCGTGGTTCGCGGTCTGAATACGGCGACCAAATGCCAGATGCTGCAAATCGAAATGGCGGGCGGCGAGGGGAAAAGCGATATCGAGCATATGGAACCCTATGGATTTACCGCTGTGCCCATTCCCGGTGCGGAGGCCGTGGCCGCTTACTTTGACGGTGACAGGTCACATGGCGTGGTGCTGGTCGTTTCTGACCGTCGGTATCGCATTAAGGGGCTGGCTTCAGGTGAAGTGGCTGTCTACACCGATGAGGGTGACAGCATCATTCTGAAGCGCGGTAACTCAGCAGAAGTAAACACAAGGCACCTGATAGTGAATGCCACGGAAAAAGCCACCTTTAACACGCCACTTCTCGAAGTGCCTGATGGCGAGATCCGCGATAAAACCAGCACGATGACGGCGATGCGAGACGTATTTGATGCGCATAATCATAAAGAGAACGGCGATGGCGGCGGCACTACTGATGCGCCTGCGCAGAAAATGGGGGCGTCATGATAATTGTGAGTAACGGCGTGCAGCGTGATGTGACGTGGCCGCCCGATCCGCTGACCCGCGCTGTTATTATTTCGCTTTTCTCCTGGCGCCGGGCCGAACCGGACGATAACCCGGAACAGGATAACGGCTGGTGGGGCGACAGCTTCCCGACCGTACAGAACGACCGCATTGGTTCCCGCCTGTACCTGCTGAGCCGTCAGAAACTCACCAATAAAACGCCGCTGAAAGCCCGTGAATATATCACCCAGGCGCTGCAATGGCTGGTTGAAGATGGCGTGGCTGTGCGGGTTGATGTTAAGGCTGAACGAACCGGGATCAACACGCTGAGCGCGTCCGTGGTTATCAGTCAGAAAGACGGTAACCGGACGGCATACTCATTTGACGATTTATGGAGTGAACTCAATGGCTGACAGTGGATTTACCCGCCCGACACTCCCCCAGTTAATCACCACCATCCGAAACGACATTCTCACCCGCCTGGCTGCCGATACCACGCTGGCTGCGTTGCGACGCAATGACGCTGAGGTATACGGGCGAGTGCAGGCGGCGGCGGTTCATACCGTTTACGGGTATATCGATTATCTGGCCCGCAACCTGTTGCCGGATCTGGCTGATGAGGACTGGCTGACGCGTCATGCCAACATGAAGCGCGCTCCGCGTAAAGCGGCTACCTATGCTGCCGGTTATACGCGCTGGGATTTGGCAACGGACGGCATTATTATTCCTGCCGGCGTAACTATCCAGCGCGATGATCTGATTTCATTCACCACGACTGACGCAGCGGTATCCGCTGGTGGCGTGCTTCGGGTGCCTGTTATCTGTGATGCAACCGGCAACACGGGTAATACTGATGACGGACTGGCCATGCGCCTTGTGAGTCCGGTTACAGGGCTTACTTCCACTGGTGCTGCCGATAGTATTAAGGGCGGTGCCGATGTGGAAGATCTGGAGCTGTGGCGTGCGCGCGTGATTGAGCGCTGGTACTGGACGCCTCAGGGGGGCGCAGACGGCGATTATGAAGTATGGGCGAAAGAGGTGCCGGGTATTACCCGCGCATGGACGTACCGGCACTGGAGCGGGCGCGGAACGGTTGGAGTCATGGTGGCGAACAGCGATCTTGTTAACCCCATCCCTGATGCGGCTACGGTAGCCGCCGTTCAGGCTTACATCGAGCCGCTGGCACCCGTAGCCGGGGCGGATATTTACGTCTTTGCTCCGACGCCGCATCTGGTCGATTTTGAAATCCGTCTTAATCCCGACACTGAAGAGGTGCGCTATGCCGTTGAGGCTGAACTGCGATCAATGATGTTGCGTGACGGCGTGCCTGAAGGCGTGCTCAAGCCCTCCCGCATCAGTGAGGCAATCAGTATCGCGACTGGCGAATACAGCCACACTCTGGTCAGCCCGGCAACAGACACGCCGGTTGCGAAGGGTGAGGTCGGCGTGGTGGGGACTATCTCATGGACTTAACAGCACAATACCGGCAAATGCTTGGCGCTCTGCTGCCGCGTGGACCGGCATGGGATGTGGATGAACTTCTGTTAACAGGTTCCGCCCCTTCGCTGGCATCAGTTCACGGCCGTGGCGATGCGCTGATGAAAGAAATTGATCCGCGTTCGGTGACTGAGCTGATAGACCGCTACGAAACCATTACCGGGCTGCCAGACAGCTGCGCACCACCTGGCGTTCAGACGCTCCAGCAACGTCGCCAGCGCCTGGATGCAAAACTCAACCTTGCTGGCGGCATCAACGAAGCATTTTATCTGGCACAACTCAAAGCGCTTGGTTACACAGATGTGACCATAACACGTTACAACAAAAGCCAGTTCACATGCCTGTCCGATTGTATCGACTCACTTTATTCCGATGACTGGCGCTATTACTGGCAGGTAAATATCCCAGTATCGGCACAAATTAAGCCAATGACCGCAATCAGCAACAGCACTGACAGTTTGCGAACCTGGGGTGATACGGTCGCAGAATGCGTTATTTCCAAGCTGGCTCCTTCTCACACTTATGTAATTTTCAGATATCTGGAGTAATCATGCATCGTATTGATACCTCTACCGCGCAGGTGGATAAATTTGGCGCAGGCAAGAATGGGTTTACTGGCGGAAATCCACAGACAGGGGAACTTGCAACAGCTCTCGATGCGGACTTTTTTGATTCTGTTCAGGAAGAGATTTGCAATCTTATTGAATCGGCGGGCCTAACCCCGGATAAAGGGGATAATTCACAATTGTTGAAAGCTGTGGAAGCAATGCTTACAGCATTAAAGCTTGGAACTGCTTCCAAAAAAAATGTAGGAAACGGCGTAAACCAAATACCAGATATGTCGTTTTTTTCTGTTGGTAGCGGAAATAATTACTACAGATTCCCCAATGGGATGATAGTGCAAATATTTGGCATCACTCCAAGTACAACAGTAGTTGACACGCCATTTACATTCCCCCTTCAATTTCCAAATGGAGGGGTGGGCGTTTTTGGATGTTATAATGGTGGGACAGCAGCTAACTTTTATTCCTTCAACAATGTTACAAAAAATGGAGGTAATATGCGCGTGTTCGCTGGAGGTTCATCAACGCCTACTACTGGCGGCGGAACAGCAGCTGTATTAGCCATAGGGTATTAATGATGAGTAATGATTTTGAAAGTGAAGTTTCTTATAGCCCATCACAAAACGCATTTCTTTTAAATTCAATAAAGGAGCTATATCCCGAATGGCCGGAAGATGCGGTTTCAGTAAGCAATGAGATTTATACTGAGTTTTCTGGTCTGGTTCCGCAGGGAAAATGCAGAGCAACAGGGAATGATGGCTTGCCTGTATGGGCAGATGAACCAGATCCCAACCCAAAAAGCTTAATTGAAACTGCTGATTACGAAAAGTCTCGCTTAAGAAGCATTGCAGACTATAAAATTGCCCCCTTAGAAGACGCAGTAGATTTAGGTATGGCTACAGATGATGAGAAATCACTACTGACATCCTGGAAAAAATATCGCGTGAATCTTAGCAGGATCGACACTTCGGCAGCACCAGATCTAACATGGCCAGAACAGCCGTCCTCGTAGTTCTTAAAGCACTCGGCTTGGCCGAGTGCTTCCATTCCCAAAGGCGTTACTCCCATATCCTTAAGTAAACACTCTGTTTCAAAACAGATGAAAAATCACTATAATCAATCCACTTGATAGTTACTAAACATGGAGGAGTCAATTTGCGTTATCGCCCCGAAATAGATGGGCTGAGGGCCCTTGCGGTAGTTTCTGTGGTTCTATATCATGCAGGGGTACCATTTATCACGGCTGGTTTTATAGGGGTTGATATCTTCTTTGTTATAAGTGGATATTTAATTACAACTAACATCATAAGTGATATCTCAAAAGATAAATTTACTATATCAGGATTTTATGAAAGAAGAGCCAGGAGGATTTTACCAGCCTTGCTCTTTATGATTATAGCAATAATACCCATTTCGTATTACTATCTTCTTCCAGATGACATTAAAAGCTTTTGGAAGAGTATTCTTGCAGTTTGCATGTTTGTATCAAATTACTTTTTCTCTTCAGAAATTGGATATTTTGCACCCAACGTAGAATTGAAGCCGCTTTTACACACCTGGAGCTTATCTGTCGAGGAACAATTCTATCTTATTTTCCCGCTGTTTTTGATGTTTGTATTAAAGAAAATAAAATCTCTCGCAACTATTATTATTGCAATTCTTGCTGTGGTCAGTTTTTGTTATTCAGATATTGGATCAATAACAAACCCTACTCATTCCTTTTATAGCATAGCATCAAGGAGTTGGGAGTTACTCGTTGGTGCGTTAGCATCTTTTTATTTTAAGGGTGGATCAGCTATCCACCAGAACAAAATAATATCTTCTGTTGGTGGGTTTTTAGGTTTAGCATTAATATCAATATCATTATTTTACATTGACCAGTCAACGCCATTCCCTGGGCGCTACGCATTAATTCCAGTAATGGGCACATTGTTAGTGATAATTTTTTGCTCAGTAGAAAATCTACCAGGAAAGATTCTTGCTTTAAAGCCAGTAGTTTTTATCGGAGTAATTAGCTACAGCCTTTATCTTTGGCATCAGCCAGTTCTATCTTTGCTCAGGCACAAGTACGTCACTGAGCCATCTCCTTGGATAATATCTTTATCGCTTGTAATAACAGTTGCTATAGCATACTTAAGCTGGAGGTATGTAGAGTCACCGTTTAGAAACAAAACCTTCATCTCAAAAAGGCGGGTATTTAAACTGTCAGCGTTTTATTCTTTAGGGCTTATTATTATTTCTATTTTAGGAATTCAAACGAGTTATTTAAATAGGTTCGAGGGTAATCCTCGCTACATCGATATCAATAATCGAATGCGTGGAAACTATGGAATTTCAGAAAAATGTGAGAAAACTTTCCTAACCTCCAAAAATTGTATGACATCTAAAGAGCCTGAAATATTAGTTTGGGGTGACTCATATGGCATGCAAATGGCAAATGTTATCAAGGCCTCCAAGCCAGATGTCAAAATGGTGCAGGCAACTGTATCGCAATGCGCACCTGTCATCGGTGCTTCCTATGCAAAACTTATCTATGGTGCAAGAGAATGCATTGAAGGGAATGATAAAGTATTTGAATATCTAAAACGCACCCCATCAATTAAATACGTAGTGCTTGCTTCTCCATTTGAGGGGCTTGTGAACAATGGATATATACTTCAACGTGATGGTAAGATAGTTAATCCAGGCTCAAAAGAGTTCCTTAGATTATTCTATAAAACAATTGATGAAATAAAAAGTATTGGACGAATCCCGGTTGTGATTGCACCTCCTATTAAATTTAAAGGGAATGACATTGGCTATTGCCTCAAAAAATCATCGTTACTCAATGCGAGTCTCTCACGATGTAACTTCGATGCAAAGCAGATGCCAGACGTTCAACGCAGGGTTTATGAAACAATGAAAGAAATATCATTGCAGTCTAAAGTCATTTGGATGCCTAATTTTACTTGTCATCATGGCAAATGCGAAGCTTCAGAAAATGGCGTTTTTTTCTACAGGGATAAAGGGCATTTACCATATGAAGGTAGTGAATATTTAGGAAAAAAATACGACTTTTATAAAATGGTTGTTAACTAGCAAAGTTTAAATTCTCAAAATTCAGATTGAATAACTGGTCACATGTTCCGCAGGCAAAGGATCATGTGCCTATGCTAAAAAATACTCTTGCCAGCCCACGCCGAACACAACTACTGTATATAAAAACAGTAAAAATGGATGGTGGCCTATGGGCGGCAAGGACAATAATTACTCGGTCGTGTATCGCGGCGAGGTGCTTGATCACTTCATCGAAGGCAAGTGGGTATTCTTCCAGCGGAGCAAGGAGAGCGGAGGAGGGTTCTGGTTTGGCCGGACGTTCTCCGATTGCTTCTGGCTGGAATTCGAGCGGCCCACATCATTACGTGCAGGGCTTCAGTATCTTCTCTCTCTGGAAAGACTAAAGGGCAGAGAGAATGACTTTGATGATGATTTCACGCTGACTTAATAGGTGTGCCGAATTTGTGCCAGAACTGTGACACATAAAGGCAGAAATCTGCAAAGTATGACAAACGCTAAACTCGCGGGCTGGCTTGTGTAGCGGCTTACATGGTTGTTATGATGCGCCACTTTTAATTAATCATCAGACTGTTTCTCTGGTGGAGGCATTGTGAAGTTCGAATTAGACACTACTGATGGGCGCGCACGTCGCGGCCGCCTGATCTTCGATCGCGGCGTGGTTGAAACGCCTGCGTTTATGCCTGTGGGCACCTATGGCACCGTGAAGGGCATGACGCCGGAAGAAGTTATCGATACCGGCGCGCAGATCATTCTGGGCAACACCTTCCATCTCTGGCTGCGTCCGGGCCAGGAGATCATGAAGCTGCATGGCGACCTGCATGATTTTATGAACTGGAAAGGCCCCATCCTGACTGACTCCGGCGGCTTCCAGGTGTTCAGCCTGGGCGATATCCGTAAGATCACCGAAGCGGGCGTTCACTTCCGCAACCCGATCAACGGCGATGCGATCTTCCTGGACCCGGAAAAATCGATGGAGATCCAGTATGACCTGGGTTCCGATATCGTGATGATCTTCGACGAATGTACGCCTTACCCGGCGGACTGGGATTACGCCAAACGCTCGATGGAGATGTCGCTGCGCTGGGCGCAGCGTAGCCGCGATCGCTTTGATTCCCTTGAGAATAAAAATGCGCTTTTCGGCATTATCCAGGGTGGGGTTTACGAAGATTTACGAGATGTCTCGGTAAAAGGACTGGTAGAGATTGGCTTTGATGGTTACGCTGTGGGCGGCCTGGCGGTCGGCGAGCCGAAAGAAGATATGCACCGTATTCTGGAGCACGTCTGCCCGCAGATCCCGGAGGACAAACCGCGTTACCTGATGGGCGTGGGGAAACCACAGGATCTGGTTGAAGGGGTGCGTCGCGGCATCGATATGTTTGACTGCGTGATGCCAACCCGTAACGCCCGTAACGGCCATCTTTTTGTCACGGACGGCGTCGTGAAAATCCGCAACGCGAAGTATAAAGATGACACCGCAACGCTGGATGCGGAGTGTGATTGCTACACCTGTCGCAATTACAGCCGTGCTTACTTGCATCATCTCGACCGTTGTAACGAAAT
Source organism: Erwinia magellanica (assembly GCF_039023495.1). Classification (NCBI taxonomy): domain Bacteria; kingdom Pseudomonadati; phylum Pseudomonadota; class Gammaproteobacteria; order Enterobacterales; family Erwiniaceae; genus Erwinia; species Erwinia magellanica. Next base: position 204,992 of record NZ_JBCHVC010000002.1, read on the forward strand.
ACTGGGTGCACGTCTGAACACGATTCATAATCTGCGCTATTACCAGCGACTGATGGCCGGTTTACGCCAGGCTATCGAAGAAGGTAAATTAGAGCAGTTTGTGACGGAATTCTATGAGCGGACGGGCAAGGCGGTACCGCCGTTAAACGTCTGATAATTAAACAATGAGGGAAATTTAATGAGCTTGTTCATTTCTGACGCAGTGGCAGCAGCGGCGCCATCTCAGGGAAGCCCCTATTCACTGGTCATTATGCTGGTGGTTTTTGGTCTGATTTTCTACTTCATGATCCTGCGTCCACAGCAGAAACGCGCTAAAGAGCACAAAAAACTGATGGATTCCATTTCCAAAGGTGATGAAGTGCTGACCACGGGTGGCCTGGTAGGTCGCGTCACTAAAGTGGCTGAAACTGGCTACGTAGCTATCGCGCTGAACGACACAACGGAAGTTGTGGTTAAACGTGATTTCGTGGCTGCCGTTCTGCCGAAAGGTACGATGAAGGCGCTTTAATTTTTTGTTTTCCCTAAGGGAACTGCCGTGTTAAACCGTTATCCTTTGTGGAAGTACATCATGCTGATCGTCGTGTTACTCGTCGGTCTGCTGTACGCGCTTCCCAACCTTTATGGTGAGGATCCGGCTGTTCAGATCACTGGCGCGCGCGGAAGCGCCGCCAGTGAGCAGACGCTGGTTCAGATCCAAAATGCCTTGAAACAAGAGAATATTCAGAGCAAATCAATTGCCCTGGAAAATGGCGCTATTATGGCGCGCTTTGCTAACGGTGACGTGCAATTACGCGCCCGTGATGCCATAACAAAAGTGCTCGGCGAAGATTACGTCGTGGCGCTTAACCTTGCCCCGGCCACCCCTGGCTGGCTGAGCATGCTGGCCGCAGAGCCGATGAAACTCGGTCTTGATTTGCGTGGCGGCGTACACTTCCTGATGGAAGTCGATATGGATACCGCTCTGGGTAAACTCCAGGAGCAGAACATCGACAACCTCAGAAGCGATCTGCGTGACAAAAACATTCCTTATACTAACGTTCGCAAAACCGACAACTACGGTATGGAAATTCGCTTCCGTGATGCCGCAGCGCGCGATGATGCCGTCAGCTATCTGTCAGGGCGCCATCGCGATCTGGTCATTAACGGCACCGGCGGCACGGCCCTGCGAGCGGTAATGACTGATGAGCGTCTGCGTGAAGCCCGTGAATATGCGGTTCAGCAGAACATCAATATCCTGCGTAACCGCGTTAACCAACTCGGCGTTGCGGAACCACTGGTTCAGCGCCAGGGTTCAGACCGCATTGTGGTTGAACTGCCTGGTATTCAGGATACGGCCCGTGCGAAAGAGATCCTGGGCGCAACGGCCACGCTGGAATTCCGTCTGGTGAACACTACGGTTGATCCTACTGCGGCGGCTAATGGTCGCGTCCCTGGTGATTCGGAAGTGAAAAATACCCGTGAAGGCCAGCCTGTCACCTTGTACAAGCGAGTGATCCTGACGGGTGACCACATCACGGACTCCACGTCGAGCCAGGATGAGTACAACCAGGCACAGGTGAATATCTCGCTGGACAGCGCGGGTGGCAACATCATGTCCAACTTCACTAAGGATAATATCGGTAAGCCGATGGCTACGCTGTTTGTCGAATATAAAGACAGCGGCAAGAAAGATGCCAACGGCCGGGCGATCCTGGCGAAGCAGGAAGAGGTGATAAACGTTGCAAATATCCAGTCTCGTCTGGGTAACAGCTTCCGTATCACCGGTATCAACAACCCGAATGAAGCCCGCCAGCTCTCGCTGCTGCTGCGTGCCGGTGCGCTGATTGCCCCTATCCAGATTGTGGAAGAGCGGACAATTGGCCCAACAATGGGTCAGCAGAACATTACTCAGGGTCTGGAAGCCTGCCTGTGGGGACTGATCGCCTCTATCGTATTTATGGTGGTTTACTACCGTAAGTTCGGGGTGATTGCGACCACGGCGCTGGTGGCTAACCTGGTGATGATTGTCGGCATCATGTCGCTGCTGCCTGGCGCCACGCTGACCATGCCGGGCATTGCCGGTATCGTCCTGACGCTTGCGGTTGCGGTGGATGCGAACGTACTGATTAATGAACGTATCAAGGAGGAGCTGAAGAATGGACGTTCTGTTCAGCAGGCTATCCATGAGGGCTATAAAGGCGCGTTCTCCAGTATTATCGACGCCAACGTTACCACGCTGATTACCGCAATCATTCTCTATGCGGTAGGCACCGGTTCGATCAAAGGCTTTGCTATCACAACCGCTATTGGCGTTGTGACTTCTATGTTTACCGCCATCGTCGGTACCCGTGCCATCGTCAACCTGTTGTACGGCGGCAAACGCATCAACAAGCTGTCTATCTGAGGAGTGCGTTGTGGCACAGGACTATAGCGTTGAACAACTAAACTACGGGCGTAAAGTTCATGACTTTATGCGCTGGGACAAACTGGCTTTTACTCTTTCTGGCCTGTTTCTGATCGCCTCTTTTCTGGTGATGGGCGTAAAAGGGTTTAACTGGGGTCTGGATTTCACCGGCGGTACCGTCATTGAAATCACCCTGGAGAAACCAGCGGAACTGGACAGCCTGCGCGGTGCGCTGGAGAAGGCCGGTTTCGTGGACCCTCAGGTACAGAACTTCGGCAGCAGCCGTGACGTGCTGGTCCGTATGTCCCCTAACGAGGGCAATGCGGGCCAGGAGCTGGGTAACAAGGTGGTGACTATCATCAACCAGACCAGCCAGCAGAACGCCACGGTCAAGCGTATTGAGTTTGTCGGCCCAAGCGTGGGGAGCGATCTGGCGCAGGCTGGCGGCATGGCGCTGCTGGTGGCACTGATTGCTATCCTGATCTACGTCGGTTTCCGCTTTGAGTGGCGACTGGCGCTGGGGGCCGTACTGGCTCTGGCGCACGATGTAATCATCACCATGGGCATTCTCTCTCTGTTCCATATTGAGATCGATCTGACCATTGTGGCGTCACTGATGTCGGTTATCGGCTACTCGCTGAATGACAGTATTGTGGTCTCGGATCGTATCCGTGAGAACTTCCGCAAGATCCGTCGCGGTACGCCTTACGATATCGTTAACGTTTCGCTGACGCAGACGCTGAGCCGAACCATCATGACCTCCGCCACGACGCTGGTGGTGGTACTGATGCTGTTTATCTTTGGCGGCGCGCTGCTGGAAGGCTTCTCGCTGACCATGCTTATCGGTGTCTCTATCGGTACGGTTTCATCTATCTATGTGGCTTCAGCGCTGGCGCTGAAACTGGGGATGAAGCGTGAACACATGATCCAGCAAAAAGTGGAAAAAGAGGGTGCAGATCAGCCTTCCATTCTGCCTTAATGGTGAAAGTGTGTAAAAAGGGCCGCGAAAGCGGCCCTTTTTTTATGGTGCTGAGGCAGGTGGCGCGTTCTTTGCCACAATGTCATGCACTCTGAGGTAGCCCAACTGCTCGGGGCTGATATTACTGAGGCGTAAAGGCACGGTAATTTCGCTGCGTGGCAGCAGAGAGTCAGCAATGCTGATTGCCTGGCTCTGGCTGGCTGCCTGAAGCGGTTTACCGGTAGTGGCATCCATTTCTCCCCACTCCACCTGGAAACTGAAGGCGGGAAGGGTGTTCTCCGCAGCTGAACGGATATGCAGGACAGCCCGCGTGCCGTTAGCTTCACTTTCAACATGACTCAGGGAAAGACGAACCTCGCCCAGCTGGCTCTTAAGGGGCACGGCGGTATTGGTGGCAGGCAGCAGCCAGGCACCGTTTTCCGAGCCGCTGTTCAGCATGTTCTGCTGTTCCAGGCTGGCCGCCTGCGTCGTCAGCTGACGCATTTCGCTGTTGAGCTTGCCTACCTGATTATGCAGTTTGTTCAGCTCAGGCTGCTGTGCCGGAGCCGTACAGCCTGCCAGCATCACAGCCACCATGGCCCACAGCGGTTTCATCTTCACTTTAATTGCCATATCTGATGCAGCTCCTTGCCCGCATTTTACTCAGGAATGCGCAGTGTCTGCCCCGGATAAATTTTGTCCGGATGGGTGAGCATAGGCTTGTTAGCTTCAAATATTTTGTTGTACTTGCCTGCATCGCCATACACTTCTTTGGAAATCGCGCTGAGCGTATCGCCTTTCTTCACGGTATAGAACTTCGCTTCTGTTGCCGCCTGCTGCACGTTAACGTTATCTTCCACCGCAGTGATACCGGCAACGTTACCCGCCGCGACCAGGATTTTTTCTTTCAGCTCTTGTGAGATAGCGTCGCCGCTGATGCTGGCTTTGCCATCTTTCACGTTGACATCAACCTTATCGCTGCCCGGCAGGCCCAGCTTATCGATGTACTCTTTCAGCTTTTTACTCTGGTCATCGCCATCGCCACCGGTCACAGAGTCCCACAGCTTTTCGCCCGCTTCTTTCACAAAGTTAAACAAACCCATATATCCTCCGGTTAATCCTTGTTTAAAGAAAAAATTTCGCTTAAGTGCCTCCTGATTATAGCGCTTAAGTCGATTTTTACCGTTACGAACCCGGTTTAATCACGCCAGAGGGGGAAAAGCCACAAAGGCGGCCAAATGGGCAACGCGATATTTTGTTGCCCGCCACTTCGCGCTACACTGTGAATCAATTTCCAGACTTATCAGGAAGCATCATGCATTGCCCGTTCTGTTCTGCCGTGGATACCAAAGTCATCGACTCCCGCCTGGTCGGGGAGGGAACTTCGGTGCGCCGTCGTCGCCAGTGTCTGGTCTGCCACGAGCGCTTTACCACTTTTGAAGTGGCTGAGCTGGTAATGCCCAGGGTGGTGAAAAGCAATGATGTCCGGGAACCCTTTAACGAAGACAAACTTTGTCGCGGACTGATGAAGGCGCTGGAGAAGCGTCCGGTTAGTTCAGATGATGTGGAAACGGCTATCAGCCATATCAAAAGTCAGCTTCGCTCGACGGGCGAGCGTGAAGTTCCCAGCAAGATGATCGGCAATCTGGTGATGGATGAGCTGAAAAAACTGGATAAAGTCGCCTACATCCGCTTTGCATCGGTTTACCGCAGCTTTGAAGATATTCGTGAGTTTGGCGAAGAGATCGCCCGTTTACAGGACTAAATCATGGTTGATGAAATCTGGATGGCGCGTGCGCTTGAGCTTGCGCGACGTGGGCGCTTTACCACTACGCCAAACCCTGAAGTCGGCTGCGTCATTGTCCGCGACGGGAAAATGGTGGGGGAAGGCTATCATTTCCGTGCAGGCGAACCGCACGCTGAAGTCCATGCTCTGCGTATGGCGGGCGAAAAGGCGAAAGGCGCCACGGCCTACGTCACCCTTGAGCCTTGCAGCCATCATGGCCGCACGCCGCCCTGCTGCGATGCATTAATTGCCGCCGGCGTAAGCCGTGTCGTGGCAGCCATGCAGGACCCTAATCCTGAAGTCGCCGGGCGCGGCCTGTACCGTTTGCAGCAGGCTGGGATTGAAGTCAGCCACGGGTTGATGATGCAGGAAGCGGAAGCGCTCAACCGGGGTTTTTTAAAACGGATGCGCACCGGTTTCCCCTGGGTGCAGCTGAAAATGGGCGCCTCTCTGGATGGCCGCACGGCAATGGCCAGTGGAGAGAGCCAGTGGATCACGTCGCCTGAAGCGCGCCGCGATGTGCAGCGGCTGCGGGCGCAAAGTTCCGCTATTTTGAGCAGTAGCGCTACCGTGCTGGCGGACGATCCTTCTCTTACCGTACGCTGGCAGGAACTTGATGCGGATACCCAGGCGGCGTATGCCCAGGAGGCGTTGCGTCAGCCGGTACGGGTGATTATCGACAGCCATAATCAGGTGACTCCGGCTCACCGTTTGATTTCACAGCCTGGCGCGACCTGGCTGGCTCGTCAGCAGGCCGACAGCCTGAAGTGGCCAGAGAATGTCGAGCAGTTTACTGTTCCCCGGCATAAGGGCCAGGCGGATCTGGTCTCACTGATGATGCTGCTGGGACGCAGGCAGATTAACAGCGTCTGGGTTGAAGCGGGGGCAACGCTTGCCGGCGCGCTGCTGGCGGCGGGCGTGGTTGATGAACTGATCCTCTATCTTGCGCCAAAATTGCTGGGCGATGCGGCGCGCGGTTTGTGCCATTTACCCGGCATAGCACAACTTGCTGAAGCGCCAGCTTTCACCTTCAGCGATATTCGTCAGGTTGGGCCAGATTTACGCCTGACGCTTAAAGTTTAATTTTTTCTCCTTCATGCCGGGAGGATGCAGCCTGACGGCAATGCGCGGCGTGAAGCAAGGGGCTGCTTAAAAGCGGAGCAGACCCGGAAAGAGTATGATAGAATCCGCCCCCCTGCGGGGCCATAACTGAACCCTGAAAGGAAGATTATGAACGTTATTGAAGCTGCTGTTGCTACTCCTGATGCGCGCGTTGCCATTGTCATTGCGCGCTTCAACAACTTTATCAACGACAGCCTGCTGAGCGGTGCCCTGGATGCGTTAAAACGCATCGGCCAGGTGAAAGATGAAAACATCACCGTGGTTTGGGTACCGGGCGCTTATGAAATGCCAATGACCGCTCGTGCGCTGGCGAAAGCCGGTAAGTATGATGCCGTTGTCGCTCTGGGAACCGTTATTCGTGGCGGCACTGCCCACTTCGAATATGTGGCTGGCGAAGCCAGCTCTGGCCTGGCCAGTGTCGCTATGAACAGCGATATCCCCGTTGCATTTGGTGTCCTGACGACAGAAAACATCGAACAGGCCATCGAACGTGCCGGTACCAAAGCGGGAAACAAAGGCGCAGAAGCTGCCCTGACCGCACTTGAAATGATTAACGTATTGAAAGCCATCAAAGCCTGATTTTAAGGGGAATTTCGTGAAACCTGCTGCTCGTCGCCGCGCCCGTGAATGTGCTGTCCAGGCGCTTTACTCCTGGCAGTTGTCTAAAAACGACATCGCTGATGTCGAATACCAGTTTCTGGCGGAGCAAGACGTCAAGGACGTCGATATCAGCTATTTCCGCGAGCTGCTGGGCGGCGTTGCAACCAACAGCGCGTATCTCGACGGCCTGATGAAGCCTTACCTGTCCCGTCAGCTGGAAGAGCTGGGCCAGGTAGAAAGGGCTATTCTGCGCATTTCTTTATATGAACTGAGCAAGCGTGCCGATGTTCCCTACAAGGTGGCCATCAATGAGGGCATCGAGCTGGCGAAAATATTTGGTGCCGAAGACAGCCATAAGTTTGTCAACGGCGTGCTGGATAAAGCCGCTCCCTATATCCGCCCCAACAAGAAGTAATCCTCCCAGGCCGGTTTTCCCGGCCTTCTTTATTTTTCAAACCCGGAATGCATAGTATGGCATGTGGCGAATTTGAACTTATCACACGCTATTTTGATCGTGTGACCAGCTCCCGTCGCGATGTGGAAAAGGGCATCGGCGACGACTGCGCACTACTGGCGCTCTCTGAAAAACAGACCCTGGCTATCAGCACCGACACGCTGGTGGAAGGCGTTCATTTCCTTCGTGATATCCATCCTGCCGATCTCGGCTATAAAGCACTGGCGGTAAATCTCAGCGACCTGGCAGCCATGGGCGCCGATCCGGCGTGGCTGACGCTGGCAATTACGCTTCCCACGGTGGATGAAACCTGGCTGAAGGCATTCAGCGACAGCCTGTTTGAGCTGCTGGACTACTACGATATGCAGCTGATCGGGGGGGATACCACGCGCGGGCCGCTCAGCCTGACGCTTGGCATCCACGGTCTGGTGCCGCAGGGCAGGGCGCTGAAGCGCTCTGGCGCCCGTCCCGGCGACTGGATATACGTCACCGGTACGCTCGGCGACAGCGCTGCCGGATTAGCTCTGTTACAGCACCACATGAAGATTAACGACCCTGTGGCCCATGAGATGTTAATCAAACGTCATCTGCGTCCGATGCCGCGTATTTTGCAGGGCCAGGCGCTGCGCGATCTCGCCAGCGCGGCGATCGATCTCTCTGACGGGCTGATCTCAGACCTGAGCCATATCCTTAAGGCGAGCGACTGCGGGGCACGGCTGAATCTGGATGCGCTCCCGCTTTCAGAAGTGATGAAACTCAATTTTGCGCCAGAGCAGGCGCTGAAATGGGCGCTGAGCGGTGGTGAAGACTATGAACTCTGCTTCACGGTGCCGGAAATTAATCGCGGCGCGCTGGATGTGGCGCTGGGTCATTACGGCGTGCCGTTTACCTGCATCGGCCAGATGGCACCCCAGTCGGAAGGGCTGGTACTGTTGCAGGACGGCAAGCCCGTGGAGAACAGCCTGAAAGGATTTGATCATTTTGACGCGAAATAAAGACGTGGCGAAAAGTCGCCTGAAAATGAGCAATCCCTGGCATCTGCTGGCAACGGGTTTTGGCAGCGGGTTAAGCCCTTATGTGCCGGGAACGATGGGATCGCTGGCGGCTATTCCTTTCTGGTACCTGATGACCTTTTTGCCGCAGGATATTTACTCGCTGCTGGTGATGTTCGGTATCTGTATTGGCGTCTATCTCTGCCATCGTACCGCAAAGGATATGGGCGTACACGATCATGGCAGCATCGTCTGGGACGAATTTATCGGCATGTGGATAACGCTGATGGCAATCCCGGTAAACAGCTGGCAGTGGGTGCTGGCCGGGTTTGTTATCTTCCGTATTCTGGATATGTGGAAGCCGTGGCCAATCCGCTGGTTTGACCGCAACGTGCATGGTGGCATGGGGATCATGGTGGATGATATTATTGCCGGTATCCTTTCAGCCGGCATTCTCTACTATGTCGGGCATCATATGGCGTGGTAGCCGCTTGCATGCCGCTTCGCAGAATTTATATCGGGCTTTATCTGCCAGGCGGGAAGCGATAATCAGGGCGACGCAGGTCGCCCTTTTTTATGCAAAAAGCACTCTTCAGCTATTCAAATCCCACCACTGCATGCGGCTGGTAGGCGCTCTCCAGTTCGATAATCTCTTCCTGAGTCAGCGTAACTTCCGTGGCTTTTACCAGGTCGTTCAGCTGTTCAGCCCGCGATGCGCCAATAATTGGCGCGGTAACGGCCGGTTTTGCCAGCATCCAGGCGAGGGCAATCTGCGCCCGGCTGACGCCTTTATCTTCTGCAATAGCAGCCACGCGTGCCGCTATTGCGCCATCATTCTCTTCCGTTTTGTCATACAGCGTGCTGCCAAACTCATCTGAAACGGAACGCGCAGTGGTTTCACCCCATGGACGCGTCAGACGGCCGCGCGCCAGCGGGCTCCACGGCAGGACGGCGATATTTTCAGCCTGACACAGCGGGTGCATCTCACGCTCCTCTTCACGCTGGATCAGGTTGTACTGATCCTGCATGCTGACAAAGCGCGTCCAGCCATGTTTATCCGCGGTATAGAGCGCTTTAGCGAACTGCCAGGCGAACATAGATGAGGCGCCGATGTAACGCGCCTTGCCAGACTTCACCACGTCATGCAGCGCTTCCAGCGTCTCTTCCAGCGGCGTGTTGTAATCCCAGCGGTGAATTTGCAGCAGATCAACATGATCCATGCCCAGACGGCCCAGGCTGTCATCGATGGACTGCATAATGTTGGCGCGTGACAGGCCGCCGGAAAGATTGCTCATCGGGAAATAGACTTTGGTGGCGACGACAATTTCATCGCGGCGGGCGAACTCTTTCAGCGCGCGGCCAACGATCTCTTCGCTGCTGCCGTCGGAGTAGCTGTTAGCCGTATCAAAAAAGTTGATGCCAGCTTCCAGCGCCTGCTTTATCAGCGGGCGACTACTCTCTTCGGGTAAGGTCCAGGCGTGACGGCCACGATCTGGCTCACCGAACGTCATACAGCCGAGGCAAAGGCGGGAAACGGTAAGATCCGTGGTTCCCAGTTGAGTGGTCTTCATAAGCGCTCCTGCCAGTCGGTTAACGGCTTTCCAGCCGGTTAAGAGAATTAAGCATAGCAGGAGAAAAGCTCCCCGGACGGGGAGCATTGTGCGGTATTACTGCGCCAGCCAGCGGCTGATTTGCTGTTCGATTCCTTCAGCATCCAGCTGATAATCATGGCGGATCTCATCCTGAGTGCCCTGCGGAATAAACTCATCGGGCAGACCGATATTCAGTACCGGAACCAGCACCCGCTTCGCCATCAATGATTCGATAACACCGCTGCCCGCGCCGCCTTTGATGGCACCCTCTTCCAAAGTAATCAAAGCTTCGTGGCTGGCAGCCAGCTCGACAATCAGCGCCTCGTCCAGCGGTTTCACAAATCGCATATCAACCAGCGTGGCGTTAAGGGAGTCGGCCACTGCCGCCGCTTCTGGCAGCAGAGTGCCGAAGTTCAGGATCGCCAGCTTCTCACCTTCACGTTTCACCACCCCTTTACCCAACGGCAGCGAGGAGAGCGGCTTCAGTTCTGCTCCGGTTCCTGTTCCGCGAGGGTAGCGCACCGCGCTTGGCCCCTGCGAGTAGTGATAGCCGGTATAGAGCATCTGACGACACTCGTTCTCATCGCTTGGCGTCATGATCACCATATTGGGGATGCAGCGCAGGAAGGAGATATCAAAAGCGCCCTGATGCGTCTGCCCGTCAGCGCCAACAATGCCGCCACGGTCGATAGCGAACAGTACCGGCAGCTTCTGGATAGCCACATCGTGGATCAACTGATCGTAGGCGCGTTGCAGGAAGGTGGAGTAGATGGCAACCACAGGCTTATAGCCGCCAATTGCCAGACCTGCGGCAAACGTCACCGCATGCTGCTCGGCAATCGCCACGTCAAAATATTGTGCCGGATAGTCGCGAGAGAAGCTCACCATGCCTGAACCTTCGCGCATAGCGGGCGTGACCGCCATCAGCTTAGCGTCATCTTTCGCCGTTTCGCTCAGCCACTGACCAAACACTTTGGAGTAGCTCGGCAGACCCTCAATGGCTTTCGGCAGCAGGCCGCTGGCAGCATCAAATTTAGGAACGGCGTGCCAGGCAATGGGATCCTTTTCAGCCGGAGCGTAGCCTTTGCCCTTTTTGGTCATGATATGCAGGAACTGCGGCCCCTTCAGGTCGCGCATATTTTTCAGCGTATGCACCAGAGCGAGCACATCATGGCCATCAACCGGGCCGATATAGTTAAAGCCAAGCTCTTCAAACAGCGTGCCGGGAACCACCATCCCTTTCAGGTGCTCTTCCGTTCTTTTCACCAGCTCTTTGATAGGAGGCAGACCACCGAGCACTTTCTTGCCCCCTTCACGCAGGCGCGAATAGGTTTTGCCCGACAGGATCTGCGCCAGGCGATTATTCAGCGCGCCGACGTTTTCGGAAATCGACATTTCATTGTCGTTCAGCACCACCAGCAGATCGGATTTGATATCACCGGCGTGGTTCATGGCCTCAAACGCCATACCGGCAGTGATCGCGCCATCGCCAATCACACAGGCGGTACGGCGACCTTTACCTTCTTTATCTGCGGCAACCGCCATGCCCAGACCGGCGCTGATTGAGGTGGAGGAGTGCCCGACATTCAGCACATCAAACTCGCTCTCATCGCGCCACGGGAATGGGTGCAGCCCATTTTTCTGGCGAATGGTACCAATGCGGTCGCGACGTCCGGTCAGGATCTTATGAGGATAGGCCTGATGGCCCACATCCCACACCAGATGATCAAACGGCGTGTTATAGACATAATGCAGCGCGACGGTGAGTTCCACCACGCCCAGCCCGGAGGCAAAGTGGCCGCTGGAGCGGCTTACGCTGTCGAGTAAATACTGGCGTAGTTCATCACAAAGTGTCGGCAGGCTCTCTTTGGGAAGCGAACGTAATTCTTTTACCGTGCTGGCAAGCGCCAGCGTCGGATATTTTGCAGTATCAAAACTCATCAGAGACTCATTGTGAAAGTTATTTATTGCGTTCAATTATGTAACTTGCAAGCGCTTGTAATGATGTTGTAGTAAAGGATTGCGCTGCAAGTGTATCTAATGCGCTGAGTGACTCCTGATAGAGGTCCCACGCTTTGGCCCGCGCACTCTCAAGTCCCATCAGGGCCGGGTAGGTGCTCTTGCCTAAATCCTGATCGGCTCCCTGCCGTTTGCCGAGGATGGCGGTATCGCCTACCACGTCAAGAATATCGTCCTGTACCTGAAACGCCAAACCTATTGCATTCGCATAGCGATCCAGCGCAGGTAATGCTTCACGGCCGCGTTCACCCGCTGCCAGCGCACCAAGGCGCACGGCGGAGCGAATTAATGCCCCCGTTTTATGACGGTGGATCTGTTCCAGCGCCGCAAGGTTAACCTGCTGGCCTTCCGCCGCAAGATCAAGCGCCTGGCCGCCGCACATGCCCGCCACGCCGCTGGCCTGCGCCAGTTCAGAAATCATCGCCACGCGGTATTCAGCGCTTACGCCCGGCATGGGTGTATCAGCCAGTATAGAGAAAGCCAGCGTTTGTAACGCATCGCCAGCTAAAATAGCCGTATCCTCACCAAATTTAATATGGCAGGTCGGCTGGCCGCGGCGCAGGCTGTCATCATCCATTGCGGGCAGATCGTCATGGATCAGTGAATAGGCGTGAATACATTCCACCGCCGCCGCTGGGGCATCCAGCGCCTCGTTATCAGCATGGAGCATTTCGCCGGTGGCGTATACCAGGAAAGGACGCAGGCGTTTACCCCCTAATAATGCCCCATATTCCATCGCTTCTACCAGCGGGGAATTCTGAAACGGCAGCGGCGCGATAAAGCGTTGTATAGCCTGGTTTACCCGCGCATGGTGGGCGGTAAGAAGGGCGCTAAAATCCATTAATCATTTTCCGGCGTGAAGGGCTGTAGGTCAGCTTCTTTATCGTCGCTTAACAGGATCTGCACGCGCTGTTCCGCAGCCTGCAATTTCTGCTGGCCTGCGCGTGCCAGCTGCACGCCGCGTTCAAATTCATTGAGCGCCTCTTCCAGCGGCAGGTCGCCACTTTCAAGACGGGAAACAATCTGCTCCAGCTGCGCAAGGGAGGTTTCGAAGCTGGCTGGCGGTTCGGCTTTTTTTGGCATAATGGCTTTCTGCTCAGTCGGTTTTTACCATGTAGTCGCTCATGGTAGCCGACTCGAAATGATTAGCAAAATAATGATGCTGCTAACGGATGAAGAAGCAGTCACCGGACAGATGTGATACACTCCAGCCCTGGATGTAAAGGGGCGAAGGCTGCTTTGCAATACGATGATTTTACCAGCTAAGTGCGCTTCATTTCAGCACTTAATTGCTCAACGAACCCATGCCGCCATGAAGTTTATCATTAAGTTATTCCCCGAAATTACTATCAAAAGCCAGAGCGTTCGCCTGCGCTTTATCAAAATCCTGACGACGAACATCCGTAATGTCCTCAAGTATAGCGACGAAACGCTGGCCGTAGTACGTCATTGGGATCATATCGAAGTGCGTTCAAAGGATGAAAGCAAGCGAGCCGTGATTGTCGACGAGCTTCAGCGCATCCCCGGCATTCATCACGTGCTGGCGGTGGAAGATCGCGTCTACACGGATATGCACAATATTTTTGAGCAGACGCTGGAGCTGAACCGCGATCGTATTGCAGGGAAAACCTTCTCCGTACGCGTGAAGCGTCGTGGAAAGCATGATTTCAGCTCTCAGGACGTTGAGCGTTATGTGGGCGGCGGGTTAAACCAGCACGTTGAAAGCGCCCAGGTGAAGCTTAACCATCCGCAGGTCACGGTGAATCTGGAGATTGAAGACGATCGTCTGATTCTGGTTACCGGACGCTATGAAGGCATTGGCGGTTTCCCGATTGGCACGCAGGAAGATGTGCTCTCGCTGATTTCCGGCGGCTTTGACTCCGGCGTTTCCAGTTATATGCTGATGCGTCGTGGCTGCCGCGTGCACTACTGCTTCTTTAACCTGGGCGGCGCAGCGCATGAAATTGGCGTGCGTCAGGTCGCGCACTATCTCTGGAACCGTTTTGGCCGCTCGCACAAAGTACGTTTTGTGGCGATCAATTTCGAGCCGGTAGTCGGCGAGATCCTGGAGAAGGTGGAAGACGGCCAGATGGGCGTGGTGCTGAAGCGGATGATGGTGCGTGCCGCCTCCAGAATTGCCGAGCGTTACGACGTACAGGCGCTGGTTACCGGTGAAGCGCTGGGGCAGGTCTCCAGCCAGACGCTGACCAATCTGCGGCTGATCGATAACGCCAGCGATACGCTGATCCTGCGTCCGCTGATTTCCCATGATAAAGAGCACATCATTAATCTGGCGCGCCATATCGGCACGGAAGATTTTGCCCGCACCATGCCGGAATATTGCGGCGTGATTTCAAAAAGCCCGACCGTGAAAGCGGTGAAAGCGAAAATTGAAGCGGAAGAGCAGAACTTCGATTTCGCTATTCTGGACCAGGTGATAACTGAAGCCACTAACGTTGATATTCGACAGATTGCGGAAGAAACCGAGCAGGAAGTGGTGGAAGTAGAGACGGTGGTCTCTTTCGCTGAGAATGATGTGGTGCTGGATATCCGTTCGCCAGATGAGCAGGACGATCGTCCGCTTGATCTCGAAGGTGTGGAGGTCAAAGGGCTGCCGTTCTATAAACTCAGCACGCAGTTTGGCAACCTGGACCAGAGCAAGACCTGGCTGCTCTACTGCGATCGTGGCGTAATGAGCCGGTTGCAGGCGCTCTATCTGCACGAGCAGGGCTTTAAAAACGTCAAAGTTTACCGCCCCTAGCCTGAGAAGGTTTGCACAATTTCTTGTGCAAACCTTTTAATTGTCAGTGGTGCCTTGTTAGTGGCCCTGACAACATATCCTGTTTATGCGCGCTCACAAAGGCGAGAAAACGGCCCAAATGTTCCAGTCTATTCAATCCACTCCCGGTAATCATAAATTCCCGCTGCCAGTACCAGCTCTTTGGCCACCTCATGCGCTTTATCCTTACCCAGGATCAGATCTATCAGCTTCAGCGCAAAGTCGACAGAGGTGCCGGGTGCCTGGCTGGTCAGCAAATTTACACGCGGGTCCCATACCACACGTTTATCCATCCATTTTTCTGCGGGAATAGTCTCTTTCAGGCCGGGAAAACCGGTCATGTTTCCTACGGGAAACAGATTGTGCGGGATGAGTACGGTGCCAGGGGCGGCGCAAATCGCCGCAACAATTCTTCCAGAAAGATGGAACTGACGTACAGTTTCAACCAGTAAGGGGCTATCCCGGAAGGCTTCTGCGCCTTTCAGACCACCCGGCAACACGATAGCGGCAAAATCATTATCGGCTACGGCAACTAATGGCGCATCTGCCAGAAGCCTTACGCCGCGTGAGCAGCGGATCTCGCGGCTGCCATCGTCAGTGACGCTGGCGGTTGTAACTTCTATTCCTGCGCGTACCAACAGATCGATAGTGGTGACGGCCTCCGTCTCTTCACTGCCAGGTGCCAGGCAAACCAGTACCGATACGTTCTCGCTCATAATCTTGTTCCTTTCGCTTAATCATTTCGTAAAGCCGGCTGTTTTCAGGCGTCGCCAGACCCTGTGCCCGTGCGCGGCGGATCACGTAGCCCGTGATGTAATCAATCTCTGTCCTGCGTTCGGAGCGAATATCCTGCAACATGGAAGAGGTGTTAGCGGCGGTGCTGTTGATCACATCCAGCACATAGTCCAGTAGCGCCTCAAGTGAAGTATGCTGGCCTTCCCGTTCCATCACCATTGCCAGTTCACTGCACAAAGCGGTCACTTCCGGTAGATGGTTCAGCAGCTCGCCGTTGGGACAGTCGTACAGGACGGTTAGCGGGTTAATCACGCAGTTCACCGCCAGTTTCTGCCATGCCGCAGAGGCCACATTATTATGCCAGGCCACATCCGGTAACGCGTGCTGAAGCACCTCGGCAAAATCGCTAAGGGCAGCCGCAGCAGGGGAGGTGGGGCCAATATGGGTGATGCCTGCTGCAACATGCACGATAACCGTGCCATCACGTTTGGCGGCATGGGTGGTGATGCCCCTGAGAAAAGGTTGAGGAAGCGATTTTAGCTCATCCAGGGTGCCCATTCCGTTGTGCAGCAGCAGGACCGGACACTCATCGCGCATCATACCCTGCAAGTTTCTGACGGCTTCTGACACCTGCCAGGCTTTCAGCGTCACAAGCAGCAGATCGCTTTCGGCGAGAAATTTCGGATCGTTGGCAATGCAGGTCTTATTAATAACGGTGCCACTCAGGTCGATGACGTTTACCGAGCAATAGGGCTGGGGGACACGCAACCACCCCTGGACCTCGTGTCCCTGAGCCTCGAGAGCGGCTAACCAGATTTGCCCTAATGCTCCGCATCCCAATACGGTAATTTTCATTCATCCTCCCCGCTTACGGGTTGCGTGAGTTCAACCAGGCTGCCGACTTTTATTGGAAACCCGCAGTCCAATATTCTTATTATAGCTTTCATCAACGATGGTTTTTTTACCGGGCCTAAGTGGGTATTATGCATGTCACTTTACGATCAGGAGAATACATCATGCCATCTTTCGATATCGTTTCAGAAATTGACATGCAGGAAGTTCGAAATGCGGTAGAAAATGCCAACCGTGAACTGGCCACGCGCTTCGATTTCCGTAACGTAACGGCCAGCTACGAGCTGATTGAAAACAATGAGTCGATCAAAGTGCTCAGCGAATCTGATTTTCAGGTCAAGCAGCTGGTAGATATTCTGCGTGAAAAACTGCTTAAGCGTGGCATTGAAGGCGCAGCGCTGGAGATCCCGGAAGAGATTGAGCACAGCGGCAAGACCTGGAGCGTGGAAGCCAAAATGAAAAAAGGCATTCCCGCTGACGTAGCGAAGAAGCTGATTAAGCTTATCAAAGAGAGCAAAATGAAAGTGCAGACGCAGATCCAGGGCGATGAGATCCGGGTAACGGGTAAATCACGCGATGATTTGCAGGGCGCAATGGCGCTGGTGCGCGGCGGTGATTTGGGCCAGCCTTTCCAGTTTAAAAACTTCCGCGACTGACTGAAGGCTGGGGTTGACTGCGGGCTGGTTGTGCGATCAGCAGCAGCGCATCTTGCCTGAGGAGTTGATGCCGGGGAGAGCAAGCAGAAGGGGAGAGTGCTTGCAGATTCGCTGCCCAATTCACGCATCAGGAAGGGCGCATCGTTTGCAGAATTATTTATCTGGTCTGGAAGAAGGGCTGAACAGAAAAATGCCGTGAACTCTTCCCTGAGGGCTGCAAAGCGGCTTCCATGCCGCTTAGCTTTTGCTTATCAGCCCTCTCTCCCCCTTAAATTTAGTTTTGCCCGTGTGGAGAGGAAAACCGCCAAATCTAAAACCATTGCCAAAGCCAACACGCTATTTGCTTCTGAACTCCGCCGGCACCGGCATGGGTTTTGGCGTGATCAAATCGGATACAGCTCAGCATGCGGTGAGCATTGGAAATTTAATTACAACATCCTCTGTCGGGGACTTCATGATGCCTTTTCTGGCTGAGTCCTGCGATATCAGGTTTTTCGTTATTGCGCAGAAACTGGCTTTTATTAAATTCCGCAGGCTTTTATTTTAATGAGATGGCAACGGCAGAAACTGGCCTGACGAAGCTCCCTGATGGGGTCAGAGCATCAGTGTTCGATCGGCTGGCAAGGATAATCAACAATCATCATGCATGCGAATAAAACGAAATATTTCATTTTCCTGACGGTATTTCTCGCAGAATTCTCCTTCTTTTTTGCTCTCCCATTGCTGGGGAAAACGCCAGCCCTCAGTGCCTCCAGTGTTTCGGCCTGCCTGGCCGGTGCTGTTATCCTGGAAAGCCTGCTGATGCTGACCTCCACCGGCTATCTTGAACGTTTTTCCAGAAGAACGCTTATTTGCGCTTCCCTTCTGCTGCGAAGCGCCGCGTTTATGACAGTTTTCCTGACTTTGTCATTACCTGCCTGGTTATTCTTCTTCTTCCTTATTGCTGTATCAAAGTCGATTTCCAAACCTTTTTTACGAGAGGTACTGGCCGAAACCCTGAGTGGGCCTGAACTGAAAAAAGCACTCTATACGTTCTCGTTGTGCCAGAACTCAGCCGTATTCGTGGCCCCGATGCTGGCTGTTGCAGCGATGAGGTTTTTGTTTATTGAGACAGTGCTTCTTACGCTGGTCCTCTTGGGGGTAGCGATGGCCGTGGCTGCGGTGCCGCTCATCTACGCCTTCCCATCCAATAAAGCTTCAGCCGGCTCGCCGCTGGCAGGTATGCGCGCGGCATTTCGGGGCGTTATGGCCAGTACCAGCATTCAACGGATCCTGCTTTCGTCGTTCTTCTGCTTTCTCATTATGGGGGTGTTCATCACGGCAACGATGCTCCTGGATAAAATCAATCCCGACATGGGCACGTACTCCGGCTTATTTTTCTCTGTTGTCGGCGTTACCATTTGTCTTTGGCAAGGTGTCGTGGCGAAATTAACCTTCCTGAGCGACAGATACAGCTCACAGATTATTATGATCGGCGGGACGCTATCGTCAGCCTATTTGCTGGGTTCAGTGTCTGTAGCTATCGCGGCGCTGGTTGCCTACAGCATTTATGAATCCGTAATTATTCCTGAGCTTTACTTTAAAGCCACGCTTATACCTTCCGGCATCCCGGCCAGTGTGCTGTTCAGCTACATTCTGATTGTCTCGAATGCTGGTGAGGCATTTGGTTCCTGGATCACTGGATTTGCGATTACGCATATGGCTGACCATATTCCGTTGTTTATATTCATCACGGTGTTTTGCTCCGCGATGATTTCATCCTTATGCCTGATAACAGCCTACAGAAAGGAGGTACCGAGTCTGTGATAGTCTTTGCAACTGGTGGAACGACCAGTAATGCCAGAACAATCGAGCATCCTTAAGGAAATGATTAGTTTGTGACCTCAACAGCGGCGGAAACACTGGCCCCTGTTCAGAAACAGGGCAAAGTTAACATTCGCATTATAGCTTCCCGGATAAGGCTCCTGGGCATGAAGCCTTACTTCCGCTCCGACTTTCCCCTTTAAAGAGAGCACCAGAGATGACACTTATCACCTCATAAATCATCAGACAGCGTCCGCCACCAGCTTCTCGATCTCCGCCCGGTTAGTCACCTTGCTGTCGATCTTCACATAGGCACTTTTCTCTTCCGGTACGATAAACACTGCGGCCACGCCCGGCTGCGCTTTAATGCGCTGCTCAAGCTCCGCTTTTTCCAGCGGACTGTTATTCAGCATGATTCGCAGGCTGCTGACATAAGGCGGCTCTTTCATCGTACAGCTAACAATCAGCCAGAGCGCCGCGACCAGGGTGCCCACCAGGAACACACTCTGGGCGTCAAAATGACCAAAGACCCAACCGCCCATGCTGCCGCCGATGGCCACACCAATAAACTGGCTGGTGGAATAAAGCCCCATCGCCGTGCCTTTATAACCCGGAGGAGATTCCTTACTCACCAGGGAAGGCAGAATAGCTTCCATCAGGTTGAAACCAATAAAGAAGAGCTGCACGCCAACCACCAGCGTCCAGAAGTGGTTACCTGCGCCCCACAGGACAATCTCCGCAACCAGCATCAGCGCCACGCAGCAGACAAATACCCGCTTCATACGACGCTTCACTTCGGCATAAATAATAAACGGGATAACGCCGCAGAAGGCGACAAGCATGGTGACCAGATAAACTTTCCAGTGCTGCTCTGCCGGGAAGCCAGCCCGCTCGAATTCACCCGGCAGGGCAACAAAGCTCGACATCAATAAAATATGCAGGCACATAATGCCAAAGTTGAGTTTTACCAGACGGCTGTTTGCCAGCACATCTTTGATAGAACCTTTAACCATGCCCGATTCACGGTTCAGAATATGCGTCGGCGCAGCAGGTACCACCAGAAGCGTTATAACAATCCCGCAGCTTGCCAGAATAGCAATCATCCAGAACAGCGCATGCAGGCCTAAAGCATGGGTGATGATCGGCCCCAGCACCATGGCGATGGCGAAGGTCACGCCGAAGCTGATGCCAATAAAGGCCATCGCTTTTGTGCGGTTCTGCTCTCTGGTCAGATCGGAGAGCAAAGCCATTACCGCCGCAGCGATAGCGCCCGATCCCTGCAAGGCTCTGCCCAGAATAACGCCCCAGATGGAGGTGGTGCAGGCGGCAATCACGCTGCCGAGAACGAAAATAAGTAATCCACCAACGATAAGCGGCTTACGGCCAATACGGTCCGATAACAGCCCAAAGGGGATCTGGAATACGGCCTGCGTTAAACCGTAGATGCCAATAGCGAGTCCAATTAATGCCTCTGTTGCTCCCTGTAATGCCATGCCATAAGTCGTCAGGACCGGCAGCACCATAAACATGCCCAGCATGCGCAGGGAAAAGACCGTCCCCAAACCCCATGTCGCACGCAGCTCGACTGGAGTCATTTTATTATCGTTCATTACTACCTCAGTTTATCTGGTCGACGTATTTTAGGCGGCGGGGCAGGGCGGGTAAAATAATACTTATCGCGAAGTGGTAACAAAAAGAAAGGGCGCGATAATCGCGCCCTTTGTGATGAGGTCTGTGCTACCTGACCATCGTCAGCAGGTCTTTCGAGGCCGGAGCCATAAAGTCTACTGACATCATGACGCTGAGCGCCGTGATGGCCACAATGGAGAAGACAAACAGCTTACGGGCCCAAACGCGGTCATTCTGCGTTTTATAGCCTGAAAGCGCCATGCCCAACCACCACACGCTAACCGCTGCTGCAACAATCAGATATTTGTAGCCGGCATATCCCCCCAGCGTCAGCATCAGGGTGGCAATCATAAACGCCAGGATATAGAGCGTAATATGATTTTTTGCTACCGAAATGCCTTTTACCACCGGCAGAACCGGGATATTCGCGGCCTGGTAATCTTTAAAGCGGAAGATAGCAATCGCATAGGAATGCGGCATCTGCCACAGGCTAAAGATAGCCAGCAGGATTAACGCGCCAGCATCAAACTGGTTGGTGACAGCACAGTAGCCAATCACCGGCGGCGCAGCGCCGGAAAGGCTACCAATCAGCGTGCCATACACAGACTTGCGCTTCATATAGAGGCTGTAAACGCCCACATAAACCACAAAGCCCATCACCGCCAGCCACATGGCCAGCGGATTTGCTCCGAAATACAGCAACGCGAATCCAGCAATACCCAGAACGGTTGCATAAACCAGAGAGACTGTCGGAGAAATGAGGCCTTTTACCAGCACTCGATTTCTGGTCCTCTCCATTTTTACGTCGATGTCACGGTCGATAAAGTTGTTATAGACACAACCTGATGCGACCACCAACGA
Source organism: Erwinia magellanica (assembly GCF_039023495.1). Classification (NCBI taxonomy): domain Bacteria; kingdom Pseudomonadati; phylum Pseudomonadota; class Gammaproteobacteria; order Enterobacterales; family Erwiniaceae; genus Erwinia; species Erwinia magellanica. Next base: position 226,213 of record NZ_JBCHVC010000002.1, read on the forward strand.
GACACCAACCAAGGTGGAGAGAAACAGGGCATAGTCGATGCTGCCTTTAGAGGCCAGCAGGAATCCCCCGATTACAGAAATTAAATTTCCGAAAATAATTCCTGGTTTCGTTACTTGCAGGTATTGCTTTATCATCACGGGCAGCTCTTTAGTGGACCATCATGTTGTAATTGAGGTTCCACATAATCCATATAGAGCCCACTACAACGATCAGAATAATGACGGCAGAGAAGATAATTGCCACCAGATTCCAACGCTGGTCGGTAGAGGTGCTGAGGTGCAGGAAGTAATAAAGATGCACCAGCACCTGAATGACTGCGGTCACGATGACAACGGCCAGGATAGTTCCCTTAGACGCGCCGCCGCTCATAACCATCCAGAAAGGAATAGCAGTCAGAATGATCGACAGAATAAAACCGATCATGTAGGTCTTCACGCTACCGTGCGAGGTACCATGATCGCTTAATGTCTTGCTCATTACATGGCCCCCAGCAGATATACGATGGTGAATACACAAATCCAGACAACGTCCAGGAAGTGCCAGAACATGCTCAGACACATCACACGCGTATGGTTGGTAGAGGTCAGACCTTTAGTGGCAACCTGATACATCAGTACCAGCATCCAGATTAAACCGCAGGTCACGTGCAGACCGTGCGTACCTACCAGCGTAAAGAATCCTGAAAGGAAGCCGCTACGCTGTGGGCCGAAGCCTTCGGCAATCAGATGATGGAACTCATAGATTTCCATTGAGATAAAGCCTGCACCCAGCAGGAACGTCACCGCCAGCCAACCCAGTACGGTTGATTTGGTGCCTTTTTCCATGCTGATCACGGCAAACCCGTAGGTGATGGAGCTGAACAGCAGCAGCGCTGTTTCGCCCAAAACAAACGGTAACTCAAAGATATCTTTACCTGCAGGGCCGCCAGCTGTGCTGTTGACCATTACTGCATAGGTCGCAAACAGCGTTGCGAAGATAATGCAGTCACTCATCAGGTAGATCCAGAAGCCAAAGAGTTTATTGGCTCCTGCATCGTGATGCCCATGCTCCGCATGGGCGTCGTGGTGTTTAGTCAGAGTTTCAGTCGACATTTTTCAGACCTGCTTTGCTAATTTCATCAAAGTGCTGATTCTCGATTTTTTCGATCTCGGCAACGGGAACGTAGTAGTCAACGTCTTCGTCAAAGCTCTTGATGATCCAGGTTAAGATCATACCGAGGAACGTCAGACCTACCAGCCACCAGATGTGCCAGATAGCCGCGAAACCAAACACCAGGCTGAAGGCTCCGATAACCACACCAGCGCCGCTGTTTTTCGGCATGTGGATCTCTTCGTAATGCTCAGGCTGTTTGTATGCTTCGCCTTTCTCTTTCATTTCCCAGAACGCATCGCGCTCGTGAATGACAGGAACTTTAGCAAAGTTATAGAACGGTGGTGGTGAAGAGGTTGCCCACTCCAGCGTACGACCGCCCCATGGGTCACCGGTCACATCACGCAGCTGCTCACGGTCACGTACAGAGACCCAGAACTGCGTAACCTGGCACAGCACACCACATGCAATCAGCGCGGCACCGCCCGCAGCAACCACCAGCAGAGCGTGGAACTGTGGATCGATATCCTGGCTCAGACGACGGGTCATCCCCATGAAGCCCAGTGCGTACAGCGGCATAAAGGCAACGAAGAAACCAATAATCCAGAACCAGAAGGCACGGATACCCCATTTTTCGTTCAGGCAGAAGCCGAACGCTTTCGGGAACCAGTAAGTCACACCAGCGAAGCAACCAAACACCACACCACCGATAATCACGTTATGGAAGTGTGCAATCAGGAACAGACTGTTGTGCAGCACGAAGTCCGCACCCGGCACCGCCAGCAGAACACCGGTCATACCACCTACAGAGAAGGTGACCAGGAAGCCTACGGTCCACAACATAGCAGAGTGCATCTGAATGCGGCCCTGGTACATGGTGAACAGCCAGTTGAAGATTTTAACACCGGTCGGAATGGCGATAATCATCGTCATGATACCGAAGAAGGCGTTAACGTTCGCACCGGCGCCCATGGTGAAGAAGTGGTGCAGCCAGACCACAAAGGAGAGAACGGTAATAACAACCGTCGCCCAGACCAATGAGGTATAACCAAACAGACGCTTTTTAGAGAAGGTCGCCACCACTTCGGAGAAGACACCGAAGACAGGCAGAACCAGGATGTACACTTCCGGATGTCCCCAAACCCAAATCAGGTTTACGTACATCATCATGTTGCCGCCCATTTCATTGGTGAAGAAATGGAAGCCCAGATAACGATCCAGAGTCAACAGTGCCAGCGTCACGGTCAGAACCGGGAAGGAGACAATGATCAGCACGTTAGTACAAAGTGAAGCCCAGGTGAACACCGGCATTTTGAACATGGTCATGCCAGGCGCACGCATTCTCAGGATAGTAACGAAGAAGTTAATACCTGTTAATGTCGTACCGATACCCGAAAGTTGCAGGCTCCATATCCAGTAGTCAACGCCGACCCCCGGACTGTATTCCGCGCCGGAAAGTGGCGGATAGGCCAGCCAGCCGGTCTGAGCAAATTCGCCCACGCCCAGTGACAGGTTAACCAGCACCACACCCACAGCCGTGAACCAGAAGCTCAGGTTGTTCAGGAACGGGAAGGCCACATCGCGTGCACCGATCTGTAGAGGAACAGCAATGTTCATCAGACCAATAACAAACGGCATCGCCACGAAGAAGATCATGATCACGCCGTGGGCGGTGAAGATCTGGTCGTAGTGATGGGGCGGTAAGAATCCGGCCTCGCCAGCCGAAGCCAGCACCTGCTGGCTACGCATCATCACCGCATCGGCAAAGCCGCGCAGCAACATGACGAAAGCCACAATGATATACATGATACCGAGTTTTTTGTGGTCAACAGACGTCAGCCATTCTGACCACAGATATTGCCACTTACCGAAGTAAGTTATTGCTCCGGCAACAGCCAGACCACCAAGAATGATGGCGGCAACCGTAACCACGATAATCGGTTCGTGATACGGTACTGCATCAAGGGTTAATTTTCCCAACATCGTATTATTCCTCGGCTCCCGCTTTAGCGGCTTCGCTCATGTCCATGCCTTCGTGCTCCGACATGTCCATTTTCCCGTGGTTCATCTTGAATTTACCAATCACCTGGGTGAACAATTCAGGATTCGCCGTGGAGAAGAACTGCACCGGATGGTTTTCGCTTGGCGCTGCCAGTTTCTCGAAATCATCCATAGTCGTCAGCGTGTTAGGTGATTGTTTCGCTTTTGCTACCCACTGCTCAAAAGCGGCATTGTCAGGGGTGGCAATCGCTTTGAACTTCATACCAGAGAAGCCGCGACCACTGAAGTTGGAGGAAATGCCGTCAAACGTACCTGGTTCATTCGCAATCAGGTGCAGTTTAGTCTGCATCCCCGCCATAGCGTAAATCTGGCTACCCAGGGTTGGAATGAAGAAGGAGTTCATTACGGAGTTAGACGTGATCTTGAAGCTCACCGGCGTATTGGCCGGGAAAGCGATCTGGTTCACGGTTGCAATACCCTGTTCCGGGTAAATGAACAACCACTTCCAGTCCAGTGCAACCACATCTATCTCAATTGGCTTCACATCAGAGGCCAGAGGCTTACCCGGTTCCAGCGCGTGGGTAGATTTCCACGTCAGGATAGCCAGGAAAAGAATAATTAAGATGGGAACAGTCCAGACAACGGCTTCCACTTTATTCGAGTGTGACCAGTTAGGGCTGTATTTTGCATTGGTATTGGATGCCCGATATTTCCAGGCGAACACCACGGCCATTAAGACTGCGGGAATAACGACGATCATCATCAAGCCGAAGGCTGTCAGGATCAGCGAACGTTGCTCCAGTGCAATCTGTCCTTTGGGATTCAATAACGCACTATCACAGCCACTTAACAATAAAGTGCCTGCAATTAATGACAAAATCCCCAAACTTTTATTGTATTTCATGAGTCTCATTTAACGACCTCAATGACAAGGGCTCTATTGTCGTTTAAGTGTGGCGGCATTTTACGGGAACGTTTCAGTACTGTAAACCAGCAACATCTTGTGTCAGCGCCGTGTTGACACCTTTTGCAAACACTGTCACAGATGTTGCTGGAGGTGACAAATTATCATTTATAGCAAGGGTTTGCTGCCAATATAACAAAAAACAATGGTAACCCCGTATTTGGCATGACCTCTGCTATAAACAGCGAATCTGTCATTCAAATATTTAACATCTCTGTATCATTTGTGAGATTTACTTTAAACAATACTAATAACGCACCGGTTTTTAATATAGACAGAGATTGTAATGTAAAGATGAAAAGGTGCAGGGAAATAATGAAAAAGGTGAAAATGTGCATCCACTGATTGTTAAAAAACGGCGGTATACTGTGCGCGACCGCCGTTTTTTCCGCGCTGATAACGGGTTGGATTGTTAAAAAATTGTATTCACGCAGCGGGATAATTTTAATGGGTGACAAAAAATAACGTTAATTTCCTGGCTCCCCGTTACGCTGCGCTAAAAAGTCCAGCAGGCTGCCGGTCACAATCCCTGTCAGTGCCAAAAAAGTACCTGATTCAAGCAGAACGCTAATGAGTGTACCAGCATCCAGCACATTTGTTGCACGTAAAGCCAGCAGAAGTAACCCGGCGATAAGCAGAACGGCCCCGGTTTTTAACGCCCTTAATGCCCAGCGATACCCTGCCTGGAAACGGGTGCGCGGCAGGAAGGATTGATGCGTTTGCGCATGTTCCAGCGTTCTGCGGCAGCCCGCCAGGAGAAGTAGCCCAGGCAACGCTGCCACGACGGAAAATGCGTAAAAAGTTGGCCATCCCCATCCCTCAACAAACCAGCCAGCAACCGGTCCGACATAGACGCGGCCAACGGCTGAAAGTGCGGAGAGCAGGGCAAACTGAGTGGCGGAGAAAGATTTATTGCAGAGCGTCATCAGCAGCGCCACAAACGCTGCGGTTCCCATGCCGCCGCAAAGATTCTCCACAAATACGGCTGCCGCCATGCTGTACAGATGTTTATCCGTTACGGCCAGTATCCAGTAGCCGAGGTTGGAAATCGCCTGCAAAATACCAAACAGCATTAACGCTCTGAACAGACTCAGGCGCTGCATCAAAATACCGCCGTAGAGGGCACCGATGATCGTAGCGATTAACCCCAGCGTTTTGTTGACCAGGCCCACATCGCCGGCATCAAACCCTACTCCCCGAATCAGGAAGATCGTGGTCAGGCTGGCGGCAAAAGCGTCACCAAGCTTATAAAGAACGATCAGAGAGAGGATAAGCCACGCGTTATTGCGGTTGAAAAAGTCGTGAAGCGGGGCGATGACCGCCTCCTCCAGAGTGTGTGGCCGGTTGACCGCATCAGAAGGCTCTTTCGCTAACAGCGTCGCTATCACGGCTGGGATCATCATGGCGGCCATCAGCCACCAGATCGCCTGCCAGCCCAGATAACGGTCGGCCAGCCAGAGTGCCAGCCCACCTGAGACCAGCATTGCCAGACGGTAACCAAGTACGCTCACCGCCGCGCCGCTTCCCCGCTCTTCCGGGGGCAGCACATCCGTTTTCCAGGCATCAAAAACGATATCCTGCGAGGCAGAGCAGAATGCAACAAGCACCGCCAGGGCAGCCAGAAGCGTGAGATCTTCAGAGGGCTGCATAAAACCCATCAGAGCGATGCCAACGATCAGCAGAATCTGGGTGATCAGCAGCCAGCCGCGACGACGTCCCAAAAATGGAGGGGTGTAGCGGTCCATCAGCGGAGACCAGAGGAATTTGAAGACGTAAGCCTGGCCCACCAGCGAGAAGAAACCTATCGTTTTGATATCAACATTTTCAACGGCCATCCAGGCCTGTAACGTGCCGGAGGTGAGCGCCAGCGGCAAACCGGAAGCGAAGCCAAGGATAAGAAGAAGGGCGGCATTACGTTGGGTGAAGATCTGGAGGTAGTGGCTGGGCATACAAACCTTAAAACATAGCCCGCCGGGATCCCGACGGGCACAGGCCAATTAACGGGCGTTTTGCTTGATAAACTCGTGAATACTGGTGTCCTGAGCCATATCGGCAATCACGTCGCTAACGGTTGAATTAACCGCGTTGGTGATTTTCGCGTTGGTCGCTGAAAAAGCGCCTTCAACACTGTAGGTCTGACGGTAGTTCTTCACCTGCTTGTTGCCGTTTTTAGCCGTAGCGACGATAGAGATATCCGCTTTGGTCGTAATGCTGTAACGCACGCTACCCTGCGTCACGTCGGCATAGAGGTTATTAACGATGATCTGGAGATCAACTGCGCCATTCGGCCCAATCATATAACCGCGAGCGCCCATCTGCTTCTCCAGCACTTCCTGTAGCAGGAAGCGCAGGTCGCGAGAAGGCGTCAGGGTAACTAACTGTCCGTCACGGTTAACTTTTGCCAGTGCCTGATCGCTGCGCTGATCGGCACCGTTGATGCTGACGGTGATGCCTGCCAGGCTCGGATCCTGCTGTGGAAGCTGGATTTTAGGGGAAACGGTGATTGTATTGCTGTTGCTTGCACAGCCAGCCAGAACAAACAGGGCCAGCAGAGGGAAAATTATTTTTTTTAACATGCTTGTTTTCTCGATGACAAAAGGTGTGATGCTGACAAAACTGCGGCCATCATATCATCGCCTGTATCAAGAGGAAGCCCTGATAGCGCGTAAATTCATCGCCTTGCACTTTTTTTACGCCAGTCCGGCAAAAAATGTTAGCGCCGGGCGACATCCGCCGTTGCTATTAAGCGAGTGAAAATGCAGGGTAGCGGAGATCCGGTGCGGGTTATTTTTATCAAAATGTGTCGGAAAAGGTAATAAACCAGCTAATATTTAGTGGGATGGGGCAATGCTCATGGTTGCAAAGGAGTCCAGATATGATCCGCGAAGAAATAGAAGAAAAGTTAAGAATGGCGTTTACGCCTGTTCATCTGGAAGTGCATGACGAAAGCTATCGTCATAACGTCCCAGCGGGCGCAGAAAGCCACTTTAAAGTGATTATTGTCAGCGATAGCTTTATCAACCAGCGGTTTCTTATGCGTCATCGTACTATTTATAGTGCGCTGGCGGATGAGCTGGCTGGAAGCGTGCACGCGCTGGCTTTACATACCTACACCGTTAAGGAGTGGGAAGGATTGCAGGATACCGTTCCTTCATCGCCAAACTGTCGTGGAGCAGGAATGCTGGCCTGAAGCACATTTCCTACCTGAAGCGGCCTGCGGGCCGCTTTGTCATTTCTGAGGCAAATCGCCCAACGCACCCACTTTTCTGCCATTAATCCGCTAAAAGGTGTGAACCAGACGAAATGTCGGAGGTAAGCAGCCTCGACTAGCCCTGATGATGCCGCTATAATGCTGCGTCTATTTTTCCGGAATGTCTTCGGGACGCTTTTGGTAACAGGGAATGCGGTTCTGGCATCAGAAGCCGTCCCGGTTCTTAGTCTCTACCCTGTTTCTTGCGGAGCAGGGAGGGTCTGAAGTTGACCGAGCACGTGATTTTTTGAGGTAATAAGATGCAAGCTTCAGTAGAAACAACTCAGGGCCTGGGCCGTCGCGTTACGATTACCGTTGATAAAGACGTGATTGAAAATGCGGTGAAAAGTGAGCTGGTCAACGTATCTAAAAAGGTACGTATCGACGGTTTCCGCAAAGGGAAAGTGCCGATGACTGTCGTAGCTCAGCGCTACGGTGCCTCTGTTCGCCAGGACGTTCTGGGCGACCTGATGCAGCGCAACTTCGTTGACGCCATCATCAAAGAGAAAATTAATCCGGCTGGCGCACCAAGCTACATGCCAGGCGAATACAAAGTGGGTGAAGACTTTACCTTTACGGTTGAGTTTGAAGTGTACCCGGAAGTTGAGCTGAAAGGTCTGGACGCAATCGAAGTTGAAAAACCGGTTGTAGAAGTGACTGACGCCGACGTTGACACCATGCTGGATACCCTGCGCAAGCAGCAGGCCACCTGGAAAGAGACCGACCGCGCAGCAGAAGCCGAAGACCGTATCACTATTGATTTCAACGGTTCTGTAGACGGTGAAGAGTTCGAAGGCGGCAAAGCGTCTGACTTCGTACTGGCTATGGGCCAGGGTCGTATGATCCCAGGCTTCGAAGAGGGTGTTGTTGGCCACAAAGCGGGCGAAACCTTCACTATCGACGTTAACTTCCCGGACGATTACCACGCTGAAAACCTGAAAGGGAAAGCGGCGAAGTTTGAAATCGTTCTGAAGAAAGTGGAAGAGCGTGAGCTGCCAGAATTCACCGAAGAGTTTATCAAGCGTTTCGGCGTGGAAGATGGTTCGGTTGCGGGTCTGCGTACCGAAGTGCGTAAAAACATGGAGCGCGAGCTGAAAGGCGCCGTGCGTAACCGTGTGAAGACTCAGGCTATTGACGGCCTGGTCAGCGCTAACGACATCGAAGTGCCAGCGGCACTGATCGACGGCGAAATCGACGTGCTGCGTCGTCAGGCTGCACAGCGCTTTGGCGGCAACGAGAAGCAGGCTTTAGAGCTGCCTCGCGAGCTGTTCGAAGAGCAGGCTAAGCGTCGTGTTGTGGTTGGCCTTCTGCTGGGCGAAGTAATTCGTACCCACGAACTGAAAGCTGATGAAGATCGCGTAAAAGAGCTGATCGAAGAGATGGCTTCCGCTTACGAAGATCCGTCAGAAGTGGTTGAGTTCTACAGCAAGAACAATGAGCTGATGAACAACATGCGTAACGTTGCGCTGGAAGAGCAGGCTGTTGAAGCCGTGCTGGAGAAAGCCAAAGTGACCGAAAAGGCCACTAACTTCCAGGAACTAATGAACCAGGCGCAACCAGCCTGATTTACTGAGCCTGAAAGTTAATTGCAAGCCCGCGGTCATCATGACCGCGGGCTTTTTTTGTTTTATTCGTTGCCCGGATGTGCCATTTGACCTCTGTTCGCTCATTAAACCGGCAAAATATCGACTAAGCTATTTTTCCTGGTTAGCAGTTGCTTAAAACGTTGTTATGCTTGAATCAGCGGGGCAGCATCCCCAAATAGAACATTATGGCGTATCACCCTCTGTCTTGTTGCCCTCCAGAAAAGTGGGGGAGTGTAATGGAAACATAGTGTTCCGGATCGCACTCAAGTAGAATTGGTACGGAGTGTTGCCTAATAAAACCCAGGAGAAGGTAATGTCCTACAGTGGCGAACGTGAACAAACTGCACCTCATATGGCTTTAGTGCCGATGGTAGTCGAACAAACCTCTCGCGGAGAGCGTTCTTACGACATTTTTTCTCGCCTGCTTAAAGAGCGTATTATTTTCCTGACCGGTCAGGTCGAGGATCATATGGCGAACCTGATCGTCGCTCAGATGCTGTTTCTGGAAGCTGAGAACCCGGAAAAAGATATTCACCTTTATATCAACTCTCCTGGTGGCGTGATCACTGCTGGGATGTCGATTTACGACACCATGAAGTTTATCAAGCCAGACGTCAGCACCATCTGTATGGGCCAGGCTTGCTCAATGGGCGCGTTCCTGCTGACGGCAGGGGCCAAAGGCAAGCGTTACTGTCTGCCTAACTCCCGCGTGATGATTCACCAGCCGCTGGGCGGCTATCAGGGCCAGGCGACGGATATTGAAATCCACGCGCGTGAAATTCTTAAAGTGAAGCAGCGTATGAACGAGCTGATGGCTGAACATACGGGCAAAACTCTTGAAGAAATAGAGAGAGACACAGAACGCGATCGTTTCCTGTCTGCGAGCGAAGCTGTAGAGTATGGGCTGGTAGATTCCATCCTGACGCATCGCACGTAAGCCCGATGCCCATCCGTCGTCTATAGTAAAAGATGGGATTGAGCTACGAATGAGGGTGCCGCAAGGCGGCATCATCGCCGCAACAGAGTGCGGACGAAGATAATAGAAGAGGTTAACTGATGACAGATAAGCGCAAAGACGGTTCAGGAAAGCTGCTGTACTGCTCTTTCTGCGGCAAAAGCCAGCATGAAGTGCGCAAGCTGATCGCCGGCCCGTCAGTGTATATCTGCGATGAGTGTGTCGATTTATGCAATGACATCATTCGCGAAGAGATTAAAGAAGTCGCACCGCATCGTGAGCGTAGTGCACTGCCGACGCCGCATGAAATCCGCCATCACCTCGACGATTATGTGATCGGCCAGGAGAGGGCGAAAAAAGTGCTCGCCGTGGCGGTTTATAACCACTACAAGCGCCTGCGCAATGGCGATACCAGCAACGGTATTGAACTGGGCAAAAGTAACATCTTGCTGATCGGTCCAACCGGTAGCGGTAAAACACTGCTGGCGGAAACGCTGGCTCGCCTGCTGGATGTGCCGTTTACAATGGCAGATGCCACCACGCTGACCGAAGCGGGTTATGTGGGTGAAGATGTTGAAAACATCATTCAGAAGCTGCTGCAAAAATGCGATTATGATGTGCAGAAAGCGCAGCGCGGCATCGTCTACATCGATGAAATTGATAAGATTTCTCGTAAGTCCGATAACCCATCCATCACCCGTGATGTCTCGGGCGAAGGCGTTCAGCAGGCACTGCTGAAGCTGATTGAAGGGACCGTGGCGGCCGTGCCTCCGCAGGGTGGACGTAAGCATCCGCAGCAGGAATTCCTGCAAGTGGATACCTCCAAGATCCTGTTTATCTGTGGGGGCGCGTTTGCCGGACTGGACAAGGTAATTTCTCAGCGTGTTGAAACCGGATCGGGTATCGGTTTTGGTGCCACGGTGAAGGGCAAAGCAGAGAAGGCTACCGAAGGTCAGCTGCTGGAGCAGGTTGAGCCAGAAGATCTGATCAAGTTTGGCCTGATCCCTGAGTTCATCGGCCGTCTGCCCGTTGTGGCAACGCTGAACGAGCTGAGTGAAGAAGCGCTGATCCAGATCTTACGCGAGCCGAAAAACGCCCTGACCAAACAGTATCAGGCGTTGTTCAATCTGGAAGGGGTAGACCTGGAGTTCCGTGACGAAGCGTTGACGGCGATTGCCAAAAAAGCGATGTCACGTAAAACCGGCGCCCGTGGCCTGCGTTCTATCGTTGAAGGCGCGCTGCTGAATACCATGTACGACCTGCCTTCAATGGATGATGTGGAAAAAGTGGTGATTGACGATTCAGTGATCGAGGGTCAAACCGAACCGATGCTGATCTACGGAAAACAGGAAGCGCAACAGGCTTCTGGTGAATAAATAACCACATCTTTCCAGTCAGTTATCATTAAAAGGGGGAATTTATTCCCCCTTTTGTTTTTCTCTCGCAGATAACATTGAATCTCTTACATTCATCCCCATATACTCAACTACCTGTGGGTAAAACTGCTACTCGCCTGTTGCGGTTCCCATCACCCTGGCGGAAATTAAACTAAGAGAGAGCTCTATGAATCCTGAGCGTTCTGAACGCATTGAAATCCCTGTGTTGCCGTTGCGTGACGTAGTGGTTTATCCGCACATGGTAATTCCGTTGTTCGTCGGTCGTGAGAAATCGATTCGCTGCCTTGAAGCCGCCATGGATCATGATAAAAAAATCATGCTGGTCGCTCAGAAAGAAGCTTCAACGGATGAGCCAGGCATTAACGATCTTTTCTCTGTAGGCACTGTGGCCTCTATTCTGCAAATGCTGAAGCTGCCGGACGGCACGGTAAAAGTGCTGGTAGAAGGCTTGCAGCGTGCGCATATCACGACGCTTGCGGACAATGGCGATCATTTTACTGCCCAGGCGGAATACCTGGCTTCACCTGATATCGATGAGCGCGAGCAGGAAGTACTGGTGCGTACCGCGATCAATCAGTTTGAAGGCTATATCAAGCTGAACAAAAAGATCCCGCCTGAAGTACTGACCTCGCTGAACAGCATTGAAGATGCTGCGCGTCTGGCAGATACCGTTGCGGCGCATATGCCACTGAAGCTGGCGGACAAGCAGTCTGTGCTGGAGATGTCAGACGTTAACGAACGTCTGGAGTATCTGATGGCGATGATGGAGTCAGAGATTGATCTGCTCCAGGTGGAAAAACGTATCCGCAATCGCGTTAAAAAACAGATGGAAAAAAGCCAGCGCGAATACTATCTGAACGAGCAAATGAAGGCGATTCAGAAAGAGCTGGGCGAAATGGACGATGCGCCTGACGAAAACGAAGCGCTGAAACGCAAAATTGATGCGGCGAAAATGCCGAAAGAAGCGCGCGACAAAACTGAAGCTGAGCTACAGAAGCTGAAGATGATGTCCCCGATGTCGGCAGAAGCAACCGTGGTGCGTGGCTATATCGACTGGATGGTTCAGGTTCCGTGGAACGCGCGTAGCAAGGTCAAGAAAGACCTGGTGAAAGCGCAGGAAACGCTGGATACCGACCACTTTGGCCTGGAACGCGTCAAAGACCGCATTCTGGAATATTTGGCAGTTCAGAGCCGCGTAAGCAAAATCAAAGGCCCTATCCTGTGTCTGGTAGGACCGCCAGGCGTGGGTAAAACCTCGCTGGGACAGTCCATTGCCAGAGCGACCGGACGCAAATATGTCCGTATGGCGCTGGGCGGCGTGCGTGATGAAGCGGAAATCCGTGGTCACCGCCGTACCTACATCGGCTCTATGCCGGGCAAATTGATCCAGAAAATGGCAAAAGTCGGCGTAAAAAACCCGCTGTTCCTGCTGGATGAAATTGACAAAATGTCTTCGGACATGCGTGGCGATCCCGCTTCAGCGCTGCTGGAAGTGCTGGACCCGGAACAGAACATCGCTTTTAACGACCATTACCTGGAAGTGGATTACGATCTCTCCGACGTAATGTTTGTGGCGACCTCTAACTCCATGAACATCCCTGCGCCGCTGCTGGATCGTATGGAAGTGATTCGTCTTTCTGGTTACACCGAAGATGAAAAACTTAACATTGCCAGGCAGCACCTGCTCTCCAAGCAGATTGAGCGTAACGCACTGAAAGACAATGAAATCACTGTTGAAGACAGCGCCATTGTCAGTATCATTCGTTACTATACGCGTGAAGCGGGTGTGCGTAGCCTTGAGCGCGAGCTTTCCAAGCTGTGCCGTAAAGCGGTTAAAACGCTGCTGATGGATAAAACCGTCAAGCATATCGTGATCAACGCCGATAACCTGAAAGATTATCTCGGCGTGCAGCGTTATGACTACGGTCGCGCTGATAACGAAAACCGCGTAGGGCAGGTAACGGGGCTGGCGTGGACGGAAGTGGGCGGCGATCTGCTGACCATTGAAACCGCCTGCGTGCCGGGTAAAGGCAAGCTCACTTATACCGGTTCGCTGGGTGAAGTGATGCAGGAATCTATCCAGGCGGCACTGACCGTTGTGCGCGCTCGTGCAGAGAAGCTGGGCATCAATGGTGACTTCTACGAAAAACGTGATATTCACGTTCACGTTCCGGAAGGCGCTACACCAAAAGATGGCCCAAGTGCGGGTATCGCTATGTGTACCGCTCTGGTCTCCTGTCTGACCGGTAACCCGGTGCGTGCAGACGTGGCGATGACGGGTGAGATCACCCTGCGTGGCCAGGTTCTGCCCATCGGCGGCCTTAAAGAGAAGCTGCTGGCTGCACACCGTGGTGGTATTAAAACGGTGCTGATCCCTGATGAAAACAAGCGCGATCTGGAAGAGATCCCGGATAACGTGATTGCCGATCTGGATATACATCCGGTGAAGCGCATCGAGGAAGTGCTGATGCTTGCGCTGCAAAACGCCCCTTACGGCATGCAGGTAGCCACCGCAAAATAGTGATATAAGACAAAAAGACGCCAAAACCAGAGCTGGCAGGTAAATTGGGACTTGCCAGCTTTTTTTTGTGCCGTTAATTTAGAGTGCTGTTAAGCCAGTGACGGCTCTGCCGTGTCAGGCGTGACAAAGCTGAATCCAGATAATTGATGCGCGTTCGTATCGGGTGGGAAGCCCGGCTACGAAGTGAATAATAAAATAGGGGATTATTGAGTGAATAAGTCACAGTTGATCGACAAAATTGCTGCAAACGCCGACATTTCTAAAGCAGCAGCGGGACGTGTACTTGATGCTTTCATGGGCTCGGTGTCAGATTCACTGAAAGAAGGCGATGAAGTGGCACTGGTTGGCTTTGGCACGTTCTCTGTGCGCGAGCGTTCTGAGCGTACCGGTCGCAACCCACAAACCGGTAAAGAGATCACTATCCCAGCGGGTAAAGTACCAGGCTTCCGTGCCGGTAAAGCGCTGAAAGACGCCGTAAACTAAGGGCGGTATGCATCCACCGCGGCAATTTCTTCGGTGGAGTGAGGATTGTCTGAGCGTTCTCATGTACCATACGGGGCACATCACTACAGATGTGCCTTTTTTTATGTTTCAATGGCATTTGCGAGTTGCGGTTAACGGCGTGCGGTTTGCAACGCAGGCGTATAATGTTCCCGGGAAAAGGGGACGAAAGCGCAAAGGTTTACATTCATACTACAGCGGAGTGTTGTCACACCATGATGGACAATTTACGCGCGGCGTCGAACCATGTCGTGCTCAAAATTATATTGGCTTTGATCATTCTGTCTTTCGTGTTAACCGGGGTGGGCAACTACCTGATTGGGGGAAACGGAGATTATGCCGCCAAGGTTAACGGACAGGAAATCAGCCGGGCACAGCTTGAGAACGCCTTCTCTAACGAACGGTCACGTCAACAGCAGCAGTTAGGTGAGCAGTTCTCACAGCTCGCTGGCAACCCAGCCTGGATGCAGCAGATCCGCCAGCAGGCGCTCTCTCAGCTGGTTGATGAAGCGCTGCTGACGGGCTATGCCAAAGATCTGAAACTGGCTATCAGTGACGACCAAATCAAACAGGCCATCTTCAGCCAGCCTGCTTTCCAGACCAACGGTAAATTTGATAATGCTAAATACCTTGGCCTGATTAATCAGATGGGCTTTTCTGCCGATCAGTATGCTGAAGCGCTGCGTAAGCAGTTGACGACCCAGCAGCTGATTGCAGCAGTAACAGGCACTGACTTTATGCTCAGCGGTGAAACGGATTCGCTGGCTGCGCTGGTTTCTCAGGAACGTCTGGTTCGTCAGGCTACGATCAACGTCGCTGCACTGGCTGCTAAGCAGAGCGTTACCCCGGAAGAGATCAAAAACTACTACGAGCAAAACAAAAACAGTTTTATGTCGCCTGAGCAGTTCCGCGTGAGCTACATCAAACTGGATGCAGCGTCCATGCAGGAACCGGTGAGCGAAGGGGAGATCCAGAGCTGGTACGATCAGCATCAGGGCGATTACACCCAACCTCAGCGCAGCCGTTACAGCATCATTCAGACCAAAACAGAAGCGGATGCGCAGGCTGTTCTGGATGCGCTGAAAAAAGGCGGTGACTTTACCGCACTGGCCAAAGAGAAGTCTGTCGATCCTATCTCTGCCCGTCATGGCGGCGACATGGGCTGGCTGGAGCCGGACACCACGCCGGACGAGTTGAAAAATGCCGGGCTGAAGGAGAAAGGTCAGCTCTCTGGCGTAATCAAATCTTCCGTTGGTTTCCTGGTTGCTCGTCTGGATGATGTTCAGCCGCAGCAGATAAAACCGCTGGCTACCGTGCATGATGATATTGCTGCGAAAGTGAAGCAGGAAAAAGCCGTCGATGCTTACTACAAACTCCAGCAGAAAGTCAGCGATGCAGCAAGCAACGACAACGAATCACTGGTCGGTGCTGAACAGGCTGCTGGCGTGAAAGCGGTAGAGACGGGCTGGTTCAGCCATGATAACCCGCCAGCCGAGCTTAATTTTAAGCAGGTTGAGCAGGCTATTTTCAACGGCGGTTTAGTGGGTGAGAACGGCGCGCCGGGCAATAACTCTGACATCATTACCGTTGATGGCGATCGGGCCTTTGTACTGCGCGTCAGCGCTCACAAACCTGAAGCCGTGAAGCCGCTGGCTGAAGTGACGGCACAGATTACCGATACGCTGAAAATGCAGAAGGCGCAGCAGCAAGCCAAAGCACAGGCTGAAAAACTGCTGGCCGATCTGAAAGCGGGCAAAGATGAGGCGATGAAAGCCGCTAATCTGAGCTTCGGTAGCCAGAAGACGCTGACGCGTAACGGCCAGGATGCCGCAACACAGGCGGCCTTTACCCTGAGCCAGCCTGCGAAGGGCAAACCTTCTTATGGCATCAGTGAAGATGGTGAAGGTAACGTGCTGCTGCTGGCGCTTGATGAAGTTCGCAGTGGTACCCTGCCGGATGCGCAGAAAAAAGCGATGGTTCAGGGCGTGACGCAGAATAACGCGCAAATTGCCTTTGAAGCGCTGCTGAGCAACCTGCGTAAAGAAGCTAAAATCAAATATGGTGCAGCTGCACAGGCCCAGTAAGCCTCGCAAAAATCCTGCAACGATTTGAATCCCGAAAGGCCGCTTATGCGGCCTTTTCCAGTTTTGTACTCCTCCCTTTGTCTGCTTTTTCTCTTTGCAGTAGGGTAGCCATGCTGTCAAACACATGGAGGATTACAGCATGCAAAATAAACTTAAAGCCTTATGTTTCACGATGATAATGAGTGCAGGCGCCCTGGCTGCCCTGCCGGTGAAGTCAGCCGAACCTGCCCCCGCTTCGGCACAGGTTGCCATCGCTACGGATAAAGAAGCCGCTGCGCAAGTCAGCCTTAATCAGGCCAGTGCAGAAGAGCTGGCCGCGGCACTTAATGGTGTTGGCATAAAAAAAGCGGAAGCGATTGTCAGCTACCGGGAACAATATGGCGATTTTACGGAGATAGAGCAGCTAAAGGAGGTACCCGGCATTGGCAATGCGCTGGTGGAGCGGAATCTTTCACGGCTTAAATTGTGACTGCCTTCGCGAGTTTGAGTTGTCGATCGCCGCAGGGCAATAACCGCTGCTAACCTGTAGAGGTCATACCAGTTGGTGTGACCTCTCACTTAAAGGGGCAATGCCGTTATGTTCACCACTATCAAAGTCCGTGGCTACCATCTGGATGTTTATCAGCACGTGAATAATGCCCGCTATCTGGAGTTTCTGGAGGAGGCACGGTGGGAATGGCTAGAGCGGCTGCCGTCGTTCGACTGGATGAAAGAGAATCATCTGGCGTTTGTGGTGGTTAACATCAATATTAATTACCGACGGCCAGCGGTAATGGGCGATGTGCTGAATGTTCACAGCAGTCTGGTGCAGTTGGGCGGTAAAAGTGGCGTAATAGGTCAGACGGTGACGCTGGCTCCCGGGGGAGAAGCCATTGCTGATGCCACGCTGACCTTTGTCTGTATCGATCTGCGCACGCAAAAGGCGCAGCCGATGGAAGGAGAGCTTAAAAGCCGGATGGAGGAGATGCTGTCCGTCTGACCCGTACTTTTAAGCAGAAGAGGGGATAATTGTCAGCCTGACCCGCTCTTTTAAGCAGAAGAGTCGCTTCTCAGCGTAATCCGGTCTTGCGCTGCATTTCAGCCATCACGCGGGCAGTGTCAGCCTGATAGTCGTTAAGGCCATTGGCCCGAAGATGGCAGGCAGCGCATTCGCCACAGCCGTCCCCTTTGATGCCGTTATAGCAGGTCAGCGTCTCATTGCGTACCAGCGGCAGCTGCTGCCAGTAGTCAGCCAGTGCCCAGGTTTCCGCTTTATTCAGCCACATCAGCGGCGTTTCGAAACGGACTTCCCGCGCCATTCCAAGCTTCACTGCATGATTCAGAGCCTTAACAAACTCATCGCGGCAGTCGGGGTAGCCAGAGAAATCGGTTTCACATACGCCGGTGATCACCGCTTCCGCTTCAACCTGATAAGCGTAAACGGAGGCCAGCGTCAGGAACAGGATATTGCGTCCCGGCACAAAAGTGCTGGGCAGGCCGCTGGCTTCGGGATCGTACGCCGGAACCGGAATGCTGTCTCTGGTCAGACTGCTGACGGCCAGCTCATTGAGCATCGTCACGTCCAGCACTTTATGCGCGCGGGCGCCAAGAGAAAGAGCGAGCTGCCGGGCAATATCGATTTCTGCACGATGGCGTTGACCATAATCGAAGGTGACGCAATGCACCTCATCATACTGTTGCAAAGCCTGAATCAGACAGGTTGTTGAATCCTGTCCACCGCTGAAAACCACCACTGCACGTTTCATTTTTTCACCTTATTGATCTGTTACACCCTATGGTACTGCCTGCGTTGGCAGAAAGGTAGTTCTGCTCAGGCAAGCGGCAGGGGAGGAGGGATCCACGCACGGGAAAAGTCGAACCAACCCCAGGCATTCAGCGTGATGCCTTCCACATCCGGCGGTGCGCTCACCTGATAGCGATAATTAAACAGCGGCGTGATGGCAGGCTGCGCCATAAGTTGATGAAACGTCTCCTGAAGCCCTGCGGAACGTTTGCTCTCTTCGCTGTAACGCTGGATGCGGTCAAGCTCATTCAGCAGCAGCGACCAGGCCTCTTTCCCTAATACCGTGGGCCACAAAGGGTCCAGCCTTATCCAGCTTTCCAGCGTGAACTCAGGCGCTTCGCCAATCAGACGATCGCCCATAATAATGTCAGCCTTATCAAGCGCCGTGTAGCCCAGCCAGTTTTTAGCCGGGTGAAAATGCAGAGTGAGCTGGCAGCCTTCTGAGGCCAGCATCTCCCGCAATTTCTCTGCCATGGCATGCAGTTCAACCGGCAGGTGATAATGAAGATTTAACGTGGCGGGTAGGGTGACATCCTGCCGCTCGTCAGCCTCTGGTACGGGCCATTCCGGCAGCATCCCCTGGCTTGGCGTGATCAGCCCTTCATCCAGGGGGAGTTCCTCAATAAGCTTTTTACTGCGGATTAATGCCACTATTTTTTCTGCCTGATGAGAGGAGAGGGCGTCATGCTTCAGGGCCAGATAACAAAAACCCAGGCTAATCCTCCGGCTTACCGGGCGCAGCAGGGCAAACTCATGCTGTTCGCCAATGGCTATCTGTACCGGATGCCGGCAGCTGGTTCCCAGGGTTTTGTCAAAAAGCTGCGGGGTTATCCAGTACTCAATCATCTGCATCAAAGGCTGCACGCCATGATAACGCTCATGATTTTCCAGCCTGACCAGCTCTGCTGACCAGTGGCTCAGGCGCCACGGCCCTGTGCCGGAGTGGGGATCGTCCGGGTGGGTTAACAGACACGGAACGGTAGCGAGGCGCCAGCTTAGCCAGTAGTCAGGCTGATGCAGATCGATACGCAGACAGAGAGCCTGTGGCAGCGACACCGACTTCACGCTGGCAAGCAGTCTCTCTCCTGTTGGGCTTGCCACAATGCGTTGCAGACTTTTCATTAACTGTAACGAAGAGACGCGTTCGCCGTCATGCCAGAAAAGCTGTGGACGCAGAAAGAAGAACCAGCTCAGGCCGTCGGCACTGCACTGCCAGTGGTGAGCAAGATCGGGTAACACGCGGTCATCTTTGAAGCGGGTGAGGCCGGAAAATATCTGGCTTGCAAGATGCTGCTCCGCTCTTCCGGGCAGCTCAAGCGGGTTCAGGCCTTCAAGCGGGCGATAATAAGGAATACGCAGCGTGGGGCGGTCATCCAGCCACTTTCCGCCCATATAGGGCTTCAGCAGATGGTTGAGCTGCTCCGGGGCGAGTTGGACCAGCTCCAGCGCCTGATGGGAAAGCCCCTGCTCCAGCTGATGCTGAAGCAACGCCGCCCTGAGCTGGGCCGGCGACTGTAAAAAGATAAGTTCTCCCCTTTTCCCCCGGCCCGACTCTGCCTGCCAGCTCAGCCAGCCCAACTGCTGCCACTGATTCATTAACGTCCGCACATGACGTTCACTGCAAATACAGCGTAAAGCAATTTCTGCCACGTTGGTCAGCTGCTTCTCACCCATGCTGGCCTGCCAGAGTCGTTGATACTGATTGAGTCGGTTAAGCTGGCGCATCTCTAAACCCGGAATAGTTTTCCAAAAGTATTCACTATTAGTTCCGCAAATACCAGGTGATACTCTGACCTGACGAAAAAACAGGCACTGGAGAGATCATGGCACGTCTGGCGGCATTTGATATGGATGGCACCTTGCTGATGCCCAATCATCAGCTTGGTGAGAAAACGGTTACCGCTTTGCGGGCGCTAAACGAGAGGGGCGTACTGCTGACCTTTGCCACCGGCCGCCACTGGCTGGAGATGCAGCCGCTGATTGCTGATTTCCAGCTGAGTGCCTGGCTTATCTCCGGTAACGGCACCCGTGTGCATGACCAGCAGGGGAAGCTGCTTGCGGCGAGCGATCTCTCTCCCCAGGTGGCTGAAGAGGTGATCCATACCCGTTGGAATACGACGGCAAGCCTGCACGTTTTTAACGATCAGGGCTGGCTGACGGAGCAGGACGTACCCTATATTCTTCAGGCACACCAGATGAGTGGATTTCGCTATACGCTGACCGATCTCAAGCGTATTCCTGCCCATCAGGTGACCAAGATCTGTTTTATAGCGGAACACAATGAGCTGTGCCGGCTTCAGGGCGAACTCAGGGATGCGCTGGGCGACCGTGCTCATCTCTGTTTTTCTGCACGGGATTGTCTGGAAGTGCTGCCGCCGGGCTGTAACAAAGGCACGGCTCTTGATTCATTAGCCACTTCACTGGGCTTTACGCTGGCGGAGTGCATGGCGTTTGGTGATGCGATGAATGACCGCGAAATGCTTGAAACCGTAGGACGGGGCTTCATCATGGGAAATGCGATGAACCAGCTGAAGTCGTTGTTGCCTCATTTACCTGTTATCGGGCATTGCGAGACGCAGGGCGTTTCGCACTATCTGAATCACTGGCTTACCACCCCCCACCTCGACTATTCCCCCGAATATTGAGGCCTTAATGCCAGGCAGGAAGCCCGGCGTTTGGATACTGCTGCTTTTTTGCAGTCTGCCGGACAGGATAGTCCGGCATTTTATTCCAGCATCTGCTGCCAGGGCGTGATATCGCCAATCTGTTCCGCGACCCATTGCGGATTGTAGTAACTCTCCAGATAGCGTTCTCCACTGTCGCAGAGCAACGTCACAATCGCGCCTGAACGTTTCTCTTCCGCCATTCTTTTGGCAACCTGCAAAGCCCCCCAGACGTTGGTTCCTGTGGATGCGCCAGGCTTACGGCCAAGCTGTTTTTCCAGCCAGAGCATGGTGGCGATGCTTGCCGCATCCGGTACCTGAATGATTTCATCTACCACATCGGCAATAAACGAAGGCTCTACGCGGGGACGACCAATGCCTTCAATTTTCCCGCCGCGCGTGTTGCGCAGCGACTTATCCCGCTGATGCCAGTAGTCATAGAAGACGGAGTTTTCCGGATCGACCACCGTAAGCTTTGTGGCATAGCCCTGATAGCGCAGGTAGCGCCCAATAGTTGCTGATGTACCGCCGGTTCCGGCACTCATGACAATGCTTTCAGGCACCGGGAAGGGTTCATTTTTCATCTGCTGAAAAATACTGTCCGCAATATTATTGTTGCCACGCCAGTCTGTCGCCCGCTCAGCAAAAGTAAACTGATCCATAAAATGGCCGTTCAGCTCACGGGCCAGCCGTTCGGACTCTGCATACATCTGACAGGGATCGGCGACAAAATGGCAGCGTCCGCCATAGAGAGCGATCTGCTCGACTTTACGTTTTGCCGTGGTGGCTGGCATCACCGCAATAAAAGGCAACCCCAGTAAACGGGCAAAGTAGGCTTCTGAAACGGCGGTACTGCCGGAAGACGCTTCAATAATTGGCGTTCCCTCTTTAATCCAGCCATTGCATAAGCCGTAAAGGAACAGCGATCTTGCCAGTCGATGCTTAAGGCTGCCGCTGGGATGCGTGCTCTCATCTTTCAGGTAGAGCCAGATCCCCGGAAACGCTTTCAGCGGCAGGCGAATAAGATGCGTGTCTGCCGATCGCTGTATATCGGCGTTAATCTCTGAAATGGCGTGTGATACCCATGGATCTGACATAGTGTTGCCCCTGCAAAATTTGGTTAAGAGTACGGCATTAATCGGAAAAAAGGCTTACTCTCTTTCCTGTAAAATGGCTGAATAAGAGAATAATTTTCTCCGGGAGCGAGTAATGACAGATAAAACAGACCTGAAACTGCTGGCTTTGCTTCAGAAGGATTGCACCCTGTCACTTCAGGCGCTGGCAGATGCGGTGCACCTCACCACCACCCCCTGCTGGAAACGGTTGAAAAGGCTGGAGGATGAGGGCTATATTCGCGCCCGTGTTGCGCTGCTGGACGCCGATAAACTTGATCTGTCACTGACGGCGTTTATGCTGATCAAAACTCAACAGCACAGCAGCAGCTGGTATCAACAGTTTGTTGAGGTGGTACAGGCAATGCCGGAAGTGATGGGCTGCTACCGCATGGCGGGAGAATATGATTACCTTTTACGCCTTCAGGTCGCAGACATGAAAACCTATGACGCTTTCTATAAACGTTTAGTGAACGGGGTTCCAGGTTTACTGGATGTCACTTCGAGCTTTGCGATGGAAGAGATAAAGTACACTACTGCGCTGCCGTTGAAATGAGGTGGACGCCTGCTTTGACCTTGCTCAATCATAACCGGGACGTTTTCAGTGCGACTTTTTAGCCAACTAAGCTGGTATTTTATTCGCGAGTGGCGTCGCTACCTTGGGGCGGTTTTTCTGTTAATCGTCATTGCTGTTTTACAGCTGGTGCCGCCAAAAGTGGTCGGCACGATCGTGGACGGCTTTTCCCGGCAGCAAATGAGCACCTCACAGCTGATGATATGGGTTGGCGTAATGCTGCTGACGGCCGTGGTGGTTTATCTGCTGCGCTATGTCTGGCGCGTACTGCTGTTCGGCGCCTCCTACCAGCTTGCGGTGGAGCTGCGGCAGGATTTCTATCGTCAGCTCAGCCGCCAGCACCCTGAGTTTTACCTTCGTCACCGTACCGGCGACCTGATAGCGCGCGCAACCAACGATGTTGACCGAGTGGTTTTTGCCGCCGGCGAGGGCGTGCTGACACTGGTAGACTCGCTGGTGATGGGGCTGGTTGTGCTGTTTGTGATGAGCACGCAGATCAGCTGGCAGTTAACCCTGCTGGCGCTGCTACCAATGCCCATTATGGCGCTGGTTATCAAACGTTATGGCGACCAGTTGCATAGCCGCTTCAAGGTTGCCCAGGCGGCTTTCTCCTCCCTGAACGATCAGGCTCAGGAAAGCCTGACCAGCATCCGCATGATTAAAGCCTTTGGCCTGGAAGATCATCAGTCAGGTCAGTTCGCCAACATTGCCCGCGATACCGGCAAGAAAAATCTGCGGGTGGCGAGAGTGGATGCCCGTTTCGATCCCACTATCTATATCGCCATTGGCATGTCAAACCTGCTGGCAATTGGCGGCGGCAGCTGGCTGGTCTGGCACGATCAGATGACGCTGGGGCAGCTGACCAGCTTTGTGATGTACCTTGGCCTGATGATCTGGCCAATGCTGGCGCTTGCGTGGATGTTTAATATTGTCGAGCGCGGCAGCGCAGCCTGGAGCCGGATCCGCTCCCTGCTCTCTGAAGCGCCTGCCGTTGAGGATGGCGCGAAAGTGCTGCCTGAAGCGCGCGGCCCGCTGCAAATCGCTATCCGGGAATTCTGTTATCCTGGCGCTCAGCATCCTTCCCTTCGTTACGTTAACGTCAGCCTGAAACCGGGCCAGATGCTCGGTCTGTGCGGCCCAACGGGTTCCGGAAAGAGCACGCTGCTGAGCCTGATCCAGCGCCACTTCGACATTGCACAGGGGGATATCCGCTATCACGGCATTCCGCTGACGCAGCTTCGCCTGGATAGCTGGCGCAGTCGGCTGGCGGTAGTGAGCCAGACACCGTTTCTCTTCTCAGATACGATTGCCAATAATATCGCCCTGGGGCGTCCCACCGCTAAACAGAGTGATATTGAAGAGGCGGCCAGGCTGGCAAACGTCCATGACGATATTCTCCGCCTGCCTGAAGGCTATGAAACGGAAGTGGGCGAGCGGGGCGTCATGCTCTCTGGCGGACAGAAGCAGCGTATCTCCATTGCGCGGGCGCTGTTACTGGATGCCGAAATCCTGATTCTGGACGATGCGCTATCCGCTGTGGACGGGCGTACAGAGCACCTGATCCTGCATAATCTCCGGCGCTGGGGAGAGGGAAGAACAGTGATCATCAGCGCGCACCGTTTATCTGCCCTGACCGAAGCCAGCGAAATTCTGGTGATGCAAAAAGGGAGTGTGGCCCAGCGAGGGCAGCATGAGCAGCTGGTAACTGAGCCAGGATGGTATCAGGAGATGTACCGCTATCAGCAGCTTGAAGCTGCGCTGGATGATGAAGAGAGCGAAAAGGGGGTTCCCCATGGCTAAGATGACCCAACTCTGGCCCACCCTGAAGCGCCTTTTGAGCTATGGTTCGCCCTGGCGAAAATCTCTGGGCCTGGCTGTGCTACTGCTGTGGATTGCGGCGGCGGCAGAGGTGCTTGGCCCGATTCTGGTCAGCTACTTTATCGATAATATGGTGGCGAAGCATCGGATGCCGCTGGGGCTGGCAGCGGGACTGGCGGTCAGCTTTATCCTGTTGCAAATTCTGGCGGCTTCGCTGCACTACTGGCAGGCGTTACTGTTTAACCAGGCGGCGGTTGGCGTGGTTCAGCAGCTGCGAATGGACGTGATGGATGCTGCGCTGCGCCAGCCATTAAGCGCTTTTGATACTCAGCCAGTAGGGCAGATTATCTCTCGCGTTACCAATGATACGGAAGTTGTCCGCGATCTCTATGTCACCGTGGTGGCCACCGTTTTACGCAGTGCCGCGTTGATTGGCGCCATGCTGGTGGCGATGTTCAGCCTCGACTGGCGTATGGCGCTGGTTGCGATTGCCATTTTCCCCGCCGTAGTGACGGTGATGCTGATCTATCAGCGTTACAGCACGCCAATAGTGCGTCGGGTACGCAGTTATCTGGCTGATATTAATAATGGCTTCAATGAAGTGATTAACGGCATGAGCGTGATCCAGCAGTTTCGCCAGCAGGCCCGTTTTGGTGAGCGGATGGGAGAGGCCAGTCGTTCACACTATCTGGCGAGGATGGAAACGCTGAAGCTGGATGGCTTTTTACTGCGTCCTCTTCTGAGTTTGTTCTCGGCCATGATCCTTTGCGGGCTGATGATGCTGTTTGGTTTCTCGGCGGCCGGTAGCATAAAAGTTGGCGTGCTCTATGCCTTTATCAATTACCTGGGGCGGCTTAATGAACCGCTGATCGAGCTGACCACGCAGCAGTCTATGCTGCAACAGGCTGTGGTTGCCGGAGAGCGAATTTTTGAACTGATCGACGCTCCCCGCCAGCATTATGGTGCGGACACCCGGCCTCTGGCCTCTGGCGAGATAGAAATCAAAGGGTTGACCTTTGCCTATCGCGATGATCGCAACGTATTAAGCGATATCTCGCTCCATGTACCCTCACGAAATTTTGTGGCGCTGGTGGGGCACACGGGCAGCGGTAAAAGCACGCTGGCCAACCTGATGATGGGCTACTACCCGATACGTCATGGCGAGATCTCTCTGGATGGCAGACCACTCAGCCAGCTTAGCCATAGCGTGTTACGTCAGGGCGTGGCGATGGTCCAGCAGGACCCGGTGGTACTGGCGGATACCTTTTTCGCCAACATCACGCTGGGCCGTGATATCAGCGAAGAAGCGGTGTGGCAGGCGCTTGAAACGGTGCAGCTAGCCGAACTCGCCCGCAGCCT
Organism: Erwinia magellanica; assembly: GCF_039023495.1. Taxonomy (NCBI): domain Bacteria; kingdom Pseudomonadati; phylum Pseudomonadota; class Gammaproteobacteria; order Enterobacterales; family Erwiniaceae; genus Erwinia; species Erwinia magellanica. Next base: position 251,871 of record NZ_JBCHVC010000002.1, read on the forward strand.
TGCCAATGGCATCCATACCCGGCTGGGCGAGCAGGGGAATAATCTCTCCGTCGGGCAGAAGCAGCTGCTGGCGATGGCGAGAGTGCTGGTGGCTGCGCCGCAGATCCTGATCCTGGATGAAGCTACGGCAAATATCGATTCTGGTACTGAACAGGCGATCCAGAAAGCGCTGAAAGCCGTGCGGGAACAGACCACCCTGGTGGTGATCGCTCACCGGCTCTCCACGATTATCGAGGCTGATACCATTCTTGTTTTGCACCGTGGATGTGCTGTCGAGCAGGGCAGCCACCAGGCACTGCTGGAAAAACAGGGCCGTTACTGGCAGATGTACCAGTTGCAGCAGGTTGGCGAAGAGCTGGAAGTGAGCGAAGAAGCGTAATTTTTTACCGCTTCGCTGCACCACAATCAGGCGAGAAATTGCCTTAAACGACCGCTCTGCACAAATTTAAAGCGCAACGCACCTTTATGGTGCGTTTTTTCTGCGCGGATTTCGGCGGGCTGTGGCGGAACAAGAGATAACGCTGACAAGAAACTCAGAGCGGGACTGACTAATCTTCTGAAAAATGCCAATTTATAATTTATGGCACAGCCTTTGCTTTAATCCTTCCGTGTTGGGCGCATCAACCATTTTCCATACCTGGAGGGGATCGTATGAAGCTGGTTACCGTGGTAATCAAACCGTTTAAGCTGGAAGACGTGCGTGAAGCATTGTCCTCTATCGGTATTCAAGGGCTTACCGTTACCGAAGTAAAAGGTTTTGGTCGCCAGAAGGGGCATGCAGAACTTTATCGCGGTGCTGAGTACAGCGTGAACTTCCTGCCAAAAGTAAAAATAGATATTGCCATTGCAGATGACCAGCTTGATGAAGTGGTTGATATGATCAGCAAGGCGGCTTACACCGGCAAAATCGGTGACGGTAAGATTTTTGTTGCGGAACTGCAGCGTGTCATCCGTATTCGCACTGGCGAAACGGATGAAGCTGCGCTGTAGGGGCTTAGAATAGTGAAGGATGGAATAAAATGAATAAAAAAATTGCTACATTCGGCCTCGCCACCCTGGCTTTATTACCCTCGCTTGCGATGGCTGCGGCACCCGCAGTGGCTGATAAAGCCGATAACGCCTTTATGATGATCTGCACCGCTCTGGTGCTGTTTATGACTTTACCAGGTATTGCCCTGTTTTACGGCGGTTTAATCCGCGCCAAAAACGTTCTCTCCATGATGACTCAGGTTGCCGTGACCTTCGCTATGGTCTGCGTTTTGTGGATGGTTTATGGCTACTCGCTGGCTTTCAGTGAAGGGAACGCCTTCTTTGGCGGCTTCAGCATGGCTATGTTGAAAAACATTCAGCTGACGTCGCTGGTTGGCTCCTTCTACCAGTATATCCACGTCTCATTCCAGGCCTCATTCGCCTGTATCACCGTGGGGCTGATTGTAGGGGCTATCGCTGAACGCGTTCGCTTCTCCGCCGTACTGATCTTTGTGGCTATCTGGCTGACCTTCTCTTATCTGCCTATTGCGCACATGGTCTGGTCTGGTGGTCTACTGGCTCAGGACGGCGCGCTGGACTTCGCTGGCGGCACCGTTGTACACATCAACGCTGCTGTGGCTGGACTGGTGGGCGCTTACCTGGTAGGCAAACGCGCTGGCTTCGGTAAAGAAGCCTTCAAGCCCCATAATCTGCCGATGGTCTTTACCGGCACCGCTATTCTGTACGTGGGCTGGTTTGGCTTCAACGCTGGCTCTGCCAGTGCGGCCAACGAAATTGCTGGGCTGGCCTTTATTAACACCGTAATGGCCACCGCAGGCGCAATGCTGAGCTGGACCTTCGGTGAGTGGGCGCTTCGCGGCAAGCCTTCACTACTGGGCGTCTGCTCTGGCGTGATTGCCGGTCTGGTCGCTATCACCCCAGCCTGTGGCTATGTTGGCGTGGGCGGTGCGCTGATAATTGGTATCGTTGGTGGACTTGCAGGTATCTGGGGTGTGACCACTCTGAAGAAATGGCTGCGTGTTGATGACCCTTGCGATGTATTCGGCGTGCACGGCGTGTGCGGCATCGTTGGCTGTATTCTCACTGGCGTCTTCGCTTCCTCTTCACTGGGCGGCGTGGGCTACGCAGAAGGCGTGACGATGGGCCATCAGGTCTGGATCCAGCTGTTCAGCGTAGGCGTGACCGTCGTCTGGACCGGCGTGGTTGCCTTTGTCGCCTTCAAAGTGGCAGATATGATTGTTGGCCTGCGTGTTCCGGAAGAGCAGGAACGTGAAGGTCTGGACGTAAACAGCCACGGCGAGAATGCTTACAACCAGTAATGGAATGGCTAAAAGAAGAGAAAGAAGAACGGCTCCCTCGGGAGCCGTTTTTTATTGCTGCTGCGTCTGCCGGAGGCGCATCACGCCCTCCTGCACGGTAGAAGCAACCAGCGTGCCATCCTGAGTATAAAACTCCCCGCGAACAAACCCTCTGGCGCCGGAAGCAGAGGTACTCTCCACGCTGTAGAGTAGCCACTGATTCAGGTCGAAAGGGCGATGGAACCACATGGAGTGATCGATGGTGGCAACCTGCATGCCTGGCTCCAGAAACCCTTTGCCATGCGGCTGCAACGCGACCGGCAGAAAATTAAAGTCTGAGGCATAGCCCAGCAGATATTGGTGGATCCGCTTATCTTCCGGCATAGTGCCGTTGGCACGGATCCAGACGTGCCGGGTCGGCTCATCCACATGTCCCTTTAAGGGGTTATGAAACTTAACGGGGCGGATCTCAAAAGGCTTTTCAGAGAGAAATTTCTCGCGCGCTTTTTCAGGAATAAAGTGGGCTAACTGCCTGGCCATCTCACTTTCGCTGGTCAAATTATCTGGTCCGGGCACCTCTGGCATCCGTTTTTGATGCTCATATCCGCTCTCTGGCGCCTGAAATGAAGCAGTCATGTAAAAGATGGGATGTCCATTCTGTACCGCACTCACTCTTCTGGCGCTGAAACTTTGCCCGTCGCGCAGCGTTTCCACATCATAGATAATCGCTTTTTGGCTGTCGCCGGGACGTAAAAAATAGCTGTGAAAAGAGTGAATGATCCGGTCCGCCGGCACGCTCTGTTTTGCCGCATACAGCGCCTGACCTACCACCTGGCCACCAAACACCTGGCGCAATCCCAGGTCTTCGCTCTGACCGCGGAACAGACCCTCTTCCAGCTTTTCCAGATTCAACAAATTTAACAGGTTTTGCAAAGCGTGACTCATGGCGGCCATCCTCATTGATCGTCTTACCTTCAGTGTGCGAGATCCGACCAGTTAAGGTCAACGGGTCAGCAAAAATTATCTTTGCTGAAGGGAGGATAAAAAGGCTGCCAGGCAAAATCAGTAACTTGTGCCAGAATTAAAGCTAACAGAACAGCAAACCGCTGCTCTTCAGGCTAACAGAAACATCAACCTCTACATTGATAGCAAGGAGATTAAATCAATGAAAGTCTGGCCAATATTAACAGGTGCCGCACTGGCGGTTGCACTCTCAGGATGCGCTGATAAAGGGAAGGACGTACCTACTGCCACGCTGGCCTCTCAGGTAGCGGGTGAGCAGGCTACGCTACGGCAGCCTAACGTCAGTGGTACGGTGTATATCCGTCAGCGCGTGTCGCTGCCACCGGATGCGGTACTAACCGTCACGCTCTCTGATGCTTCTATTGCCGATCAGCCTTCAAAAGTCCTGTCACAACGCGCGGTAAGAACAGAAGGCAAGCAGGCGCCTTTCAACTTTATTCTGCCTTTCAATCCGGCTGATGTTCAGCCAAACGCCCGAATTCTTTTGAGCGCGGCGATCACGGTGGACGGTAAAATGATGTTTATCACCGATAACGTCAAACCGGTGATTAATAATGGTGGTAATAAGCAGGAGTTGTTACTGGTTCCGGTCCCTTCAATGGCTATGCCGACGCAAAGCGGGGCGGCGACCACAGTACCTTCTACTTCGCCAACGCAGATCACGCCTTCTTCATCGGTGCCTGCTCCGAACTCCCTGTAAGCTATTCCGCCCCCCAGGGGGCGGTTATCCCTGCCAGCGATAGAGGCTGAGCATCACTTTTCCTTCCGGGCTGACATCCACCCCTTCCTGAAGCAGAGCATGGCGCTGCCGATCCAGATCGTCACCTGTTAAAGAGATTTCGCCTGACCTGTTTATAACCCGATGCCAGGGAAGTTTACTGCCTTCCGGCAGGCGCCTGAGTACGCCACCAACCTGTCGGGCCGCTCGCGGAGAGCCTGCCAGACGGGCGATATCACCATAGGTGGTGACTTTACCGCAGGGGATGGCGGCCAGAATTTGGTAGATGCGCTGCTGAAAAGTATCGAAGTGATCCATAATTGCTCCCTGGTTCGATCTCAACAATAATCGAAACGGCAGAACATCTGAAGCAATTTCATGAAGTTATCGGGCCGTTATCAGCCCGCGCTGCGTCGGCTTTGAAAACAAGCAGATAGCAGTAAGAAAGGATTTGCACAAGAAAGCAACGGTCATCCGGCACAGGCTTGCAATTGCCTGAGCCTTCATTGATAATGCCCTCGCTCCATCTGATGGAGCACTCAATGGGGGCCCGGTTGGTTCTCCCGCAATGCTAACTTGTGAACTCGGTCAGATCCGGAAGGAAGCAGCCGCAGCAGGTGACGCGTGTGCCGGGATGTAGCTGGCAGGGCCCCCACCCAATTCTGCTTTACCCTGCCAGCCTTCTCTTTCTTATCAAAAAAACTTATCGAACAAATTTCCAGACAGATACCGGAATTTTATCGTAAAGCTTATTCATCGTCAGTTCAGCCAGACGGTGATCCGCAGCAGAATAAAATACGGCCAGTTCATTATCGGATAATTCGTATTTGTTTTTTTCAATCACACGTTCCAGCGTGTCGATAGAACGACAACGTCTTAAACGCATCAGATAATCAGTTTTAGTCAGGAGTTTATCTGTCATTGTTAAACCGTAGAAAAAATAAAGGGTTGCTAAAATGAATGGCTCGTCTGTATCGGCACGAGAGCGCATTCCTCTGCGAAAATGTTGAACAATCGTTTCGCTGATTTTTGCCAGCGCTGCAAATCCTGAACATTAATGCCGTAATTACTGAAGAGCATAAATGTATCATCAAGATATTCATCTATCTGACTAATCAAGTCACTATCTTCGATATGTTTGATTTTGTAATTCATGGTGAAAGCAGCAATATGCTCAATCAAATCGTTGAGCTGTAAATTGACCGCAGATGTAGGATCGTTAACCCAGCCATGATGACTGTCACCTAATGTTGCCAGGCTTTCGTCATACAAATTTTCACACACGAATTTCAGTTGGGCGATATCATGCCTTTTTGGTGAGTATTCGTCCATCTTTTTCCCCTCCATAGCGAGTGAAAGATGCCGTTAGCGCGGGCTTTCAGCGTTGAGTATGGCAGGAAGTGATAATTAAGCTTAACCTAAAAATATTAATAAATATAACGTCAGCAATTTTATTTGCACGCTATTAGGTGCTATTACAATTCATCCGCTGAGGTTGACTGCTCAGTTTGAATGAAATCAAAAATCAGTTGTCCCGGCTGGTACTCGAAATGCACAGTTTCAAAAGTGGTTTCATCTTCATCAATATCAAGACAGGCATTGAAAACGTTCCAGCGGAAGCTGTATCTCATCTTATAACGCGATTCCCCAGAATGTTCTATAGAAATAATTTTTATGCTTTCGGGAACATATTGCGCATTTTGTGAATACCATAACAGCGAACCGGTTAGCGACGTTTCTATTTTGGGAATAATCCGCTGAACGTTTTCTGAAAGCAGATTCAGATCCGGTTCAATACCTTTGTCAGGAATGGGAATAGATTTGCGCATTTTTTCCCCACAGAGTTAATTAACGCTTATAGAGATAATTAGTCGGCTTGATGGATTTATCAAGGCTGTTTAGCACACTTCAGACTATCTTAATGATTTGTTTCTTATTTATCTTAGTAGATAATGCGCTTTTTCGCGACATCAGTTTGCGGGAAGTTGAAAAAAGTTTATATAACATCAAGTCCCTGAACGTTATTAGCAGGTAATACTTAGATACACTTTCGTGAGTGCCTTCATACTCAGGCAACGTATGATAATTGTTATATTATAACATAACAATGGTCACCCTTATGCCGTCCCCTCACTCTCTGGTTCACTTCGGTACCTTGTTTACCTACTCTGTCCTGGTGCGCCTGGCGATATCTTCATCAGTCATTCTGCTGCTGGCAGGCCTGACATATTGGGCGGCCGTGTGATGATTACCTTAAATCAGCTCAGAGCAGGCTATCAGGGCAGGGCAGTAACGCCTCTTTTGCAAGGAGAATTCCAGAGAGGATCTCTGACCGCCCTGATTGGCGCTAACGGTTCCGGGAAGTCTACCTTGTTGAAAACGATGGCTGGTTTACTGCCTCCTGTTAGCGGTTCAGTCACTATAGCGCAAGCACCCGCTTCTCTTGCCTGGCTGCCCCAGCAGGCAGAAATAGAGAAGAGCTTTCCCATCACCGTTTTTGATTTGGTCGCGATGGGATGCTGGCAACAATGTGGCTGGTTTGGTTCGGTAAACCAGCAGCTTCGTCAGAATGTCATGGCGGCGCTGAGCAAAGTTGGCATGCTGGATTTTGCTACTGCATCACCGGGTACTTTATCGGGTGGTGAGTTGCAACGGGTGCTCTTTGCTCGTTTGTTAATCCAGAACGCCGGGCTGTTATTGCTTGATGAACCTTTTGCCGCCATAGACAGCCAGACCAGTGAATTATTGATGAAGCTGTTGCAGGAGCGTCATCAGGCAGGCTGCACGGTAATCGTTGTCCTGCATGATATGGCTACCGTTGATAAATTTTTTCCTCAGAAGCTTCGTCTTACCAACAGCCATGCTGAATGGTCTGGTATGAGTAGACCGGTAACACGGCTGCGCAGCCAGGGGGCATGCTGATGCTGACGCTGCTTCATCCCTTTATCGAATTCGGCTTTATGCGTCGGGCGCTGGTCGCCTGCATCGCTCTTTCACTCAGCGCGACACCGTTAGGCGTATTTCTGTTGCTGCGCAGAATGAGTCTGGTTGGGGATGCGCTGTCTCATGCCGTGCTGCCCGGTGCCGCTATAGGTTATTTGATTTCAGGCCTGTCGCTGGTAGCGATGGGAATTGGAGGGATTATTGCCGGTCTGTCCGTGGCGCTGTTGTCCGGTGCGGTCAGCCGCTACACGCCGTTAAAGGAAGATGCCAGCTTTGCTGGCTTCTATCTCGGCTCGCTGGCCACAGGCGTCACGCTAGTTTCTCTCCGCGGTTCCAGTATTGACCTGCTGCACGTACTGTTTGGCTCCCTGCTGGCTGTGGACAATCCTTCCATTCTGCTGGTCAGCACCATTTCTGCCCTGACAATGGCGGTGCTGGCCCTGATTTACCGCCCCCTGGTGATTGATGCGTTTGATCCTGGTTTTTTACGCGCGCAGAACCGCTGGGTCGCTACTTTAGTACACGGCATCTTTCTGGTTCTGGTGGTCACCAATCTGGTAGCGGGTTTCCAGGTGCTGGGAACGCTAATGTGCGTGGGGCTGATGATGCTGCCAGCTGCTGCTGCTCGCTTCTGGGGCCGGGAACTTCCGGCCATGATTGCCGCCGCGATGATTCTGGCATTGCTTGCCAGCTTTAGCGGACTTATTGCCTCCTTCTTTCTCTCACTGCCTGCCGGACCGGCGGTGGTATTAAGCGCCGCAGTTCTGTTTTTTATCTCGATTTTAGTGGGGCCATGCGGTGGGATCCTGCGTCCGCGCCCCTTTTCAACTGGTAAGGAGAAAGTATGAAGAAGTTACCTGTAGCCCTGGCACTGGCGGGAATGGTGCTCACCCCAATGGCGATGGCAAAAGCTGTGAATAGCGTTGCCAGCTTTTCCGTGCTGGCGGACATTGTAAAAGAAGTTGGAGGTGAGCACGTTAAGGTGAAGAGTCTGGTTGGGCCGGATGGTGACCCGCACAGCTTTGAACCCACGCCGCAGGACAGCCAGGCGCTGGCGCAGGCGCAGGTGGTGTTTGTCAGTGGGCTGGGGCTGGAAGGGTGGATGGATCGCCTTATCACCGCCTCCGGCTATAAGGGCAAAGTGATTGTCTCTTCCCAGGGGGTCGCCACCCGCTCTATGGAAGAGGAGGGCAAAACCATTACCGACCCGCATGCATGGAACAGCATGAAGAATGGCGCGGTGTATGCCAGCAATGTCATGAATGCCCTGATCGCCGCCGATCCTGAAGATGCAGACTATTTCCGTCAGCGTGGCTCTGCCTATATTAGTCAGTTAAATAAGCTGGATAGCTGGGCCGCTGAACGCTTTGCGGCCATTCCTCAGGCGAAGCGCAAAGTGCTGACCAGCCACGATGCTTTTGGCTATTTCGGCCAGCGTTACGGCGTGAGCTTTATGTCACCGGTAGGGTTTTCCACCGAGTCAGAAGCCAGCGCTTCTGATGTGGCCAGACTGATCACGCAGCTCAAAACTGAGCATATTCACCGTTACTTCATTGAAAACCAGACCGATCCGCGGCTGGTTAAGCAGATTGCTTCTGCCTCTGGCGCAAAACCGGGTGGCGAACTCTTTCCGGAAGCCCTGACGAAAAAAGGCGGCGAGGCTGATACTTACGTGGCAGCATTTCAGCACAACGTTAATGTCATGATTAGCAGCATGAAATAATCAGCATCACGGCCACACAGGGTGGCCGTCTTTCAGCTGATAAAGCGGCGATGATGCCTTCTGGCTATAGCGAATAAGGTAGCGGCAACAGAGAGCTATCCACAGCAAGTCTTTTGAGCCACCGTGGCCAAAAAAAAGGGCCGCATCTCGCGGCCCGCTTTTGCTGATAAAGAGTAAGTTAACGTTTTTTCTTGCCACCCTGAACCGCTTTAAAGCGTGGATTGCTTTTGCAAATTACAAAGACGCGGCCATGACGACGTACAACTTTGCAATCTTTGTGGCGTTTTTTGGCCGAGGCCAGAGAGCTTAATACCTGCATGACGTTTCCTTATTTTGCCGCAGTAAAGAAACGACCGAAGCGCTGATTAAAGCGATGCGCGCTGCCTTCTTTAGCAAACTCTTTCTGCTTGCCGGTGTAGTAAGCGTGTGACGCTGAAGAAACGTCCAGCGGCACATAGGGCAGCATTTTGCCGTCAAGCTCAATAGTGCGGTCTGTTTTGATTGTCGAACCCACGGTGAACCAGGTGTCTGCACTGGTATCGTGAAAGGCGACGGTGCGGTAAGCAGGATGGATACCCTTTTTCATAAAGCCTCGCTAAATAAGTTATGTTATAACATAACAATAATTATGCGCGCACAGTCGCAAGAATGCAACGGGTAAACAGGCAGGGGAGGGCTAAAAAAAAAGAGGCCGCATAAGCGGCCTCTTGATCAGATACTCAATCAGGTTTAGTGCTGTTGATGATCAACAGGATGTCCCTGTTCCAGCTCTTCCTTGTCCTTACCGAAGCGGCGGCGAACCACCACAAAGAAGACCGGTACGAAGAAGATAGCCAGAATAGTCGCGGTAACCATACCGCCCATTACCCCGGTACCAACCGCATTCTGCGCACCGGAGCCTGCACCGGTACTGATAGTCAGCGGCAGCACGCCCAGGATAAAGGCCAGCGAGGTCATCAGAATCGGACGCAGACGCATACGAACCGCCTGGAGCGTTGATTCAATCAGCCCTTTGCCCTCTTTCTCCATCAGATCTTTGGCGAATTCTACGATCAATATCGCATTCTTCGCCGAGAGACCAATGGTTGTCAGCAGGCCCACCACAAAGTAAACGTCATTACTCAGTCCACGAAGCGTGGTGAAGAGCAGTGCACCGATAACCCCGAGCGGCACCACCAGCATTACTGAGAACGGGATTGACCAGCTCTCATACAGCGCTGCCAGACAGAGGAAAACAACAATCAGCGAGATAGCGTACAGCGCCGGTGCCTGGTTACCAGAGAGACGTTCCTGATAGGACATGCCCGTCCAGTCGTAACCGATCCCTTCCGGAAGCTGAGAAGCCAGCTGTTCCATCAGCCCCATTGCCTCACCCGAGCTTTTGCCAGGTGCGGCCTGACCGAGGATCTCCATGGATGGCAAGCCGTTGTAACGCTCCAGACGCGGCGAACCATACTGCCATTTAGCAGAGGAGAAGGCAGAGAAGGGCACCATCTCACCGGATGCGTTGCGCACGTACCACTTATTGATATCGCCCGGCAACATACGGGACTCGGCCTCGCCCATCACGTACACTTTCTTCACACGACCGCGGTCGATAAAGTCGTTAACGTATGAGCCGCCCCATGCAGCACCCAGCGTAGTATTGATATCGGAAATAGAGACGCCCAGGGCTTCTGCTTTCTCCTGATCAATCATCAGCTTGTACTGAGGTGTATCTTCCAGACCGTTAGGACGAACCCCTACCAGCGTATCCGGATGTTTGGCGACATTGCCAAGCAGCTGGTTACGGGCCTGCGTCAGCGCTTCATGACCGAGGTTAGCCTGGTCAATCAGTTCGAAGTCAAAGCCGGTGGCGTTACCCAGTTCGATAATCGCTGGCAGGTTGAACGGGATAACCATTGCATCTTTGATAGCACCAAAGGCCTGCATGGCGCGCCCGGCAATGCCGTCGACCTTGTTTTCAGAACCGGAACGTTCGTCCCACGGCTTCAGGCTGACAAAGGCGATACCGGTGTTCTGTCCGCGACCCGCAAAACCAAAGCCGTTTACGGTAAAGACGGAGCGAACATTATCTTTCTCTTTGGTGAGGAAGTAGTCGGTAACCTCATCAAGCACCTTCTGCGTACGGCCCTGGGTCGCACCGGCAGGCAACTGCGCCTGAGCCAGCAGCAAACCCTGATCCTCTTCCGGCAGGAAGGCGGAAGGGAGCTTAACAAACATGTAAGCCATACCCACTACAATCACCAGGTAGATAATCAGATAACGACCGGTGCTGCGGATGATATGGCCAACGCTGTTGGTATAGTGCTCCGTACTCTTGTCGAACATGCGGTTAAACCAGCCGAAGAAACCGGTGGTTTTGCCGTGATCGCCTTTTTTGATTGGCTTCAGCATGGTGGCGCAGAGCGCTGGCGTCAGGATCAACGCCACAATTACCGACAGCACCATCGCCGAAACGATAGTTATGGAGAACTGACGATAGATAACCCCGGTAGAGCCGCCGAAGAAGGCCATCGGGATAAATACCGCAGACAGCACCATGGCAATCCCCACCAGGGCGCCCTGAATCTGCTCCATCGACTTGCGGGTTGCTTCTTTTGGCGGCAGACCTTCTTCCGCCATCACGCGCTCGACGTTCTCCACCACCACGATGGCATCATCCACCAGCAGGCCTATCGCCAGCACCATCCCGAACATCGTCAGGGTGTTTATCGAATAGCCAAAGGCATTGATAATGGCAAAGGTACCTAACAGCACCACCGGCACCGCTATGGTTGGGATCAGGGTTGCACGGAAGTTTTGCAGGAACAGATACATCACGATAAACACCAGCACAATCGCCTCAATCAGGGTTTTCACCACTTCATTGATGGAGATTTTAACAAACGGCGTTGTATCGTAAGGGTAAACGGTCTTCATCCCATTCGGGAAGAAAGGTTCCAGTTTAGCCAGTTCCGCTTTTACCGCAGCTGCCGTATCCAGAGCGTTAGCACCGGTTGCCAGCTTGATACCAATACCGGAAGCGGGCTTACCATTGTAACGAGCGACAATCTCGTAGTTTTCACCGCCGAGTTCAATTTTCGCTACGTCTTTTAGCAGTACCCGTGAACCGTCTGCGTTAACTTTCAGCAGAATTTTGCCGAATTCATCCGTAGAGGTCAGGCGCGTTTGCGCAATGATAGAGGCATTAAGCTGCTGCCCCGGCACCGGCGGTGAGCCGCCTAACTGACCGGCTGCTACCTGGGAGTTTTGTGAATTAATCGCGCTAATCACATCTACCGGCGTCAGGTTAAAGTTATTCAGCTTGTGCGGATCCATCCAGATTCGCATCGCATACTGCGCACCAAATATCTGGGTATCCCCTACGCCGAGGGTTCGGCTGATAGGATCTTTGATATTCGACGCCACATAGTCGGCGATGTCATTCTGCGTCATGTTGTCATTATCACTGACAAAACCGGCTACCATCAGGAAGCTGCTGGAGGATTTTTGAACCTGAATCCCCTGCTGCTGCACTTCCTGCGGCAGTAATGGCGTGGCCAGTTGCAGTTTGTTCTGCACCTGAACCTGCGCGATATCCGGATCGGTACCTGACTGGAAGGTCAGAGTAAGCTGCAACGTACCGGAGGAATCGCTGTTCGATGACATATACATCAGGCCATCGATACCATTCATGTTTTGTTCAATGACCTGCGTGACGGAGTCTTGCAGTGTTTTCGCATCGGCACCCGGATAGGTTGCACGAATCTGCACGGCCGGCGGCGCAACATTGGGATATTGCTCAATCGGCAGTTTTAGAATCGACAGCACGCCCGCCAGCATGATGATGATGGCGATAACCCACGCAAAAATGGGGCGATCGATAAAGAACTTAGCCATGTATCAGCGGCTCCTGTTTAAGACTTCGGTTGTTCAGAACCAGCCTTTTTGGCCTCGTCTGCACTCACTTCCTGCGGGGTAACCTGCGCACCCGGCTTAGCTCGCTGAACACCAACAGTAATGACTTTGTCGCCTTCTTTCAGACCGCTGGTCACCAGCCATTTGTCACCAACCGCCTGATCTGCCGTCAGCGTGCGGGCTTCAACTTTGTTATCCGCGCCTACGACCATGGCTGAAGCCTGGCCAGTTGGCGTACGGGTCACCGCTTGCTGTGGCACTAACAGCGCGTTTGGATTAGTTCCCTCTTCCAGACGGGCACGTACAAACATACCTGGCAACAGCGTGTGATCCGGATTAGGGAAGACTGCACGCAGCGTGATGGAACCGGTGGTTTCATCCACGGTGACATCAGAGAATTCTAATGTTCCGCCCTGCTCGTATTCGCTACCATCCTGCAATAACAGTTTGACCTGAGCTTTGCCGTCAACCTGCTGCAATTTGCCGGCGTTCAGTTCGCTACGCAGACGTAAAAAGTCTTCGCTGGACTGGGTGACGTCAACATAGATAGGGTCCAGCTGCTGCACGGTAGCCAGAGCGGTAGTCTGACCGCTTTGAACCAACGCCCCTTCCGTTACGGAAGATTTACCAATGCGTCCGCTGATAGGCGAGGTCACTTTGGTATAGGCAAGGTTAATGCGGGCCGTTTCGACATTCGCTTTCGCGCCCTGCGCGGCAGCGGCCGTCTGGCTCTGCGTGGCGATAGCCTGATCGTAATCCTGCTGGCTGATATATTTGGTGCCTAATAACGGTTTGTAACGTTTAACGGTTACTGCCGCAATTTGTGCATTTGCCACAGCCTGAGCTAAATCGCCCTTAGCGCTGTCATAAGCCGCCTGATAGGTTGCAGGATCAATCTGATAGAGTGATTCTCCCGCCTTGATATCGCTCCCTTCAACGAAGTTACGTTTCAAAATAATGCCCGAAACCTGTGGGCGAACTTCTGCAATACGAAACGAAGAGGTACGTCCCGGAAGATCGGTAGTGATTTTCAGCGGGGCGCTTTTCAGCGTTACCACACCCACTTCGGGTGGCTGTTGTTGCCCGGCCTGTTGCGCTTCTTTGTTATCACATCCGGCCAGCGCTAAGCTGCCAGAAAGCATCAGAACGGCCGCCAGAGGCGTTATCCCTCTGTTTTTGTTCATAAATAAACCTCGAGTGTCCGATATCGATTGTTCAATGGATCACATACCCATAAACCCATTGCTGCGTTTAAATTATGGTCGTGCTATGGTACATACATTCGCAAATGTATGTAAGTCCACCTTTTTGTAAAAACCACCTTATGGCACGAAAAACCAAACAACAGGCGTTAGAAACGCGAAATCACATTATTGACGCGGCAATTGAACGATTTTCCGGGCATGGCGTATCCAAAACGTCACTGGCTGATATCGCGGCTGCGGCAGGGGTGACGCGTGGTGCAATTTACTGGCATTTCAAAAACAAAACCGACTTGCTCAATGAAATCTGGGCACAGTCCGAATCTGGACTGGAAAACTTAGAGCTTGAGTATCAATTAAAATACCCTTCTGATCCACTCTCTGTTATGCGCGCAATGATCACCTATGTCCTTGTAGCCACAGTAAGGGACCAGCGCAGACGTTCGCTTCTGGAAATCATTTTCCATAAATGTGAATTTGTGGGTGAAATGACAACTCTGCAACTGATGCAACAAACTCTCTATCTTGAATGTTACGAAAAGATTGAAGATATCCTGCGCCAGTGTGTGGAAGCGGGGCAATTACCGCCAGGCCTCGAAACGCGCCGTACCGCAGTGGTGATGCGCGCCTATGTCACGGGAATAATGGAAAACTGGCTGTTTATGCCGGAAAGCTTTGATCTTGAAGCGGATGCGCCGCAGCTGGTGGAGGTGCTTATTGATATGCTTCAGCACAGCCCGGCCCTGCGTAAGGCGTAATGGTTTAATCCTGACGCGCCACTTTTTTTTCAAAATCCTTTTGTACGATGGCCAGCGCGGCCAGCACCGTATGGGGATCCAGATTGTTCTCTTCCAGCAGCATAATTAAATCTACCGCCAGTTTAACCTCTTCAGGTGCGCTTTCGAGCGACATACGCTGTTCCTCTCCCGGTCCAGACTCAGATCCGCAGTTTTTTGACCAGTAAAACCATCACCAGCGCACCAGCAAGGGCGATCAGCATGGCCCTGGGTTCAAGGTCAGCCAGCGTCCCGTAATTAAAGAACACGCTAACGTAACCGCCAATCAGTGCGCCAATCGTCGCCAGAATCAGCGTTGGGATAAGCCCTCCAGGCCGCCCCGGAAAAAAGCGACGGGTGAGGAAACCTGTCAGTAATCCAATGATTATCCACGAAAGCAGGCCCATCATTTTCTCCACTTCACAATTTTCCCAAGTATAACCGCTTCTAGTGTTCGCGCTTTTCAATCGCCCGCTCAATACGTCGGGTGGCATGCAGGCATCGCTGAAGACGGCCCTCCAGCGCGGCGATCTCTCGCTGCATGTTTTGCTGTTGGATCAGCGTTTCGCAGAGGCCGAGCTGGCTCTCTCTGTCTGCGATCATCGTCTGCAATCGCCGCTCGTAATCCTGATGCTTAGCCAGTTTCTCGTACAGATTCTCGCTAACCGGCACGGCAACGGCCTCATTTTTCCGTAACGATTGTGTAGCCAGCTCACGTTGTAACGCACTCATTTGCAGCAACACGCGCTCTGCCATCCAGGCGACACGATCGGTTCGCTGGCAGGCAACGCTCTGCTTGAGCATCACCATGCTCTCTTTGACTTCCAACAGATAGTCGCCAAGCCGGGTGCTGTGCGAATGAAACAGCTGTGCATCGAATCGGGCGCGTGGCGTTCGGTTGTTACTGTGAGGGGCTACGGCTTCAGCCAGTTGCTCCAGCTTCTCTTCAAGCTGCTGAAGCAGCAGAGCACTTTTCATTTCGTTTCTCCAGAGATTGCACAGTGTGCTAGCCTCACCTCGTTAAAAAGAGGATTCAGGCAATGCAGCGTATCATTTTACTGATTATTGGCTGGTTAGCGATGGGATTAGCCACACTGGGCGTCATTTTACCGCTGCTACCTACCACGCCTTTTCTGCTTTTGGCGGCCTGGTGTTTTGCACGCTCTTCTCCGCGTTTTCATCACTGGCTGCTGCACCGCTCCCTTTTCGGCCCCTGGTTGCGTCACTGGCAGCAATATCGTGCGCTGCCGCCTAAAGCCAAAGGCAGAATGATTGCGTTTACGCTGATCACCTTTGCCATTTCTTTGTGGCTGGTCAACATCCTTTGGGTACGGCTGATGTTACTCTGTCTGCTCTCGGTTCTGATCGTCTTTATGCTGCGGTTACCTGTAGTGAAAGAGGGGCAAGAAAAGCGGTGATTTTATGGAGTATGGTTGCAATTGCCCGTAGGTTTGCATAGATTTGGTCGTTTTCGTGCGTGGTTTCCCCCTGACCGACCCGTTTTGCTCTGCGATTTCCGATCGTCAGCGCTCAGGAAGCCGCGCGAGTCAGATTTGTATTTACCAGGCATAACACTATGACCGCGACTGCTCAGCAGCTTGAATTTCTTAAAAACAGTATCAAAAGCATCCCGGATTACCCCAAGCCGGGCATTCTGTTTCGTGACGTGACCAGCCTGCTGGAAGATCCTAAAGCGTTTGCGCTCAGTATCGAGCTGTTGGTAGAGCGTTTCCGTGATAAAGGCATCACCAAAGTTGTCGGCACCGAAGCCCGTGGTTTCCTGTTTGGCGCTCCGGTGGCTTTAGCGTTGGGCGTTGGGTTTGTGCCCGTGCGTAAACCAGGCAAACTGCCGCGCAAAACCTTTTCTCAAAGCTATGAGCTGGAGTACGGCACGGATCAGTTGGAACTGCATTGCGATGCGATAGGCGCCGGTGACGTTGTGCTGGTGGTAGACGATCTGTTAGCAACAGGCGGCACCATTGAAGCCACCGCTAAGCTAATCCGCCGCGCTGGTGGTGAAGTGAGTCACGCCGCTTTCATCATCAATCTTTTCGACTTAAGCGGCGAAGCGCGCCTGAAGGCGCAAGGCATCGAGTCTTACAGCCTGGTTAACTTCCCGGGTCACTGAGACCAGACGTTCAGCCTCGCCGTAAAGGTGGGGCTGTGTTAGCATTACCCTCCGGTTCACAACACATTCCGCGAATTAATGAGCTATCAGGTACTGGCCCGCAAGTGGCGTCCCCAAGCGTTTACTGATGTAGTCGGTCAGGAGCATGTCCTGACCGCGTTGGCTAATGGCCTGTCGCTCGGCCGCATCCATCACGCTTATCTTTTTTCCGGCACCCGAGGTGTGGGAAAGACCACCATTGCCCGCCTGTTGGCGAAAGGCCTGAACTGCGAAACGGGCATTACGGCTACGCCATGCGGTCAGTGTGATAACTGCCGCGAGATAGAGCAGGGCCGTTTTGTCGATCTGATTGAGATCGACGCCGCTTCCCGAACAAAAGTTGAAGACACGCGCGATCTGCTGGACAACGTGCAGTACGCTCCAGCCCGTGGACGCTTCAAAGTCTATCTGATTGATGAAGTGCATATGCTCTCGCGTCACAGCTTTAATGCGCTGTTAAAGACGCTGGAAGAGCCGCCCGAGCATGTCAAATTCCTGCTGGCAACCACGGACCCGCAAAAACTGCCGGTAACGATCCTCTCGCGCTGTTTGCAATTCCATCTGAAAGCGCTGGATGTCGCGCAGATCCGGGGGCAGCTGGAGCATGTGCTGCACCAGGAGAAGATAGAGGCCGAAGCTCGTGCGTTGCAGCTGCTGGCGCGTGCCGCTGATGGCAGTATGCGCGATGCGCTGAGTCTTACCGATCAGGCCATTGCCATGGGGCAGGGGCAGGTAACCACCGACACCGTGAATGCCATGCTCGGCACGCTGGATGATGAACAGCCGCTGGCGCTGATTGAAGCGCTGGTGAATGCTGAAGGCGAGCAGGTGATGTCGCTGTTGAATCAGGCGGCCTCGCGCGGCGTGGAGTGGGAAGCGTTGTTGGTTGAAATGCTGACTCTGCTGCATCGCGTGGCGATGATCCAGCTGCTTCCTTCCGCACTGGGTGACGATTACGCCGCCGTAGAGCAGCGCCTGCGCGAACTCGCGCGCGTATTGCCGCCAACGGATGTGCAGCTTTACTATCAGACGCTGTTGGTAGGCCGTAAAGAGCTGCCGCTGGCGCCGGATCGCCGCATGGGCGTGGAAATGGCGCTGCTTCGCGCGCTGGCTTTTCATCCCAAACAGGTGATTGCCGAACCGGTTGCCCGGCCGGCAATGACGCCGCAGGCTCAGCCCGTGGCACCGTCAGCGCCGCCGGTGGCCGCCACGCCCCCGCATACCGGGCAGGAGGCCGAGCCTCCCGGCACTTTACCTGATACCACCAGTCAGCTGCTACAGGCGCGAACGCAGTTAATGCGCCAGCAGGGAGCGACCAAACCAAAAAAGGGTGAGCCGGCAGCGCAAAGTGCGCGGCCGGCAAGTTCGGCACTGGAGCGGTTGGCTTCAGTTACCGAGCGCAGCCAGAAGCGGCAGGCAGCCGCTGAACCTGCTGCGCCGGTAAAAAAAGAGGCCTATCGCTGGAAGGCGACAATCCAGAGCGAAGTTAAGCCGGAGCCGGTTGCCACACCAAAGGCCTTGCGTACGGCGCTGGAGCATGAGAAAACCCCAGAGCTGATGGCGAAACTGGCTGCCGAATCTCTGTTACGCGATCCCTGGGCCGCAGAAATCGCCACGCTGACATTACCGAAACTGGTGCAGCAGATGGCGCTGAATGCATGGAAAGAGAAGACGGAAAGCGGCGTATGCCTGCACCTCCGTTCCAGCCAGCGCCACCTTAATTCACCGTCGGCGCTGAAAGTGCTGGCAGAAGCAATGAGTGAGGCTGCGGGTCAGCCGGTTGAACTCACAGTGACAGAAGATGATAATCCAGCAGTGTTAACGCCGCTGGAATGGCGTCAGGCAATTTACGAAGAGAAACTGGCGCAGGCGCGTCAGTCGATTATCGCGGATAATCATATTCAGACGCTGCGTCGGTTCTTTGATGCAGACGTGGATGAAGAGAGTATTCGCCCCCTTTGAAACGCTGCATGCTCGCGCCAGTGAGATGCGGCCCGATCTGAGAGAGAAAACTATGTTTGGAAAAGGCGGACTGGGTAACCTGATGAAACAGGCCCAGCAAATGCAGGACAAAATGGCTCAGGTGCAGGAAGAGATTGCTGCCATGGAAGTGACCGGTGAATCAGGCGCAGGCCTGGTGAAAGTCACCATCAATGGCGCACACAACTGCCGTCGCGTGGAGGTTGATCCCAGCCTGCTGGAAGATGACAAAGATATGCTGGAAGACCTGGTCGCTGCGGCATTCAACGATGCGGCACGCCGCGTTGCGGAAGCACAGAAAGAGAAAATGGCCGGCGTTTCTAACGGTATGCAGCTGCCACCTGGCTTCAAGATGCCGTTCTGATGCAAACCAGCCCGCTCCTTGAAAGCCTGATGGAGTCGCTGCGCTGTTTGCCGGGCGTGGGGCCGAAGTCGGCCCAACGTATGGCTTTCCAGCTGTTGCAGCGCGATCGTAGCGGCGGCATGCGCCTGGCGCAGGCTTTGACGCGTGCCATGTCAGAGATTGGTCACTGTTCCGACTGCCGGACCTTTACCGAGCAGGAGATCTGCACCATCTGCGCCAATCCGCGTCGTCAGCAAAACGGGCTGATCTGCATTGTGGAAAGCCCGGCCGATATTCACGCCATTGAGCAGACCGGTCAGTTTGCCGGACGCTACTTTGTGCTGATGGGACACCTGTCGCCGCTGGATGGCATTGGCCCCAACGATATCGGGCTGGACAGGCTGGAACAGCGGCTGGAAAAAGAGACGATTCAGGAAGTGATCCTCGCCACCAATCCCACGGTGGAAGGGGAAGCCACCGCCAACTACATTGCGGAAATGTGCGGGCAATATGGTGTGGAAGCCAGCCGCATTGCTCACGGTGTGCCGGTTGGCGGCGAGCTGGAAATGGTCGATGGCACCACGCTGTCGCACTCCCTTGCCGGGCGTCACAAGATTAGATTCTAGCCATTCAACGGCACGATCCGTCGTGCCTGCTTGAAATCCTCGCTTTTGCCCCCACTCTACTTCTCAACCTATATCCATCCGTACATTCGTATTAGTTGAGGTAGCAATGACCATGAAAGGACAAGAGACGCGTGGCTTCCAGTCAGAGGTAAAACAGCTTCTGCACCTGATGATCCATTCCCTCTATTCAAACAAAGAAATCTTTCTGCGTGAACTGATCTCCAACGCCTCTGATGCCGCCGACAAGCTGCGCTTCCGCGCACTCTCTACGCCGGATCTCTATCAGGGCGATGGCGACCTGCGCGTGCGGGTTTCCGTGGATAAGGATAACCGCACGCTGACGCTGAGCGATAACGGCATCGGCATGACGCGTGACGAAGTCATTGAAAACCTGGGTACCATTGCCAAATCCGGGACTAAATCTTTCCTGGAATCGATGGGATCTGACCAGGCGAAAGACAGCCAGCTGATCGGTCAGTTCGGCGTGGGCTTCTACTCCGCCTTTATCGTGGCAGATAAAGTAACCGTGCGCACCCGTGCGGCCGGTGCTACAGCTGACGAGGGTGTGTTCTGGGAATCCGCAGGTGAAGGCGAATATACTCTGGCGGATATCACCAAAGAGGATCGCGGGACCGAGATCACGCTGCATCTGCGTGAAGGTGAAGATGAGTTCCTGGATGCCTGGCGCGTTCGTAGCATCATCAGCAAATACTCCGACCATATCGCGCTGCCCGTCGAAATTGAAAACCATAACGAAGAAGATGGCACCAGCAGCTGGGAAAAGATCAATAAAGCGCAGGCGCTGTGGACGCGCAATAAGTCTGAAATCAGCGACGAAGAGTACAAAGAGTTCTACAAGCACGTTTCTCACGACTTTGCGGATCCGCTCACCTGGAGCCACAACCGCGTTGAAGGGAAGCAGGAATATACCAGCCTGCTCTATATCCCGTCTCAGGCACCGTTTGATATGTGGAACCGCGACCACAAGCACGGTCTGAAACTCTACGTGCAGCGCGTGTTTATCATGGACGACGCTGAACAGTTTATGCCGAACTACCTGCGCTTTGTGAAAGGGCTGATCGACTCCAGCGACCTGCCGCTGAACGTTTCCCGCGAAATTCTGCAAGACAGCCGCATCACTCAGACGCTGCGTAATGCGCTGAGCAAGCGTGCTCTGCAAATGCTGGAAAGAGTGGCGAAGGATGACGAAGAGCAGTATCAGAAATTCTGGCAGCAGTTTGGTATGGTCCTGAAAGAGGGGCCTGCGGAAGACAGCAGCAACAGCGAGACCATTGCTAAGCTGCTGCGTTTCGCCAGCACCAGCAGCGAAGGGCCAGCTCAGACCGTGTCGCTGGAAGATTATGTCAGCCGCATGGTTGAAGGTCAGGATAAGATCTATTACATCACTGCGGACAGCTATGCCGCAGCGAAAAGCAGCCCGCATCTGGAGCTGTTCCGCAAAAAAGGCATTGAGGTGCTGCTGCTCTCCGATCGTATCGACGAGTGGATGATGAGCTATCTCACTGAGTTCGACGGCAAATCGTTCCAGTCTGTCAGCAAAGCAGATGATGCGCTGAGCAAACTGGCCGATGAAGAGAGCGAAGAGCAGAAAGAGGCGGAGAAAGCGCTGGAGCCGTTCGTGGAGCGGGTGAAAACGCTGCTGGGCGACCGCGTGAAGGAAGTCCGTCTCACGCATCGTCTGACCGATACGCCAGCCATTGTCACCACCGAAGCCAACGACATGAGTACGCAGATGGCGAAGCTGTTTGCTGCTGCTGGCCAGGCTGTGCCGGAAGTGAAGTACCTGTTCGAGCTGAACCCGGATCACGCGCTGGTGAAGCGTGCTGCCGATACGCAGGATGAAGCGCAGTTTGCCGAGTGGGTAGAGCTGCTGCTGGATCAGGCGATGTTTGCTGAACGCGGTACGCTGGAAGATCCTAACCAGTTTATCCGCCGCATGAACCAGCTGCTGCTGGGCTAAGCGGAGAGAATGAGGGAGCGCAGAGATGCGCTCCTTTTTTTTCTGCTGTCAGCCTGGAAACAGGCCTCCTGTTTTTCGCCAGAAACAGAGCCGGGAGCACTCTCTGGTTATGCAGTCATTCCCGCTTCTTCCAGCAGCCAGCGGCGAAACAGCTCAATTTCCCTCTCTTCCTTGCGTGACGCCTTGACCATCATCCAGGTCGCTCTGTCTACTTCCGCAAAGCCTAATGGTGCAATCAGCGTGCCTTCACGAACCTCTTTTTTAACCAGGATTTGCGGCGTCATAATGATCCCCAACCCATTTCTTGCCGCCTGAATGGCCAGCGTCAGATTGTCGAAATGCTTGCCCGCCCAGAAATCCCCGCGAGCGCCGGTTTTCCTCGCCCATTCAGCCCAGGCATGCAGCTTGGTATCCGCATGCAGCAACGGCAGGGTGGAGAAGTCTGTTTCATAGGTGAAACGGTTGCTGAAGGAGGGCGCGCAAACCGGACCAATGTAATCTACGGTGATAAGCGTCGCGGCGATATCATCCTGCACCGGCTGTTCATGGCTCAGGATCAGCACATCAGAATGCTCATTTCTTACCCGCCCGATATCCACATGTGTCTGAAACGTCAGCGCTATATCTTTATGCCGCTCCGTAAAGCGACTGATCCTGGGGATCAGCCACTGTGCAAGAAAGCTGGGCGCACAGGACACGGTCAGGCTGTTAAGGTTTCTTGCCCGGATCTTCTCACAAGTTTTTTCAATCTCCCGAAACGTTTGCATGCAGCAGACCTTCAGCCGCTCGCCGTCTGAGGTGAGCTGCACGCGTCCGTTTGCCCTTAAGAACAACGGCTTTTCCAGCCACTCCTCCAGCAGCTTGATCTGATGGCTGACGGCACTGTGCGTCACGTTAAGCGACTGCGCAGCCAGACTGAAGCTCTGGTGCAGCGCGGCCTGATGAAAATAGCGCAGGGCGCGCAGGGAAGGAAGCCCGGACATAAGCATTCTCTGTTAGATAAACTAACAGAGAGTGTCTGTTTATATCATTTTAAAGTCCAGCCTGTTTTCCCTAATCTGATTCTGGAGACGGGAAAGCCTGCGCCACAGCGAAGCGACAAGAACTCCCTGTTAATCCCTTTTTGTCCCCAATTTAGCCCACGATTACATTCAACAGCGACGTGAAGGAAAGGAAAATGACAAACCAGCATTCCGTAAAAACACAGCTTGTAATGTTTACCGGTGGTCGGGATAGCACCCTGGCGGCATGTTATCTGATGTTACAGGGTATCCCTGTACACCTCTGGTCAGGAAACAGTGGATGTTCACTGCATCGTGGCATTTTATCGCACCGGGTGGATGAGTTGAAAAACCGGTTTGGCGATCTGGTCGTGGACCATACCGTGACCGATATCAGCGGGGCGTTCCGCTCCATTGCTATCGAGCATCTGGAAGAAGATATCCTTAAATACCGCAAAAACCTGGTGCTGCTGGGGGAAAAACTGGCTATCCATGCGCATCTGGTAGATTTCTGCCGTCGCAACGACATCAACACCATTAATGACGGCATCACCCATTATCAAATGGAGTTCCCGGAACAGCGACAGGTTGCGAAGTCGTTTCTGATGGAGATGATGGCGCAGTTTGACATCAACTATCAGTCGCCAATCTATGAATTCGCTCAGTCTGCGGATGATGTGAAATATCGCCTGTTGCAGCTTGGTATCTCTACCAAATCTTTGGAAGGGATCAGCATTTTTGCCGACAGCTTCTCCACGCCAGGTGATGAAGTGATCCTCTCTTACCTGAAAGATAAGGCGCCACTGGCTCTTAACATTGTCCGTTTCCTGGCGGGTGAAACACTCTCCACGCCAGTGATGAGTAAAACCACCAGTGCCGCAGCCTGAAGCCACGTTAACCCAGGACATAACCTTTGGGTTACGTCCTTTTTGGGAGCCTGATATGAAAGTCATCGTGAAGTGCGCGGCCATCATTATCTGGCAGCGTTCACTGCTGCTGACGCGTAAGCGTGGCACCTCTGTTTTTATCTCTCCCGGCGGTAAGCCGCAGGTGGGAGAAGATCATCTGGCCTGCCTGAAAAGGGAATTGCAGGAAGAGCTGGGGGTGCAGGTGAAAGCCTTCCGGCCTTTTGGTCTTTTTCATGGACTGGCGGAGTTTGAAGCCACCGCCATTGAAAATCACGTCTATCACGTTGAGATAACCGGGCAACCGCGCGCCGGATCGGAAATTGAAGAAATTGCCTGGGTCAATTATCGCAAACCCCCTTGTGAAATCGCGGTGGGATCGATTTTCCGCGATAACGTTTTGCCACTGCTTTATCAACAAGAGTTGATCAATTAATGGACGCTTCCTCATTATCACCTCAGCTACAAAAAATTCACGGCGAGCAGTTTTATAAGCAAGCGCGTATACAAAGAGATGAATTACGTGAAGAGCTATCCCGACTCTACAAGCTACAGGATTACGATATTTTCTTCGTGCAGTCAGTGCGGGTAGGGTTGGTGATCCTTTCGCATCTTTTTCACAAGCAGGAAACGACCCTTTGCCTGGCAAAACATGCCCATTATCAGCCGATCAGCGAGCTGTTTCATCATCCTGCGTCGCAGTTCACCGGGCCAGGCAATGTCCCGATTATCACCCACGTTAATCCCTACACCGGTGCCGTGAATTCACTGACCGATTGCAAAGGAAAAGGGGTAGTGGATGGCTCCCACAGCTTCGCCACCAACCTGCACAGAGAGCTGATTGATCACAGTTCGATCTTTGTGGCCCCGATGCATAAACACGCTTCATTAACCGTGGGGCTGGCAATTATTGCCCTGCGTCCGGAGCACTTCAGCACCCTGATGCGTAGCGAACTCCGGCTTTTTGAAGAGTCGACCGCCTCATCAAAACCGCTGGAAGAGGCGCTGGGCAATCTCGCTGGCCAGAGCTGGCAGCCTTTCAATGTGGCGCAGGTAATGAAAGTGCAGATGGAGGATATTGGCGGCATGGATTTCACTTCAGTCAGCCATCCCGGTTTGCCGTTCAGCTGCTTTAACGTACCGCGCTTAAGCGAGACGCTACAGCAGAAGGTGAAAGCTGCGGGGGCCAGTTATTTCCCCCACTCCGGTACCCTTCGCCTCTCTTGCTGGGCAAGAGGAGACGGCAGAAAAGCTGTTGATATGACCGAACAAGTCGAACAACAACTCACAGAGTTATGGGAGCGCGAATGAAACCGAACTCGCCTGTTAACGGCAATATGATTGGTATCCTGGGCGGCATTATCCTCAGTACCGACTCCCTGTTCATCCGGATGATGAATATCGAAAACTCATGGACGATTGTGGCGCTGCGCGGCTTTTTTATGTGGGCAGTCTGCCTGCTGGTTTGGGCCTGTTGGCGCAAAAGTCGTCGCACGCTGGGTCAGCCATGGCTCACCAGGGAGAATGCGCTCTCCACGCTCTTTTTCTGCATCGCTTCAGCCTGCTTCGTTAATGCACTGAACCGGGGAAATGTGGCTACCGTGCTGGTAATCATCTCCTCAACACCCTTTATCTCTGCGCTGATATCGCGGCTGTTTTTCCACATCAAAAGCGACCGAAGCGTGATGATTGCCGCTTTAGCCGGCATTGTGGGGGTGATCATCGTTATGTCCGGACGAAGTGAGGAGCATTCTGCCCTGGCCAACCTCTATGCGCTGGTGACGGCTGTTTCCATGGCGCTGGCCTTTATATTCACCTCCAGGGTGAAAGGGGGCACGGTGGGGCTGCCTTCGCTGGGAGGGCTGCTGGCTTCCATTGCAATCCTGGTTTGTATGGGGCCGGAGCTGGGCGCCAGTCTGAAAATGCTGACTTTTGCGCAATATGGCTGGTCACTGGCCGAAGGGGCGCTGATTATGCCGCTGGCTATGGGGTTGATCGCCTTATCCACCCGTTACGTTTCCCCTGCCAGTGCCGGGCTGTTTCTGCTGCTGGAAACCGCGCTGGCACCCTTATGGATGGCGCTTTTCCTGGGCGAAAAGCCTACAATTCAGGCAGTTATTGGCGGCGCGGTGATTATCAGCGCGGTGATTGCGCAAACGCTCTATGCACGTCGTCAAATCGCGCATTCCCGCTATGCCGATGCAGGATAGACGCTGCGTTCCTTGTGGATAAAGAACCATAATGGTATGGTTCCGGGTTAGGATAAACAGTTAATTTAAGCGATTCGCAAGGGGATTTACGCAATGCGTATTATTCTGCTCGGTGCACCGGGTGCAGGTAAAGGGACTCAGGCTCAGTTTATTATGGAGAAATACGGTATTCCGCAGATCTCCACGGGCGATATGCTGCGCGCAGCGGTAAAAGCTGACAGCGAGCTGGGTAAACAAGCCAAAGAGATCATGGACGCCGGTAAACTGGTTACCGACGAACTGGTTATTGCGCTGGTCAAAGAGCGTATCGCTCAGGAAGACTGCCGTAACGGTTTTCTGTTGGACGGCTTCCCGCGTACCATTCCTCAGGCTGATGCCATGAAGGAAGCGGGGATCAAAGTGGATAACGTGCTTGAGTTTGCCGTACCTGATGAACTGATCGTTGAGCGCATCGTGGGCCGCCGCGTGCACGCGCCTTCGGGCCGTGTGTATCATGTCACCTTCAATCCACCTAAGGTGGAAGGTAAAGACGACGTGACCGGCGAAGAGCTGACCACCCGTAAAGACGATCAGGAAGAGACCGTCCGTAAACGTCTGGTGGAATATCATCAGATGACCGCACCGCTGATTGCTTACTACAGCAAAGAAGCCGAAGCCGGTAACACCGCGTATCACAAAATCGACGGCACCCGTAAAGTGGCTGAAGTCAGCGCTGAGCTGGCAAAAATCCTCGGTTAAGTTGTCAGGGGCCAGGTTTTCCTGGCCCCTACTACAGCAATTGGTTTTTCCCCCGCCTTTTTCCGCTAGAATGAGTCTCGTTTTCATCATCCGAAATGCCCGATAAGGAACAGTAATGAGGCAAGACAAACCCGGTGTGCTGTTGGTGAACTTAGGCACACCAGACGCGCCTACCACGCCTGCCGTTAAACGCTACCTGAAACAGTTTCTCAGCGATCCTCGCGTCGTGGATACCCCGCGCTGGTTATGGTGGCCACTCCTTAATGGTGCGATCCTGCCGATCCGCTCTCCGCGCGTTTCAAAGCTTTATGCTTCCGTGTGGATGGAGGAGGGGTCTCCGCTGATGGTCTACAGCAAGCGGCAGCGTGATGCGCTGGCGGCTCGTGTGGATATGCCGGTTGCACTGGGCATGAGCTATGGCAACCCCAGCCTGGAAAGCGCGCTGGACAGTCTGATGGCGCAAGGTGTGACCCGCCTGATCGTGCTGCCGCTTTATCCTCAGTTTTCCTGCTCCACCGTGGGCGCCGTCTGGGATGGCATTACCCGCGTCTTCTCCGGCTATCGCAGCCTGCCATCGGTCGACTTTATCCGCGATTATGCAGAACATCCTGCCTATATTGCCGCGCTGAAAGCTTCTGTAGAACGCTCTTTCGCCACGCACGGTAAGCCGGATTTGCTGGTGATGTCCTTCCACGGTATCCCGCAGCGTTTCGCCGATCAGGGCGACGATTATCCGCAGCGCTGCTACGACACGGCTGAGGCGCTTAAGACCTCGCTGGGGCTGACCAGCCAGAATGCGTTGTTGACCTTCCAGTCCCGCTTTGGCCGCGAGCCATGGCTGATGCCCTATACCGACGAAACCATGAAGGCGCTGCCGGCAAAAGGGATTAAGCATGTGCAGATCATGAGTCCGGGGTTTTCGGCCGACTGTCTGGAAACGCTGGAAGAGATCAGCGAACAAAACCGCGAGTTCTTCCTGCATGCGGGCGGCAGCAAATTTGAGTACATTCCTGCCCTGAATGATGATGCATTGCATATCGATATGATGGTCGAGTTGGTTAACGGGCGGAGATAGCCAGATGAAATTTCCCGGTAAGCGCAAATCCAAGCACTATTTTCCGGTAAGCGCCCGCGATCCGCTGCTGCAACAGGCGCTGCCTGAGCAGGAAGTGACCGGCAGTTGGATCGTGGGGATCGACCAGACGCTGGTGGATATTGAAGCCAAAGTCGATGATGCCTTTGTAGCCCGTTACGGCCTGAGCAGCGGTCATTCACTGGTGATCACTGATGAGGTGGCGGAAGCGCTCTATGCTGAGCTGGTCCGGGAAAATCTTATCACCCACCAGTTTGCCGGTGGCACCATCGGCAACACGCTGCATAACTATTCGGTGCTGGCCGACGACCGGTCGGTACTGCTTGGCGTGATGTGCAGCAGCGTGCAGATTGGCAGTTACGCCTATCGTTATCTCTGTAACACCTCCAGCCGGACCGATCTCAACTATCTGCAAGGTGTGGATGGCGCTATTGGTCGCTGCTTTACGCTGATTGGCGAGAATGGCGAGCGAACCTTTGCTATCAGTCCCGGACTGATGAACCAGCTGAAGAAAGAGAGCATCCCGGAAGAGGTGATTGCGGGCGCATCGGCGCTGGTGCTGACCTCCTATCTGGTGCGCTGCGCGCCAGGCGAGCCGATGCCGGATGCGACAATGGAAGCGATCGGTTTTGCTAAAAAGCATAACGTCCCGGTGGTGCTGACGCTGGGCACGAAATATGTGATTGGGGATAATCCCCAGTTCTGGCGTGAATTTCTGCATGAGCACGTTTCGATCCTCGCGATGAACGAAGATGAAGCGGAAGCGCTGACAGGGCTGAGCGACCCGTTAATGGCGGCAAACATGGCGCTCGACTGGGTAGATTTAGTGCTCTGCACCGCCGGCCCCAACGGTTTATTTATGGCGGGCTTCACGGAAGAACAGGGCAAGCGCGTTACGCAGCATCCTCTGCTGCCGGGCACGATACCGGAGTTCAACCAGTACGAATTCAGCCGGGCGATGCGTCACCAGGATTGCCAGCAGCCGCTGCGCATTTTCTCGCACATCGCGCCCTACATGGGCGGCCCGGAAAAAATCATGAACACCAACGGCGCGGGCGACGGGGCGCTGGCGGCGCTGCTACATGACATTACGGCGAATAATTATCACCGTCTGAATGTCCCTAACTCCAGCAAGCATGGGCGCAATTACCTGACCTACTCTTCGCTGGCGCAGGTCTGCAAATATGCCAACCGCGTCAGCTACCAGGTGTTAAACCAGCATTCGCCGCGGCTGACGCGAGGTCTGCCGGAGCGGGAAGACAGTCTGGAAGAGTCTTACTGGGAGCGGTAATCTCCCGCCTCCGGTCTTCGCATGGCGGACGCCGGAGGCAGCTGTTCAGACCGGACAGTGGCCGCTTACCTCCTCTGCATCCGTCTGCATTAACAGATGCATGCTTTGCGCAATTTCCCGTTCCCCCATCACCACCCGATCGGCTCCACGCTCGGTAATATAATCCACCTCTGCGTCATAGTGCGCGCGAGCAATAATCTCAATAGTGGGGCGCTGTTCCCGCGCGGCGGTAACAATTTCTCCCGCTTCATACCCGTTAGGAATGGTAAGCAGCAGCCAGCGGGCGCAGTCCAGACGCGCCAGATCCATTGTTTCTGCACGTGCGGCGTTGCCCAGAACGGCATGGATCCCTCGCTCCCGCAGCGCCTCTACCCGGTTACGGCTGTTCTCCACCACCACAATGGGAACACCTTCTTCCATCAGTTTCTTGCCAAGCAGGCTGCCAACCCGGCCAAATCCCACCACAATGGCGTGATTGCAAAGGTTCACCGGGATCTGCTTCTCTTCCTCTATCGCCTCTTCAAGAAGACGATCGTCCAGGGCGCCGGTTTTATCCAGATAACGCTGCAACAGCGCAAACAGAACCGGGTTAATCATGATTGAGAGGATCGCGCCCGCCAGCACCAGATTACGGCCTTCCGCCGGGAGCAGATTAAGCGAAACACCCAGCCCGGCGAGGATAAAGGCGAATTCGCCAATCTGGGCCAGGCTGACGGAAATAGTCAGCGCTGTACGGCTTGAATGGCCGAACAGCCGCACCAGCAGCAGCGCCACCAGGGATTTTCCCAGGACAATAATCGCCAGTACGCCCAGCACCGCCAGCGGCTCATTGAGCAGGATCATCGGGTCGAACAGCATGCCTACCGAGACAAAGAACAGCACGGCGAACGCATCGCGAAGCGGCAGCGTGTCATGGGCGGCGCGGTGGCTTAGCTCAGATTCATTCAGCACCATACCGGCAAAGAAGGCACCCAGCGCAAAGGAGACGTCAAAGAACTCGACGGCGCCAAAGGCGATCCCTAACGCCAGGGCAAGCACCGAGAGGGTAAACAGCTCGCGCGAGCCGGTTGCCGCACTGCGGGCGAGGATCCACGGCACCACGCGTTTCCCTACCACCATCATCAGTACCATAAAGGCCACGACTTTCCCGATGGTGATCAGCAAGTCGAGCAGCACCATGCTGAGGCTGGCATTGCCCTCTTCAAACATGCCGGCAATGGCAGGCAACAGCACCAACGCCAGCACCATCACTAAATCTTCCACAATCAGCCAGCCGATGGCGATCTGCCCACGCTGGCTGTCGATAAGCTGCCGCTCTTCCAGCGCGCGCAGCAGCACCACCGTACTCGCCGTTGAGAGACACAATCCGAACACCAGACCCGTGAGCCAGGGCCAGCCCATCGCCCAGGAAAGCCCCATTCCCAGCAGCGTCGCCACCGCAATCTGCGCAACAGCGCCGGGAATGGCAATCGCCTTTACCGCCATCAGGTCCTTCAGAGAAAAATGCAGACCAACACCAAACATCAGCAGGATCACCCCCAGTTCGGCCAGCTCAGGAGCCAGATTGGTATCCGCTACAAAGCCTGGTGTAAAAGGGCCAGCCAGAACGCCCGCTATCAAGTACCCCACCAGGGGAGAAATACGCAGACGGTTGGCCAGCATACCCAGGAGGAAGGCAAGAACAAGGCCTCCAACCAGGGTGGTGATAAGCGGGGTGGTGTGGTGCATGCTCTCTCCTTTGTGTGCAAATGTATCCGGTTGTAATTTTTAAGTGTATGGCATAATTCGCCTCAGTGCCTGATATAAAGGGTAATAACAAGGATAAAAAGAGGGTATGTGGTAAAAAAGAGAGGTAATCGACTTTTCGCAATGTTTAACGCTGGGGGGCCAGATGCCTTGCAGAAAATACACGGCGCGGATCGCAATTATCCCGCGCCGGCAGCGGCTATTTCTGGCGATTATCAGGCAGGAACAGGGTAAGAATGCCTAATAGCGGAAGATAAGCACAAATTTGATAAACCATATCAATACTGCTGTGGTCGGCCACTACGCCTAAAACCGCAGCGCCAAGACCGCCCATGCCGAAAGCAAAGCCAAAGAACAGCCCCGATACCATGCCGATACGGCCAGGCATCAGCTCCTGGGCATATACCAGGATGGCGGAAAAAGCGGAGGCCAGTATAAAACCGATAATGACCGACAGCACGCCTGTCCACGCCAGCGAAGCATGCGGCAGCAGCAGAGTGAAGGGCGCAACGCCAAGAATAGAAACCCAGATAACCCGCTTACGGCCAACTTTGTCGCCAATCGGCCCGCCAATCACCGTTCCCGCCGCTACGGCAAACAGAAAGGCAAACAGGTGAAACTGGGCGTTTTGCACGGAAAGGCCGAACTTCTGCATCAGATAAAAGGTGTAGTAGCTACTGAGGCTGGTGAGATAAAAGTATTTTGAAAAAATCAGCACCAGCAGAATTGAGATGGCGAAGGCAACTTTACGGCGGGGTAAAGTAGTTATCTCCTGAGGCGCTGCGCTGCTTTTAGCGACCCGTTGCTGAGCCTGATACCAGCGGCTGATTTGCAGCAGCACCACAATGGCCAGCAGGGCAGCCAGGGTAAACCAGGCGACGTTGCCGCGGCCATAAGGCGCAATAATCAGTGCGGCCAGCAGCGGCCCCAGCGAACTGCCAAAGTTACCGCCTACCTGAAACAGGGACTGCGCCAGACCATGCCGTCCCCCGGAGGCCATACGCGCCACACGGGAAGATTCGGGATGGAACACTGAGGAGCCGGTACCCACTAACGCAGCAGCCACCAGAATGGTGGGAAAGTTGCCCGCCATTGCTAACAGAACCAGTCCGCCAAGCGTAAACCCCATGCCAATCGGCAGCGACCAGGGCTGAGGATGCTTATCGGTGTAGTAACCGATCACTGGCTGAAGCAGCGAAGCGGTCACCTGGAAAGTCAGGGTGATCAGTCCTACCTGCACAAAACTCAGCGTGAATTCACTCTGCAATAGCGGATAGATAGCCAGAATCAACGACTGGATCATATCGTTCAGCAGATGGGCAACGCTGATTGCGCCCAGGATGCCAAAGGCTGTTCGCCTGGCGGGAAGAGAAGAAGAGGATAAAGTACGTTCGCTTGCCATGAGAAACCTGTGTATCCAGACATTTAAGAGGATAATGACGTTTATTTTGCTGGCGGGCCGTTAAAACCAGCAGAGATAAGAGATCAGCATTAGCCCGCCCGATTATCCTGCGGCATAATCGACGAATAGTCACAAATTAATGAGATTAAAGCCGTAAATTTTGACAAATGCTTTACGCTTGCGCGATTCATAACAAGGAGATTCGTTGTGCTTTCAATGAAAAAAAAGCTTGCCCTGACGCTGGTCCTGCTTACTACGCCACTGCTGGCTCAGGCCTGGGTTAAAGATCGGGTCTACAAATTTACGGTGCTTCACACCAACGATCATCACGGCCACTTCTGGCAAAACGATCGTGACGAATATGGTCTGGCCGCACAGAAAACCATGATGGATCAGATCCGTTATGACGTTCAGGCGCACGGCGGGCAGGTGCTGATCCTGTCGGGTGGAGATATCAATACCGGCGTGCCGGAATCCGATCTCCAGGATGCCGAACCCGATTTTCGCGGCATGAATCTGGTGGGATACGATGCGATGGCTATCGGTAACCATGAATTTGATAATCCGCTCTCCGTGCTGCGCCAGCAGCAAAAATGGGCGAAGTTTCCGCTGCTTTCGGCCAACATTTATCAGAAAAGCACCGGCAAGCGCCTGTTCCAGCCCTACGCCTTGTTTAACCGCGTCGGGCTGAAAATTGCGGTTATCGGCCTGACTACCGACGACACGGCAAAGATCGGCAATCCTGAATTCTTTACCGATATGGTATTTCATAAACCTGCCGCTGAAGCCAAAGCGGTGGTGGAAGAATTACGTAAAAAAGAGAAGCCGGACGTGATTATTGCGGCGACCCACATGGGTCACTACGATAACGGCAATCATGGCTCCAACGCACCGGGCGATGTCGAGATGGCGCGTGAGCTGCCCGCCGGCTATCTGGATATGATTGTTGGCGGCCATTCGCAGGACCCGGTCTGCATGGCAAAAGAGAATGTCAAACAGGCTGACTATGTTCCCGGCACCCCGTGCCAGCCCGATCGCCAGAATGGCACCTGGATTGTTCAGGCCCATGAGTGGGGCAAATATATCGGCCGCGCCGATTTCACTTTCCTTAACGGTAAGCTGACTCTGGAACATTACGAGCTGGTACCCATCAACCTGCGGCATAAAGTAAAAAATGCAGACGGCAGCGAAACCTGGATCAATTACACCCAGGAGATTGCCAAAAATACGGCGATGATGAAGCTGCTGACGCCCTTCCAGAAAAAAGGGGAGGCGCAGCTGGGGGTGAAAATTGGCAGCGTCAACGGCCATCTTGAGGGCGACCGCAGCAAAGTGCGCTTTGTTCAGACCAATCTTGCCAGAGTGATCCTTGCCTCGCAGATAGAAAGGACTAAAGCTGATTTCGCCGTGATGAGCGGCGGCGGCGTCCGGGACTCGATTGAGTCCGGTACCATTACCTATAAAGATGTGCTTAAGGTACAGCCCTTTGGTAACACGCTGACCTATGTAGAGATGAAAGGCAGCGAGGTAGAGAAATATCTCGCGGTGGTGGCGAACAAGCAGGTGGATTCGGGTGCCTATGCCCAGTTTGCCAACGTCAGCCTGATTGCTTATGGCAGCGGCGTGAGCGATATCAAAATCAAGGGCGAGCCTTTAGATCCAGAGAAAACTTACCGCATGGCGACGCTGAGCTTCAATGCCACAGGGGGCGATGGTTACCCGCCTGTTAACCAGTTGCCCAGCTATGTGAATACCGGCTTTATTGATGCGGAAGTGCTGAAGCAATATATTCAGAACCATTCACCGCTGGAAGCCGCAGCCTATGCGCCGAAAGGAGAGATTGTTTATCAGGAAAAAGCGCCTGAGCCGGTAAAAGAAAAACCGACGAAGCCGAAAATCTGGCGGCTGTTCAGAATCGATACGGCAATGAATCAGCGTCTGGAGAAAGAGGGAAAACCTCGTCCGGGGCTGCCGTCTGAACTCCATACGGCTTTAAGATAGCGGATAAGCAAAACGGCACCTGTCACGGTGCCGTTTTTGTTCTGAGGATTAAACCTCACACTCTTTTCGTTCTGTCAGTCTGGCGCGCAGGGCGTCATACACCCAGTTATAGGCTACCGTGTAGGGCAGGAAGAAGAGGAAGAAAGAGACCTCCAGTAAAAAAGCCTGCCACAATCCAGTGCCCAGCATCCAGGCAGCAATCGGCAGGCCGATGACGATAAAGCCACCTTCAAAGCCCACGGCATGCAGGATACGCAGCTTCAGCCCACGCTTTACCGTAGGGGGCACCAGCCGATCGAAACCTGCGTTATAAAGCATGTTCCAGCCCATCGCTACCGTCGAGAGCATAATGGCTAACGCACCCATCTGAAACAGCGGCTTCTCCATGATCCAGGCGGCAAGCGGGGAAACCAGCAGGATCGCCAGCACCTCGAAGCCTGCGGCATGACAAAAACGTTCTTTCAGCGTTCTGGTACGCATAAACCCTCCTTAATGGTGACTGAATGCTATTTTCCCTGTTTTCTTTGCTAAGATAAAATGATGTTCTATCGAAAAAAGCGATACTTCATTGCGATACTCACCGGAATCTTTACTGGCCTTTGTGCAGACTGTGGAAAGCGGTTCATTTTCTGCCGCCGCCAGGGCGCTGCGCAAAAGTCAGTCCACCATCAGCACCGCCGTGGCGAATCTGGAAACCGATTTAGGCTTCGCCCTGTTCAGCCGGGAGGCCCGTTCGCCAGTTCTTACTGACAACGGACGACGGGCGCTGGTTCAGGTACGGGAAATTTTACGGGCAAGCGCGCAGCTTGATGAGCTGGCTGTCAGGCTGGCGGGAGAAGTGGAGCCTTGCCTGAGCCTCGCTATTTCTGACTTCTGGCAGGCGGATTACCATGAATCCTTGCTGAAGCGTTTTGATGCCCGCTATCCGGAGATAGAGTTTGAATGCATGATCGCTGAAGATGCCGATGTGATCGATCTGCTACAGGCGGGAAGGGCGCATATAGGGGTGATCCGCGTGCAGCCTGATTATCCGGAAGAGATCGCCACGGCGAGGTTGCAGGTGGAAGCGCAGATGGCGATCTATCTTCATCAGGATCATCCGCTGGCGCAGGAGCAAAGTGTCAGCGAGCAAAAGCTGAAGCATGTGCGGCAGCTCTGCCTTAATACCTGGACCGAGAGCGAACGCTATCAGTCAGGAAAAGGGATCTGGTCTGCGCCGTCCTATCTGCTGCTGCTGGAGATGGCGGAGCAGGGGTTTGGCTGGAGCATTCTGCCGCGCTGGCTGGTGGAGCAGTTTGGTCATCAGCTTCTGCGTGAGCTTCCCGTGACCGGCTGGCCGCAAAAAATTTCGGTGGATGTGGCCTGGTCACGAAGATCGCCGCCTGGCCCCGCCGGGCGCTGGATGATTGACCAACTGCTGGCCCAAAGGGCGGAGTGACTCATCTCTCCCGACCTGCTGGTTTCCCAGAGGCTACCCACTCTGTTCAGCGGCAAATATGGGAAGCTTCCAAGGTCGTTATGGTTTGCGGGCAATATCCGCAAAGCGGGCATTCAGCAGGCGCGCTAAATCCGCAGGAGAGAGTTCAATTTCCAGACCGCGCTTGCCGCCAGAGACAAAAATGGTCGGGAACTGCTGCGCCAGACTGTCTACCACCGTGGGCAGCCGCTTTTTTTGCCCCAGCGGGCTGATGCCGCCAAGCAGATAGCCGGTGGTGCGCTGGGCAATCTGCGGATCGGCCATATCTGCTTTCTTCGCCCCCAGCGCTTTCGCCACCTGTTTTAAATCGAGCTGGCTGGCAACGGGCGTCACTGCCACCGCCAGGGTTTTATTGTCCCCGTTCAGCGTCACCAACAGCGTTTTATAGACCTGTTGCGCATTCTGGTTGAGTTTACGCACCGCTTCATCACCAAAATGAGTGTCATTATTGTCATGCTCGTAGGCGTGCAGTTCAAAGCTGACCTGCTGTTTTTCGAGAAGTTTTACGGCGGGCGTCATAGCTGCTCTCCTTCTGCGGCGATAGTAGTGACCCTTTCAGGGTGAAAAATAGTGGCGAAAATCCAGGCTTTAGGCGACAATCTGCACCCCGTCAGCAACCTGATTGCTGGCGGATAACTAAAATCATAAAAAAATTCTTTTTTGACGGGCCGATAGCGATATTGGCCTTTTTTTTATCTGCCGTTCAGTAAATCGGGCAGATTGCCGTCGCCATAGAGATGTAGCGCGCCTACGGCCACCACGTATTTTCCCTGGGGTAACGCCGCTAATACCTCCGCCCAGCGCTGGTTTCTTTGCAGCATCAGAACGTCGTTCAGCGTGCTGTTAAAGGTTGTGGGAAGCGCCGTTTGCTTCTCTCCCGGTGGGCTTTCCAGCCACCAGCCAATCATAGTCTGGAGCAGCCTGGCATTGGTATGCCAGTGGATCAGCGTGTCCTGAAGCAGCGTCAGTCCGTTATCCGGCAGCGCTTTCAACAGGGCCAGCTGGGTTTCGGGGCCTTCCAGCTCAATCACCGGTTTTTGCAACGTCCTGGCTGCCTTCAGTAACTGGAAGTCGATACCATACTCCGCCCGTAAGCCCAGACGCTGTGCCTGCTGCGCCTGGAGCATCAGCGCAACCTGCCAGGCGGGCAGCGTGTCGATCGCTTCCGGGCTGACAGCTACCTCATGGCAGAAATGTTGCAGGCGGGCCAGCTCATCAGCCGTTAAACGCTCCGCCAGCGGCGCGCAGATCTCACTCTCTCCGAAGGGAGAGGCGCTGGCCGTGATATCGGCTTCAACAATTAGCGCATCTGCCTGCGCTAACCGCGTTTGCAGTAAAGCAGGCAGGGGCATCATCTCCTGGGTGCCCATATGGATACTGCCGACCAGGTGCAGCTGGCTCTGGCCGCTGGTGGCATCCTGTGCCGGATAGACGTAGCGCGTTGGCGACAGTTTCTGCCAGAGCGCAGCCACCTTTCGCAAGAATTTTCCCATACTTTCCGCCTTCTCAGTGTTCAGCCCATGCTAACGGTTTAACTGACTGAGGAACAGGTAAAAAAGGCGCAGAGGTGCGGGATAAACCGCCGCTATTCCGCTGGTGGTTTATACCGCACCAGGCGATTTGCGTTGCTGACGACAGTAATCGACGAGAGGGCCATCGCCGCCCCGGCCACCACCGGATTCAGCAAGGTGCCAGTCAGCGGATAGAGAACCCCGGCAGCAATCGGGATCCCCAGTGCGTTATAAATAAACGCGCCCAGCAGGTTTTGTTTCATATTGCGTAAGGTCGCTTTGGCTATTGCCAGGCCATCCACCACAGCATTTAAATCCTGACGCATCAGCGTCATTCCGGCGGTTTCAATCGCCACATCGCTGCCGCTGCCCATGGCAATCCCCACATCTGCCTGGGCCAGAGCAGGGGCATCATTGATGCCGTCGCCCACCATCGCTACCCGGTGGCCCTGCTTTTGCAGATCGCGTATGGCCTCCGCTTTGCCCTCTGGCAACACACCCGCGATGACCTTATCCACGCCCGCTTCTTTCGCGATGGCCTGCGCGGTGATTTTGTTATCACCGGTCAGCATCACCAGCTGGTAACCGCGCTGGCGGAGGCGTTTCAGCGCAGAGACGCTCTCGCTACGCAGCGGATCGCGAACAGAGAACAGAGCCACTATCTCGCCCGCTGCCGCCAGCATCACCGGGGTGATGCCTTTGGCCGCCTGGGTGTAAATTTGCAGGCGCAGCTCGTCTGTCAGTGTATGATTCTGTTCCATTAACGCGCTGTTCCCCAGCCACAGCTCACTGCCGTTAACATTACCGCTCACGCCCATTCCCGGTATTGTACGAAATTGCTCAATTGCAGGCAGAGAAGCGTCACCTGCTTTTTCCAGCAGGGCACGGGCCAAGGGATGGGAAGAACCCTGCTCCAGCGCGGCTGCCCAGGCGATCGCCTGTTGTTCATCAGCGCCGTTAAACAGAGTGATATCCACCACGCGCGGCGTTCCCTCTGTCAGCGTTCCGGTTTTATCAAATACCAGCGTGGAGAGGGTACTGGCCCGCTGCAACGCATCGGCATCACGCACCAGCACGCCATACTCAGCAGCACGTCCGACGCCAGAAATGATCGACATCGGTGTCGCCAGCCCTAAGGCGCAGGGACAGGCAATAATCAGCACGGTGGTGGCGATCACCAGGGTGTAGACCAGCTGCGGTGCCGGCCCCACAAAGAACCAAACCGCCGCGCTAAGCAGGGCAACAGCCACTACGGCAGGAACAAAGACCGCGGAAATTCTGTCGGCCAGCCTGCCAATCTCTGGCTTGCTGCTTTGCGCCTGACGCACGCTGTTAATAATGCGCGAAAGGGTGGTGTTCTTACCCACCGCACTGGCGGTAAACAGCACGCTACCATCCTGTAACACCGTTCCGGCATGAATATCGTCGCCGATCTGCTTCTGCTGCGGCATCGCTTCACCGGTCAGCATCGCCTCATCCAGCCAGGCTTCACCCTGAGTGATGCTGCCATCAACAGGCACCCGGTCGCCGGTGGTCAGGCGCAGGGTCATACCGGGCTGAACGTCGCTGAGCGGCAGGACTCTTTCGCCCTCATCGGTGATAACGCGGGCTGTTGGCGGCGTTAAATCGAGTAATTTTTCCAGCGCCTTTGATGCCCGCTGGCGACCACGCTGTTCCAGCATATGGCCAAGATTGATCAGGCCGATAATCATGGCGCTGGCTTCATAGTAAAGATGGCGCGCCTCAGCAGGAAAGGCGTCAGGCCACAGGTTCACGGTGATGGAGTAGAGCCAGGCCGCTGCGGTGCCCAGCGCCACCAGCGTGTCCATTGTCGCCGTGCCTTTCATCAGGCTGCGCCAGGCGCTGCGATAAAAATGGCCGCCAGCCACTATCATCACCAGCAGGGTAACAATCCCTACGGCCAGCCAGCCTGCGCGGTTGCTCTGGGTGAGCATCATGTTGTCGCCCGCCATTCCCCAGAGCATCAGAGGGATACCCAGCGTCAGCGCAACGGCCGCCTGCCAGCGAAAGCGGCGTACAGCCTGTTGGGCTGTTTTTTGCTGCTTCTCACGGCGCTCAACGTCATCTTCAATCACCTCCGCGCCATAG
The DNA here is from genome assembly GCF_039023495.1 of Erwinia magellanica. Lineage (NCBI taxonomy): Bacteria > Pseudomonadati > Pseudomonadota > Gammaproteobacteria > Enterobacterales > Erwiniaceae > Erwinia > Erwinia magellanica. The sequence goes on from NZ_JBCHVC010000002.1 coordinate 291,025, forward strand.
CCCGCCTCCTGTACGGCGCTAACCAGTGACGCAGGCGAGGCATCGCCCATCACCAGCGCGCTGCGCTCGGCAAGGTTAACTCGCGCCTGGCTGACGCCGCTTACCTTCTGCAATGCATTCTGGACACGGCTGACACAGCTGGCGCAGCTCATGCCATCAATCAGCAGATGAAAGCTCTGGGTTGCCGGAAGCTGTTGAGGGGCCGCTGCCAGCGCTTCCGGCTCAGATTCTGTTTCTGCCAGCGGTTCACACTTTGGGAAAGCAGAGGCCTCTGCCAGGCTGGCGTGATAGCCCGCCTGCTCAACCGCAGCAATCAGATCGCTCGCCTGGGCGCTGCCGCTGACCCGGGCTTCAGTAATGGAGACTTCTGCCTGTTCCACATCCGCACGCTGTTCCAGCGTCTCTTTCACGCGTTTTACACAGTGGCCGCAGGACAAGCCTTCCAGCGCCAGTATCGTAGTGTGTGACATGATTTAAACTCCCGTTTATCTGGTTTGACCCCACTGGGGTTTTACAGTAGTAATAAAGAATAAACCTTCCATCAAGGTTAAGGTCAAGGAGTGAAGATGAATATCAGCGAGGTGGCAAAAAAAACCGGTTTAACCAGTAAGGCTATCCGTTTTTATGAAGAGAAAGGGCTGGTTACGCCGCCGTTGCGCAGTGAAAACGGCTACCGCAGCTATAGCGCGAAGCATCTGGAAGAGCTGATGCTGTTACGCCAGGCGCGGCAGGTTGGGTTCAACCTGGAAGAGTGTCGCGAAATGGTCCAGCTGTTTAACAATCCTCAGCGCCACAGCGCCGATGTTAAAGCGCGCACGCTGGATAAAGTAGCGGAGATCGAAGCGCATATTCAGGAGCTGACGCTGATGCGCGAACGCCTGCTGGCGCTGGCGGCCAGCTGCCCTGGCGATGAGAGCGCCGATTGCCCGATCATTAATGATCTGGCGGGTTGCTGCCACACCACTAAAAGGGTGTGAGTGATGTTTGATCAGCTAAGCCGTATCAGGTAGGGCGGCAGCTCCGGCACGGGAAGGATCGAAAGCACCTTCAGCTTTTGCAGCGTCCTGATCTGCGAGCGTTCCAGATGTTCCCGCAGCGCCTGAGCGGCTGGATCCCATTTCTCCTGTAACAACAACTCATACACCCTGCGGTGCTCGCTGATAATGGCGTCATCTATCGGGATGGCCAGCCTTTCGTAAAAGATCAGCGTCACAATCAGGGGCGACTGGCTCTGGCGGAGGATCTGCATCATCGTGCGGTTTCCCGCAGGTGCCAGGCAGAACAGGTGCAGATCGTCTTCAATCTGCTCAAGCTCTGCGGAAGTGACCCGTTTTCCTTCAAGCTGATCCAGACGCGCAAGGTTTTGCAGGATCTGCTGCTGCGATAGTTGCGGTGCCGCTTTACGCAACGCTGCTGATTCAAGGCTGGCGCGGATCTCGTAATGGTCACTGATTTCTCTGGCGGTCAGCGGGCCTGCCAGCCATTGCGCATAAGGCTCTTTTTCCACTAATCCTTTATCGCGCAGGCGCATCAGGCTTTCGCGGATGCTGTTTCTGCTGACGTTGTAAAAGTTGGCGGCCCTGGCTTCATTCAGCTGGTAATGACCAAAGACCATACAGGTTGCAAGCGCCTCCTGTAGGCTTTGCAGCACTTTTTCGCCTGTGCTGCGGGTATCAACCAGTTCACTTTGCTGATCCAGCCCCAGCACGCTGCGGGTCAGCGTGATACGTTGCGGATCAACCGCTTCATTCTGGCGGGCAGCAATATAGCCCCGGCCTTCAAACCGGGTAATCAGCCCCTGTTCATGCAACAGGCTCAGCGCCTGCCGCACCGGCACGCGGCTGGTGCCAAACAAAGTTGCCAGCGGCCCTTCAAGCAGAACCAGCCCGTGGGGAACCTGCTGGGAAGTGATGGCATCATGCAGGATCTGGCGGATCGTTTCATAACGCGCCGCTCCCCTGGCCGCAATATTCACTTTTTCGCTGTCGTTGACCATGCCGAATCTTGTTCTCCCGCTGCCGAAAAAAACATTATGCCACAGGAGTATCGGGACGTTGAGCAGCGCGCCGCAGCGTTTCTGTTAATCAAACCTGCACTTAACCCCGTAAGACAATAGTTGCTGGCCTTTGCCGTCTGGCCGTTGCTGCTATTACACTGTCATGGCAGTTTATTACTGCACGTGCGCCGTGATGCGTTTCTGCTCTCCTTTCCTGATGGTGAAATGTCATGAACTCCGCTGTTATGGCGACAAACCAGCTCACACTGCGCGTACTGGGAACTTCTGTCACTCTGCTGGAGCAGCTCCGGTTGCGTGCAGAGCAGGATCTGGGCATCAAAATAACGTATCAGATCCACAGCGTGGCCGATGCCCAGCGTATCGCGGTCATGGAGCCAGAAAGCTACGATCTCTACGATCAGTGGTTCCACAATATCGATTTTGTCTGGCCCGGCCGCGCTATCCAGCCGCTTGAGATTAGCCGTCTGGAATTCTGGGATGAAATTAACGCCCTGCCCAAGTTGGGTACGCTTATTCCGGGCGGAAAACCGGGCAAGGGCAGCATTCCGGTGAACCGGCTCTATGTGCAGCAGGATGGCACTCTGTCCGGGCAGCCCAGCGGGCTTATCAGCATGCTGCCGCTGACTCATAACGCTGACAGCTTTGCCTGGCGACCAGACCGGCTGCCCGCCGCGCTGAGCCGCGAAGAGGAGAGCTGGAGCTGGCTGCTGCATCCCGCTTTCTCCGGACAGGCCGCGCTACAGGATGATGCGGCAATTGGCGCGCTGGACGCGGTGCTGGCCGTGCAGGGAGCGGGGCTGGCTGAGTTTGCTGACGTTGGTAATCTGAGTCTGGAAGAGATCGATCGCCTGACCAGCGTGCTGGTGCGTTTACAGCGGCAGGGGCATTTTGCTTTCTGGTCTACGCCGGAGCAGGCTTTTGAACTGGCTGAGCACCATCAGATCGGTATACAGAGTCTGTGGGCGCCCACCTGGTTTCGCCACCATTTTCGGCAGAGCGGCTACCGGCTGGCTACGCCGCGTGAGGGCTATCGCGCCTGGTACGGGGGGCTTTCTCTGTCGCGCTGCGCCACGGGAAAAAACAAAGATGCGGCTTATGCTTACCTGAACTGGTGGCAATCGGGCTGGCCCGGCGCGGTGATGGCGCGACAGGGCTATTACATCTCAAATCCACAGCGATCCCGTGCGCATCTCTCCGCCGCAGAATGGGACTTTTGGTATGAGGGGAAACCGGCCCCTGAAGACCTGCCTGATGCCGACGGAAAACCGCTTATCACCAAAGGTGAACGCCGCGACGGCGGTAGCTACCACCAGAGGATGAGCCATATTGGCGTCTGGAACTCGGTAATGGATGAGCATAACTATCTGGTCAGACGCTGGCACGATTTCCTGCGCGCCTGACTATTCTCAGGGTTACGCCTTCCACGGCCACCACCCTGACCGGCGTGCCGGCCGGCAGGTTTTCTGTCGCCTGTACGCGCCAGCCGCTGTCGCCAATTCTCACATGGCCAACGCCATCAATCAGCGTCTCCTCCAGCGTCAGCTCGCGACCAATCAGCTGATTGCCGCGCTGATTCAGCGAGGAGGGCGGCTGCTGACGATCGCGCCCTTTCAGCCATCTGTACCACCAGAGCGCGGAAAGGATGGTCAGCAGGGCAAAGCTCAGCCCCTGCCACTCCCAGGGTAGCGGCACCAGCCACACCAGCAGGCTGACCAGTACCGCCGCCACGCCGCTCCAGAGCAGATAGCCGCTGGCACCCAGCATTTCGGCTGCCAGAAGAATGCCGCCCACCGACAGCCAGAGCCACCACGGGTTCGCTATCAGCTCGGCGATCATTTTACGCCCCGATCTTTTTTAGTTTCGCTTAGTAGTTCCGAAATTCCGGCAATGGACCCCATCAGACTGCTCGCTTCCAGCGGCATCAGCACCATTTTGCTGCTGTTGGATGTGCCGATTTTTTGCAGAGCATCGGTGTACTTCTGTGCCACGAAGTAGTTGATGGCCTGGATGTCGCCAGCGGCAATCGCTTCAGAGACCATTTTGGTGGCGCGCGCTTCCGCTTCGGCGCTTCGCTCACGGGCTTCAGCCTGTAGGAACGCGGACTGACGTTCCCCCTCGGCTTTAAGGATCTGTGACTGCTTTTCACCTTCTGCCCGCAGGATTGCCGCCTGACGTACGCCCTCGGCTTCCAGAATGTCGGCGCGCTTGGTGCGTTCCGCTTTCATCTGCGCATTCATTGAGGCTATCAGCTCCGCCGGTGGCCGGACGTCACGTATCTCGATGCGGGTAATTTTTACCCCCCAGGGATTGGTCGCTTCATCCACGATCCGCAGCAGCCGGGTGTTGATGTTATCGCGCTGCGAGAGCATCTCATCCAGCTCCATTGAGCCGAGCACGGTACGCATATTGGTCATGGTGAGGTTAACGATAGCCAGCTCAAGATTGCTGACCTCATAAGCGGCGCGCGGCGCATCCACCACCTGTGTAAAGCAGACGGCATCAATGGTCACGCTGGCGTTGTCTTTGGAGATGATCTCCTGAGAGGGGATATCCAGCACCTGCTCCATCATGCTGATCTTGCGACCCACACGATCCATAAAAGGCACCAGCAAATTCAGGCCGGGTTGCAGCGTTTTGGTATAGCGGCCAAAGCGCTCCACCGTCCACTGATAGCCCTGCGGAACAATTTTGATCCCTGACCAGACAACGATCAGGGCCAGTACAATAATAACGGGGATTACAGTCAGCATATAACCGCCGGATTGATGTTATAGGGGCCGATTCATTCGGCCCGGTTCCGCCCGGCAGGAGGCTGAGCGGTGGATGACGTTTTAGTAGAGCAGGGCGTAGAGTTGACGACGGTATTTCGCCGCCAGTGCATCGCCTGTCCCCAATGCTGCCAGAATTTCCTGCAACATTTTGCGCGCATGACCATCAGCTGCGCTTAAATCTTTTTTCAGGAAGCTGAACAGCAGCTCCAGCGCCTCTTCATTACGCCCCACATGGTGCAGCTGTAACGCCAGCTTGGTCGCCAGCTCGGCATTCTCTGGCTCTTGTTCCATCTGCTGCTGCAACTGCTGAATTTCTGGGGTGTCTGCGGCCTGTTTCAGCAGGTCGATCTGCGCCATCAGCCCCTGATAGCGGGTATCTTTATCCTGTAGCGGCACCACGGCCAGCACGGCTTCAGCTTCTTCGCTGCGGTTCAGCGCAATCAGCGCTTCTGCCAGCAGGAACCCCATTTCACTGTTCTGATTGCTCAGCTGCCAGGCCTCTTTCAACAGCGGCAGCGCATCCAGCACTTTGCCCTCTTCCATCAGCTGCATCCCTTCCTGCGCCTTCAGCTCCTCTTCCTTCGGCAGCACTTTTTGCAGCAGGGCGCGGATCGCCTCTTCAGGCTGTGGCCCCTGGAAGCCGTCAACCGGCTGGCCATTCTGGAACAGATAGACGGTAGGAATAGAACGCAGGCCAAACTGCTGCGCTACCGCAGGCTCTGCATCGCAATCCAGCTCTGCCAGTACAAACTGCCCGGCATACTCCTGCGCAAGTCGCTCCAGAACGGGCGTCAGCTCCTGGCAGTGCTGGCTGCGGGCAGACCAGAAATAGAACAGCACCGGTACCTGCATTGACTGCTCAAGCGTCTGTTGCAGGTTGGTTTCGTTAATTGTAACTATTGCAGCTTGTGGTGACATGAATTCGTCTCTTTAACAGGGTTTCTTACTTTATTGGGGCACACCGCAGCGCTTCAAGGTTTATTGCCGCTTTATGCCTGTTTCCCGCGCAGAATGCGATCCAGCATCCAGCCCGGCAGCAAACGGCGTAACACCGTCATAGCATGCGCGACCAGGGTCACCGGGTAGCGCAGGCGGGGATGCCTGCTCTCTAAAGCATGGCGTAATTTCGGTAAAATTGCCTCGGGAGGCAGCGTGAAACGGGCGGCGATGCCGGGATTTTTAACCGGTTTATCCTGCTGAGCCTGGCTGACATTATCGGTAAAGCGGGTGCTGACAGGGCCAGGCTCAATCAGACTGACGCGGATACCGCTGCCGTGCAGCTCCATGCGTAGCGCATCTGACCAGGCTTCCAGCGCATATTTACTGGCCGCATAAGCGCCCCGTCCCGGCGTGGAAATAAGCCCCAGAACGGAGCTGGTGTTAATAATCCGCGCCTCGCCGCTGGCACGCAAAGCGGGCAACAGCAAGGTTGTTAGCTGGTGCGTGCCAAAAAGGTTAGTGGCAAATTGCTGTTCCATCTGCTGGCGGCTGACAGATTCCAGCGGACCATAAACGCCAAAGCCGCCATTGTTGAATAAGCCATAAAGACGGTTCCCGCTCAGCTCGATAATTTTCGCGGCAGCCTGTTCCACGCTCTGGCTGCTATTCAGATCCAGTTCTATGCCGGTAAAGCCGAGATCGTTCATGCGCAGCACATCTTCCGGCTTGCGGCAGGCGGCCAAAATCTGGTAGCCCCGGCGTAATAAATCGTTGGCAGCCACCAGCCCAATACCGCTGGAACAGCCGGTTATTACTATGATTTTTTGCATAACTTTACCTGTAAACCGTCTGAAAACCCCGTTACTCGTGCTTAACTAAGGGAGCCAGTTCTTTTGCCATCAGACCAGCAATAAAGGGCTGCGCATCGGGATTAGGGTGGATCCCATCCTGTTGCATCCATTCCGGCTTCAGGTAGACCTGCTCCATAAAGAAGGGCACCAGCGGAACAGAAAACTCTTTCGCCAGCTTCGGGTAAATGTCACTGAAAGATTCGGTATAGCGGCGGCCATAATTGGCCGGTAAACGGATTTGCATCAGCAGCGGCTGGGCATTGGCAGCCTTGATCTGAGCAATAATTTTACTGAGATCCTGCTCAATATTTTGCGGTGGGAAGCCGCGTAATCCATCGTTTCCACCCAGTTCAATCAGTACCCAGCGCGGCTGATGCTGCTTCAGCAAAGAGGGCAGGCGCGCCAGCCCCTGGGTGGCGGTATCGCCACTTATGCTACCGTTAATAATGGCCGGGGATTTCTGCCATTTATCATTGAGTAACGCAGGCCACGCGGTGGTGGCAGACATGCGGTAACCGGCACTTAAACTGTCGCCCAGTACCAGCAGCTTGTCTGCCGCCGTCGCCATATGCGTCATTAAAGCCAATAATAACAGGACAGAGTAATGCCAGCGGAAAACATTCTTGAAGTTCATCGTCTTAGTAAGTCCGTCGGTCAGGGTGATCATCACCTTTCCATCCTTACCGGAGTTGAGCTGGTTGTCAAACCGGCTGAAACCATTGCGCTGATCGGCGAGTCCGGCTCCGGGAAGTCCACTCTGCTGGGGATCCTGGCTGGTCTGGATGACGGGTCTGAAGGCGAGGTGTTTCTGCTTGGCTCGCCGCTGCATCAGATGGATGAAGAGCAGCGCGCTGAACTGCGAGCAAAGAGCGTCGGGTTTGTTTTCCAGTCCTTTATGCTGGTGCCGACGCTAAATGCGCTGGAAAACGTTCAGCTTCCTGCCTTGCTACGAGGCGAGAGCGATCGCCAGAGCCGTGAGCAGGCTCAGGCGCTGCTGGCCCAGCTTGGCCTGGCTGAGCGACTGACGCATTTGCCGTCGCAGCTTTCCGGCGGGGAGCAGCAGCGTGTCGCACTGGCCAGAGCTTTTAACGGGCGGCCCGCACTGCTGTTTGCCGATGAGCCAACGGGCAACCTGGACCGCAAAACGGGCGATCGCATCGCCGATTTACTCTTCTCCCTTAACCGCGATTTTGCCACCACGCTGATCCTGGTGACCCATGATGAGCAGCTTGCCGCCCGCTGCGACCGGCGGCTGCGGGTGCGTGACGGCAAGCTGTGGGAGGAAGCATGATCTGGCGCTGGTTCTGGCGTGAATGGAAATCACCTTCGCTGCTGATAGTCTGGCTGGCGCTGACCCTGGCTGTCGCCTGCGTGCTGGCTTTAGGTTCGCTCAGCGACAGGATGGAGAAGGGGCTGACCCAGCAAAGCCGCGACTTTATGGCCGGTGACAGGACGCTGCAAAGTTCACGCGAAGTGCCACAGGAATGGCTGGATGCGGCACGAAAAGAGGGGTTGCAGGTGGGGCGTCAGCTCACCTTTATGACCATGACCTTTGCTGCTGACACGCCGCAGCTGGCGTCGGTCAAAGCGGTGGACGATCTCTATCCAATGTTCGGTAAGCTGACAACGGAACCGGCAGGAGTGAAGCCCGCTGCGGGAACGGTGCTCGCGGCTCCGCGCCTGCTGGCGCTGTTAAACCTGAAAACAGGGGCGAACCTTGATGTGGGCGACACCACGCTGCGGGTGGCCGGCGAGGTGATTCAGGAGCCTGATTCGGGCTTCAACCCTTTCCAGACCGCGCCAAGGCTGCTAATGAATCTGGCCGACGTGGGCAAAACCGGGGCGATACAGCCCGGCAGCCGTGTCACCTGGCGCTATAAATTCGCCGGTACGCCAGCGCAGCTCAGCGCCTATGACCGCTATATCGAAACCCGCATCAAGCCGGAACAGCGCTGGATAAGCGTTGAGAACTCGGAAGATGCGCTGGGGAAATCGATGCAGCGGGCGCAGCAATTTCTGCTGCTTTCGGCGCTGCTGACGCTGATGCTGGCAATAGCTGCCGTGGCGGTGGCTATGAGTCACTATTGCCGCAGCCGCTACGATCTGGTGGCGGTGCTGAAAACGCTGGGAGCAAATCGTGCAGCGTTAAGAAAACTTATTGTCGGCCAGTGGCTGGCGGTATTGCTGCTGGCAGCCGTCTGCGGTGGCGCGATTGGCATGGGCTTTGAAGTATTGCTGCTGCGGATGCTGAAGCCTGTTTTACCGGGTGAGTTACCGCCAGCCAGCGCATGGCCCTGGCTGTGGGCCATTGGCTCGCTGTTTATTATCTCTCTGCTGGTGGGGCTGCGGCCTTACCGTTTACTGCTGGCGACGCAGCCCTTACGCGTGCTGCGGCGCGATGCGATTGCCAACGTCTGGCCGCTGAAATATTACCTGCCAGCGATGGCGCTGGTAGTGATTGGGCTGCTGGCGATGCTGGTGGGCGGCAGCAAGTTACTCTGGGCACTGGTCGCAGGCATCGTATTGCTGTCGCTGTTGCTGGGCGCTATCGGTTGGGGAGGATTACTGCTGCTGCGTCGTCTTAGCGTCCGTAATCTGGCGTTCCGGCTGGCAATCAACCGCTTACTGCGTCAGCCCTGGACCACGCTCAGCCAGCTGGCGGCTTTTTCGCTGTCGTTTATGCTGCTGGCGCTGCTGCTGGTCATGCGGGGCGATTTGCTCGATCGCTGGCAGCAACAGCTTCCGCCAGGAAGTCCGAACTATTTCCTGCTCAATATGACCCAGGAGCAGGTGCCGCAGGTCAAAACGTTCCTGGAACAGCATCAGGTCAGGCCGCAAACCTTTTATCCGATTATCCGGGCCAGGCTGACCATGCTGAATGGCAAGCCAACCGATCCGGCGATGGATAATGCACTTAACCGGGAACTGAATCTGACCTGGCAGGCGCAATTACCGGATCACAATCCGCTGACGGCAGGAAGCTGGCCGCCGAAAAAAGGTGAAGTTTCAGTGGAGGAGGAGTTAGCAGGCAGGCTGGGGGTGAAGCTGGGCGACACGCTGACGTTTACTGGCGATACTCAGGAGTTCTCTGCCAGGATTACCAGCCTGCGTAAAGTGGACTGGGAGAGCCTGAAACCCAACTTCTTCTTTATCTTCCCTGTGGGTGCGCTGGAGGATCAACCAGCCACCTGGCTGACCAGTTTCCATCTTGCTGGGAATAATGCATTGCTGGCCCAGCTAAACCGGGAGTTCCCGACGCTGAGCTTACTCGATATTGGCTCTATTCTGCGCCAGATTGGTCAGGTGCTGGCGCAGGTCAGTCAGGCGCTGGAAATTATGGTGGTGCTGGTTACCGCCTGCGGTGTTCTGCTGCTGCTGGCACAGATTCAGGTCGGTATGCGCCAGCGCCGGCAGGAGCTGGTGGTATATCGCACGCTGGGGGCCAGCAAAAAGCTGCTGCGCGGGACGCTGTGGTGCGAATTTGCGCTACTGGGCGCAGTGGCAGGAATGGCCGCCGCAACGGGTGCGGAAGCGGCATTATGGGGATTACAACGAAAGGTGTTCGACTTCCCCTGGGAGCCAGACTTCCTGCTGTGGTTAGCGCTGCCGCTAACCGGCGCGATCCTGCTCTCCCTGTGCGGCGGCTGGCTTGGCGTCCGGCTGTTGAAAGGCAAAGCGCTGTTCCGCGGCTTTAACGGGGCTTAGCCTGCAAAGAGCCATTCCTTCTTGTAAAGGCCGGTGCAAACCGGCCTTTTGCTTTTCAGCCGGGCGCACTTCCTCTGACCCACCTCTTTTTACCTGCTCAGGGAGGAAAGACAAAAGATAAACTCTGGTGACTGATGAATGATAAGGGTATTATCGACAGCAAGCTAAGCTAAGGATAGAATGATCATGTTGCATTTGCTTGATGTGAATTATAGTTTTCTTTCTGAATTAAAATCAAAAGAGCTGTTCACCCTGAGGAAGAAGGTGTTTAAAGATCGGCTTAACTGGCTGGTCAATGCTGAAAATAATATGGAGTCGGATGAATATGATAATTCCCGCACGACCTATATCTTCGGTGTCTATAAAGAGATCTGCATCTGTAGTCTGCGCTTTATAGAAATTAAATACCCTAATATGATTACCGGCACATTTAAGAGCTGGTTTAAAAATGTTGAGCTGCCGCAAGGGAATTATGTGGAAGCCAGCCGTTTGTTTATCGACAAAGAACGTGTCCAGGCTCTGGAGCTTCGCCAGCAGCCGGTGAGTGCTCTGCTGTTTCTTTCGATGATTAATTATGCCCGCCACTATGGCTATGCAGGAATTTACGCCATTGTGAGTCATCCCATGTACCTGATCTTCAGAAAATCAGGCTGGGCTGTTTCGGTAGTAGAGCAGAGCAAGTCAGAGAAAAATGAAAATATCTATCTGATTTTTATGCCGGTAGATGAAGACAACCAAAAAACCCTGATTTCGCTGGTGGAATCCAGGGCTCCTTCACTCCGCTGTCAACTGGATAGCTGGCCGCTAACTTTCCCCGTCAGGAAGAACAGGCCTGATCAGATTTAGTTCAATACCAAGCCGGATGGCGTGTCTTGCATTGGTCACGCCCAGCTTCTTCACCGCGTTGCCCATGTGATACTTCACCGTGGTCAGCTTGATACCCAGGATCAGGGCGATCTCCTGATAGGATTTTCCCACGCTTGCCCAGTAGATGATCTCATTTTCCCGGTTAGAAAAAATCTCACGGGTATTCATCTCTTCAAAATCGGCTTTTCTGGCCTGCTCCTGATAAAGCTGAGTCAGTTTTTCATGGGTGGTGAGTAATAGCATCTGCAACTTGTTTTTATTAATCTGAATCAACTCTTCAATATTATCGTCGCAATCTTTATCCAACATGATCGATAACACCACCAGGTTATTGTTATGATCATGCAGCACAAATGTATAACCATTGATAATATCGTGGTTACGCGCCATATCAAAAAGTTTTGGCACCTTCACTCCCTGATTCAGCATCAGGTTTTCATCCCAGGAGAAAGGCGTCAGTCGGTAAAGGGCGGTCATTAACACTGGATCGATAAACTGGAAGTTATTGTCTATATAAACCTTAAACCACTCTTGCCGGTTAGAGATAATGCTGAAATCCGCAGGATTCCTTTTACTCATAATGGCATAAGCGTATTTGATATTATTGAACTGAACAAGCTTCCTTTCCAGATAATCCTTTATTGACGTGTTAATAGCGTGATTATTAAAAAATAATTTAGCCATGTCATTATCTCCCTGGGAAAATAGTGCTTCCATCGATGATTCGGGACTTTAACATATATTTAATTTTTCGCATAACCCTAAGGGCAGCAAACAGGGGGCAACAGCACGGGCTGATCAAGCGTCAGCAAGGAGGAACAACAGTGAGGAAAAACGCGGTGTCACGGGCAGATTTAGAGGGTGAACCAGTCCGCGCTCGTGAAGCAAAAGGAAAGATTACTTTACCTTTTGTAACGCTTCTGGCTTGGTACTGGTTCCCTTGGTGTTGGCAAATTAAATCTAATGTACTAATAATCAAGAATATTTATATTTTTGGTTCGCTTATAGAATACGATTTTCAGAAACGAATAGATAGCCATACTTAAGTACAGTAGCGCACTGTCCTTTATCTGCCCTGGCAGGAAAATCGCTCCTGAGAGCGATTTATCGAGATCAGATTCAGGCTTCCAGCTTCTCTACTGCCCAGGCGATGCCGCTGGCATACTCTTCCGGCAGCTGAGTAACCAGGCTGTTCAACGCGCTTTGCAGAGAAGGTTTACTGCTATCCGAAAGGTTCAGGTGGCCCACTTTACGCCCCGGACGCACCTCTTTTTCATACCAGTGCAGATGCACCAGCGGCTGCTGCAACCAGGCCAGATTCAGCGCGGTGCCAATCAGGTTCACCATCACCGAAGGGGTACTGACAACCGGCGTGGGCAACGGCAGGTCCAGGATAGCCCGCAGATGCAGCTCGAACTGGCTGATGGAGGCGCCATTTTGAGTCCAGTGGCCGCTGTTATGAACGCGGGGAGCGAGTTCATTAATCAACAACCCTTCCGGCACCACGAAACACTCCATCGCCATCACGCCGACATACTGCAACTCCTGCATAATGGCTGACAGCATAGTCTCTGCCTGTTTTTGCAGGGCAGCATCGGGTTCAGGCAACACAACGCTGGTGCGCAGGATCCCCTCCTGATGCAAATTGTGGGTCAGCGGATAAAACACGGTGCTGCCATCGTGGGCGCGGGCGCCAACCAGAGAAACTTCACCTGAGAAGTTAATACCCTGTTCAACAATGCACTCGCCGTAACAGTCAGCTGGCAGGCTGTCTGTTTCACCGGCCCGTAAACGCCACTGTCCCCGCCCATCGTAACCCCCTGTACGGCGCTTAACGATCGCCAGTTCGCCCAGGGAGGCAAAGAGCTGCGGCCATTGCGCCTTCTCTGCCAGCAGCTGCCAGGGCGCTGTCGCCAGGCCCAGCTGATCAAGCAGCTGCTTTTGCGTCAGACGGTCGGCTAAACGTGGGAAAATGTCGCGGTTCACAAACGCCGAATGGTTCGCCAGTTCGCGCGTCAGGGCAGTTTCGGGCCAGCGCTCAATTTCTGCGGTAATCACGCTTTGATGGATCGGCAGCGCTTCTGGCTCCGCGTCCAGCCCGACAGGATAAACAGCGATACCCAGCGGTTCACCCGCCTGGCGCAGCATACGGCCAAGCTGACCATTTCCTAATACGCAAACCGGCTTCATGCTTCCTCCCGCGGGTCCGGGTTATTCAACACTTCATCCGTCTGCGTCTGACGCCAGATGGCCAGGCGCGCAGAGAGATCGGCATCATGGATAGCCAGAATTTGCGCCGCCAGTAAAGCAGCATTGGCCGCCCCGGCTTTACCGATTGCCAGTGTGCCCACCGGAATGCCGCGTGGCATCTGTACAATAGAGTAGAGGCTGTCCACGCCGCTCAGTGCAGCACTCTGCACCGGCACGCCCAGTACCGGCACCAGCGTTTTTGCTGCCAGCATTCCCGGTAAATGCGCTGCCCCGCCTGCGCCCGCGATAATCACCTGAATACCGTTATCCGCAGCCTGTTCGGCAAAGCTGAACAGCTTGTCCGGGGTACGGTGCGCGGAAACCACTTCACACTGGAAGGGCACGGCCAGGCTGGTGAGAATATCGGCGGCAAATTGCATGGTTGCCCAGTCACTTTTGGAACCCATAACAATAGCAATGCGGGCCGGTGCGGCGTTGGATGACATGCGGGTCTGACTCCTGTGATTTGACATACGTCATCTGACTGCCCAGGCACTCAGATGGGAAGGGCAAAGAGGATAGCATGACTGTGCAGCAAGGAAAACGTTTGCCCAGGCTTCAGGCGGGCATTTGCCCCATTTTTTTGCGGGTCAGAAAGGGAAGGAAATGAGCGTGGTTTCATGCTCGCTGACGCGGATCATTGAGCCTTCACTATGCCATGCGCCCAGCACCAGATGTTCAGCAAGCTGACCGTTTACCTCAAGCTGATGCACAGCGGGGCGATGAGTGTGTCCGTGGATTAAAACATTCACCCGATGTCGGGCCATCGTCTCTGCTACAGCCTGAGCATTCACATCCATGATGGCACTCTCTTTACTGCTGTTAGCCTGTTTACTGCCTGCACGCATTTTTATCGCAATACGCTGGCGGACAAACAACGGCAGAGCCAGAAACAGCCTTTGCAGCCAGCGCTGCTGCACCTTGCGCCGGAAGCGCTGATAACCTTCATCATCGGTACACAACGTATCGCCGTGCATAATCAGGATCTGTTTATTGTAGATCGTCACTACCTGCTCTTCCGGCAGCAACGTCATGCCGCTGGCAGCCGCAAAGCGCTGGCCTATCAGGAAGTCACGATTACCGTGGATAAAGTAGCAGGGGATATTGTGCTGCTGAAGCCCAAGCAGCGCGGCTGCGATTTCAGCGTGCAGCGGGTCAGGATCGTCATCACCAATCCAGGCCTCAAACAGGTCGCCGAGAATATAGAGCGCGTCAGCTTTCAGCGCATCACGGCGTAAAAAAGCAAGAAAACCGGCAGTAATTGCCGGTTCTTCTTTGCACAGATGCAAATCTGCAATAAACAGCGTGTGAGGCATTATTCGCTGACGATGACTTTCTGGATCACAACGTCATCTTTAGGCACATCCTGATGCATGCCGCTACGGCCAGTAGCCACCGCTTTGATTTTCTCTACAACATCCATGCCTTCAACAACTTCAGCAAACACGCAGTAACCCCAGCCTTGCAGGCTTTCGTCACGGAAGTTCAGGAAGTCGTTGTCTGCCACGTTAATGAAGAACTGGGCGGTAGCAGAGTGAGGTGCCTGAGTACGCGCCATAGCCAGCGTACCTTTGGTATTTTTCAGGCCGTTGTTGGCTTCGTTGCGGATCTCGTCTTTGGTTGCTTTCTGGATCATGCCCGGCTCGAAGCCGCCGCCCTGAACCATAAAGCCATTGATAACACGGTGGAAAATGGTGTTGTCGTAGAAACCTTCACGGCAGTAATCCAGGAAGTTTGCAACGGTAGCTGGCGCTTTGTCATCGAAGGTTTTGATAACGATATCGCCATGATTTGTCTGGAAAGTGACCATATTCTCATCCTGTAAAGGTTGGAGTGGTGAATGGGAAGGCGGTGCCGGTGACCCTGTGAGCCGGGCACGCTATTAACAGAGGGCTTTTATATCACAAAATGTGATGACGAGTCAGCATCACTGCATAAACCTGGCGGGGCCAAAAGTGACGTCATTCGCTACAGAATAAAGCGTATATCAGGCTTTATTCGGTTATCAGCGCCTGAACGGCAGCGCTTTTTTAAATCCAGGCTACCGACAGGTGCAGGCCTCTGAGCGTGCGAATGGCAGAGCAGGCAGAAAAGGATAAGGTTAACCGATGGCTCCTCTGGGGATCATGCTTATTCAGAACCTGGCCCGGCGTCAGGCGTTCAACACCTTGCGGTCTGGAGCAGCTTGCTTTGCGTGGCGCTTACGATAACAATACGGCAGAATATGCCACTGGTTTTAACCCGCACACGTCAAAACGGAATGTCTCAATGCTAAAGATTTTTAATACCCTGAGTCGTCAAAAAGAGGAATTTAAACCTATTCATGCTGGTCAGATCGGCATGTACGTGTGCGGCATTACCGTTTACGACTTGTGTCACATTGGCCATGGCAGAACCTTCGTCGCGTTTGATGTGGTGGCTCGCTACCTGCGCTATCTCGGTTACTCGCTGAAATATGTGCGTAATATCACCGATATCGATGACAAGATCATCAAACGTGCGAATGAAAACGGCGAAACGGTGGAAGTGCTCACTAACCGGATGATCGCAGAGATGCATAAGGATTTCGCTGCGCTGAATATCCTGCCACCGGATCAGGAACCCCGCGCCACGCGCCATATCGCAGAGATCATCGAGATCGTCACTAAACTGATCGATCGCGATCACGCTTATGTTGCCAGCAATGGTGATGTGATGTTCTCTGTCACCAGCGATGCCGATTACGGCCTGTTATCCCGCCAGGATCTGGAGCAGCTCCAGGCTGGCGCCCGCGTGGAAGTGGAGGCCAACGTCAAGCGTAATCCCATGGACTTCGTATTGTGGAAAATGTCCAAAGCTGACGAGCCAAGCTGGCCTTCTCCGTGGGGCGCAGGCCGTCCGGGCTGGCATATCGAGTGTTCAGCCATGAACTGCAAACAGTTGGGCGAGCATTTTGATATTCACGGCGGCGGCTCCGATCTGATGTTCCCGCATCACGAGAACGAAATTGCCCAATCTTCCTGCGCCCATGATGGCCCGTACGTGAACTACTGGATGCACTCCGGCATGGTGATGGTAGACCGTGAAAAGATGTCCAAGTCGCTGAATAACTTCTTCACGGTGCGTGACGTGCTGGAATATTTTGATGCAGAGACCGTGCGCTACTTCCTGATGTCCGGCCACTATCGCAGCCAGCTGAACTATGGCGAAGAGAACCTGAAGCAGGCCCGTTCTGCGCTGGAGCGTCTCTATACCGCAGTACGTAACACCGACGTTCAGGCACTGCCAGCAGGCGGCGAACTCTTTGAAGCCCGTTTCCGTGAGGCGATGGATGATGACTTCAACACGCCGGAAGCCTATTCCGTGCTGTTTGATATGGCGCGTGAAGTCAACCGCCTGAAAGCGGAAGATATGACGGCGGCTAACGGTCTTGCGGCAAAATTGCGCGAGCTGGCTGGCGTGCTGGGGCTGCTGGAGCAGGATCCGGAACTGTTCCTGCAAAACGGCGCGCAGAGTAATGATGACGAAGTGGCCGAGATCGAAGCGTTGATCAGAATGCGGCTGGACGCCCGCAGAGATAAAAACTGGGCGCAGGCAGATATGGCCCGCGATAAGCTGGTGGCGATGGGCATCGTGCTGGAAGATGGCCCGCAGGGAACCAGCTGGCGCCGCAAGTAATCTCAGCGCAAATCACTGTCAGGGGCGAAAGCCCCTTTTTTATTTCAGCCTGATTAGCCCATTTACCCTTGTTACCTGAGAATGCTGCGGCTTAGGCCGATTCCCGTGCAATCAGTTGCCCGGAAAGCGTAATCCGTTGCGTTTGCAGTTGCGGATCCTGTAGCTTGCGGATCATCAGCGCGGCAGCCTGGCGTCCGGACTCCTCACTGGCAGAAGAAACATAGGTAAACGACGGCGAAGTCAGATTAACGTGCAGCATATCCTCAAAGCCGATCAGCGCCACCTGCTGGGTTAAAAACACATCTTTGCCTACGGTGCGCCCCACATAATGAATACCGGCAATTGAGCCAATCATGGCATCGGGAGAATGGCAGAGCAGGGCGGTGAGAGTGTTATGTTTTTCCAGCAGCTGCCGGGTGACGATGCCCGCTGCACGGGTATCATCGCTACAGGCGGGGGTCGCGTCCTCTCTCAACACCAGACCATACTGGTTCATGGCGCTGCGGAATCCTGCAAGCCGCTGCTGGCGTATCAGATCGCCTTCGGTACCGCCAATATAGGCGATCTGACGATGGCCGCGCTCTATCAGGTAGCGTGCAGCCAGATTCGCCGCCTGCCGGTTGTCGCGCATCACCAGATTGCACTCTTCTTCCAGCTTCAGTTGAGAAACCACAACCAGCGGTAGCGAGCAGTCGCGAAGTTGTGCGGGCAAATGTGATGACCGCACGTCACAGGAGAGATAAATCACTCCGGCAACGCCCTGCTGCCTGAAGGAAAGCAGGCAGCGCTCAAGATGTTCATCCTCGTTAAGCGGCTGGCCGAGAAAAACCATATAACCCTGTTTCTCCAGCTCCTGCACCAGGCTTGCCATCACTTTAATTGAAAAGCTGTCGCTGAAATCCCGCAGGATCAGGCCGATAAGATTGGAGGTATTGGAACGCAGGTTTGCGGCGGCAACGTTGTGAACATAGCCAATATCGTTAATGACGGCCTGAACTTTCTCTATCGTCGCATCCGAAATTTTCCCTTTGCGGCGCAGCACCAGCGAGACGGTCGAAACCGATACGCCCGCGCGTTTTGCGACATCTGTGATACTGACTTTCTTCAAATCCCCTCCCTGAAATCGCGCCCCTGTCCGCCTGAGATGAAAACGTCCCCGGCATTACCGGGGACGTATCAGGGTGACATCTTATATTTTGCCTGTCCTTTCAGACATGCTTTGGGCAATAAACTGTGCTCTCGCGCCGAAAATCACCTGAATGCCATTGTCACCGACAAACACCACGCCGCGCGCCCCAAGACTGTTCAGCCCGTCTTTGTCTACCTTCTCGCTCTGTGCGACTTCAAGGCGCAGACGCGTGATACAGGCACCCACGGAGTCGATGTTTTTCGCGCCGCCCAGCAGCGTAATGATTTCGGTAGCCAGTTCGTCATCGGTTTTATCATCTGTTGTGGCGGTCACTTCTGAACGTCCCGGTGTTTTAACATCTAAGCGACGGATAACAAACCGGAAAGTGAAGTAATAGATCAGCGCCATTGGCACGCCGACAATCACGGCGTCCAGATAGTTGGTCTGATAGCCGTTAAACGAAGGCAGAATGCCGAAGGAGATATAGTCAATCAGGCCTGCGGAGAACGATTTAGCGATATGTGCATGCAGCAGATACATAGACATATAAGCCACGCCAGCCATGATGGCGTTAAAGACATAAAGGACTGGTGCAACAAAAATAAAGGTAAATTCTACCGGCTCGGTGATCCCCGTCAGGAAGCAGGTGAGGGCCGCGGAGAAGAGAATACCGGAAGCGATTTTCTTATTTTTGGTGTGCGCCTCATGATACATCGCCAGACAGGCGGCAGGCAGCGCGAACAGCATCAGCGGGAACTCGCCCTGCATAAACTTACCGGCATTCTGGTAGGTATCACTACTGAAGGTTTTACTTCCCTCTTCCAGCATTTTGAACCAGATAGTTTGATCGCCGTGGATCACCTGGCCGCTCAGGGTTGTATAGTCGCCAAACGAGTACCAGAAAGAGGGATACCAGATATGGTGCAGGCCGAGCGGGATAAGCGCACGTTCAACCAGGCCAAAAATAAAGGTTGAGGCGGCCTGGTTATTGCCATTAACGACCACGGAGAGCGCATCGATTCCGTTCTGAACATGTTCCCAGACATAGGGCAGCAGCAGCCCCAGAATGGAGGAGAGAAAGGCCGTTGCAATGGCGACGAAGCGCTTACCGGAGAAGAAGCCAAGGAATTCCGGCAGTTGCAGGGTGTGGAAACGGTTATAGCACCAGGCAGCAAGGATGCCGCAGATTAACCCGCCAAACACGCCCATTTGCAGTGTCGGAATGCCCACCACCATGGCGTATTTCCCGCCCTGGGAAGCCATCTCTGGCGTTATGCCTAACAGCGTCCCGATGGTGATATTGGTGATAAATACCGATACGGCGGCCGAAAGGGCGGCGATACCCGATTCAGAAGCCAGACCTACAGCGGAACCGATAGCAAACAGTAGCGGCAGGTTATCGAAAATCACTCCCCCTGCGTTCATCATTAGCGGCAGGTGAAACTTGTCGCCGAAGGCCAGTAGCAGCCCTGCGGCCGGAAGCAAAGAGATTGGCAGCATTAACGCGCGACCAATCATGGATAATTTTGATAACGATCTCACAAACCCTGATATCAGACTCATGCTGCCTTCCCCCGGTGGTGCTTTCCACACCCTGTTATTGTAAGTAGAACGTTTTAGTAGAACGTTCTACCTATCGTGAGAGAAGCGTGATTTTGCTGCAACAAGATTTTCATCTTCAGCAAGAGGAAATAGTGATACTTTGAAGTCGATCGGCTATTGCCCTACGAGCTGTAAGGGTTAGCAAGTGAAGAGGGGAAGAGACTGTACCGGATTCGGTCTGAGAAGGTTAAGAGAAAACCGGCAGCGAAACGCCGCCGGTAACGGGCAGGCTTATGCTGTAACCGCTATGCTTTGACCCGCAAATACCACGGTCTGGCCCGCTACGATCTTGCAGCGCTTGCGGGTTTCCACCACGCCATCGACGGTGACATTGCCTTCTGCAATCAGCGTCTTGGCGCGCGCGCCGCTTTCCACCAGCCCTTCGAGCTTCAGCAGATCGCACAGATCGACATGGGGATGTTTACCTAAAGAGAACGTTGCCATTATTTTACTGCTCCATCATGAGATTCTTCGCAGGCTTGCAGGGTATTCTGAATCAGCGTTGCCACTGTCATCGGGCCTACGCCGCCCGGAACTGGGGTGATATAAGAGGCGCGCGCTGAAGCCGCCGCAAAATCGACATCACCCACCACTTTGCCGCTTTCAAGGCGATTAATACCCACGTCAATCACCACCGCCCCTGGCTTGATCCAGTCACCCGGAATAAAGCCAGGTTTACCAACCGCGACCACCAGCAGATCGGCGTGCTCCACATGGAAGCGCAGATCTTTGGTAAAGCGATGGGTAACGGTTGTGGTGCAGCCAGCCAGCAGCAGCTCCATGCTCATCGGCCGTCCGACAATGTTAGAGGCGCCAACCACCACGGCATTCATGCCAAAGGTATCGATGTTGTAGCGCTCCAGCAGCGTCACGATGCCGCGGGGCGTACAGGGACGCAGCTTGGGCGCACGCTGGCACAGGCGACCAACGTTATAGGGGTGGAAACCATCCACATCTTTCGAAGGCGAGATGCTTTCCAGCACTTTTACGTTATCGATGCCTGCCGGCAAAGGTAACTGCACCAGGATCCCATCAATTTCGCTATCCTTGTTCAGCTTGTCGATCAGCTCTAACAGATCCGCTTCGCTGGTGGAGGCGGGCAGATCGTAAGAGCGGGAGAGGAACCCGACTTCTTCACAGGCGCGGCGTTTACTGCCGACATAAATCTGCGAAGCGGGGTTCTCACCAACCAGAACAACTGCCAGGCCCGGCGCGCGCTTTCCGGCTGCCAGACGCTGCCGGACTTTTTCCGCAACCTCTTGACGCACCTGCTGCGCAATCGTTTTACCGTCAATAATCTTTGCTACCATCAGAGAGGGGATCCATCTGTGTTGAGTTAATACGGGGATTGGTGCCTATTTTGTCAGAAGCGGGCGCTGCTGTCAGGCACAGTTTCAGGCAAGACTGTTCAATAGTGCAGCAACAGACCGCTTCCGCCCGATAAATCGTTGACTCAGCAGGTTCGCACCGTATAATTCGCCTCAGTTCTCCATGCGCCCTTAGCTCAGTTGGATAGAGCACCGGCCTTCTAAGCCGTAGGTCACAGGTTCGAATCCTGTAGGGCGTACCATCTCTTCTTCTGCTAGTGTCTCCTAAAGTCTACAAATACCTCCTAACCCCTTGCCAATACTGGTTACTACATCCAAGGTTGTATCTGTTTGTCTATTGAAAGCTACACTCGATTGGGGGCATCATAGGGGGCATTGTCCCGTTCAATAGATCACGATGCCCCCACATGAAGCTAAATGCCCGTCAAATTGACTCTGCTAAGCCGAAAGAGAAAGCCTATAAACTGGCTGATGGAGCTGGCTTGTATCTCGAAATTTTCCCCAGTGGTAGCAAAAGCTGGCGATTAAAGTACCGCTTTGCAGGGAAAGAAAAGCGCGTGGTGTTCGGGCTTTATCCCGCCATATCACTTGCCGAGGCGAGGGGTAAGCGCGAAGAGGCCAAAAAGATACTGGCAGCGGGCGGAGATCCAGGCCTTGCCAAACAAGAAGCCAAGCAGGCTAAAATCCTCGCCATCAACAACAGTTTTGAATCACTGGCGCAAGAGTGGCACGAACACAAACGACCCAACTGGTCTCAAGGCTATGCAGACGACATCCTTGAATACTTACGCAAAGATGTTTTCCCCGCGCTAGGTAAACGCCCGATTGCTGAGATTAAAGTGGCTGAGATGCTAGCCGTGCTGCGTAAAATGGAACAGCGAGGTGTGCTGGATAAGCTAAAGAAAACGCGCCAGGCATGTCGGCAGATATTTACCTATGCCATCATCACCGGCAGGGCAGAGCATAATCCAGTAACTGATCTCGCGGGGGCATTGAAAGCACCCAAGCAAAAACACTTTCCGCATCTATTAAGTCATGAAATCGGTGGTTTCTTGCGTGCGTTAAGTGGCTACAGCGGCAGCCGTATCACACATCACGCAACACACTTGCTTATGCTAACTGGTACTCGGACCATCGAATTACGTGCCGCTGAGTGGTGTGAGTTCGATTTGAAGAAGGGAACCTGGCAGATTCCAGCAGAACGCATGAAGATGCGGCGTCCGCATGTTGTACCACTATCTAGCCAGGCACTTTCACTACTTGAAGAAATGCACGAGCTTAGCGGTCGGGGTAAATTTGTGTTTCCAGGCCGAAATCATGCAGGTAAGCCCATGAGCGAGGCGAGTATTAACCAAGTGATCAAACGTATTGGATTCGATGGGAAAGCGACAGGGCACGGCTTCCGACATACAATGAGCACCATCTTGCATGAGCAGGGCTACAACACGGCTTGGATCGAGACTCAACTGGCGCATGCGGATAAAAACACCATTCGCGGGACTTACAACCATGCTCAGTACCTCGATGGGCGGCGTGAAATGCTTCAATGGTATGCCGATTATCTCGGTACGCTTCATGACAATGCTTGATAGTAATAAGGAATAAGGCATGACAGCACCTAAAGTGACTCTCTGCTTCTCTGATGAATTTATGCATGTGCAACTAGAGGGGAAAGAGCAATTGGACATCCCATTGCAAAATTTCCCAAGATTGCTGCTCGGTACACCTGAGCAGCGGAATCAGTGGGAGCTGACTGGATCGGGGCCGGGGATTCATTGGGATGAATTGGATGAAGATATTTATGTGCCTGCTCTATATGCAGGATCCATCAAAGGCATAACTAACTAAACATTTGATGGTGCAAGAGTCGATGATCTGACGTTCTATGGGATGAAATATTGTGTGCCGATTGCATTCCCTCCGATGTAATGGTGTATGCGGAGATAGTATGTTTTATAAACAAAATAAACTAATTAAATAAGTGAATGATTCAAAAGGACATAAGTAATGAATGCGCTTTCTCAGCTGTTAACTAAAATTGAAAATGCTTCCCCCACTCAAAGGGATAAAGGAACCACTTTTGAAAACCTTTGTGTTCAATATTTCCTTAACGAGCCCAAGTACGCCGAACTATATACTTACGTGCTGAGCTATGCTGCATGGGTCGAGCAGTATGGTAATTCAGTTGGAATCACGCATAAAAAAGATGCAGGCATCGATTTAGTTGCTGTCACAAAAACCGGCGAGTTTCATGCAGTTCAGTGTAAAAACTATAATCAAACAAAAATATCTAAAAAAGACATTGATAGTTTTCTCGCGGCATCTGATAAAACATATTTTACCCTTCGCTATATTGTGGCATCCACGGATAACTGGACAGAAGAAGCGAAGGATATGCTCAAGGATAAGGCTACCCCTGTAACGGCATTAAGTTTAACTGACCTTGAACAAAGTGCTCTAGACTGGTCTCAGTTTGATTTTGACTTAGCACACCGGCCTGCAATGAAGGCTAAGAAGCAGCTCCGTCCCCATCAAGTGCCGGCGCTTAATGCAGTGAAAAATGGCTTAAGAACTGCAGATCGCGGAAAGCTCATAATGGCATGCGGAACGGGAAAAACCTTTACCTCGTTGCGAATTGCTGAAGCTGTTGCAGGTCGCGGTAAAACCGTCCTGTTTCTTGTGCCGAGTCTGGCATTGCTGAGTCAGACGCTGGATGAATGGACACAGGATACGCTGATTGACCTACGCTGTTTTGCTGTCTGCTCTGACAGTGATGTCGGCAAGAAAAACCATGATGACAATGTTGTCGTCGGCATCAGTGACCTGAAATATCCGGCGACCACGAATGCGAACAGTCTCGTAAAAGCCTTTAATCAGCCGGATATTTTCGGCAGTGGCAAGCCGCCTTACATGAACGTGGTGCTTTCTACCTATCATTCTGTTGAGGTTATTCATCAGGCGCAAAAACTGGGCTTCCCTGCGTTTGATTTCATCATTTGCGATGAAGCGCACCGTACAACGGGCGCGACTTTTGAAGGTGATGATGAATCTGCTTTTGTGCGTATTCATGACAACGCGTATATCGCCGGTCACAAACGGCTGTATATGACAGCAACGCCGCGTATTTTCGGGGACGATGCGAAAGAGACTGAAGGTGTCACCTTATGCTCAATGGATGATAAAAGCCTTTATGGAGATGACCTGTATGTCATTACGTTCTCAAAAGCTGTACAGCTTGGCATTTTGTGTGATTACAAAGTCATTGTGCTTGCCGTGGAAGAAAAGCATATCAGCCGCCGCATTCAGTCTCTGTTGAAGGACGAAAATAATCAGCTCAAAGTGGACGATGCGGCAAAAATTGTGGGTTGCTGGAAAGCACTGGCAAAACAGGGACTGGCGGGTTCTGATGGTGTTCATCCTGATGCGATGAAGCGGGCAGTAGCGTTCTGTCAGGTAATCGAAGAGAGCAAAGGTAAAGTCCATAAAGTCAGCTCTAAACTCATCACGGAAATGTTCGGAGCCGTTGTTGAAGCCTATCAGGCATCGGAGATTGAATATCTCAGTGAAACGGCACCGGATAAGGCGATTGATCCGTCATTAAAACTTCAGTGTCAGGTTAAGCACGTTGACGGCAGCATGAATGCCACTGAGAAAAAATCTAAAATTGAATGGCTGAAAGCAGATACGGATGACAATGTCTGCCGGATATTGTCTAACGTCCGTTGTTTATCGGAAGGCGTGGATGTGCCTTCACTGGATGCCGTGCTGTTTCTCACCCCGAGAAGCTCTCAGGTGGATGTTGTGCAGTCTGTCGGACGTGTTATGCGCCGTGCTGAAGGTAAAGAGCTGGGCTATGTCATTCTTCCGGTGGTGATCCCTGCCGGTGAAGAGCCGGAAAATGCCTTAAACAATAATCAGGCATACCGCGTTGTCTGGCAGGTGTTGAATGCACTCAGGGCGCATGATGACCGCTTTGATGCCATGATCAACAAACTGGAATTTAACGGGAAAGACAACGCCAGAATGGAAGTGATTGCCGTTGCCGATAAAGTGGTGAAGAAAACCAAACGGCAGACGAAAAAATCGGAGCTGGCAGGGAAAGCGCGCAAAAGTAATGGCATTGGTTCAGCTGTAACCCCACCACCTGAACAATTGGATATTGAATTTTCCGTCGGAGAAATTGAACGGGCACTGTACGCTAAAATCGTCAAAAAATGCGGCAACCGGCATCACTGGGAAGACTGGGCGAACGATATTGCTAAAATTGCCCGTACCCATATCGACCGTATTCGCGGGATCCTCGAAAATCCGGAGAATAAAATAGAGATCAGTGCCTTTAGGGCATTTGCAGATGAACTGCGTGACGACTTGAATAACAGCGTTTCCGACGATGAAATCACCGAAATGCTGGCACAGCATCTGATAACCAAACCTGTCTTTGATGCCCTGTTTGCGGACTACAATTTTACCGACCATAACCCGATGAGTATGGCGATGCAGAATGTCCTGAACACGTTGCAGGAGCATCATCTCGAAAAAGAGGCGAGCACGCTGAACAGCTTCTATGAGTCGGTAAAAATGCGCGCTGACGGCATTACTACGGCAGAAGGTAAGCAGCAGATTATCGTGCAGTTATACGATAAGTTTTTCAGAAACGCGTTTCCGAGAATGACGGAGCGTCTGGGGATAGTGTATACCCCTGTCGAGGTGGTAGATTTTATTATTCACAGCGTGAATGACGTGCTTAAACAGGAGTTCGGACAAACACTGGCAGATAAAGGCGTCCATATTCTTGACCCGTTCACCGGAACCGGTACGTTCATCACCCGCCTGCTGCAAAGTGGTCTGATCCCGTCAGATAAACTGGCTTACAAGTTTAAAAATGAAATTCATGCCAACGAAATTGTCCTGTTAGCCTATTACATTGCAGCCATTAATATTGAAGCCGTATATCACGGTATCACTGAAGAATCAGAGTACACGCCGTTTGAGGGTATCTGTCTGACAGATACCTTTGAAATGTATGAGAAGGATGATCTGGTCAGTGCTGTGCTGGTTGATAACAGTGAGCGCCGTAAGCGTCAAAAAGCATTAGATATTCGGGTTATTATCGGTAACCCACCGTATTCCTCCGGTCAGGAATCAGCAAACGACAATAATCAGAATGTAAAATATCCGCTTCTCGATAAGCGCATATCGGAAACGTATGCTGCCCATACAACGGCGACAAATAAAAATGCACTATACGACTCCTATATACGGGCAATTCGTTGGGCGAGTGACCGTATCGGTGAGCAAGGTGTTATCGGTTTTGTGACTAATGGCGGATATATCGACTCTAACTCAGCTGATGGTCTGCGTAAGTGTCTGGCAGATGAGTTCAGTAGTCTGTATTTCTTCCATCTGAGAGGTAATCAGAGAACATCAGGTGAAAAATCACGGCAAGAAGGTGGTAAAATTTTTGGCAGTGGGAGCCGAGCTCCGATTGTCATTGCGATTCTTGTGAAGAATCCTGCTGCAACTCAGACGGGTAAGATTTATTTCCATGATATTGGTGACTATCTGACTCGTGAGGAAAAACTGGAAACGATTTCTGACTTTGTCAGTATAAGCGGCATTAAAAAAGCACATGGCTGGCAGTCAATTACACCAGATGCCTACAATGACTGGCTGAATCAGCGTGATGACAGTTTTTATGACTTTATCGAAATTGGGAATAAAAAATCTAAAGACGGAAATGTTCTTTTTTCTAATTATTCCAGAGGTGCTGAATCAGGTCGTGATGCATGGGTCTATCAAAGTAGCAAAAGAAAATTATCTGAAAATGTAAATGGTCTTTTGGATTTCTATAAATCATCGCTAGGTTTAGATCTTGATGGTCGAATGGATCCAACTAAAATTAGTTGGACAAGTAGTTTGATTTCCAGTCATCAAAAAATGATTGAGTTAAATTTTGATCAATCATATATGCGTAAATCAGTATATAGACCATATCAAAAGCAATGGTTATATTTTGGTAGTGGGTTAATTCATCGTGTTGGGCAAATTCCAAAAATGTATCCAGCCATAGATACTGATAACATAACGATATCATTAACTGGTGTAGGTACATCAAAGGGTTTTTCTTGTATTGTTACAAATGTAATGCCTGATATTCAGTTGCATGGTAATGGTCAATGCTTCCCTCTTTATTTGTATGAAGAGATTTCTGATGGGAAATATGAGAAGAAAAGTGCTATCAGTGATTTTGGACTAAATTTATTTAACTCTTTCTATTCATTATCTAGCATTAGCAAAGAAGATATTTTTTATTATGTATATGGGGTGCTACATAGTAATGATTATTTGTCATTTTATGCTGATAACCTCGCTAAAGAGTTACCGAGGATTCCATGCGTCAAAAATATAGAGGGTTTTTTGGCCTTTTCTAAGGCTGGGCGTGAGTTGGCTGAAATTCATTTAAACTATGAAGCCGTTGAGCCATATAAAGCTACTATTGATACTGGTACTCTTGGTTATTCTCAGTTAGGTAAAGATGATTTTTATGTTGAGAAGATGAAGTTTGCCAAAAAAGGTGAAAAAGATACTGTTATTTACAATAATAAAATTCGGATAAAAAATATTCCTGTTGAAGCCTATGACTACATTGTTAATGGTAAACCTGCTCTTGAGTGGGTGATGGAACGACAAGGTGTATCTATCCATAAAGACAGCGGGATTGTGAATGATGCTAATGACTGGGCAATTGAAACAATGGATAACCCTCGATACCCGTTAGAATTGTTCCTGCGTGTTATTACGGTCAGTCTTGAGACTCAGAAAATCGTCAACAACTTGCCTAAACTTGATATATAAGTCACTCAAAATACAGGATGGTGTTATTACCATCCTGTATATAAATTATCATACGCCCGCAATGATTTCCCCCATATTACCCCCACCGCATCAATCTAAGTTAGCATCCATTTTCAGATTGTTAAAAACGCATAACTTATTGTTTGCTAATGGGTAAACTAGCTTCCCCCATTTGCCGGGTATATACAGACTGCAAGTGGGGGAGTTAGTCCTAGAAGTAGCATCAAAAAAATCTTCCCCCACATCTTCCCCATTCAATCCCCCATCTTAAACTCTAAAAGAACCGGCCTAATATGTTCACCGTCACAAATGACACGGCCTTCCTTTTCCAGCTTATCCAGCCAGCGAGTGAATTTCTTAGAAACATCGAATCCCATCGCTCGCATGTCATCTCTAACTAGCGCGCGAGTACAAGCGTCACCGTTGGCGGTTCGGGAGCGAATGGCTTGCCAAAGGGCAACGTGATTGTCGGTAAGACGTGTAATGCCGGTTAGCTCGGGATCGGTATCATCCATAACAGGTCGTCCTTCATCATTCAAAACTAGCGAAGTAATTTGGTCACCATCATTATCAGTGTAGAGATCTACCGGCACCAAGTCATAAGCCTGCCGTGGTGGCTCCTCGGCATCCTTCATTTTGGTACAGCTAAGAATCAGCGCTCCGCCTTCACCTTCGCGGCGGACGTTAAATTCAACATCAAGGGCAGCACGGAATGCACTGGAACCTCGCGCACCCTTGTCCTGATCTTTACCAGAGTGATGAATGACTAAGACACTAGCTTCGGTAGCTGCCTTAATAACGTCGCAACCCTGAATAAATGCACCCATATCTTTGGCAGCATTCTCATCAGAGCCACCAAAGCAGCGTGCGAGAGTATCTAAAATAATCAATCTGACAGGCATGCCTGAAGCTGCTTTAACATCATTGGCTGCCCTGATAACTTGCTGCACGCTTTCGGAGCTAGCAGGAAAAATGGGACAGTCGATGCGGTAAAGTGTTTCGATTGGCGAGCCGTTATTGAGAGTTTCTTCCCAAGCACGAATTCGGCGTGGAACCCCAATTCCGCCTTCGCCAACGACATAAATTACAGCACCCTGCGTAACCGGCCTGCCTGCCCAAGGTTTGCCAGTGGCAATGTGGCATCCCCAAGAGACCGCCAGAAATGACTTATAAGAACCACTTGCGCCGTATGCGCTGGTTACTGACGCGCTGGGGAGGTAGCCTTTGATAAGGTAATCCTGTCGGGTATCAAAACCATCGGAGCCCTTGCGTAAGGGAAGGGAGGTGCTGAGGTCTGGATTGCGTTCTCGAATGCGCGAGATGAATGAGAGCTTTGAGCCTGGCTGATACATTTGCTGATGAAATGCTTCGTTAACCGCTGCCTCATTATGGATTTGGCGGTAATCATCCCAATCGCTAACGTTTCCATCCGGGGGTAAAGAAACCCAGCCATTCACGGTTACTGCCGCTTTTTCTGCTTGAACCAAACCAACGTTATTTGCCTCAATAGAATCATTTTCAGCAGCAATAATGATGTTGCTGTTCGGATATTTATGCCTCGCAGTGACAGCAGTATTCAGTAAGTTATTTGCAGACATCGCGGCTAAAGCCAAATGACCTGTTGCAAGGTTGACCGTTAATGCAGTGGCATAGCCTTCTGTGATGATGATATTTGCTGTATTACTCGAATCGCCAACCTTGATGAATCCACCATTTTGACGAGTACCTGGCAAGTATCGTTTCTCACCGTCGGCGTTGATCAATTGTGCGCTAATCAACGTCCCATCAATATCTTGAATTGGTAGGACAATTGAGTCGTTATCAAAACTGACCCCGCCTATTGTTAGTGCTTTCTGAATGCTGAGCATTTGCACAGATGCGGATAACCCTTTGTTTTTCAGGTACGGGCTTGTAGCAAAGTGCGATGAGTTAAGCAGTCTCATTGCTTCAATTGATGCACAGGGCTTTGATGCTTTTTCCCTGGCAGGCGCAGTTTGGCAGGTCAGACTGAGTTCTGAAATGAATTTTGTCGCCTGTAGTGGGTTGCACTTTTTTACCTTAGCAATCAAATCTAAACCATCGCCATTTCCACATTGATTGCAGAACCATGTACCACGGCCATCTTTATCATCAAAGCGAAAGCGGTCTGTTCCTCCGCAGCATGGGCAAGGGCCATGTTTGTTCAGCCCGGGTAAGTCGATACCTAGTTGAAGAAGGATTTCCTCCCAACGATGACGAGATGCGGAAATGGTCTCAGTTACGCAACAACTCATAATTTGCCTCCTGCTTTCATCTTTTCATTCAGTAGGCTAAGGCGTTCACATAGAACATTGGCGAGCAATTCATCGGCAATAGCATTACCTATTTCAATGATCGCAAAGGCTAACGCACGGCAGTGGTCGAGAACTGATTTGCCAGAAAGTGATTCTGGTTCATACATATAGCACCCCCATAGGCACAGGGATGGATTGCGGGTGCAAACAAGGAAGGGTAGTAGCCATAGGGCCGCCTCCAAGAAGTAGTTGTGTTGACTACCACCAGAGACGCTAACCCCTTGGGTGGTAGCCCAGGCGGAGTTAGCGTTACCGGCCTTCTTGGAAACCGGCGCTTCTTGCGAAGCCCCCGCCTGAGCCACCATTGACAGGCGAGCGCAAGCATTGCCCAAATATTTGGGCATCAAGAAGAATTTCGGAACGCTAATTCCGACTACGGATTTTGCCGCAGTGCGCGGATTATACTCAAAATCGCCTACCAGGGAAAAAATTGAATTCAACATTACTGTGCTCCATCACGTTGGTTGATTTTACTTGAGATCCATTCATCAACTTCGCTCTCTACCCATGCCACTGAGCGCGAACCAAGCTTGACGGCTTGAGGAAATTCATTTTTTTTCATTAGCTTGTAAATCCAGGCTCTTTTGACACCGGTTTTATTCATCACATCGCAAAGTCGGATTAAGGTGAGGGTGCTCATGCTTGATCCTCCTGAAGGCCATAGACACGTTCGACATAGCGACCACGCCCATCGCCGTGACCGAGATCCATTGAAGTGAGGGCATTAGCTTCTTTGCGGCTAAAACCTTGCTCCTGATAAAAGCGAATAGCATCTTGTGCCCAGGCATAGCGGAGGCTGTGTGGCGAGTAGGACCCGACCAAACCAATACGTGTTGTAGCTGAGCGCCAGTAATTCATAGCCGTTTTGAGATCAGCGCGGTCAATAAGTTTGCCACTGCGCTGTTTAGCAATAACCAAAGCTTGAGCGATTACATTGCTAACTGCTGCGCGATCCAAAATGCGTGTTTCGCGCGGCCTACCGCCTTTGGTGCCGAAGACAATACTTAGTCTTTCAGCTCTTTGGGCGAGTTGCTTTTGCCAGGTCTTAAGGGAGGCGCTGCATTGGACAGCCTCTTGTGAACGCAAGCCCAGTAAGCGTGATAGCTGAAGGGCAATTGCTAATCCTTCATCAAGCTGTCGTGCTTGATTAATGGTTTGCTGATATTTTTCTATTGGGATAGCGAATTTAGTGCCAGCTCGGCTACTACCACCGAGCCCCAGCGCTCGATTAGTTAATCGTTCTGAAACTACTAATTTTTCCCGTCCAGCCTGATGTAAAACTGAGCGCAGAGCAGCCATCTCATTTTGCAACGTGCGCAAGGCGATACCTTGCCCCCGACGTGCAGCGATGTAACTTTCGATATGCCTCGCTTTCAAATACTGGACGCTGCGAATTTGAATATTCAACGCCAGCAAGTGATTACAAAATCTGTCAGCAATACGAATGCGATCATGTACCGTCTTGTGACTGCCGCCAGCCTGTTTCGCTAGCTGCTTCATTTCTCTACCTGTTCGACTCATCTGATACTCCAATCTGCTTCTCTGGCGCATGGCTAATAACGGAAACAGCGCTGCCGTTCCGTACTGAAAGTTGCCTGTGCGCCAGAGCGGGTGCAGTTGAGGTATTACGGGGTGTCAGTGATGCACTCAGTGCAACTGCCTGCTATTGCAGGTAATCCCCAGGCTTATGCCTGCCTCGGCAACAATTCAGATCTCCTTAAAAAATGGATATTTGGTGTATGAAAACGTGGTGTCAGATTCAGATACCCGTTTGAAACGGGCGCAGGTAGAGGATGGGCAGCGGTTTACGCTATGGCGTCACTTTCAGGCGTTGGCACGCAAAAAGTGACGCCATGTATTGCACGCAGCACGACTGCCGTTTGCCCATGCCTAACGGCATAAGCAAAGCGCAGCCTGCAGCGTTTAATACGCGCCATGATTTTTTCAGAGAGGATGGAGCTAACTCTGTATGGTCAAATAGTACATAACGTGTCAGTAGTGGCACATTAGTATAGGGAAATGATTAAAGGTGCTGGCAGCAAATTGCTGACAGCTTAGTTAATAATCGAAATATTCCCGTTCAGGAATGGTTTCGATGTGGAAGCACCTTGTTAATAAGGCGTTCGTTTGTTTAATGTACCCTCATCGTCACGCAGTAGGAGCGGTTCTATTGACGATATTTGCTTCCAAGGGCGAGCAAATGTACCGCTATTTAGCTTTACCTTTCAGGCTACAGTAATTTTGGGTGATCACCCGAAGGCGTTTCTCTCAGATCACTGGCATCTATTCGATGCTCGAAACATTGGTGGCTGTCTTAGACAGCAGAGTTACAAAATTGAATCTACGTTAATGAAATTGATTTTTCAAGGCATCGGAAGATGAATTAGGCGAATCATGCTCAGGATTGGCTATGATTTGAGCGCCAGAAAAAATTTTGGGGGCATTAATGGGGGCATGGTAGTAAATTGAATGAAAATTAATACTATTTAATCATGTGGTTAGGTTTTTAAGTTGAATCCTGTAGGGCGTACCATTACTTTTCAAGCAGTTACGCTAGTTCCAATCCCCCCTGATTTCCCCCTGTGTCGTATTTGTGTCGTTGTCACCCAAAAGTGAGTCAGTTTTGCGCGCATGCTCAGTCAGATGATTGGATGCGAGGTGTGCGTACCGGCGAACCATCTCTATCGATTCCCAGCGCGCATTTCCTGTAGCGCGGATAACGGCACCCCAGCCTGAATCAGCCAGCTTGCCCACGTATGTCGCAAGTCATGAAAACGGAAGTCTTCTATTCCTGCCCGAACGAGTGCCGCCCGCCAGGTAGTATTTGAATCAACCCGCATTTTGCGAATTGCCGGTGTCTTTGTTCCGTCAGCTCGCGTTCTCGTCCTGGTATGGGCAAACACCCCTCTTACAGCGATAACTCAGGAAAACTTGATCATCACCATGCCTGCGAGAAGC
Organism: Erwinia magellanica; assembly: GCF_039023495.1. Classification (NCBI taxonomy): domain Bacteria; kingdom Pseudomonadati; phylum Pseudomonadota; class Gammaproteobacteria; order Enterobacterales; family Erwiniaceae; genus Erwinia; species Erwinia magellanica. The sequence goes on from NZ_JBCHVC010000002.1 coordinate 324,287, forward strand.
AGAACCACGCCCAGCCAGCCTTTATGATCCAGACGCTGGTCGAACATGATCCACCCTGCGGCGATGGTCGCGGCCAGCCCGAACCCGCCCCACAGGGCATAGGCAACGGACAGATCAATGCCTTTTACCGCCTGAGAAAGGGCGCTGAAGGCGGCCAGCACTGCCAGTAATGACAGTAGCCCGTAAGCCTTACGCCTGAATCCATCTGATAGCTTAAGGAAAATATTGGCGGTGATTTCCAGCAGCGTCGCCGCAGACAGCCAGGCGGCATGAACCCATTCAAAGGACTGCATGAGGCCTCCTGCTGCAAGTGCCTGACTTAATCAGGGCGATCCCAGCGACCAGCGTGACCAGACCGGCTATTTTTGCCAGCGAGACGGACTCATCGAACAGCAGCACGCTGAAGAGCGTAATAAACAAAATGCCAAAGCCTTCCCACATTGCATAGGCAACGCCGAGAGCAATTTTTTTGATGGAAACAGACAGGGCTATATAGGAGAGGGCGATCATCACCAGCATCAGGACATAGCCTGTTTGATTGCCGCTGATACCCGACCATTTCATTAATAGCGTACCGGTGATCTCAAGCACGATCGCCAGGGCAAGTAACATCCAGTAAAGCATGATTTTTTTCTTCCAGATAATACGTCTACGCGCCAGCCTGAAGCGATATGAGACGGCAATAATTAAAAACAGACAGTATGTGGAAGAAACTAAAGCGCGTTGCGCCAGTGTTGTTCGCCAGAGAGGCAATAAGCAGGAGAGAGCAGAGGAGAGCGGTTTTTCCAGATCTTACAGCTATTATCCATAATATTTACAACTTATCCGCGTTGTTGCTTCTCGTCAGTGCGGAAAGAAAATTGTCCTCAGTAGTGGTACACGCCTCTTTTTTACCCGAGCACTGGCGGTTAAGCCCGCTTATTTTCACTTCTTTACGGTGAAAAGAGAAAAATATGGCCTGCAAAGCGGTGATACGCCAGGGTTCTGCTCCGCAGCGAAGCAGCAAGAGCGGGGGCTTATACTGGTCAGGCAGAGTATAAGACGACTGTTTTATGTTTGAACAGGAAAGCCCCCGGTGGCCTTCGCTATCTGCTGACCCTACTTTGCGCCTCCAGTTCTCCAATACGCAGCTGTACCGCTTTAGCTCTCAGCCTGATCCGTTCGCCTCGACAACAACACTTCCTGTATTTCCAGGATCATAATTGCTCTCCTGCGCCTAACCGAGCGGCGAACTCTTCCGCTACATCGCATGGGTGCCAAAGCTCACTGGCTCCCTTTAAGCTGGATACAAACTCATCCCCACCTTTAGCCTGCATCTCGCGCATAGCGGCGTCAGTGGCGAATGAGTCTGGTTCGGTCGCTGGTCCTCCCAATGCTTGAGGCTGGAGTTTGAGCGTCCGGCTTTATTACGTGAATGGCTTCATTATCTGCTCGCGCTGGAAAAGCTCTGGGGCAAAGAGAGCGACTTTGATAAGGACTTCACGCTGGAGTGATTCGTAAGTGACAGGTTCTAATCCTGTAGCGCGTACCATTATTTTTCAGTGAATTACCCGACTTAGCCAGACTTCATTTTTTCCGTGGGGAGGAGTTTGGGAGGGATTTATTAAAAAATAACGGCAGTTTCTGCTCTTCACCGCCACGCCGCTCTCTAAGTTCAAAAGCTTTCTGCGATATTGCACAGGATCCCCCCTGAATCCCGACAATAAAAAACCCCGCCAGGGCGAGGTCGGACGCTATTTAACACGCTACTGAAGAGTAAAATGCCATGAGCCAATCGGGCTTCTGGTGAGCACCATAATTCTCTCCTCGCCGTCAATAACGACATAAAACTGATCTTTTACTTTAAGACGCTTAGGGAAGTCTTCATTTTCATCGTATCGCACCTTTATTTTATCCCCAACGATATGCGCCTCAGCTTTTTTATCGTATTGAGGTAGATATATTGTCTTCTTCACGTTTAGCCTCCTTCTGATAAACCGGGATTACCCTGCGGATTGTCATCAACTCGTTGCGGTAGTAGGGGAACCGCTCTGAAAAGTCATCATGCAGTTGCGCCAGCTTGCACTTCATGTGTTCTACGGGTTTATACGCCGCTGTAAGCATCTTCTGGCGCAGCCAGACTGACACTAATCTTTCCCCGCACTTCTTTGCTATGTACTGCTTCGGTGTAGGGCACAGGTTACCCTCCTGATTGGAGTATATCGCGGGGGCGCTGTTCTGGTAGCTCTGATTTGCGACAGGGGGAAGGGGCGTTGAGTTTTTTATACGCCTTATGGTCATCACCAGCAGAGGCCGGTTGTTTCAGAAACACGCACAAAAAACCCGACCATGATGGTCGGGAAAGGAATCAATATTACTCTTGTATCACACACGCATTCATCCGCATGTGTAGTTTATTTAGCCTACCAGGCAGCCACGATGATTACTGTAGGGACATTCTTAGGTTTGAAACTTCGGAATTTTCTGGTGATTGAGTTTACTCCTGATGAAGAGCCAGGAGCCGGATAACAGGCACAATAAAAATAACGCGATGACCGCCAGGTAGACCTGCTGATTACTTTTACAGTAGGCGTTAGAAGGATCCTTCACGATCGCAGGCGCTGACAATCGCTACAACCCCTCTACACATTTGAGCGGGTGCCAGGATGCAAGTGAACGGTAAACAGGCATGAAATCATGCTTGATTCACCCATTGGATCGTAACGCCACCGGTTACCTTTTAGCCTCCACTCTGGAGGAAACGGTCATGCTTCTCAGAACTGTCTCGCTGACGGTAATTATCTTATACGGACTCATTTCTTCCGAAATGGTGCTGGCTAAAACTGCTCATCTGAGTGACGATCAGATTAAACAGCAGCTTATTGATCAATCCATTGCATCGTATCCAGGCGTATGCGCTTGTCCATTCAACTCAGCAAGAAATGGCAGCAGCTGCGGCAGACGAAGCGCATGGAGCAAAGCTGGTGGCTATGCGCCACTTTGCTATAAAAAGGAAGTTACCAGAGAGATGATCCTGCAATGGCGGCAAAGCAACGATGCCTGACTGTCCCTCTCTGCGGGTATTTATTTTCAGGCTTATTCACTAGTTACAGCGTTGTGGGGTTACCTGCATATAGGCGCCATGGCTATATAGTGCAAAGCTTGCTGGCGCATCCGGGCGTTATAAATATTTTTAATCACAGGCTTTCCCCCCTTCAGCAGTACTGTGGCTTATGTTCTTTAGTTTAATCATCCGTTCAGCAATGATCATGATTATTAAGCAATAATGGCTGCAATGCCATCCGGGGCAACCGCGCAAAGTGCACGAGCGCTAAAATTTTCCTTGATAGCCAGTACCAACCGATATTACTGTATATATATACAGTAATTAACCGGGGGCTTGTTATGGAATTTTTAAAACCTGCTGAAATCAGAGCTGTCATTACTCTGCCATTGTTCATCGACCGCGTACCCTGCGGTTTACCCAGCCCCGCCCAGGACTATGTTGAGCAACGCATTGACCTGAATAATCTGCTTATACAGAAGCCCAGCGCGGCATACTTTGTTCGCGTAAGCGGGGATTCGATGATTGATGTCGGGATAACCGACGGCGATATGCTGGTGGTAGACAGCTCTCTTACCGCCACGCATGGCGATTTTGTAGTGGCTTCCGTTTCAGGCGAGTTCACCGTTAAGGAATTACGTACACGCCCCTTTCTGCATCTTCTGCCGCACAATAGCCGATACTCCCCAATCACCTTTAAATCTGAGGATGAGCTGGAGATATTTGGTGTGGTGACCTTTACCATAAAAGCGTGCCGATAAGATGCCTTTAATGATGTCTACGGCGAATCGTTACTCCGTTCGGGCCTCTCGGGTGCGGCATATCCCGGATCTGTCTGGGCGGCATATCCCGGATCTGTCTGGGCGGTGTATCACCCGTTGTTCAGGAGAGAGTAGTAGTTCGCCGCCTGACCATTACGGGGTTTGATGTTAACCCGCTTAAGAGAGCAGAGGCTGTGGTCGGAACCCATTGCCCCGTGGCGAAAGTCAGTATCAGTTCACTTGCCTGCTTCCGGCCTTAACGGAGTATGGGTGCAGCGATTGTCTGATGCACCTTTTTCCATCGTCACGGTAATGTCATCTGCCTGACACCTGACACCTGACACCTGACACCTGACACCTGACACCTGACACCTGACACCTGACACCTGAAACCTGAAACCTGAAACCTGAAACCTGAAACCTGAAACCTGAAACCTGAAACCTGAAACCTGAAACCTGAAACCTGAAACCTGAAACTGAGCTTTTAGCGCGTCCGGAACGTTCCTGCTCCCCCGCGACTGGCGGTGAAGGTTTTGTTACTCACAAATCCCTTAGTGGGAAGCCCACGGATAGCCAGAGGCACAATCAGGAACAGCACTATCGTTCCGGCACATACACTCCCCGGTATTGCCAGCGCATCTGATTAGCAACCGGCTGCTCACTCCTTGAGGTACGTTTTTTCCTTCGTTCTCTGCATTGATAAAGAACGCCTTAACAGGTTTTATATTTTTTTGATTTATAAGGCCTTTAACAGAATGACTTCTTACCTTGCTGCGATTAATACTTCAGGTAATAACTTTTTTCATCTTAATACATTTGTCAGCTTCTGTTTAAACGCTGCTATCAGGTAGAACGTAAATATTTAATTTAAGTGATAATTATTCCCAGGTCGCAGTAATAAGCATGGTCGCCACGCTATTTATTCGATGATTATTCAGCGCTTCGCTTATAAATTTTTTTTTGCATAAAAAAGCAGAGTGGCTAAGCTTAATAACTGAGTGACGGCACACAGGATAACTCCCTGATAACCTGCCGTTGGTCTGGAAGTTAAAACTAGTACATTCAAAATGAGAGGTATTTATGACTGAACATCGCGGTGGATCCGGTAACTTCGCAGAAAATCCTGAAAAAGCTTCTGAAGCGGGCAAAAAAGGCGGCAAGAATAGCGGTGGTAACTTCGCAAACGATCGTGAAAAAGCCTCCGAAGCCGGTAAAAAAGGTGGTGAACACAGCCACGGTGGCGGACGCAAAGAAAAGTGACAGCTTGTCACTTCTTAATATGAAACAGCCAGCCCGTAATTAAATCAGGTATACTCAGGCTCTCTGTTTCTCATTAAGCCGACCGTATGTGTATAACTGCCTGGGGCGTATAAATAAAATTATACGTTCCGGGCAGTTTTGTTTTAATGCGCAATAGCCCGCCTCCCTGTTTTATCGTCTTAATCAAAAGCCTGCTCCTCAACGATATATTATTAAATGCTCACAATGCTGCGTTCTGCTTATGCTTTTATTTGCCGGGCATGATTTTAATTAATGATGTAAGTGCCATCATGGGGTAAATTTTTAGCGCAATTGTTGCCAGCGTTATTATTTTAACCCGCTGAAACTATTCGCGCAGCGCGTTACAGATGAATTGTCGTTTTATAAGTGGGTAATTATCCTGATGCCGAATTAGTCGGCTGGCGCTTCCTTAGGTTGAGGGGCAGTCAGGCCCGTATTTTTAGCCCATGCCGTTGTGCGGCGCGGCGCGTCAGGAGGTCGCTGAAGCGCGCGGCTTCGCAGCATGTAATCAGGGTAACAGAGTCAGGCTGTAAAACGGTGAGAGCCTGAATCGCCCGCTGGCTTTGCCTTCTTTTTAACCTCTTCCCGATCCGCCTTTCCTGGCTTTTTTCCCACGCCAGTATTCCTCCAGATAAGGCAGCACCTCCAGAAAAAAGATGCCCGAAAGCACGGCAGTAATGTAACCAGCAGGCAACGGGTCATCCCTTTGTTTCAGCTCAAATCGTGCAGGTTCATCCCCCAAACCGAATAATGCCAGGAACTGTGGCCAGTGACGTGAAATGACCAGCAGTAGCGCCATAAGAGGGACCATTTCCAGGAAGCTGTGCACATGTTGCTCAATGGGGGAAACCCGCCTTGCTGTCACGGCATAGCTGACATCCCATAAGGCGGTCGCCTCATGACAGAAAAACAGCACAATCATAAAGGCGATAACCAGCGAGTTGACGTCCAGAAACAGAGCCGCAAGTAATGGCAGGCCCATCTCTAGAAACATCAGAATATGTATGTAAGTTTCTTTAAGCCCCGTTGTCGTTTCAATATCCGTTGCCCTGTGGCAAAGCCAGTCGGCAAAACCGGCAATAAGCCAGACGGGCAGAACAAAGTACAGCAGCAGAAGCATCTGTGGGTCGGAATGATACATTCTGTTTCCCCTTTTTTGACGGCAGGAGATAAAGCTTAGACTCGGGCAGACCATATGCAAGAAATCAGCGAATGACCCTGACCCGAACTCTGGCTCCCTGCAAAACAGAACGCCGGCACGCTCACCCCTCTGAGCGGAGATTGTGCCAATGAAAAATCACGATTTACCGAAGAGCGGCTTGTCCTGACCTTAAGCTGGGCGGGCACGCCGATGGCGGATCCCCTGCCGCAAGCTGGGTTTCTCTGATACCCCTTTCGGAAATGGGCGTAAGAAACAGGGCGGGATTACTCTGGCTGCCCTTAAGTTTTAATCTCAGTATGTGAGGCTCTACCTGTTGATATTTAAGGGTATTTATTTTTCGCCTGGTTTGCTTTATGGTTATAACTCAACCAGAGGAGGATTGACGGAGATGGCTAACGCGCAAGATGATGTAGTGAAAGTACTGGGCGAGGCCGTGTATCAGGTTCTGGCAGAGGGCAGGGAACTGTCAAACGATAGCGTGCGTGAGATGGCACTCTTGTTAAGTGAGGTTGATGAAGATGTGTCAGTGGAATCCGCAGTGGGTGAGCTGCGGCTCTAGCCACAAAAAACCCGACCATAAAGGTCGGGAAAGGAGTGATTATTACTCTTGAACCACACCCGCAATTCTCTGCGTGCGTAGATTATCCAGCCTACACGCCAGCCCAGGGGATTACTCCAGGGGCATTCTTAGGTTTGAAAGTTCAGAGTTATCTGACACCTGCTTCAACTCTTGCAGATAAAAACGGGTGCTGTGACAGCGACAAAAAAGCCCGCAACAAGGCGGGCTAAGTTTTGCTGTGGTTCGTCTTTTTTAGTTTTCATCCGTCAGCTTGCAGCATCAGGTGAACACATTATCGACAATTCCCCGTAAAACTTTAGGGATAAAACACGCGCCTCTGAGATCGTCACTTATTTGATATGAAATTCACTATCTGACGAAGAGGGTTAATAGCACGCAAGAGATTGTTTTGCGTGTCGCCGCGGGATTCAGGCAATTTTTTCTGCTTACAGCTATCTGATCCAAACAGCTATCTCAGTCATTTCATCATCTGCATCTTTAGCCGCTGTGCGCTGGCGCGGGCGAAAGAGCAAGTCACAGGCCTCATAGAAGGAGAACGCTATCTGATCTCTGAGGCGGCCCACAACGGTACTCCAGGCGATTTTCGCGCAGAAAAAAGCCCGCATCTGGCGGGCTGTATCGGCTGGCGGCTGGTCAGGCGGCCATTTTTCGGCAGGCTTCAGCACAGTTATGGCACGCTTTGGCGCATTGCTGGCAGTGATCATGCTGATGCTTACCGCATTCATCACCGCATTGCTGGCAAATCTCTGCGCAGAGAGCGCACAGTTTTTTGGCTGAGTCGCTCTCAAGCGCCATAAATTGTGCCGAAAGACGACAAATATTGGCGCACTGCATATCCAGCCGTATGCAGTCGCGCATCATTTCAAGGTTCTCCTCATTAAGGCATGAGGCCGCGCAGTTATCGCATGCCGCAGCACACAGGTAACAGGCATCAATACACTCCTGATATTGCGTAAGCATAATTTCTCCTCAGTTAAAAAGTACTTTTTAAGCCTGGAAGAAAATTATGATTATTCAAATATCGCAGGTCTTATAACTGTTTTTGATAACTAACCATGAGGCTGTAGCCCGGCCGCAATAGCCTGCTGCAACGCAAGATGCTGGGACTCGATGCGGTCGCTTTGCGTACCCAGAAAATAGGTTTTACCCTGATCGTGGACGGCGAGGGTATTGTATTCCGGCACTGTGGGATGCTGCCCCGGCGGTCTTCTGCCACCCAGACTTTGTATCTCTGATTCAACCGGCGAAACTTTTCCGCCATCGCTGAGGGGAGTAGGGAAGGCTCTTACCTCGCCTTTATTTTGCCCATCCAGAAAGTAACACTGATAATTGCTCATCACGCCTCCAAAATCGTTAGTCAGGTAATGATTATAGCGTGCTATTTCAGGGCCGGGCGGGTGACGCACAGGGGCCGGCCTTCCGCATCTTTTTACAGGCAAAGCAGTGTAAAGGAGCTGAAAGAGATAATTTCTGTTCATCTTAAACAGGCAAAATCGCAGGCGCTATGATGTGGAAAGCCGCTATTGCTGCACTGAAAACAGTCGTGGATGGTTCAAATTTCTGGCTACTGTTACACCCATTCCTGCAAGTATTCACCGCAACGCTTTCTGAAAGACGAAAAAAAGCCTGCTCAAAAGCAGGCTTCTTCTCACTCGCAGGATAGTAGGAGTATCCTGCTTGTTCATAAATTCTGTATGTACAAAAAAACCTGCGTTACACAGGTATATAATCGGTACAAGGGGTTATCAAATTCTCAACTCATCTGAGATGAGAGGCCCCACCATACAGTGATATAACCAGATAGATACAGCAAATTAACAACCAGCCAGCAATGCGCACGATAGGTATCTTTTAGCATTTATCGCGCGCAGTAGATTGCTACTTAGCTTCCAGATCTTTCCTGTTATCCAGCGTCTCTTTATATTCATCCAGGAACACTTTTTCAGCGGGATCGATTCGATCCATACCGCTGGTAAAGCGATGCCAATAGGGATAGCGGGGCGCCGGGCGCGTAACCTGTTCGATCCGTTTACGCTGCGCTTCGCTCAGCGTCAGGTTGGCAGCGGCGAGGTTATCCTGGAGATGTTTTTCGGTGCGGTTGCCCACAATCAGTGAACTGATGCTTGGACGGGTCAGCAGCCAGGCCAGGCAGACCTGCGCCGTAGAGGCGTTCAGCTCTTTCCCCACCTCACCCAACACCTCAATCACGTTCCAGGCATGCTCCATGTCGTGAACATAGGGTTCAGGCCAGCCGTTGCCCTGGCGCGAGCTGTCCGGCGTTTTTTGATGACGCTGTACGGTGCCTGTCAGCAAACCTTCGCCCATGGGACCCCAAATCAGCGTACCGATATTCTGGTCCAGCGCCATAGGCAGCAGCTCAAATTCTGCCTCACGTGATTCCGGTGTGTAGTAGATCTGTTGGCTGACAGGGCTGTTAAGATGGTTGCGTTCAGCGCTGCCCAGCGTTTTCATCATCTGCCAGGCGCTATAGTTAGAGGTGCCAAAATAACGGATTTTACCGCTCTGGATCAGCTCTTCAAGCGCCCGCAACGTCTCTTCAACCGGCGTCACGCCATCCCAGTTATGGATCTGGTAGAGATCGATATGGTCTGTTTTAAGACGGCGCAGGCTGTTTTCGCACGCTTTGATCAGATGAAAGCGACTGGCACCGCTGTTATTCGGGTCATCACTTAACGGGCTACGCGCTTTGGTGGCAAGAATGACGCGATCGCGCACTCCTGCCAGCGCTTCACCGACCACTTCTTCAGCACCGCCCAGCGAGTAGAGATCGGCAGTGTCTACAGTATTGACCCCCTGTTCCAGCGCGATATCCAGGAAACGTCGTGCCTGACGGGCATCGACGTTGCCCGTTTTCTCAAAACCCGATTTCCCGCAAAAGGTGAGCGTGCCCAGCGTCAGTTCTGACACCAGTAAACCGGAACGGCCAAGTTGCCTGTATTTCATTGCTTTCTCCTGTTTTTTAAGTCAGGAAAAAAGCATAGTTCATTCAGCGTACCTGTCAGACCAAAGCAGCAGAATAATTCTGGTGGCAGCTATGAGTAGCGCCAGTAATTTTATCATTTATCTGACTTACTAATATCTGTTGCTGTCATGCGGTATCAATTTCTCGCGACAATAAGACGAGTGATTTGTTCAGATTAACCAGAGATAAAATTATTTATCTGTTCTCCTACATTAAGATAATACCCTCATTAAATTATTGTTACATTTCTACATCTTCAAATCACAATATTATTTTTTAGCTCGTCTAACATTGTAAGGGTGAAAACGAAGTGTGTAGTGCAGGACGCAAGAAAGATGCTCAACCACTGGCGGATTAAAATTTTCTCTGAAGGAGTTTCTATATATGGGAAAGAGTGAAAAGCCATTGGCCGAACAGACTTACAGCGAGACGTTACCTTTAGCTGAAGAGCAGGCGGAGATTATCAGGCACCGTCATGTGGATGCTAAAATTCAGGTAAGCCGCACTACTCACACCCGGCAGGAAACGCTGGCTTCTGAACTGACGCAGGAAGAAGTTCATATCAGGCATATACCTTTTAATAAAAGGTTAGCCGATGATGAAATACCGCAAATGCGCCAGGAAGGAGATCTGCTGATTATTCCTGTTATTGAAGAAGAAATTGAAATTGTTCGTCGGAAAGTTCTTAAGGAAGAAATCCATATCCTTAAAAACACCACATCGGAAAAATATACGCAGGATGTCACTCTGCGGCATCAGGAAGTCACTATTACCAAAGACGAAAACTGATTAACCAAACTACGAGGATCTATTTTATGGCACACGAAAAAATCGTAACCGCATTCAACCAAATTCAGCAGGCAGAATCGGCCAAAGAAAGATTGATCGTCGAAGGCATTGCAGAAAACAATATCGACATTATTTCAGGCGAACGCCTGAAGGTGGAAGGGAAAGAGATCCGTCACCCAAGCTTCTGGCAGCGACTGTTCGGCGATGATGTAGATGATAATAACGCAGCCGAATACAGCAAAGCGATACAGTCAGGCGGCGTCCTGCTGACCGTAAGAGCGCCTAAAGATCAGGCCAGCCATATTGAAGATGAGCTTTCAGCCTTTGCAGCGGATTATGCCTCTACCGAAAACGAGCGTGGGCCGCTAACCGGTGGCGAGTTCGCTGGTGAGACTGACGATCGTCTGGGTTCCCCGACAGGTAGTCTGGCATCGAAAAACAATACACTAACAGGCACCAGTAACCTGTCAGCTACCGGCAACGCTTATGCTACCGAAGGTGATCCCCTGAAGGGCACTGATGCGGGACGTGATGGCTTAAAACTGGCTGAAGAGAATATTGAAGTTGGTAAACGTCAGGTGAGCGATGGCGCAGTGAAACTCCGTCGTTATACGGTTGAAGATGAAGTGGCTGAAGATGTTTCCCTCTACGAGCAGCACGCTGAAGTCTTCCGCAGAGCGGTTGATGAGCCAGCTTATCTCAACGATGTCGACTGGTCCGACAAAACGGTAGTGGTGGAAGAGTCCCACGAAGTGCCAACCGTGGCGAAAACTGCCCGCGTTAAAGAAGAAGTTGGTCTGCGTGGTGAAGAAACGACCCGCGTCGAGACGGTTAAAGACAGTGTACGTCGTCAGGAAGTGGAAGTTGAACGCACTGGTGAAAACCGCCTGACAGATGATGTGACCAGAAAAGAGAAGTTCTGATCTCTACGTGATGACAGAGGCTGATGCTCAAATTTAGTCCTCAGCAACGTAAACAGTAAGAGGCGCCGTGCAAACGGCGCTTTTTTTTGCTCTTTATTGCCACTATTCCTGTCAGGAGCAGATGAATGCATTACGCTTTAGGCATGTGAAATATCTGCGAGAGAATTATGCTTCTGCTGTGCAACGTTTTGATTGTCCTGGTCACCATTATCGCTATGGAGATTGTCGCTGCCGTTTCTCACAAATACATTATGCACGGCTGGGGATGGGGCTGGCATCACTCACACCATAAACCGCATGAAGGTGGGCTGGAGCTGAACGATCTCTATGCCGTGGTCTTCGCGGTGCTGGCTGTGGGACTTATCTGGCTGGGCAGCATCGGTTACTGGCCTCTACAGTGGATTGGCGCAGGCATGACGGCCTATGGCGCGCTCTATTTTATTGTGCACGACGGGCTGGTTCATCAGCGCTGGCCTTTCCGTTATATTCCCCGCAAAGGCTATCTGAAAAGATTATATATGGCACACCGGTTGCACCATGCCGTGCGGGGCAAAGAGGATTGCGTCTCTTTTGGTTTTCTCTATGCGCCGCCGCTGTCGAAGCTCCAGCAGGCGCTTCGTCAGCGGCATGCCAGACCGCTTAACGAGGACGCTGCCACAAATTCGCAGGACGAGAAGAGGCCTTAGCCCTGCGTGAAGCCACCGCCTGACCTGCGCCAGCAATCAGCAAGCCGATTTTTTCCGCTTTGCTGGTTCCCTGGCGCTGCTGCCAGGCAGCCGCTCCGGCGTTTCTGACTTTCACCCCAATTTCCCGGTAAACGCCGCGCGCGGTAGCAATCGCCCAGGCTGAACGCAGCGGAAGCCCGTGCAGGCCCGCCTGCGCAGAGTGATAGTAGGGTTCCGCTTCCTTAATCAGCCGCTGCGCCACACGGGCCAGCTCGCTGCGCCGGGAGGGATCAACATAGTTTTCCAGCGTCAGGTTTTCTTCCGCCAGCCACGCCAGCGGAACATAACAGCGCCCAACATGGGCATCCTCCACAATATCTCTGGCGATATTGGTTAACTGAAACGCCAGCCCCAGATCGCAGGCGCGATCCAGCACCGCTTCATCACGTACGCCCATCACCTGCGCCATCATCAGACCGACCACGCCCGCCACGTGATAACAGTAGCGCAGGGTGTCGTCGAAGGTGAGGTAGGTTTCTTCCCGCACATCCATGGCATAGCCTTCAAGATGATCAAACGCCAGCCGCGCCGGAATGCCTTGTGCCAGCGCGACTTCCTGAAAAGCGGCAAAGGCTGGTTCACTCATCGGGGCGCCGGCAAAAGCCTGGGCGGTCTGCTGCCGCAGCTCCTCCAGACGTAACTCCGGCGTGGTAACGGGCGCGGGGGCAGGGAAAGGCTGCTCTGGTATATTCACCGGGGCGGCAAATCCTAATTCCTGACCGTCGATCACATCGTCGCAATGACGGCACCAGGCGTAGAGCATCAGCGCGCTGCGGCGGGTTTGGGGATCAAACAGTTTTGCCGCGGTGGCGAAACTTTTAGAACCAGCCTCAATGGTTGCCGTGGCATGGGTCATTAACGGCTGATTCATCGGGCTGCATCCTCCAGCATCAGACTGGCCGTTGCCTTCGCTGAGCCAATCACGCCGGGTACGCCCGCGCCGGGATGCGTGCCTGCACCCACCAGATAGAGATTGTCGAAGTGGCTGTCACGGTTGTGCGGACGGAACCAGGCACTCTGCGTCAGGATAGGTTCTATCGAAAACGCCGAGCCGTGATGGGCATCCAGCTCATCGCGGAAGTCGTAGGGCGTAAACATGCGCTGGGTGACCAGCTGCGACCGCAGACCAGGCATATAGCGCTCTTCAAGATAGGCAAAAATACGGTCACGCAGCCGCGGCCCTTCCACTTCCCAGTCTATATCTGCCGTACCCAGATGCGGTACCGGAGCCAGCACGTAGTAGCTTCCGCAGCCGGGAGGAGCAAGAGAAGGATCCGTTACGCAGGGCGCATGCAGGTAGAGTGAGAAATCCTCAGAGAGCATATCGCTGTTAAAAATATCGCTAATCAGCTCTTTATAGCGTGCGCCGAAGCAGACCGTGTGGTGCGCCAGCTGGGTATGCGCGTGATTAAGGCCGAAGTAGAGCACAAACAGCGAGTTGCTCATCCGCTTACGTTTTAGCGCACCGGCCCGGCTTTTCCCCTGTGGGGTATGACCAAGCAGTTTTGCGTAGGTATTGACCACGTCAGCATTTGAAGCCACGGCAGCGGCGGGAAGGGTACGACCATCGGCAAGCGCTACGCCGGTGATTTTATTTTCGCTGGTTTCCAGCCGGGTGACCCGTGCGTTAAGCTCAATTTCGCCGCCCATCTCTTCAAACAGTTTTACCATGCCCTGCACCAGCGCGCCGGTGCCGCCACGGGGAAACCAGACGCCCCATTCCCGTTCCAGCGCATGGATAAGGGTATAGATGGCAGAAGTGGCGAACGGGTTGCCGCCCACCAGCAGCGAATGGAAAGAAAAGGCCTGACGCAGGTGATCTTCTTCAATAAAGGAAGCGACCATGCTGTAGACGCTGCGCCACGCCTGCAAACGGGCCAGTTGCGGGCCAGCTTTGATCATATCGCGGAAGGAGAGGAAGGGTACCGTGCCAAGTTTAAGGTAACCCTCTCTGAACACCGCCTGCGAGTAGCTCAGAAAACGCCGGTAGCCTTCCACATCAGCCGGGTTGAAGCGGTGGATCTGCGCTTCGAGTTTCTCCTGGTCATTATCATAGTCCAGCACTTTGCCGGACTCCCAGCAGAGCCGGTAAAACGGCGTGACCGGCATCAGCTCTACATAGTCAGCAAGCTGTTTTCCGCACAGGCTGAACAGCTCTTCAATGGCAGTCGGGTCAGTGATCACCGTAGGGCCAGCGTCAAAGGTAAAACCCTGATCCTGATAAACGTAAGCGCGCCCGCCGGGCTTATCCCTGGCTTCCAGCAACAGCGTGGGAATGCCGGCTGCCTGTAAGCGAATGGCCAGAGCCAGCCCGCCAAATCCGGCGCCCATAACAATCGTTTTGTTCATTAAAAAGCTCGCAAACGGGGTGTTTTCTTCAGCACGGCGCTCAACGCTTCACCAACCGGAACCGGTGGTTTTCCCGTGAGCACGCGGGCCATATCAAAGCAGGTGGGTTTTCCCGCATAAAAGCGGGCAATCAACCCCTGATCAAGGCGATAAAAACGCTGCATCACCTGCCAGCGCTGTGCCGGAGAACCGGCCAGAAAAAGCATTCTGTTCAACAGGCGGAAAAAGCGCTGCTGCCGCCACTGCCGCAGCGAAAAGGTTTTGATCGTCTTATACAGCGTTCCGCTTTCCAGTACCGGCTGGCTGGCGATGAGATCTGCCAGCGCTACGGCCAGCGGCAGCGAATAGCCGGTGGTGGGATGGAAAAGCAGGGCGCGCAGGCCGCTGCATGGCTGCTGCCGTTCCTGTTGCCAGACATTCTCCGGCTTACCGGCCAGGGTAATCGGCAGGTTTCCCTGCTCTTCACGCTGTAATGTTTGCAGTCTCCACCCTTTTTCAGCGGCATAGTGCTGAATGCGCTTCCGTCCTTCATCGACATCAAACGCTTTACTGTCGATGTAGTGCGTATCCTCAATCAGTAACGTGTCGGGCGTCAGCGGCAGGGTGTAAACAAACCGGTAGCCGTTGAGCTGGTCCACCGTGGCATCCATCAGAATGGGGCGCTTCAGGCCATGCGGTTGTGTAAGCTGCCACTGCTGGCCCAGAAAGGACTGATAGCCAATCTGCATGGCAGGATTGGGCTGATAGCCGCGACCATCAATGACCGTGCGGGCATAAAAAACCTGCCCGTCGTCCAGTTCAACGTGTTCGGGTGAAAGGTCAGCAATCTGGCTGTTAAGGCGAAGGTTTTCACCCAGCGCCTGGCTCATCATCGCGGCAAAATGATCCGAGGTGAGACTAAGATATCCCCCAGGCAAAGTGCGATTAAGGTCAGGAAAGGCTACCTCGTAACCATCCCAGCGATGGGCCACCAGCGGCAGCAGCCACTCAAGCTGATCGGGGGTGAGATCGCTCTGATGAAATGACCAGGTATGGTTACCGCCTGCCTGCTGGCCCGCCTCCAGCATCAGAATGGATAACGCAGGCTGACGCTGCAACATACGCCAGGCGATAAGCCCGTTTGCCAGTCCTCCACCGGCAAGAATGAGATCCCATTTTTTCAACATAGAGCCTCAGTGGCCGGGCTGAGCGCCTGACTGGCGATCTCGGCGGCTCTGGTGACGCCGCCAGCAGCAGCAAGCTGCTTTTGCATGGCCGATAAACGCTGCTGATAAACTTCATCACCCAGCACTTTACGCAGATTTGCCGCCAGCGTTTCGCTGGTACAGAAGCGGGAGACCCGGCGGCCAATGCCGCTCCAGGCCACACGGGCAGCCACGCCGGGCTGATCGAACGCCAGCGGAACCGTGATAATCGGCGTTTGGGTGCTGACCGCATCGGCCACCGTATTCAGCCCGCCGTGGGTGATCACCGCCTGTGCCTGTTTCAGCACGGCAGATTGATCGGCAAAGTCGGTTACCCAGGTTGCCCCAGCCTGTTGCAGCTGTTCGCTTTGGGCGCTGTTGAGTCCTCCGCAATGAGCAATCAGCAGCTGGGTATCCAGGCTGCGGCACGCTTTAGCGATAGTTTTGAACAGCTTGAACCGGTGCCCCTGTAGCGTACCAAGTGAGGCAAAGACAAAAGGGCGCTCCGGAGAAGCGGGCCAGAACTGGCTGGTAGTAGCACTCTCTTTTTGGCGCAACGGGCCAACGGCATAGAAGTTCTCTGGCGGTGCCTTGCGGGGAAAATCGAGCGCCGGAATGGTCTGGCTGATTTGCGCCAGCGAAGAGAGGCACTCATGTAATCCTTCCCGCGAAGGCAGGCCAAAGCGGCGGGCCTGACGATTGATAACGTTATTATGACTCCGCATCATCCAGTCATAGACGCGCTGGCTGGAGTGATAGATTTTCTGGCTTCTGCTGCTGGTGGTGTAGTTAAACGGCATCACGGGTAGCGGCAGGCCCGACTCCCGGTTAACCGGGAGCGCGCAGGCAACAGAGACAAAAGGCAGGCCCAGCGCTTCCGCCACCAGGCCTCCCGCAGGCTCCATTTGATCGACAATTAAGCCATCTACCGCAAGCTCATTCAGCACCCCAGGCAGCACTTCGCACAGCATATCGGTATGGCGGGCCATATCTGCAATCAGCGTCAGTACCGCCATGCCGCCCGGATGAGAGGCGAGATGCAGCGTGCGGGCGAGCGTCTTTTCAGGCCGGGGATCGGCTTTAAGCGTATAGAGAGCCGGGCCTTTTTCTCCTAACCAGGGCATGGTGCCAGCCTGCTGGATAAAAGTTACCTTGTGGCCATGCAGCATTAATTCCTGCGCCAGCGCCTCCAGCGCATGAAGGTGGCTGTAAAAAGGGGGAGAGATCACCGCATAGTGACTCATAAGTCGCCTCCCGTGTAGACGATCTCTGCCTGACGCAACGCTTGCAGATCGGCGCTGCCGGTGCAAAAACAGACCGTTTTCAGCTGATCGATAAGGATGAGGAAAGCCTCATTCAGCGCCTCGCTGGAGAGGGTCGCGCTGGGTAATATCGCCGCTGCCACACCAGCCAAATCAGCACCAAGGCGCAGCGCTTTGGCGATATCGATGCCGTCACGAATGCCGCCGGACGCCACAAGGGGCATCTCTGGCAGCGCTTTTCTTACGCCAATCAGCGCCTGAGAAGTAGGAAGCCCCCAGTTGGTAAAGGCCATAGCAACGGCACGCTGGCGAGCGTCCCGCGCGCGCTCCCCCTCCACTGCCGCCCAGCTGGTGCCACCCGCGCCCGCCACATCAATCATTGCCACGCCTGCTTCAGCAAGCCGCAACGCTACTGCGGGTGAAATGCCAGCGCCCACCTCTTTGACTACAACCGGAACGGCCAGCTTGTTTACCAGCTGGCTAAGAGCAGTCTCTATCCCGCGCCAGTCGCGGTCGCCATCCGTTTGCAGCACTTCCTGTAGAGGGTTGAGATGCACAATCAGCGCATCCGCATCGATCATCTCTACCGCCCGGCGAGCATAATCATAGCCGTGGGGGCCGCTGATCTGCGCCGCACCCAGATTCGCCAGCAAAGGAATATCGGGAGCGACAGCGCGCAGCTTTCTGTTGAGGCCATAATCCTCTTTACTCTCCAGGGCGACACGCTGCGATCCCACGCCCATCGCCAGGCCCAGCGCCTGTGCAGTGGCAGCAAGATGCAGATTGATCGTCTGCGCACGCCGGGCGCCTCCGGTCATGGAGCTGATCATCAGCGGCGCCTTAAGAGATTTACCGAACAGTGAGGTGCTGATATCAATAGCGTTGAAATCAAGCTCCGGCAGCGCACAGTGTGAAAAGCGCCACTGCGCAAATCCCGTGGCAATCTGACTCACCGCTTGCGCGGGATTTAATACTATATCCAGGTGATCGTTTTTTCGCTGGATCAGTTCCGCGTTCTTCATTGACTCTCCGGTGAACAAATCCTGTAGGGCATGGCTGGCATTAACGGAACGCGGCCAGCTGCTGGTTAAACCAGCTGTGCATGAAGTGCCGGGTTGCCTGACCGTGGTGACAAACACCCTCAAAATAGTGGTCGGCATTCTCAAGATGCTTCCGCAAACGCTGATGAACCTCCTCCACTCCCAGCAAAGCAACCAGCGTTGATTTGCCCGCATCCTGATTAATATCTTTTCCCGTGCCATCATGGCAGTCGGAGAGATCGTCAAGCAGCTGGAAGGCCTGGCCCAGTTCGCGGGCGATGTGACGAAGCTGCTGAGAGACGGCAGGCGAGGCGTCGGCAGCCAGAGCGGCCAGTTGCAGCGCAGCTTCAAAAAGCACGCTGGTTTTGAGATCATTGGTGCGCGTTATCGCCTCCCCGGAACGCTGGCTTGCGCCCTCGCTGAGATCCTGATATTGCCCCTGAACCAGCCCCTGAAGACCCACTGCGGCTGAAAGTTCCGCCACCGCTTCAGCCCGGCATCCGGCAGAAAGCCCTTCCGCTGAGGCCACCGTTCCAAAGGCTTTGGTGAGCAGCGCCACGGCAGCCAGAATGGCCACATCCTGGCCAAACTGTAGATGAACAGTCTGCCGACCACGGCGCGTTTGAGCATTATCCATGCAGGGAATATCATCCAGCATCAGCGAGGCGGCGTGGATCATCTCCACGGAGCAGGCGAGATCCAGAAGCCCTGTGTGCGCCTGTTGGCAACCCATGTCGCGGGCCACCAGCAGCAGGAGCAGGGGACGAATGCGCTTGCCGGGCGTTAACGTGCCTTCACGCATGGCGGCGCTGACGCGATCGCCCGATAAGGGCAACAGGCAATCAAGACGAAGGTTCACTGCCTCACGCATTGCCAGCAGTTCGCTGTCAGAATAAAAAGATTGTTCTGCGGTTAAGCTCATGGTCACTCTTATTAGCATCAAAAAAGGGTTAAAGCCGGTGCTAAATTTCTGGCCATATCGGAAAAATGTATGTTGCTCAGTGATAAGGCTAGAATACTATTGCGCTTCTGTACTGATTCCATGGCAAAAAAAAGTACAGAGAGACGATTCACTAGCCGTTGGCGGAAAAAAGAAGCAGAAAGGTCAGGACAATAAGGTGCTGAGCAAGGAGATGACCTGGTTCACTTCCAGAGAGGTTAATGCGCCCTCTTTATAAAAGCGAATATTCCCTGATTTATCTAAAACTACCACGGCCGATCCCCCTTCCTTCAACTGCCATGTGCGGCGTGCCTCGCCTGAGTTATCAATAATGAACTGTGACCACGGCGACTGCTTCTTGCTGGATTTCAGGCTGGCACGAACGAACAGAGCGCTGCCGGGGATAGCGTCCTGAGTATTCACGATAAGCGTGGTCTGAAAGCGTTCCCTGGGCAAATTCGCCGCCTGTAACTTCTCCGTTAGCGACGCATTCTCCTCTTTGGCAGAGAGGCGGCCTGCCATATGCAGCACCACCCGTACTTTTCCGGTTAATGTCGCACTGTTCCAGGGCTGATAACTGAACTCTCCGCCGGAGTAGTGGATCACGCCATCATCAATAATAACAGCCAGAGGGAGATGCTGACCCATCACAAAGGTGCTGGCAGAAGCGATAAAGGGGAAAAAGAGGAGGCTCAGAAGCAGGCAGAGGTGGCGAAGCATAGGATTCCCTTTTTAAAATTTATTCATCCTTTAGAACCTTAGCCTAACGATCGGGTTTTGCAGAGGTAACTGTAGCGGGGAAGAGGGGAGGCATATTACTGGCACTGCATGCAGAAAGGGAGATAAATGGCAGTGCCACGATTTTACTGCGGTAAATGGTTGTTGCCGGGGGGGCTTTTGTGATTTTCCTTCCCTGACAGGGGAGGAATAATTTCTACCCTTTGCAGGGCCATAACATGGCGGGCAAAATCTTGATGCACCTCGGGGCTTTCAAGATTAACGGCAGCATTACCATCTTCATCGATCAGGATGCGGTCCTTATCATCTTTAGCCTCCTGCATATCGCCGCGCGCCATAACGCTCAGCAGCTTTTCAGGACTGTTGAAGAGGTTTTTTATCATTTTTAACATATGAAATCTCTGAAAAGGGCGGCCAGAGCTGGCCGCCTTTTAGACAAAGTAGTGCTTACTTGGGTTTGGTATCTGACTGAGCGTTATTCTCAATCGGGGCGACAGATCCAAGGTCGGAGCCTGTGACCGGATTGACAGAAGGATCGGAAGCGGTACGGGTAACCATACTGTCCAGATTAGCCTTCTGCTCAGCAGGCAGCATTACGCTGGCGCTGCCGTCGCCGCCATCCACCGCCGGTGTAGGATTGGCCACGTAGTTGAAGTTTTCATCCGAATTCCAGCTACCGCGAACTTCTCCACCTTCCGACATGTTGTAATACACATTGGAATATTGCTCAATCGGTGGCAGTTTACCCGGTGGGAAATTGTTGCGGATAGAGTAGAGCGCTTTTTCAAACGACATCTGGTGGGCGACCTCACGGGTCATCAGGAAGCCCAGGGCATCTTTAACACCTGGATCGTCCGTCATATTGATCAGGCGCTCGTAAAGAATTTTCGCGCGGGCTTCCGCAGCAATGTTGGAACGCAGGTCAGCGGTAACTTCGCCAATGGTATCAATGTAGGCGGCTGTCCACGGAACACCGGCTGAGTTAGTCAGCGGTGGGCCACCGCCGTAAAGCAGCTGGGTCAGGTGACTGTCATTACCTTTGCCGCTAATCGAGCGATAAAGTTCACCTTCTTCTTCGGTGCCTTCCGCCAGATCGCCTTTTGCCCCTTTATTCAGCATACCGACCAGCGAACCAATAATTTCAAGGTGGCTCAGCTCTTCAGTTGCGATATCCATCAGCATATCTTTACGCCCTGGATCATCATCGCCCAGCCCCTGGGTGAAATAACGGCACGCTGCTGCCAGTTCACCCTGAGGTCCGCCAAACTGCTCAAGTAAAAGGTTTGCAAGGCCCGGATTAGGCCCCGCAACACGTACGGTATACTGCAATTGTTTTACATGTCTGAACATGGCTCACTCCGGTTGTTTAATCGACAAATCGGCCTGCGTCAGGGCAGGCCGTCCGCTGGTGCTGCGGATTATTTTTTTGCTTCCACACCGGGTGCGGCTGAGCGCACCATAAACTGTTCCGTCACGTCCGGAAGATGCTTCAGTGACCAGTCGGCCATTGCCACTTCCTGTTCGCGGATCTGTTCAAAAATACGAGCGCCTTCCTGGTCACCCACCAGCTCCGCCGCCGCAATCAGTGAGGTATAGCTGGCGATTTCCAGATTCTCAAAAACGTAACCGCTGATAGCACCCTTCACCACTTCGTCGTCGGCCATCATGCCGCCCATCGCCTGGCCAAAGGCGGCTACCTTGCCCATGGTATCTTTCAGCGTCGAACTGGAGGTGTCATAACGGTCAATAACCGATTGCACCAGGGTCTGCTGCTGACGGGTTTCTTCAATATGCTGCTCGATACGGGAGCGCAGGTCAGGATAGTGCTCAAGCCGTGAGGCCATTTTTTCGAGCATGCTTTCTGCCTGTTTCTCCATTGCGTGAGCATCTTTTACCCACATCAGATAGTTCTCTTGGTGTGTCATAGCGAACTCCTCTCTTAAGCCTGGCTTTCAGCGATAACGGTCAGCTTTTCATCCGTCGCTTTCTCTTCTTTCAGCGTCTCAGCCAACAAATTAGCGGCCTCTTTGTAGCCCAGTTTGGAAGCCAGCGCGTACAAGGTGCCGTAGGTGGCAATCTCGTAGTGTTCCACTTTCTGCGCTGCCCCAATCAGGCCCGCATCACGCACGGGGCCGGCTTCTACAGAATCAATAATCTCCTGCGCCTCTTCCACCAGGCCTTCCAGGGCGTGGCATTTCATTCGTTTAATTTTCACGCCATCAGTAATTTCTACCAGCTGATCGAGGCGTTCAATTTGGCCCTGGGTTTCTTCAAGATGCTGTTTAAAAGCAGCAACCAGTTTTTCATCAGTAGCAGCGCGCGCCATTTTTGGCAGAGCACGGGTTATCTGTTTTTCCGCGCTGTAGACGTCTGATAAATCGTGGATAAACAAGTCTTCCAGAGTTTTAATTGTCATTTTGATCTCCATCACAATACAAGAGTTAATATTTTTACGCCCAGCGTTACGCTATGGGTGACTACAGCTAAAGGATAGACGCTAAATATAAAGTGTGGGGAAACTATTCAGGCTTAAATAATATTAGGATTATTCCTGGTTATAATTTTTTGGTACATAACCAACAGGAATCAAGAGAGGTTTAAGGTAATGATTCTGGGAAGTTTGTACAGCGAGTTAGCCTGTTGTACATCTATTAAGGCAGTGAGATGGCGGTATTGTTAAATAATTTTTTTTACCTGTTGTCCTTCGCTTCTTGCCCGAGGCCAGACAAAGCAAAGCCCGCCATTACACTCAGGTAATGGCGGGCTGCGTTCGGGCTTATCTGCGCCCGACAGGCGCTCATGCGCCTGGGTGGCTAGCTGCGTTTGCTGTTCTGTCCACCTTTTTTACCGGCCTCGGACGCTTTTTCGCGGTCGTTTTTAAAATTGCCGCCGCTGCTCTGTCCGCCTTTTTTGCCAGCTTCTGATGCTTTATCTCGATCTTCTGCGAAGTTACCTGAATTGCCACGATGCTGAGTCATAAATAATCCTCTTCGTGATTAAGGTTCTCACTGAAAATATCCTCAGAAAAAATATCTCATATTTCTAAAGCCAGTGAACGTCTTGCGTTATTAAATCTAGCAAAGGTGGGCGACCTTGCAAGTGAGATATCCGAATTTTTTTCCTCTTCGCTATCTCCTTGCAGGAAGCCCTTGATAAAGGAGCTTTTATCGGACCAGTCATTATTAAAGTTGTGCGATGTTTTACACAGCAGGGAAATAAAACTGCACTGGTTTTGTAAGCTGATGTTAATAAGCGCGGCAAAGCGTTGGTTTCCTTCCGCCTCCAACACCTTTCCGCACCTGCTGGCGGGTCAGACTGTCGCCCTACTGGCATGCATTCCCGGCACCAGAATGACCTTACGGCACTCCTCTTCACGCTTTTCAAAGATCTTATAACCACGCGCCGCTTCCTCAAGGGGAAGATGATGGGTGACGATCTCTTCAGGCGTCAGGTGGCCTTTTTCAATCAGCGTCAGCAGCTCCGGCAGGAAAGCGTGAACGTGCGTTTGCCCCATTTTAAAGGTCAATCCTTTGTCGAAGGCGTCTCCGAACATAAAGCCGTGAATAAAGCCGGCATAGACGCCAGGCACGCTGACAATGCCGCCACGACGCACGGCAGCGATGCACTGGCGTAATACCTTGCCGCTGCTGCCTTCTATTTTCAGATTGCTTAACACCGTTTCGGTAAGGCTGCCTTTGGCCTCAAACCCTACGGCATCAATCACAGCATCCACGCCGCGATGGCCTGTGGTGTTGTCGATAATCCAGGATGCAGGATCATCATTCTCATCAAAATTGATGGGGATAATGCCGTAGCGTTCGCGGGCAAAGGCGAGCCGGTAATCATTGTGATCGATCATAAATATCTGCTCTGCTCCGGCCAGCCGTGCGCAGGCAGCGCTGAGCAATCCTACCGGGCCTGCGCCATAAATCGCCACGCTGGAACCCTGTTTAACCTCCGCATTTTTCACCGCCTGCCAGGCCGTAGGCAGGATGTCGGAGAGGAACAGCACTTTTTCATCCGGTAGCGAGTCGGGAACTTTGAACGGACCGGTATTGGCCTTGGGAACCCGAACGTATTCAGCTTGCCCGCCCGGTATCCCGCCATAGAGCTTGCTGTAGCCAAACAGCGCGGCGGGAGGGGTGATGCTTTTCCGGTTGAGCGTAGCTCCGCCACCGCTATTGGTGTTTTCACAGGCTGCATACTGATGCAGGTGGCAGAAAAAACAGTCGCCACAGGCGATCACAAAGGGGATCACCACCCGGTCTCCTTTGGCCACGGCGGTAACGTCTCTGCCTGTCTCGACGACTTCGCCCATAAATTCGTGGCCGAAAATATCGCCATGTCCGGTGCCGGGGATTTTGCCCCGATAGAGATGCAGGTCAGAGCCACAAATTGCCGTAGCGGTCACCCGGAGAATAATGTCGTCAGAGGCTTCAATCGTCGGGTCAGGCATGGTGTCCACGCTGACTTTATGCGGGCCGTGATAGGTTAAGGCTTTCATTAGATCTGCTCCAGAGTAAGGGGAAAACCATGCAGAGTGGTTTTCTGTGGCAACAAAAGTCTTCCGGCGGGTAGGGGGAGGCGCTCACGGGAGGTGATTGCCAGGAACCACCTGCCCAAACAGCAACAGTGGGGAAGGAAAGGTAACCGTTACGGCTACACCTGAGGCTCTCTGCGGAGAGCCTCAGAAAGGGAACATTAAAGCGTGCCGGTACCGCCATCAGAACACCAGACCTGGCCGGAGCTGTAGCTGCTTTCCGTAGAGGCGAGGGTGACATAGAGCGGCGCAATTTCTGCCGGTTGTCCCGGACGGCCCAGCGGCGCAGAGCCACCGAACTGCTCAAGTTTCTCCTGTGGCTGCCCACCGCACGCCTGTAGCACTGTCCAGTATGGGCCAGGCGCTACCGCGTTTACCCTGATGCCTTCCGGACCAAGCTGTTTAGCCAGTGCTTTGGTGAAGGCTGCAATCGCTGCTTTTGTCTGGGCATAATCCAGCAGAGTATCGCTTGGCTGATAAGCCTGCACCGAGGAGGTATTGATAATTGATGCCCCGCGCGGCAGATACTCCAGCGCCGCTTTGGTTATCCAGAACATGGCATAGACGTTGGTTTTAAAGGTGGCATCGAAATCTTCCGTGGTCAGGTCGCGAATAGACTCACGGAACTGCTGACGGCCCGCATTGTTCACCAGGATATCAAGGCCACCTAATTCCGTTGCGGCCTGTTTGACCAGCTGCTGGCAAAAGGCTTCTTCTCTGATATCACCCGGAATAGCCACCGCTTTGCGTCCGGCCGCGCGGATGAGTTCAATCACTTCGCGGGCGTCTTCTTCTTCGGCAGGCAGATAATTTATCGCGACGTCGGCCCCTTCACGGGCATAAGCAATAGCCGCTGCGCGGCCAATACCGGAATCTCCCCCGGTAATCAGTGCTTTTCGACCTGCAAGGCGACCGCTTCCTTTATAGGTGGTTTCACCATGATCGGGACGCGGAACCAATTTACAGGCAAGGCCCGGGAAAGGCTGTTTTTGACGTTCAAACGGCGGTGCAGGGAAACGATCTGCATCGGTCTGATTCAGTGAGGCGGGGATGCCATTCTTGCTGCTCATCGTTTACTCCTTCTGTGCGGCTTGTTTGGTGTATAAAGCATAGAAAAGAGTTTCAGGATTTAGCAAATCTCTTATTCCTTTCCCGGCGCGCTTAATGTCCGGGAAAGGGAAATAACCGAAAGGCGTGTTATTTACTGGGATTCAGTTAAGAGGAAGTGTCAGACAGCAGCGTGGTCAACTTCTGCAAAGAGAAGAGGGCGGCTTCTCTGACCACCGTTTCCGGGTCGCCGCTAAAACGGCGCACCTCAGCGTGCACCTGCTGGTTGGGAAGGTGCCAGGCGAACCAGATAGTGCCCGCAGGCGTGCCGTCCTCTCCGCCATCCGGTCCCGCATAGCCACTTACGGCCAGGCTGACCGCTTCGCCGGAAACCGTTACTGCCCCTTTCACCATCTCTCTGACCACGGCTTCGCTGACGGCGGTGTGAATGGCCAGCGTCTCCTTATTCACCCCCAGTAACTTGTGTTTGGCGTTATCGGTATAAGTAATAAAACCGCTGGTAAAATAGTCACCGCTGTTCGCGGCGGCCCCCAGAGACATGCCCACTAATCCTGCTGTACAGGATTCTGCTGTAGCAACTTTGCACTCTGCTTTAAGCAGAAGTTCACCTGCTTTTTCTGCTGCTTGTTTCAGTTCAGTGTCCACTGTGACTCCTTATGTTATCGCTAAAATAAGCCTGTTCTAAAACTAGGTCGAAAAAGTAACAAAATGGTAACCAGATAGCACAAAATGATAAAATTTCTGTCGCCTTTTTTAATATTTTGTACAGGTTTTTGGAAGCTGTACAAAAAATTTCCTATTCCTTTTAAGTGCTAATTCATCTGATAGAAAGGATCCGGCCATGCATCACAACAGGTTAAAAGCGGAACTCAGCTCTGATTCAGCTACGGATTTCAGCGTAAATGAGGGAGAGTACTTTTCTCTGGAGCAAACGCTGGGCCAGGTGGTGATGGAAATTCTTCAGGGGGGAATGACGGTAAGCAGGCCTAATATCTGCACCAAATTACTGGCGCGTTTATCGGAATCCACGACCCCCGATCAGGAAAATCATCACAAGGAACTGATCAGCCTGCTGTTTGGTCGTGAAAAATAACCTGACCAGGCGAGGGAGCAATTTCCTGCTGATTGACGGGTTTCAGCATGATGAGCCGACAGCAGGAAATTGATAAGCACCTGAGTAAGACCCCACTACCCAGGGGCTTTTTTATATCTTTATTCTGAGACAGATTTATGAGTAATGACGAGATCCGACAGCTCAGGGATGTCGTACTGGGTGAGGCAGTGATGGCTCTTTTCGCCGATCAGCGTCCCCTGAGTAACGAAAGCGTGATCAAGCAACTGATGCAGATGGCAGCGAGTGAATCTGACACTCACAGACGTAAGGCATGTCTTGAGGCGGTCCGGCAAGTGCGTAAAAACAGCACCTTGATCGACCGACAGCATGAAGTGAAGAAAAAGCAGAGCGGCGATAACACGCTTCACTGATTAACAGCAAAATCCGCAGTAATGAGTTACCTCCCACCTAGCGTTGTGAACGACGTCGTCCACTGCGCCTCAGACCTCCTGTGCTCTTGTTTTGTAAAATCTTTCTCTTCTCTCTGAAACAGATTTACTGCTGTTCATTAAGCGGAACCAGAGTCAGAGGAATGTTTTCAAGCTTCAGCGCTTCACGGAGTGCTTCTGGCAGGCCCTCATCAGTGATCACCTGATCGAAAGTATGTTCTGGTGAAAGAGGATAGGGGTGGATCACGCCAAATTTTGATGAGTCTGTCAGGGCAATGGTATGGGTGCTCTTTGCCATCACGGCATTCACCACATCACAGCGCAGCATATTGCGTCCGGTAAAGCCGGTCTCCTGATGCCAGCCATCCACGCCGATAAACGCCTTATGAAAATTCAGCTGTTGCAGGCAATAACGCGTCAGCGGCCCTACCACAGACTCGCTGCTCTTTTGATACTGGCCGCCCAGAATAATCACTTCACATTCTGAGTCGCGTAACAGGTGGGCGATAGCGTGACTGACGGTAATAATGGTTAAATCTTTGCGGGAAGCAAGCGAGCGGGCAAGAAGGGCATTAGTGCTGCCGCCTTCAATAAAGACCGCTTCGCCTTCGGTAATGAGCGAGGCCGCAAAGTCAGCCAGTGCCTGCTTGATTTTGTAGCGGGTGCGCATCCGGGAATTGACGTCTTCACTCTCCGGAGCCACAGCAGAGCCATGCACGCGCCTTAAAAAATCACCGCGTTCAAGGGTGTTGAGATCCTGACGAACGGTAACTTCAGAAACGCCCGTAAGCTGAGAGAGTTCATTAACGCTGACGCTGCCTCTTTCGTTGACCAGCTGAATTATCTTTTCATGGCGACTGTTCATCATTGCTGCAATAAGACCTGTGAGGAAAACCCACTCAGTTTATCAGAGAACCCGATGCGCTGGCAGATTGCCCGCCAACGATCTGCTTACTGGGACCTGAACCTCGGGCAGGTTGCCCGACCGGTATCCACCGCACCGGGCGACGCCTGCTAATCTTCCAGCCCTAAGCTTTTGCGGCCAACAGCATTAAGGTCAGAGGGCATAAAGCGGTTTTTCCACGCCTGCTCATAATTTTCACGGGGGAAATCCGCCGGAGAGCGTCCCCCGGCAAAAGCCTGCGCGACCTTAGCGGCGTAAGCGATGTTTTTAGGGCAACGCGGAGCCGCAGGAATATACATCACATTTCCCCAGCCTTTTTGATCTTTCACCGGTGCCACCGCATGGATAAGATCACAATGCCACCACACGGAGTCGCCCGCCTGTAGGGAGGGAATGGAACATAACCCGGCCATTAATTCGGGATGCCATTTTTCTGATACAGGCAAAACTTTGCCCGGCTCAACGCCACAAAGCTCATCTTCCGGCACGTCATTCAGTAAGGGACGCAAAAGGACCCAGGCCATCGCTTCCGGTACGGGGAGAACGTGCAGCAGACCCTGGCCTTTCTCCATATCTGAGAGCGCTGTCCAGCCCTGGAAGGTTCTGAAGGCCGAGCATTTTGTGGTGTTATCCACATCATATTCGTGAACCTCAGGCCGGTAGGAGGCGTCCCAGGGATCGTAATCATCAAACTGATTGGTGAAAATGTTGCGAAAGACTTTCTGATATTCAGGCAAAAGCCAGCGCTCGAGCGCGCCGGAATCGGTATGTGCCCCCAGACCTGATGATGTCGTTCCCGGCGGGCGGCGACGGATGCGGTCCGGGTAGAGAATATTGCTGTCGGGATCAAACCAGCGAATGCCGCCCGCTTCAAACTTCCACAGCCTGTTCAGAAAAGATTGGGTTACCGCCATCTCTTCGCTCTGTCGCGCTTCCATTTGCGCTGCTGACCAGTAAATGGGGAATATTTCCGGTCTTGCCGCCTGGAGGCTGCCAAAAAAGGCGTCGCCCGGCCCACGGTACTGCTGGTCAAAGTCATTCAGATCCAGATAGTCCAGCATTGACCGATCCCAGTTAAGTGCCTGCTGGCGGTCAAAGTTTTGCCGTACCACTAAACAGCCACGGCGATGGATGGCGGCAATTTGCTCCTGAGAAACCTTTTTACCGGCAATATCACTCCAGTTAATCACCGGCCACGCGGTTCCCTTTGCTGCCTCCTCTGCTTTGGCATCAGCAATAGCCTGCTGAACTTTAGCGTTAACCTGCTGAAACAGCCCTTCAACATCACCGATCTGTTTACGCAGCTGCTGCTTCATCAGGCGAATACTCGCTTTATGATCCGCAGGCAGTTTCGCAGAAGTAAATGTACCGTCCATAACCGCACCTCCAGGTTGAGTAACTTTGCTTCGAACGAAATTTATTAACTTTCATTCGTAACCCGCAAGGACTTTAACAAAGCAATAACAATACAGGCGTGACCGCTCTCACAAAGCGCACTTTTATGGCGTCTTATTGACCGCCAGATTTTAAAAAGGGCTGATTAGTGCGATAAAGGAGGATCTTATGGCAAATCCCCCTTATAAATGTCTGGTGGGCTTCAGATGCTGATGGTGGGGAAGGGGACAACCTTACCGGTACGCATGGGCACCCCTCAGAACTCCGTTTCCAAAAAAGGTATTTATGAAAATCATCATGATGTTGTTCACCTGTCTGATCCTGTCAGGCTGCGCATCGGGTTTAGTCACCTTACTGCCTTCTGGCGATGTCTGCCCCAATGGCATCGACAGCGTTACCGGTCAGTGCCGCTAACTTTGCGGCGCAAAAATTATCCGGGTCGCCTGAGGCGGCTTTAGGGCCTTTCCTCTTTTTATTGCGGCGCTGACAGGCTGCCTGTTACTGGCCGGGGCGCTCTCTGTCAGTTCTGCCTGAATTTTATAGAATGTTTTGCGCAGTAAGAGATATATAACCCTGAGAAAGGCGCTCTTATTTTTTTATAAATTATCCGGGCAGATATTTACTTATCTCAAATGACAGGGCTGGAGAGTCTTAATAATATAACTTATTGTTTTAATTTGATTTATAGTTAAAGTAACTAAAGAAATCTATTTGTAGCTAAATGCGTCTGGGATTTGTTAATGATTTGGTTAAAATAAATGACTATTTTTTTTCATTTATTGCTTAAGTAAGTTGCCAAAATGTCACAGACAAAAAAAGCTCTTCCCGTAGTCTCTCTTCTGGCCCTGCTCGTCTGCTCCAACGTTCACGCTGAAGCGCCTGCTGAAAAAACTGACGTCCTGCTTATTGGCGGCGGCATCATGAGTGCCTCGCTCGGTACGCTGTTGGAAGAGCTGCAACCAGACTGGAAACAGGTGATGGTTGAAAAGCTTGATGGCGTCGCGCTCGAATCCTCTAACGGCTGGAATAACGCCGGGACAGGCCACTCGGCGAACATGGAGTTAAACTACACGCCTGAGCGTCCGGATGGTTCTATTGACTACAGCAAAGCGCTGGAGATCAACGAAGCCTTTATGATCTCCCGTCAGTTCTGGACCTCCCAGGTTCAGCGTGGCGTGCTGCAAAATCCTCACTCTTTTATTAACTCCACGCCGCACATGAGCTTTGTCTGGGGCGACAAGAATGTCGATTTCCTGACCAGGCGTTATAAAGCGCTACAGGAAACCACCCTGTTCCAGGGAATGAAATTCTCTACCGATCAGAACCAGATTAAAGAGTGGGCGCCGCTGATTATTGCAGGGCGCGATCCTCAGCAGAAAGTAGCCGCCACCTGGACGCCGGCAGGGACCGACGTTAACTACGGTGAAATTACCCGTCAGCTGGTTGGCAGCCTGAAGAAAAATGATAACTTCAGGCTCGAAACCTTTACCGAAGCCACTGACTTTTCCCGTAACGCGGATAACTCCTGGCACGTCACGGTTAAAGATGTAAAAAGTGGGGAAACTCACGCGGTTGATGCAAGATATGTCTTTATCGGCGCAGGCGGCGGTGCGCTGAAGCTGCTGCAAAAAACCGGTATTCCGGAAGCGGATAACTACGCTGGCTTCCCGGTTGGCGGCTCGTTCCTGGTGACCGAAAACCCGGAAATTACCCGTCAGCATGCTGAGAAAGTCTATGGCCAGGCTTCTGTTGGCGCACCGCCGATGTCCGTTCCGCATCTGGATGCTCGCTTCCTTGATGGCAAGCGCGTGGTGCTGTTTGGGCCTTTCGCCACCTTCTCGACCAAGTTCCTGAAGCAAGGCTCTTTCCTGGATCTGCTGAGTACCACCACCACCAAAAACGTTATTCCGATGACCGACGTGGGAATGGATAACTTTGATCTGGTGAAATACCTGATCGGTCAGGTCATGTTAAGCGATGATGACCGCTTTGCCGCGCTGAAAGAGTACTATCCTTCAGCCCGTAAAGAGGACTGGAAGCTGATTCAGGCTGGTCAGCGAGTGCAGATCATCAAAAAAGATGCTGACAAAGGGGGCGTGTTGAAGCTGGGCACCGAGATTGTAACCGATCAACAGAAAACGCTGGCGGCGCTGCTTGGCGCTTCACCTGGCGCTTCTACTGCGGCACCTATCTCTATCAACGTGATAAAAAAACTCTTCCCGGAGCAGTTCAACTCTCCTGAGTGGCAGAGCAAGATCCGCACTATTGTTCCAAGCTATGGTCAGACGCTGAACGGAAACGTGGCGCTGACGCAGAAGGTCTGGGATGAGACCGCCGCTGCGTTGCAGTTGACCAAACCACCGGTTATTGAAATGCAGGCTGGCAAGCCAGCGACAACTGAGGCAAAAGCGCAGGAAAAACCTGCTGCTCAGCACGATATGGCGCTGTAAGAGAGCCTGATGCCCTTACGCTGAAAGTAAGCTGAGCGGGCGATAAGCAGGGCCTGGGTTTGGCAAGTCGCCGGACTCAGGCCTTTTTTATTTCGTTTACTCTACGGAAGGCTGGTATTTGATGTATTCACGAATGGCGTCGTGGATCTGACGATTATCAAGTTCGCCCGTTTCCCGTTCTGCATACTCTTTTGCCAGTGCCTCCAGGACATCATCAAACTTGCCCTTATAGTTAAGATTGTTCAGCGCAATTTGCTGCCCCAGAATCTCCTTAAGCACCGTAGTTTCAACTCTCAGTCGGTTTACCGTTTCCTCTAAATTTTTGATTCTCTCTTCTTCGGACATAAAACCTTTCCTCAGGTCATTTGCAGCAAATCGTGTGCAGTGAGCTTAAGATCAGAATTATAAGATCGCAATAATAACGATGTTTATTAGGGGCTTCAGCCCTTGAGGTTTTATATAATTAGCCTGTTTATAATAACAATAGCAACAATCGCTAAGTCTGGGGCTGATTTTTACGGGATACTCTCTCTCGCCCCCTTCAAGAGCTAAGCCATTAAGAGT
The DNA here is from genome assembly GCF_039023495.1 of Erwinia magellanica. Lineage (NCBI taxonomy): Bacteria > Pseudomonadati > Pseudomonadota > Gammaproteobacteria > Enterobacterales > Erwiniaceae > Erwinia > Erwinia magellanica. Next base: position 356,471 of record NZ_JBCHVC010000002.1, read on the forward strand.
GCCGGAGATAAGCGCCGGGTGGGGAGCAGTATTTCAGAGGTCGCCCCCGGCGGCCTCTTTCTGTTTATAGCGATGAATACCTTAACCCTGTATCTGGTAACCCGCTGATGCGCCTCAGGCACAAATGGCTGGCCCGCTGTGAGTTGCGGCGCGCCGTTTGTGCTATTATCTGCTGGTTTTTCTGTGGCGACGGAAGCGTTCCGGCGTCACTCTGGCTGAACACACAAATCGTGAAACTGGGGGTGACAGTGAAACACTTACTGATACCTGCGTTACTGGTGATTGTGGTTTTTTTTGCTCTGTTTATGGTGATGACCGACGGTAATTATCCCTGGTGATCCCCATCCCACCCTGAGAGGCTGACGAGGAAAGCATGAAAATTGGCTATATCTTTCCGGCAATGGTTGGCGTTGCCGGCATCGCGTTACTGGTTTGGTTTATCGCCAGTGGGGCCTGGATGCCGGGGGCATAGCCTGTTGCCCGGTCAGAATAAACCCCTCCGTTACGTCAGGGTTGATGCAGTTATAAATTGTTCTACACTCTCATTGCTATACACACTGTGGGTGTGTAGATGAGAGTACTGGTTACCCAGTTTTGATTTTTTCAGCCCGGCCCAGTGCCGGGCTTTTTTATGTCTGATGTAAAGGCGAGGGGAGGGCGACGGGCGCTCTCGGAATTATCCGTGGTCAGTTGCGGGGCAACCTCTGCTACCCTTAACAGAGACTTTAAGGGAGGCCTATGCGCACAAGAAATGCACTTTTCATCATGATCCTTTCCGCTGTTTCACTGTCAGCCTCTGCGGCGCAGTCGTTTACCTGTAGCCTGACACACAGCGTTGAATCACCAGGCCAGCAGCCGAAAGTTTCCATTGTTAACACCCATTCGGCCGTAACGGATGAGGGAAAAAGCTTCACTTTCTCCACCGACGGACAGAAAAGAATCACCAGCCCGGAGCTTCAGCCGCTGAAGATGGATGACGGTGAAACGGCTATGGCGGCGAAAGTGAAAGATGTCACCTTCGTTAAGCTGAAAGAGAGCTACGTGTTGCGAAACAAGAGCGAGAGCTACGTTTACTCAAACTGTAAACCCGCTGCTGATTAATCTCAGCATCTGCTCAGATGAGAAAAAGACCCGGCCTGAGAGCCGGGTCTTTTTTTGTCCCTGAACCGGCACCCGCTTTACCGGTAAACAAGGAGACAGGGGAACAGAGTAGCGGGATAAACCTTCAGAAAAGGTTATCAGGCCTGCTTAGGCTGGCCATTTGAAGCCATAATCCCGCCGTCTACCGGCAGATTCACGCCGGTAATATAGCTGGCATCTTCGCTGGCGATAAAGGCGATGGCGCTGGCAATATCCTCCGGCTGACCCGCTCTCTCCAGCGGAATACGCTCGTAGAATTTCTCCAGCAACGGCTGGTTATCCTTCATATCTTCGGTGAGATCGGTCAGCGTGAAGCCGGGACAGATGGCGTTAACCCGCACGCCTTCAGAGCCGTAATCCATTGCCAGGGAACGCGTGAAATTGGTCACCGCGCCCTTGGCTGCGTTATAAACGCTCATGCCCCAGTCCCCGCCCAGGCCGGAAACGGAGGAGATATTCACTACGTTGCCCCGGCTCTTCAGCAGCGCTGGCATAAAATAGTGCACGCAGTGGAATACGCCATCTAAATCCACGCTCATTAATTTTTTCCAATCATCCAGAGCAATTTCATGAATGCGGCCCTGCACCACCACACCGGCGTTGTTGACCAGCACATCAACTTTGCCAAATTGCTTCAATACGGTTTCTGATAACGCTTTGACCTGGTCAGCTTCGGCAACATCGCAGGGAGCAACCAGGTGTTCTCCCTGAGCAAGAGTAGCCAACGTCTTTTCGAGTTTTTCACGGGTGCGACCAACCAGCACCACAGAGGCACCTTCGCTGGCGAATCGCTTAGCCGCAGCGGCACCAATTCCTGAACCAGCTCCTGTGACCACCACTACTTTTTGCTGAAAACGTTTCATATTGTCCTCCTTTCAGGCTTTAATCCTATTAAAAAACATCGTGTTAACTGTGGCATGCCGCATCAGGAGTGCAAGGCGGTAAAGAAAGGTTTTTCATAACCTGTTGTTATGGCAGAGGCTTTAAGCGCCATAAAAGTGTAAACAAATGGGTCATTTGTGGCGTTTTCACCCTTAAAGAAAGGCAAAGAGACCGTTGCAAGGCGGTGCTTTCGACTACGCTTAGATAACAAAACGTTAAAGGAGAATGCCATGAGTAATGAAGAGAAAAAGCCCCAGCCTACAGAACAGGATCATCCGGCAAAAGATGCGCCAGACCAGCATGGTGAAATCCCCCGCACCCGCGACGACAGTGACGATGACAAGCACGATCCCTTCCAGGATAAGTAGCTTAGCCACCAACAATTATGAAATGTTTTAGAAACAGGCTTTCCGATTGCGGCGACGAGGCTTAAACTAGCCCGCTTCAGGGTGGTCATCGTCGCCCGTTTGACAGGAGTAATGAATGGTTTCCTCGCTGAAAGTGGCTTTTATCAAAGCTAACTGGCATGCCGATATCGTTAATCAGGCACTGACCGGCTTTAAAAATGAGATGGCAGCACGAGACGTAGACTGTCAGATCACCGTGCTTGATGTGCCGGGGGCTTTTGAAATGCCTTTGCTGGCACAGCGCCTGGCAAAACGGGGTGATGTGGATGCGATTGTCTGCGCCGCGCTGGTGGTGGATGGTGGAATTTATCGTCACGACTTCGTGGCTCAGGCTGTGGTAACCGGTTTGATGGATGTTCAGCTCGCCACGGATGTGCCGGTCTTCTCTGTTTCTCTGACGCCGCATAACTTCCAGCCTGCCGATGAGTTCACCGGTTTCTACAGTGAGCATTTCATCAAAAAGGGTGCTGAAGCTGCCCGCGCTGTCTGCATGATCAGCGAACTGAAATAAGATCTCTCCCTGCCGGGAGGCCTGCTCTCCCGGCATCGCTTTACTCACTTTCAAACTCCCCCTTATTTCTGCCATTCTGTTTCGCCCACAATGCCATTTTTGGTCCTACCAATTGCGCTTCTTTGTGACTTTGCTAATGCTTTCAACCTGTAATGTTACGCAGTTGTTGATCCCTGCGCGGTAAAAGAGAAACAATCGTCGGGAAATGCCCTTTTTGGTAGGACCAATTCCAATGAGCAACCCGCTTCTTGTTGAGCGCTTACAGGCCTGGATTTCTGACAATCAGCTTCAGCCTGGCGCACGGTTGCCGGCTGAACGCCAGCTGGCGCAACAGCTTGGCGTCTCACGCTCCTCGCTGCGTGAGGCGATGCAGCAGCTGATAAGCCAGGGCATGCTGTTCAGCCGTCGCGGTGGCGGCACCTGGCTTCAGAGAGAGAAAGGTGACTGGAGCGAAGCGCGGCTGGTTACGCCCCTGAGCGCGCTGCTGGCTGACGATCCCGGTTATCGCTATGACGTGCTGGAGGCGCGTATGACGATTGAGCCGGGTACGGCCTGGCACGCCGCCCGCCGGGCCACCGTAGAGGATAAAGCCCGGCTGAAGCTCTGTTTCGAGGCGATGCAGACTATCTCCGACCGTGACGATCCTGACCTTGCTGCGCATGCTGACGTGCGTTTTCATCTGGCAATTGCTGAAGCTGCCCACAATCTGGTGCTGCTCCAGGCAATGCGCGGCCTGTTTGATCTTCTGCAATCTTCAGTGATGCAGAGCCGTCAGAAAATGTATGCCGAGCCAGATATCCTGGAGCAGCTTTCCGCCCAGCACCTGACTATCTACCAGACCATTGCCGCAGGTGAGGCTGATGCGGCACGCGAGGCAATGCTGCTTCATCTGGAATTTGTCGCCAGGACGCTGCATAGCCTGACCGAGCAGGAAGCGCGCCATGCCCGCAGCCTGCGTATCCCAGACACTCATCCCCCTATGAAGTGAGGCACACCTGTGATTATCTCCTCATCCAAAGATTACCGCGCAGCGGCCAAAAGCAGGATCCCGCCGTTTCTTTTTCACTATGCCGACGGAGGCGCCTACGACGAGCAGACGCTACAGCGCAACTGTGAGGATCTGGCTGATATTGCGTTGCGTCAGCGTATTCTGCGCAATATGTCTTCTCTGAGTCTTGAGACCCGGCTCTTTAACGAAACGCTGTCGATGCCGGTTGCGCTGGCTCCCGTGGGATTATGCGGCATGTATGCCCGGCGTGGTGAAGTCCAGGCTGCGCGTGCTGCGGATAAAAAAGGCATTCCTTTTACCTTATCAACCGTTTCCGTTTGCCCCATTGAAGAGGTCGCACCGGCGATGAACCGGCCCATGTGGTTCCAGCTTTACGTGCTGCGCGACCGTGGGTTTATGCGCAACGCGCTGGAGAGGGCGCAGGCCGCAGGCTGCTCCACGCTGGTGTTTACCGTCGATATGCCGGTACCTGGCGCACGCTATCGTGATGCCCATTCCGGGATGAGCGGGCCAAAAGCCGCCATGCGCCGCTATCTTCAGTCGGTAACGCACCCGCAGTGGGCCTGGGATGTGGGGCTGAACGGCAGACCGCACGATCTGGGCAATATCTCTGCCTATCGCGGCGAACCGACAAATTTGCAGGATTATATTGGCTGGCTGGCGACAAACTTTGATCCCTCTATCTCATGGCAGGATCTGGAGTGGATCCGCGATTTCTGGCAAGGGCCGATGATCATCAAAGGTATTCTCGATCCTGAAGATGCCCGCGATGCGGTGCGTTTCGGGGCCGATGGCATTGTGGTCTCTAATCATGGTGGCCGTCAGCTTGATGGCGTTCTCTCTACTGCCCGCGCGCTGCCTGCCATTGCAGATGCGGTAAAAGGGGATATCACTATTCTGGCCGATGGCGGCGTGCGCAGCGGGCTGGACGTACTGCGCATGATTGCGCTGGGAGCAGACACGGCTCTGCTGGGACGCGCTTTTATCTACGCCCTGGCGACAGCGGGGGAAGCGGGCGTCACCAATCTGCTTAACCTGGTCGAAAAAGAGATGCGCGTTGCCATGACGCTGACCGGTGCCAGCAGTATTGCCGAAATAACCCGCGATTCGCTGGTGGCTGCGGCAAGACAGTAAAAACCTTCAGGAGTGACGTTGTTCATGGTTCTCTCACAGGGGAGAAAGCTCCCCTGTACTTTTCTCGTGCGCTGCCGATAACGCATTAAGCATGATTTGACGCGCGCAACGGCGTTCAGGAAGCAAGAGTACGATCCCTGACCTGCGTGAGTGCATAACACCGCGGCGTACACTGTTAACGTAGAGGGTAACGATGGATAACTTTCAGAAAGAGATCGACGAGCGGGCTAACCTGGCCTTATCGAATAAATTTGAACTGCTGGTGTTTCGCTTAGGCTCCGATCTCAACGAAGAAAAATCTGAGTTATTCGGCATCAACGTCTTTAAGCTGCGTGAAATTGTTCCCATGACCACCATCACCAAAGCGGCCGGTATGAAGTCGCCGCTGTTGGGAATGGCCAATATTCGTGGGCAGATTATCCCGGTTATCGATCTTCCCGCGGTGGTGGGCTGTACGCCAACAACGGGTCTGAACCTGATCCTGGTTACCGAGTATGCCCGCAGCACCCAGGCCTTTGCCGTGGAGTCTGTTGAAGATATCGTGCGTCTGGACTGGAGCCAGGTGCATGCTGCGGAAGCGGGCGTAAGCAGCCGGAATATCACCAGCATCGCCTGTCTGAACAGCGACAAGCAAAACACCACTATGGCGTTAGTACTGGATGTTGAGCAGATCCTGCATGACGTTATCCCTTCAGTGCGCGAAGTGAAAGAGGGCGATATCAAGCTGAAAGAGTTCGCTATCAAACCGGGTTCGGTGGCTATTGTGGCGGAAGATTCAAAAGTGGCTCGCCAGATGCTGGAGCAGGGGCTGAAAGCGATGGGCATCCCGGCGAAGATGCACAACACCGGTCTGGAGGCCTGGGAGCAGATTAAAGTGATGGCGCAGCAGGCTAAAGAAGAGGGCGTCCCTATCCGCGATAAAATTTCCATGGTTCTGACCGACCTGGAAATGCCGGAGATGGATGGCTTTACCCTCACCCGTAATATCAAAACCGACATTACCCTGCGGGAAATCCCGGTGGTGATCCACTCCTCTTTATCCGGCAGCGCTAACGAAGATCACGTTCGCAAAGTGGGGGCCAACGGCTATGTGGCGAAATTTGAGATCAATCAGCTCTCCGCAGTGATCCACAAAGTACTGGAAGAAGCACCTCGCTGATCCGCTGCAAACAAAGGGGATGGGGCAAAAACCGCCCCTTTGTTATTTCAGTAAGAAGAGCCAGGCTGCTTTTATTTGCTGGCGTTGCGGCAGCATAAGCCTGGCGCATCACGACCTCTTCGGCACCGCTGCACAACGACGAAGCCTGAAAAAGCCCCCTCCGCCCTGCGCCGTTGACCTGAAGTTTTTCCTGGTAATAGTTCTGAAACTGGCTAAAAGCTGAACATAAAGGCATTTTTATCCTCTTCACAGGTGTACTGTTCCTTTGTCGGGCCTTTATGACAAAGAGATAACAATGGGCGATTACTATTATCTGGAGCAGAAACCGCGCCAGGATACTCTCAAAGTTGTCCACCGATCCGGATGCCTGAAGCTAAGTATCCTGAACAGACAAAGAGAGTTTTTAGGCACGTTTTACACTTCAGCAGATGCACTCCTTACAGCAACCAAACGGTATGGCGGCAGCCGGTTATGTCCGCTCTGCTGCATGAAAAAACAGTGATCTCAGGGCTGCCTCAGGGCAGCCTTTTCTCATGGTTGCCAGGCCCGATGGAGTGCTGTTACTCTGACGCCCCGCTGACAGCGCAGCCCGGATGAAACGAGGCGGCGCACGCCTGAAACAGGATAGTGAATGATTTGGCTGATGCTTGCGACCCTGGTCGTGGTTTTTATCGTTGGATTTCGCGTGCTTAATTCAGAGACACGCCGCGCGACAAAGGCGCTGACAAAACGGCTTAACCTGGAGCCGGTTCACGTGGAGTCGCTTATCAGCGCCATGGGCCGAACCGCAGGGGAGGAGTTTGTGCGCTATCTGGCCCGCGATAATGAAGCGCATATTGCGAATGGCGCCAGCGTTCTGCTGATCTATCAGGTGTTTATTGTGGATGAGTCAGAAGAGAGCCTGCTGTTCTGGCGTGGGGTGCTGCGCAAGGCTTATTTACCTCTTGAGCTGAGCAATGAGCATGTTCGTCTTGCTATGACTTTCCTGCGTGAGCTGGAACCGGATGCCCAGGAGATGCAGGCGTTTCGTCTGCGTTATAACGCCCGTTTTGCTCCCCCTGAAGAGAGCGATCCTGAAAATAATGTTTACTCTCTCCATTCCCGCCTTAATCGCCCCTGATCCCCCACGCTATTTCTGATTCCCCGCTGGCCGGGGATCAGAGCGTAATAATGTTTTTTATTTGTTAAATAAGTGTTTGTGCAAAGTTAAGGTTAATAATGACTCTTAGAAGAGTTTTTTCCATTTATTCAGGGTGGTCATTGTCACGCTTATAAATTATAACCGGGCAATTTATGCGGAATTCAGCTTCTAATCAGCATAAAGATAAGGGATAAGCGGTTTTTTTAACCATAACATGGCATTATCATTAGTAATATAAAATTTAACAGAGTGATAAAAACTTAACTATATATATGCTGAATATAAAATTTACATTTTGTAACTCTTGTATCCATAACATTACGCGAAGATTCGTCGATAACGATACTAATTAACTCAAATTACATTTTATTAGCATGTGAGAATCGTGGTGTTATGCTCCTTCAAAAAGAAACTACCCGTCGTAAGTTTTTAATAGGATCGCTTTTAGCCTTACCGCTGGGCGATATGGTACTTAAGGGAATAACTGCAGCTCAGGCTGCGGAAATGGCCGCCCCTGAATTAGTTGATTATAAACCTGTTTTCTTTAGCGCTGATGAGTGGCAATTCATCATGGCCGCCTGCGATCGTCTGATCCCCGCTGGCGGTAACGGCAAAGCGCCCGGCGCTCTGGAAACCAACGTGCCGATCTTTATCGATCAGCAGATGCAAACCGATATGGGTACAGAAATCTATATGCAGGGGCCGTTTAATACTAACGCTCCCGCCACTATGGGTTATCAGATCCCGTTCCGTCCGCAGCAGATCTATAAAACCGGTATCAAACTGGTTGAGAGCTGGTGCCAGACGAACCATCAAAAATCCTTCCACGAACTCTCTGATGCGGACAAAGACGCCGTACTGACTCAGGTTCAGAAGAACAAGATTAGCTTCTCCGAGCTGGGCGAAAGCTCGCTGAAAGGATCGCAGTTCTTTAGTGGACTGCTGAGCGATACCAAGCATGGTTACCTCGCCGATCCTATTTATGGCGGAAACAAAGGCATGAAGGCGTGGATCGCCATCGGCTTCCCTGGCGCACGGGCCAGCTTTACCGAGTGGGTAAAGCAGCACAACGTGCCTTATCCGCTTGGCCCGGTCAGCCTGTTGGGCCTGCAAGCCTGAGTAAGCGATTTCCGTTTTTTTTGAGAGTGATTAATTTAAGATGGCAACTGTAAATAAAGAAGAAGTCGACGTTGTAGTCGTCGGCCTGGGCTGGGCTGGCTCGCTGATGAGCATTGAACTGGCGATGGCCGGTCTGACAGTCCGTGCGCTTGAGCGCGGCGGTGACAGGACTTACGAAGATTTCGCCTACCCGAAACCGGCGGATGAATACGCCTACGGCGTGCGTAACAAAGTGATGGCAACCCCGGCTGAAGCCGCTGTTACCGTTCGCTACAACATGAGCGAAACCGCACTGCCAACCCGTAAGTGGGGGGCTTTTGCACCAGGCACCGGCGTAGGCGGATCGGGCCTGCACTGGACTGGCGTTTTACTTCGCCCAACCCCCATCGATCTCAAACTGAAAACCTATGCAGACGAAGCCTACAAGCCAGGTATTCTGCAGGAAGATATGCGCATCATGGACTTCCCCTTCACCTGGGATGAAATTGAGCCTCATTACACCAAGTTTGAGCGTATCTGCGGTCAGTCTGGTAATACAGGCAACCTGCGCGGCAAAATCCTGGAAGGGGGCGACCCGTTTGAGGGGCCTCGCTCTGAGCCATACCCACTGCCTGCGCTGGAAGATACGCTGAACACCAAAATGTTCGCCGAAGTGGCAAAGAAAATGGGCTATCACCCGTTCCCTAACCCTTCTGCCTGCGTTTCCCGTGCCTGGACTAACCCTTACGGCAACCAGATTGCGCCGTGTAACTACTGCGGCTATTGCAGTAAATATCCTTGCCTGAACTACTCCAAAGCCTCGCCGCAGACTGCGGTAATGGATGCGTTAAAGCGTATGGATAACTTCTCTTATGAAGTTCACGCCAACGTAATGAAAGTGGTGCTGCATGACGATAAGAAAACCGCGAAAGGGGTGATCTATATCGACGAGCAGGGCAACGAGTGCTTCCAGCCGGCGAAAATTGTGGTGCTGAGCAGCTTCCAGTTCTGTAACGTGCGTCTGATGCTGCTCTCCGGCATCGGCAAACCTTACAACCCGATCACCGAAGAGGGTGTGGTGGGTCGTAACTACGCCTTCCTGAGCAACGGCGGCTCCACGCTGTTCTTTAAAGATAAGAACTTCAACCCGTTTGCCACCGCTGGCGCTACCGGACAGATGTTTAACGATATCTCGCCAGGCAACTTTGATGGTCCATCGCTGGGCTTTATCGGCGGAGCAAAAATCCACAGTTCTCAGGCAACCGGTACGCCTATCAGCACCTCATTGCCTAAAGGCACGCCTACCTGGGGCACGGGCTGGAAAGAGGGGATGGAGGAGTGGTATGGCCATTCCATGAAGATCAGCATCACCACTACTTGCCAGTCCTATCGCGATATCTATCTCGACCTGGATCCGAACTACAAAGATGAGCATGGCTACCCGCTGCTGCGCATGACCTTCGACTGGAAAGAGAATGAACTTAAGCTACAGCAGTATCTGAAAGGGATCGTGGGGAATATCACCAAAGAGCTGAACCCGGACAGCTACAGCGAAAGCTTCCTGCCGATGGATGCGCACTTTGACCTCACCAAATATGTCTCTACCCACAACGTGGGTGGCGCGGTAATGGGTGACAATCCGAAGACTTCCGCGCTGAACAAATACCTGCAAAGCTGGGACGTGCATAACGTCTTTGTGCCGGGCGGTAATGCGTTCCCGCAGAACTTCCAGGCGAACCCGACCGACACCATTGGCGCAATCACGCTGATGGCAGCGCAGGCTATCAAAGATCACTATCTGAAAAATCCCGGTCCACTGGTACAGGCATAAGCGATATGAAGATGAAATTAAAGCGTTTTTTAATCGCCAATGCGGTGCTGTTGGGTGCCGGTTTTATGCAGATGGCACAGGCAGAAGATGCAGCGCTGGTAAAGCAGGGCGAGTACATTTCCCGGCTGGGTGACTGTAGCGCCTGTCACTCTCTCCCCGGTAAACCGGCTTTCTCCGGCGGGCTGGCGATAGAGTCAAATCTGGGCACTATCTATTCAACCAACATCACGCCGGACAAAGAGCACGGCATCGGCAACTATACCGAGCAGCAGTTTAATGATGCGGTCCGTAAAGGCGTGCTGCCTGATGGCACGCGCCTTTATCCGGCAATGCCTTATCCTGATTACGCCAAAATCAACGATCAGGATATGCATGCGCTCTACACCTATTTTATGCAGGGTGTAAAGCCTGTTGCAGAAGCAGCGCCTGAAACCGATCTGAGCTTCCCGTTCAGTCAGCGTTGGGGGATGCGCTTCTGGAACTGGGCCTTTGCTACGGATAAGCCGTTCCAGCCTATAGGCGGCGCCTCTGCTGAGGTTAACCGTGGCGCTTATCTGGTTGAAAGCCTGGGGCACTGCGGCAGTTGCCATACGCCTCGTGGTTTCGGCATGAATGAGAAAGCGCTCGACAGCAGCGACAGCAGTTTCCTGGCGGGCGGTAATCTGAACGGTTGGGAAGTGCCTTCTCTGCGCGGTCTGCCGCGCTGGACCGAGCAGGAGACGGTGGATTATCTGGCTACCGGACGCAATGATAAAGCCGCTGTAGGTGGCGAGATGACTTCCGTCGTTGAGCACAGCACTTCGCATATGAGTGATGCGGATCTGAAAGCTATTGCGGCCTACGTGAAGTTCCTGGGCGGCAATCCTGCGGCTCCGGCTGCGCAGGAAACGGCAGTCAGCCCAACGGAAGCGAAGCTGACGGCAGCCAAAAATCTCTCTGCTGGCGAGCGTCTCTATCTGGATAACTGTGGTGCCTGTCACTTCGTGACCGGTAAAGGAGCGCCAGGCGTGTTCCCTGAGCTGGACCAGGCGACGATTGTCAACGCGAGCGATCCGGGTGGGTTGATCCATACCATTCTCGCCGGTGCGCAGCAGCCTTCCACAGCGAAAGCACCTTCGACGCTGGCGATGCCAGGGTTTGCTAAACGTCTGAGCGATGATGAAGTGGCGAAGCTGGCTACCTTTATTCGCCAGGGCTGGAGCAACAAAGCCTCTGCCGTTACCGCAGATGAAGTGGCGAAAGTCAGAAAAACGCTGAAAAAATAGGCCTGCCTTGTTTGGGGCATGTTCAGAGAGAGGTGCAATACCTCTCTTAAGGACAAATTTTAAGCACGGCTGATATTTCGTCATCCTGTACAGAGGGGCTTAAAGCCTCTCTTTTTTTTCTCTTCTTTGCTCTGTTCCCCTTCTTTCCTCAATTTGTGGCCAGGATCTCGTCGCGACAGCGCCACTCTTATCTGTAATTGTCATTAATATTTCACGGAACCGACCCGGTTTTCTGCCCACCTAAAACCAGCTAAAAACGCTTTCATTCGCCGGGGAGAACATCGTGGTATCGGGGATCAGAACAGCATTGAACGCAGCAGGCATGCAAAACGTGCAGCGAACGGGCAGGGTTCAGCAGCGGCAGGGAGCCGTGGCGCAGCAGGATGTGCGGGCCAGGCAGACAGGCGGTGGCTCGCTCGCGGGCCAGGCCCGTGAACAGGGCGCACCAGCAGAAGAGGAGGTTCATCAGGGCAGCAGAGAGCGTGCCACGGGAGGGGGACGTTTCAAAGCTTTTACGCAACATCGGTTTTTCCGCCGCAGCCCGCCGGGTAACAGTGCAGGGAGTGCGGTTCCGGCAGCTATAGCCGGAGCGGAGGGACAAAATGGCGCAGCAGCTATCGGAATGCAGCCCGTTGCTCGACTGAATGTTTCCCTTCCCGTCTCGCAGGCGGGCTGGCTGGACAGGGAATTGCAGGCGGGACTGGACTCCCTTAATTCGCAGCCCTCCGCGCAAAACAACGCGCCGAGCGTAAGTGCACAGCCCTCCGCGCAAAACAACGCACCGAACGTAAGTGCTCAGCCCTCTGCGCAGGAGGTGACAGCGCCTGCTCAACCTTCACTCCCGCCCGCGCAGCCCGGCAATCAGCATACTGCTCCGGCGTCTGGCGTGGCGACCTCGCCCGTCACTCTTCGTCTGGACAGCAAACGCCAGCTTCTGGTTGCGGCTCCGGCAACGCGCAACCCTCAGAGTGCTTTAATCAGGCAAACGCTGGGCCACGCCAAAATGCACTATCAAAGCGTGGTCGCCAGTGCCGACAGTCAGCAGCACACCCTGCTGGATGACAGCGGTCGGCTTCTTTCGCTGCACTCCTCCCCCGGCAGTCTCATCGGGTTATCGCACAGTAAAGCGGAACCAGGGTGGCAGCGGGAAGAGACGCCGGGAACCACCTTCCCAGCAAGACGTCCCGCGGTAGTGACTGACCATGCGCTGACCCTGAGCGAGCATCAACAGAAGGTGCAAATCCAGCGTAACGGCGCGTCTTCAGGGCGTCCTGCCACTGAGATCCCGCTGCCCGATAAGGGGATACTCAGCCAGCTTTCTGGCGTTTATCAGCAGACAACAGCCAGCGGTACGGCGGAGTTTCGCCTGCATAAAGATAAGCTCTGGCAGATGACATCACAGGAAGAGGGGTGGAAGCAGGCAGAGTTTCCACTGCTGGATAAAGAGAAGGATCAGTCAAAACTCACCCGTCAGGCTGATAATGCTCTTTACCTGGTCCATGACAGCCACCATCTGCACAATCTGCAAACCCAGACGCAAAGCGCTCGTTTCGAAGAGAAAATCAGCCACTTTTCCGTTGCGCAGGATGGCCAGGCGCTGCTGCTGCTGACCGGGGAGGAGAGCAAAGAGCAAAGCGTGAAATGGCTGGCCCAGACAGATAGCCCAGCAGAGACGCATCGTACGCTCAACCTCTTCCCATCCGGCACCACGCTGGCAAGCCTGACCCAAACTCCCCGCCAGGTGATTGCTGCCGATCATAACGGTCGTCTGTTGGTTGCCAGCCGCCCCGGCACACAGGGGACGGCGCTGGATTTCGGCAGAGAAGAGAACCAGGAATTGCGTAATCAGCTGCACCAGCAAATTGCGGCGGTGACGGGCGATCGTTTTCACGTCACCGACTTTATTCAGGGAGAAGGCGGGCGCCTGCATGCGCTGGTGAAAGATGGCATGGATCGGCAGCATGCCGTAGCGCTGAACCTCACGCCGGGTCAGCCAGAGGCTGCATCGGGCTGGAATCTCAGCGACAGCCTGGTGATGGACTTCCAGAAAGGGCTGCCGTCGGTTTCGCCCGGTCGGATGGATAGGGTGAATATCGGCATGGCGGGCAAACTGGCCCTACAGGAGGGCAAAGTCCATTTCTTTAATGAAACCACTCTCCGGTGGGAAGCTTCAGAAGTGAAGGCGGAGCGTCTTATCGCCGGGCAGGATGGACAGGCCTGGGTGCTGAACGATAATCAGATCAAGCGCCTTAAGGTGAATCTCTCCAGTAACAAACTCAACTTTAACCAAAATGTTTTTGCTCTTCATCAGGTTAAGAAAAACGTCAGCGACGAGCTGGCGCTGCCCGGTCTGGATAAAAATCAGAAAACGCTGGCCGCTGCGGTGCTGGACAGCGGGCGATACCTGACACTACAGGATAGCGGCGAGGTGCATTTCCATCAGGTAGACAGCGAAAGCCGCCGCGATAAAAAAATGAGGCATACGCTGAGCCATCAGGCGCTGAGCCAGGCGATGAACCGGCCAGTGAACCTTATCGACTCGCGTCAGCCTCTCCTGGAACACAAACTGGCTGATATCGCCCTGGGGCCGGACAATCAGCTGTTTCTGCTGAGCGACCAGGGCAAGCTTTTCAGCCTGCCGCAGCAGGCGTGGGAAAAGGGGCAGGTTTCGTCGATGCGTGAAGAGCGGATGCCCGCGCTGCCAGTCGGTGATGAGGCCGCTTTCGACGAACCTGGCGAAGCGGCGAAGCCAAAGAAGCTTCATGGCAATCAGAAAGGCTCTCTGCTGCTGGAAATGGATAACGGCAAGATGCTGAGGCTGAACAGAGATAGCTGGGAACGCCTGAGTGGCGACCCGTCGCCGGGCGTTAGTGAGGCAGAAAGTCTGGCCGACCAACATTACGATCGGCTGAGCGCGGCCACCCGTGACGCAAAATTAGGGAAAACCGGGCTGACCTTCAAACGTGAAGTTAACACCTTTGGACAGTCCGGCCATGATGGTCATAAAGTTCATACGCCTTTCCGGACGCGCCTCAGCACCTTTGTTTTTCGCCCCACCATGGCGACACCCCGTCCGCTAAAGAATATGGGGCATCTTATCCAGCATGCCCACGGCGGCAGGCAGGGCCTCTCAGTGATTTATCAACAGCAACAGCAGCAGATGCGGGATCTTAACCAGCACTTACAGCAGCTACAGCGTCTTAAGGCGCCGGGCGCGCTCAGGCCGGAAGAGCCGTTGAGCCTGAAGCTTAAAACCCTTGCCGCCAAACCTGACCTGCCCGACTGGTTCGGCGAAATGCAGAAATTTAACGCCACGCTGGCCGACAGCGCAGCCCATCAGGCTCGCCTGTTACAGCAGCATTATGGTAAGCCGTCGGGCGGGGTGAAGGAGCAGCTTGCTTCAGTAACTGGCCGCATGAATCCGGCCAGCACCCAGCGTGAAGATTTAACCACAAAACTGACCCAGCTGTTTTCATTACAGCCCAGCGGCAAAGGGAATCTGGCGCAGCTGGCGCTCTCCTCGCTACAGAGTGAAGGCGTCCAGCTTTCGCACCAGAAACCCACGGATGAGATCCCCCTCGGCCTGCATCGTGATAAACATGACACCATGGGACTGATCAAATCACGTCTGATCCTTGATGGTCTGACTAACGCCAAATTGCACGATCTCACCGGACGGCTTGCCACAGCAATGGCGCTTCAGGGCGAGACTCGTGAAAAAGCGTTAAATGCCCTGGGCAGGGAGTTTCGCGAGCTGCGGGAGAGTGAATGGGAAGGCAATCCACTTAAGCAGGTTACCAGCCAGGGGTTTACCGGTAACGACAAGCTGGAGTCCAATTACGACGCTATCAAGTCCATGACCAAAGCCTTTACCAAAGAGAATCATGCCATGAATGTCACCACCCGCACGGTGATGCAGGCTGAAGATCAGCAGACGCTGGCTCGCCGTATGGAGGGGACTGTGCTGTCGATGGAGAAGGGGGAGAGCATCTCCTTCAGCCGGGCTTATGGTGCGGCCACCACCATCACCGGGGTGCCAGGTACTCAGGTAATAGCTGGCGTGGGCGGCAGGGGCAATATCGATCGCGGCTACAACATGAGCCTGACGCGCGGCGAAGGCGGCGTCACGGTCAGCTTTGGTCGTGATGGCGGTGGCGGCGTGACAGCCTTCAGCGGGTTTGGCTATAACCTGCTCACCGATTTTATGAAAGACTCTGCGCACACCGTGCCGATCGATCATGAGCGCAATCTGGCTCCGGCAGTGCGTCTGGGCGGCGTGATCTCGGCAACGCCGCTTGATGTGAAAAAGCAGAACAGTATCAGCTTCGACATCACCGAAGCGGAGCTTCCTGCTTTTATTCAGGGGCTGACCGAAGGAACGCTGGATCCGCTGACGCTGATGAATCGTGGCATCAACCACAGCGTTAAGCATGGCGATGTAATGAACGTCAGCCTGGATGCCAATGCGGCGGCCCTGGCCTCTGCCGGTATTCCGCTGACCAGCAAGCATGAGAAGGAGACGCCCGCCAGCTTCCGGGTGGGTGGCGGCGCTTATGCCGGGGTAAATGTCCTTTCAGGAACCCGCGAGCGCGGGACTACCAGCAAAGAGGAGAGCAGCACCTTCAGCCGCAGCAACAATCGCCCGCGCGGCTTAAATAAAGCCTCTGTCGGGGCTAACTTTGCGCTGCCCTTAGGGGTGCTGGTAAGAGGCGACGACGGGCGCCTGCCGCTCTTCGCCGGCCCTGCCGCCAGCGTTCAACTCTCTATCGATAACCGCACCAAACAGAGCCTGTCGCTGGAGACGAAAAATGCCCGTCCGCTTGAGCCGGTGCATATCGACAAGCTGATGGAGACATTGGGAAAAAGCTTCAGCGATCCTGCCAGCGCCGGGCTGCTGGAAAAACTCAAGGACAAAAGCGATGACGAACAGGCCATTCCCCTGACGCCCCGGCAAAAGCTCGACAGGCTGGTAGCGCATTTTGCTCCACGCGACCGGACCACGCTCAATAATGGGCAGCAGGCGGTGCTACGGGATCTTGATAAGCATCTCCGGCAGCAAAAAGCGGCGGAACAGGGCAAGAGACTGCTGCAAAACGGCGAGTACCAGACCACCTATGCCAATCTCAGCAAGGTCAACAGCAACGGCCTGTGGCACCAGCTTTCTCACCTGCTTGATGGTCAGCTGAATGCCAGCAACGCCACCAAAATCCGTGAGTTGATGAGCAGCGACCATCAGCTTCAGTCGCTGATTGCCACCTTGCAGGATAACGTCAGCACCGACGCTACCGTCACGCTGGAGCTGAAAGATGAGGTCAGGGAGCAGCTTGAGGAGCGCTGGCTGGAGCAGGGCAACAGCCCGGAGGAGATGATGGCAGAGCTGATCAACCGGGATAATCTGCGGCTGAAATCGATCGCTTTTACCAAATCACAGATCAAAACGGATGGTTTCGCCACTCCCGCTTTTCTGCTGGGCGGCTCCAATAACGCCTCGGTTTCTATGAAACGTAACCTGGGCAAAATCACTTTCAGCTACGGAGAGAACCAGAACACGCCAACCCAGTACGCGCTGGATGGGCGCATTGCCAAAGCCACCTCAGAACTTGCCGCCGCCTTGCAGCAAGGGCAGGAAAACGATTTTGTACTCAAGGGATAATCATGTCAGCAGCTGAACAACTTAACCATTTTCTGCATTTTTATGGCCGCAAGATAGGGGCGCAGTTGAGTTTAAAGCAGGGGGTGTGCGCCCTGTTTGATAACCATCATCAGGAGGTGGCAATTGTAGAGCTGCCGCAGGGAAGCGACAGCGTGCTCTTTCATTGCAGGATTGAGACGTTACAAGGCGATGCTGCTCCGCAGATGCTGAAAACCCTGCTTGCGCTGAACTTCGAGATGAATGCCATGCGGGGATGCTGGCTGGCGCTGGACGCTGAAGAGAGCCTGAGACTGTGCAGTCAGCTTGCCGTAGCGACCCTGGATGAGAGGCTGTTTACGCAAAGCCTGGAGGGATTTATTTTGCAGGCGCAGCAGGTCAGGGAGTTCATCAATGAGGTTGTCCAGGCAGCGTAAGCCGCCCTAACACAAATCATTGCCGTCAGCCAGCTCCTTAATTCGTTCATAGTGTTAAGGAAGTGATAAGAAGGAGTAAAAGAGCGTAAGTCTCTGGGTTTTAAGATATTTGGCGCTATTTTTCCGGGCCAGAGTAGTCGATAGTCTTCTTCAGCGGCGCAACAGAAGCCGTGAGCAAAATGAGGTAAGACCCATGAAAAAAACGACTCTGGCACTTTTAATGACCGTCCTTACAGCGAGCACCCTGTTCTCTCCCCTGAGCCAGGCTGAAGGGCCTCCGGGACAGCAGTGGCATCAGCAGGGTGGTCATGACGGACACGGCGGCCATGATGGGCACGGTGCTCCAGGGCGTGGCCCGGAACATGGGCACGATGGCCGTGGCGACTATCATGGTCATGGCGATCGTGGACGGGGTCCCGATCATCATTATCAATCGCGCGACCGCTTTGCCTGGCAGGGCCATGACTTCCGTCGTGGTGAACGCATGCCACCACGCTTCCGCGGTGACGATTATCGCGTCAGTAACTGGCACGAGCGTGGCCTGCGTGAGCCGCCTCGTGGCGAACACTGGGCTTACATTGATGGCAACTATGTACTGATTGCCGCAGCAACCGGCATCATCACCTCTATCCTGCTGAATAACGCCTTTAACTAAGTTTCCCGGACGGCTGGTACAGTATGTGCCAGCCGTTTTTGATCCTTCACTCCTTTCTTCCTCCGCCTCTCTCGCCGCGCTAATGAATATAACTTAAGCGGGGTAAAGTTTATCCTCATCACTACCGATAACCTCAACTAAGGCCGTTCTCTGGCCTTGATTCCAGCTTCGATTCGACCCGGCTTTCATTCATTGGATGGGGGGCGCTGTCCGTCAGCTATTTAAAGCAAGCCAGTCATTGATGTTGAGGTTTCCGCATGACTATTACCAAAAGATTGTTCTCTATTTTTTCCCTGCTCGCGCTGGCGATGTGTTTGCTGGCCGGTTTTTCTCTGTATGCCATCAATGGCTTCCAGAGCAGATTTGAATATGTCCAGCTGAATGCTATTCCAAGTATCAAAGATTTGGATAAGACCATCAGTACTGCCAGCAAGCTTAATGTGGCGCTCTATGAACATCAGAGCGAAATGGAGAGCGGGAAACAGGATCTGGCGGAGAAAAAGGTCGAGGTTCTGCTCGACGATCTCAAAACGCAGGTGAATTATTATATTGAAAACGACGTTTCTAACGAGCGGGATAAAGCGATGAGCGAAGGTGCGCTGGCCGATATCGTGGCTATTCAGAGCGTACTGCCAGGTTACATCACCGCATCCCTGGCGCACAATGATGCCGTCACGCTGCCGATGTTGCAGGGGGAAACGGGCATTGGCGCTGCGGTGCGTAAATTAACGCAGGATCTGAAGGCGCAGATTGAGTTCAATATTCAACTGGGGGATGAGCTGCGTGAAGTAAATAACGCTCTCTACTCTCGCGTGTTCTGGGGGCTGATGAGCTTTTCTGCGGTAGTGATCCTGCTGATGGGCGCGCTGGCCTGCAAAACGATTTTTGGCGTTCGCCGCAGCCTGAATAATATTCAGCAGGTGATGGTGGAAACCAGTGAGTCGCTGGATCTGACCCGCAAGGCTGACGACCACCGTAGTGATGAAATTGGTAAAACCGCCTTTGCTTTTAACGCCCTGATGGAGCGTGTTGCCGCAGCGATGACAGCGGTAACCGCGTCTGCCCAGTCGGTGAGTTCAGCTTCCTCGCAGATTGCTGCCGGTAACGAAGATCTCTCTGCGCGGACAGAAGAGCAGGCTGCTTCCCTTGAGCAAACTTCCGCCAGCATGAGCGCGCTCAATGATACGGTGAAGCAGAGCGCCGAAAATGCCAAACAGGCCAGCCTGTTGGCGAGCAGTGCCAACGAGATGGCGGAACAGAGCGGTAATGCGGTATCGGCAATGGTCAACACCATGGAGAACATCAAAGCCAGCTCCAGCAAGATTTCCGATATTACCGGCCTGATTGAAGGGATCGCTTTCCAGACCAATATTCTGGCACTGAACGCAGCGGTAGAAGCGGCCCGTGCCGGTGAACAGGGGCGTGGATTCGCCGTGGTAGCCAGCGAGGTCAGAAACCTTGCTCAGCGCTCTTCAACCGCAGCGAAAGAGATCAAGGATCTGATTGTCACCTCTGCGCAGCTGGTGCAGAGCGGTGCCGTTCAGGTGGCGAACGTTGGGGATAATATGGCCAAAGTGCAGGGATCTATCCGCCAGGTTGCTGACATTGTTGGGGAGATGGCCGCCGCCACCTCGGAACAGAGCCAGGGTATTGAACAGGTGCACCTTGCCGTAGGCCAGATGGATAGCGTCACCCAGCAAAACGCCGCGCTGGTGGAGCAGGCTTCTGCCGCATCACAATCGTTGCAGGAGCAGGCAATTACGCTAAGCAATCTGGTCGGCGCATTTAAAGTCCAGAGCGGCAGCAAGATGTCAGCGGTAAAACAGCCTGCACTGGCGAAACCGCAGCCTAAACCGGCAACGCTTAAAGCTGAACTGGCAACGGATAACTGGAGCTCGTTCTGATCCTCAGCAACGTGGAGGATTTGCGTCCGCACTGAAGAGAAGGCGCTGTCAGCCGTGCGCGGTATATCCCCCACGGCGCAACGCTGTTCCGGCAGTAACAAAAAGGCCCCGCCAGTTTCTGGCGGGGCCTTTTCACCTTCCCTTAACAGAGAAAAGTGGTTACTGCTGCGTGATGATGGAGGTGATCACGCCAGTAGCAACCGCAATCAGCACGTAGTTGCCGTTGACGTTCTGCCAGCGATGACCAGCCGGTGGTGCTTTCAGTCCACGTTTATGCCAGTCGGTAACCTGATAACCTTCACCACGATACTTCTCCGGCAGCGGGCGGCCACGGTGGAAATCTGCATGGTGCGGCTGCTGAGGGTTTGAGTGCTGGCGCTGCGGTTCGCGATGCTCAGCCTGGCGGGACTGTGCGTGATGCTCCTGGGGCTGGCCAGGCTGCTGGCCGCCCTGTGGTGGGCGTTTTACCGGTTGCTCGCCATGAGCCTGCTGCGGCCCCTGCGCAAATGCGCCCAGGCTGGTGGTAAACAGCAGCGCAGAAAGGATCGCCATAGCTGATTTTTTCATCTTTTTCCCCTGTTGGTATCGCCCAACTTGTTGTTGATAAAGCCAATTTGGCGGCTGAGCCACCAAAGAACAAGATGAATAGTCTTAAGAACGGCGCGCTTAACGCTAAATTTACGCTTAGCTTGCAAAAAGCTGACTAAGGGCGGGCGCTAGCTGCCATTTTCACGCACAAAATCGATAAAGGCACGCAGAGGGGCGGGGATCAGACGGCGGTCAGGATAGTAGAGCCAGGGGCCGGGAAAGGTGAGCCACCAGGGCTGCATAACGGGTTCAAGCTTACCGCTCTCAAGCAAAGGCTTCAGCCACTCTTCAAACAGGTAGATTATGCCTCCGCCCGCAACGGCGGTATCCACGGCCAAATCCATGCCGCTGCCGATGCTCACCAGCAGCTGGCCCGCAGGTTTGACCTTTAACCGTTCGCCCTCTTTTTCAAACTCCCATTCCGGCACCACGCCGCTGGCAAAACGACCCCGAATGCAGCGGTGCTTTATCAGCTCGTGCGGGTGGGTGGGGCGTCCAGCCTGGTCGAGATAGGCCGGAGAGGCAGCCAGGGCGAAACGCTGCTGGCGCGGGCCGATGGGCAGCGCTATCACATCCTGCTCCAGCGTTTCGTCATAGCGGATCCCCGCGTCACATCCGTCGCGGAAGACATCCTGAACGTTGCTCTCCGCTACCACTTCCAGCTGAATGTCCGGATAGCGGCCCAGGAAGGCGGGTACCAGAGTGGGCAGGATCAGCCGGGATGCGCTGACCGGCACGTTGAGCCTTAAGGTGCCTGCGGGCGTTTCACGGAAACGATTAATATCATCCAGCGCAGATTCCACCTCGTTCATGGCGGGCAGCAGCCGTTCCATCAGCGACCTGCCAACCTCAGTCAGCGCCACGGTTCGGGTAGTGCGATGAAACAGCCTGACGCCAAGCTGCTGTTCCGCGCGCCGTACCGCATCGCTCAGACGGGAGGGGTTACTGCCGGTAACGCGTGCGGCCTCACGGAAGCCCCCCGCTTTGGCCACCGCCACCACCGCATGCAACAGCGTGATATCCAGCTTCATTGTCCGCCTCTCCGTACAGTGTGTCGTTATTTTACCGGATAGTTGCACAGTTACGGGGTCGCTACAATCAAGGGGTCACTTACTCAGGAGATCTGCTATGACTGCTTCACTTACTTATACGCTCGGCGATCGCCAGCTTAACCGGATGGGCTATGGCGCTATGCAGCTCGCCGGTCCTGGCGTTTTTGGCCCTCCTTCAGACGAAGCGGCTGCCCTGGAGGTCCTGCGTGCCGCCGTAGCTTCCGGCGTTGAAATGATCGATACCTCCGACTTTTACGGCCCGCATATTACTAACCAGCTGATTAAAAAAGCGCTGCACCCTTATGCCAGTTCACTCACTCTGGTCACCAAGGTGGGCTGCCGTCGGGATGAAAAAGGGGGCTGGCATCCCGCTTTCAGTGCGCAAGAGCTGACCCGTGCGGTGGAGGAGAATCTGCAAAACCTGGGGCTGGAGAGGCTGGAGGTGGTTAACCTGCGCAGTATGTTAAATGTGCATAAACCGCAGGAAGGCTCCCTTGAGGCACCGCTGGCGGCGTTACTGGAACTGAAAGAGCGTGGCCTGATCCGCCACATTGGGTTAAGCAACGTTACGCCAAAACAGGTTGAAGATGCTCAGCAGATGACGCCAATAGCCTGCGTGCAGAATCTCTATAACCTGGCGAACCGGCAGGATGATGAGCTGGTGGAGACGCTGGCGAAACAGGGTATCGCTTATGTGCCGTTTTTCCCGCTGGGGGGATTTACTCCGTTGCAGTCTGCCGGGTTGTCTGAAGTCGCTCAGGCGCTAAAGGCGACGCCAATGCAGGTAGCGCTGGCCTGGCTGTTGCAGCGTTCGCCAAATATTATGTTGATCCCCGGAACCTCTTCGGTAGCGCATTTGCAGGAAAATATGGCGGCGGTGAAGCTGACTTTACCTGCTCAGGCACTTGAAATATTAAACGAAATGGGCTGAGAGTTGGGTGTGAGAAATGACGTCCGGAAGGCAACCCGGACGCCCTGTCTGGCTAAGTGTTGAAGCAGAAGTGGGCGGGCATTACTGCGTAGCCCGCTCTGTAACAGAACGGGCGTTTTGCCGGGCTAAGCCAGAGTTTGCCAGGCGACGGAATAAGCCGGTTCTTGTTAAGCGATCAAATAAGCCTGCTCCAGCATAAAGCGCTGCTCCTCTTGGCTGTAGCTGACCAGCGAGTTTTTGCTGTTGGAGCGGGAGAGGATCCAGTCTGCTTCCTCTGCCGTAAGCGGCTGCGCATCGTGCCAGAAGGGGGTAATAGCGTTGTCCCTGATCCAGTGTTGCAACATTCGGGCTGGCGGCAAGGTAAACCCTGGGAAGAGGGCCGTGGCTAAATCCTCCATTAATAGCTGCTGCTGTTCATCTTCCGTCTTGTTGAGTATTGTCAGGAAGGGCAGCAGTAACCGTCCGCACACCTCACCATGATGGTAATCCTTTATCGCCCCCAGCTCTCCGGCAATGCCGTGGATCACCCCTAAACCAGCCATGCTCAGCGACAATCCTCCTTGCCAGGAAGCAAACATCATCTGCTCGCGTGCTCTGTCACCCTGTTCATCATCGCGATTCAGATGCGGCCAGGCGCTGATAAAAGCACGCATTCCCGTCAGGGCTGTCTGGCGGCTGAAGAAATTGCCTTTACTGGAAAGGTACGCTTCAAACAGATGGGTGAAGGCGTCAATCGCACAGCACGCCAGCACATGATCGGGCGCGCCCTGTAGCAGATCGGGGTCCAGAATCGCAATATCAGGGACGAAGTTGGCATGGCGCAGCGAGGCTTTAACTTTGATCTCTGCTTTGTCTGTAACCACGGCGTTCTGCGTCACCTCGCTGCCGGTGCCCGCAGTGGTAGGCACAGCAATCAACGGCAGCGTTGCGCCAGTCAGCGGCGTGTCGCCGACTTTTTCCAGATAGCGCAGCGTGTTGAGCGGATGCTGGCTCAGCGCCGCAAAGGCTTTAGCTGCATCCAGCACGCTGCCGCCGCCAATAGCGACCACCCGTCCTGCCTTGCCACGCCAGCGTGTAACCCATTGATCGATCTCAGCAGGCGAAGCCTCGTGGCTGACAATCTCATGCCCCAGCAGCAGCGGCGCCAGATCGGCTTTCAGCGCCTCCCAGCTCGCGCTTTGCAGAAAGGAGCGACCACAAAAGAGTAAGGTAGGCTGAACCTCTTTATGCAGCAACGGCAGCAGTTCACGCAGGCTTCCGCGGCCAAAAAAGGTATGACGGTTAGCTATCATCTGGCTGGTGCTCATGGGTTTTCCCGTAGGGTCAGAAACAGAGCAGACAGGCTACCTTGCCAGCAGGCTAAAGATCAAATAGAGCGGGAAGGGCAGCTAAAGGTAAAAACTTTGTCCTGCGGCGCATTTACCACCATAAAACGGGTATCGGAGAGGCGCATCGCCAGCCAGCCCTCTTTTGTCACCGCAGCAGGGACATATTGCTGCCGGTCGGCCGAGTGCAAAGGGCCGCTTTCCACTACCTTTTCCGGCAGCGTAACGCTGAAAGAGGTAAAACGGTCAACAATTTTCCCTTCAAGATCGCCCAGGTTGCGGCCATCCAGCGTCTGTAGGTTGCCCTGACAGATCATTCCCTGCTCACCGCCTGAACAGGCTGTCAGCAACACTAACGCAGCGGCGACGGAAATTCGCACTGCTCTGCGGCTGAATCCCGTCCTGTTAAAAATGGCCCTATCCTGCCACACCATAATGCATCCTTTTCATCGGGTAATGGATTGAGTATAGCGGGGAGTTTGTTTAATTTCCCCTGGCAGAAAACCCCCGACAATTAAAGGGTGAAAGCGCGTCTTAAGCGCCTTTGTAAGCCTCTTGTTATCATTTTGTGGGATAAAACTGAATCAATTCAGCCAAAGAGGTAACAACGGTTCGCAAAGCGATTATTGAGTGCTACACTCTTGGCCGATTTTGACACTTTCCCCTTATTCTCTGCATTTGAACAGCCGTTTTACTCGACTGATTGCGCTAATGCCTTCTATTTTGTAGGGGGAAGCAGCGGGCAAGTTTCAAAACTGCTTGTATACTTTTTCAGCATTGCTGTGTGCGTTTCTCAACGGCGATGGGTTGTACAAAACGTTTTTTGTGCAGACCCGTTGGGGAGCTTTTGACGGATAAACTTTAAACAACGAACCGATCCTGTGAACAACAAAACCTCTGCCTTGTTAATTACGCCGCTGTTTTTACTACAGCCTGCCGTGAGTTATGCTCAATCGCCAACCGCTCAGCGCGGAGATGCTGCTGCGCAGGGCAACACCCTGATGGTTGTTAAGCAGCGTAGCGGATTATCTGAACTGGACACGCCTGCCGCCGTCAGCGTGGTCAGCGGAGAGGATCTGCGCAACAGCACGGCGCAGGTCAATCTTTCGGAAGGGTTAGGCAGCGTCCCTGGTTTGCAGATCCAGAACCGTCAGAACTATGCACAGGATCTACAGCTTTCCGTGCGGGGCTTCGGCAGCCGTTCAATGTATGGCGTGCGCGGCGTGCGGGTCTATGTGGACGGCATCCCCGCCACCATGCCGGACGGGCAGGGGCAGACCTCTAACATTGATATTTAACTCTATCGATAAGGTCGACGTGCTGCGAGGCCCTTACTCCGCTCTGTATGGCAATGCCTCCGGCGGCGTGGTCAATATCGATACCCAGACCGGCAGCCAGCCCACCACGCTGACTGCGGGAACCTATTACGGCAGCTACGGCAGCTGGCGTAACAGCGTAAAGGCCAGCGGCGCTACCGGTGACGGTACTCACGCGGGCGATCTCAATTACACTATTTCCGGCTCGCGCTTTACCACGCACGGCTATCGTGACCACAGCGGCACCCAGAAAAATCTCGGCAATGCAAAGCTGGGCGTGCGCCTGGATGATGTCAGTACGCTCACCCTGATGCTGAACAGCGTTTCTGTTGATGCTAACGATCCGGGCGGCCTTACCCGTGAAGAGTGGCAAGCGAATCCCCGCCAGTCGCCACGCGGTGATAACTTCAATACCCGCAAAAGCCTCGACCAGACTCAGGTTGGCCTGCGCTATCAGCGTGAAATGAGCGAAAACGATCGGTTGACGCTGACCACCTGGCACGGGGAGCGGCATACCACGCAATATCAGTCTATTCCCCTGGCTCCCCAGCTTAAGCCCGCTTACCCGGGCGGCGTGATTGTGCTGGAACGTAAATATTCCGGCGTCGATACCCGCTGGCAGCATCAGGATCAGCTTGGTTCCGTGCCGTTCAGCATTACTGGTGGGCTGGATTATGAAACCATGACCGAACGTCGTCAGGGGTTTGAGAATTACAATCTTGTGAATGGCGTACCGGAGTTTGGCGAGAAGGGCAGCCAGCGCCGCAACGAAAAGAATGTGATGTGGAACCTTGACCCCTACCTGCAAAGCAGCTGGGAGCTGACCTCAAAATGGACGCTGGATGCAGGGGTGCGTTACAGCACGGTGAGCTTTGATTCTGAAGATTACTATGTCACTTCCGGCAACGGGGATGACAGCGGCAGCAAGCGCTACCACAAGCTGCTGCCAATGGGCTCGCTGAACTATGCGGTAACCGATGCCTGGAACCTGTATGCCTCGGCAGGGCGTGGCTTTGAGACGCCGACCATTAATGAACTCTCCTACCGCTCGGTAGATGGCAGCCAGACCGGCCTGAACCTGGGCCTGAAACCTGCCACCAGCGACACCGTTGAGCTGGGCAGTAAAACCCGCCTCGGTTATGGCCTGCTGACCGCGGCGCTCTTCCAGACCAACACCGATAACGAGCTGGTGGTGGCACAAAGCAGCAACGGACGCTCCGTCTACAAAAATGCCGGTAAAACCCGCCGCCGTGGCGTGGAGCTTTCCTTCGATCAGCAGTTTGCTGAAAACTGGCAGATGAAAATGGCCTGGACCTGGCTGGATGCCACCTATCGCAATGAAACCTGCGATAACAATGGCAACTGTACTCCTTCCGGCAATTGTCTGCCGGGAGTAGCAAAGAATATGGGTTATGCTTCGCTGGGCTGGCTGCCCGAACAGGGTCTGCATGCGGGCGCCGATATTCGCTATATGAGCAGCATTCAGGCTGATGATGAAAACGACGCAAAAGCGCCATCTTATACGGTGGTGGGCCTGAACGCGGGCTATAAATTTGGCTGGGATAAGTGGTCTCTGGATCTGTTCAGCCGCGTCGATAATCTTTTTGACCGGGAGTACGTAGGCTCGGTGATCGTCAACGAAGGCAATGGCCGTTACTACGAGCCGGCACCGGGGCGTAATTACGGCGTGGGCGCGACGCTCTCCTGGACGTTCCTGTAACAAAGTATCCAGCACAGCCTGCCGTTTAGCGTAAATCTGACGGCGGGTTCAAAACACCGGGGTGGATAAGCGATATTAACCGAGTGTTTTTTGCGATTTAGCATACGATCTAAATTGAAGACGTTAAATTTTGGTAAGGTCCATACTATGCAAAGTAAAGCACCGTTATCACGGATCCTCGTGATTATTACGGCTGTGTTCGCCGTCCTCAGCGGGTTGTACCTGTTGATTGGCGGTATCTGGCTGGCAAAAATCGGCGGCTCGTTCTATTACATCATCGCTGGTGTGATTGAGCTGGTTGTCGCCTGGCTGCTGTTCCGTCGCCGCTCTTCAGCGCTGCTGTTGTACGCGGTATTCCTGCTGGCGACGCTGGTCTGGTCGCTGTGGGAAGTGGGGTCCGATTTCTGGGCGCTGACGCCGCGTCTTGACGTCACCTTCTTCCTCGGCCTGTGGCTGGTTCTGCCGTTTGTGTACCGTGGCCTGAGCCAGGGCAAATTTGCCCGTGGCGCGCTGAGCCTGGTGCTGGTGGTGACCGTTATCGCGCTGGCCTACTCGGTCTTTAACGATCCGCAGGAAATCAACGGTTCCCTCAGCCCTGAACAGGCGGCGAACATTGAGAAGTCTGGTGAAGGCATCGCTGCCGGAGACTGGCCTGCTTATGGCCGTACTCAGGCCGGAACACGCTACTCGCCGCTGAAGCAGATCAACGACAAAAACGTGGGTCAGCTGAAGGAAGCATGGACCTTCCGTACCGGTGACATGAAGCGCCCAACCGATCCGGGTGAAATTACCGATGAAGTGACGCCAATCAAAATCGGTGATTCCCTCTACCTCTGTACGCCGCACCAGATCCTGTTTGCGCTGGATGCCGCTACCGGTAAAGAGAAGTGGAAATTTGATCCACAGCTGAAAACCGATCCTTCCTTCCAGCACGTGACCTGTCGCGGTGTCTCTTACTACCAGACACCTGAAGTGGCCACCCTGCCAGCGGGCAGCAAACCTGCTATGTGCGCACGCCGCATCATCCTGCCGGTGAACGATGGTCATCTCTATGCGCTGGATGCGGAAACAGGCGCGCTGTGCCCGGAATTTGGCGAAAACGGCAAGCTGAACCTTCAGCAGAACATGCCTAACGCCCGTGCCGGCGCTTACGAGCCAACTTCACCGCCAATCATCACTGATAAAGTGATTGTGATTGCGGGTGCCGTGACCGATAACTACTCCACTAAAGAGCCTTCCGGCGTCATCCGTGGCTTCGATGTTAACAGCGGTAAACTGCTGTGGGCCTTCGATACCGGCGCTAAAGATCCTAACGTGCTGCCGGAAGCTGACCAGCACTATGTAGCTAACTCGCCAAACTCCTGGGCGCCTGCTGCTTACGATGCCAGTCTGGATCTGGTTTACCTGCCAATCGGTGTGGCCACGCCTGATATCTGGGGCGGCAACCGCACCCCGGAAATGGAGCGTTTCGCTACCGGTTTGCTGGCGCTGAATGCCACTACGGGTAAACTGGCGTGGTTCTATCAGACGGTGCACCACGATCTGTGGGATATGGACGTACCGGCGCAGCCGACTCTGGCTGACATTACCGATAAAAACGGCAGCAACGTTCCGGTCATTTACGTCCCAACCAAAACGGGCGATATCTTTGTTCTGGATCGCCGTAGCGGTAAAGAAGTTGTTCCGGCTCCGGAAACGCCGGTGCCGCAGGGCGCGGCGAAGGGTGACCATGTCAATCCTACTCAGCACTTCTCGGAGCTGACCTACCGTCCAAAAGCCAAACTGACTGGGGCAGATATGTGGGGCGCCACTATCTACGATCAGTTGATCTGTCGTGTGATGTTCCACAGCCTGCGTTATGAAGGTCCGTTTACTCCGCCTTCCGAGCAGGGCACACTGGTGTTCCCTGGTAACCTGGGCATGTTCGAGTGGGGCGGTATCTCTGTGGATACCGACCGCCAGATTGCCGTGACTAACCCAATGGCGCTGCCGTTTGTTTCCCGTCTGATCCCACGTGGTCCAAATAACCCACTGTGGCCTGGCGAGAACGACAAGGGCGGCAGCGGGACAGAAACTGGCGTTCAGCCACAGTATGGTGTGCCATACGGCGTGACCCTGAACCCGTTCCTGTCGCCGCTGGGCTTCCCTTGTAAGCAACCTGCGTGGGGCTATATCTCTGCGGTGGACCTGAAAACCAACGATATCGTGTGGAAAAAACGCATCGGTACCGTTCGTGACAGCTCACCTGTGCCACTGCCGTTCAAAATGGGTATGCCTATGCTGGGCGCGCCAATCTCTACGGCGGGTAACGTGATGTTCATTGGCGCAACCGCAGATAACTACCTGCGTGCGTTTAACGTCACCAATGGTAAAGCGCTGTGGGAAGCTCGTCTGCCCGCTGGCGGCCAGGCGACCCCAATGACCTACGAGGTGAACGGCAAGCAGTATGTGCTGATCGCCGCGGGTGGTCATGGCTCCTTCGGCACCAAGCTTGGCGACTACATTGTTGCCTACGCGCTGCCTGACGACGCGAAGTAACAGCATTTCCCGGCATCCGCAGACTGGATGCTGAAGTGAGCAGGGCAACCGTTTCGGCGGTTGCCCTTTTTTTGTCTCTCTTCCACCGCAAAAAACGCCTGCTTTTTTCCCGCCAGGCGTTATCATTCGGGCGTTTATTTCAATCAGGTTGACTGACTTATGTCGCAAACTTCTCCCCTGCTGGATGTGCAGGATATTGGCTACGCTCAGGATGGCACGACGCTGCTGGCCCCCGTTTCACTGCGCCTCAGTCAGGGAGAGTTTCTCCTGCTGACCGGCCCTTCCGGCAGCGGTAAAAGCACATTGCTGAAAATCATCGCCTCACTACTTGAACCCTCTCAGGGCGAGATCCGCTTCGCAGGGCGGCCTGTTAGCGAACTGAAGCCGGAACACTATCGTCAGCAGGTCTCTTACTGTTTTCAGACTCCCGCGCTGTTTGGCGAGACGGTATATGACAATCTGGCGCTGCCGTGGCACATCCGGCAGAAAAAATCTGACAGGGCTGTGCTCAGCAGGTGGCTCACAAGCGTGAATCTGCCCGAAGAGATGCTGGATAAAAAGTGCGAGCAGCTCTCTGGCGGTGAGAAACAGCGTGTCGCTCTGCTGCGGAATCTGCAATTTTTGCCGCAGGTGCTGCTGCTGGATGAGATCACCAGCGCGCTGGATAAAGAAAACAAACGGACGATTAATCAGCTGATCCACGGACTGGTAAAGGAGAAAGGGGTGGCGGTGATCTGGATCACTCATGATGCAGCGGAAACAGAGCAGGCACACCGGGTAATGACATTAACGCCACCTTCAGGGAAGAGAAACGATGAGCCAGCATAATATAACCAACGAGTCGCTGGCACTGGCGCTGGTTCTGGTGCTGATTGCCCTGCTGGTCAGCAAGCGAGAGAAGCTCGGGCTGGAGAAGGATATCGTCTGGAGCGTTGGCCGCGCCATCGTTCAGCTGATTATCGTTGGCTATCTGCTCAAGTACATTTTCGAGGTGAACAACGCGATACTGACGGTAGTGATGGTGCTCTTTATCTGCGTGAATGCTGCGCTTAACGCCCGCAAGCGCAGCCGTAATATCGGCAACGCTTTTGTGCTGTCGTTTATCGCCATTACCACCAGCACCACGCTGACGCTGCTGGTTTTGGTGCTGAGCGGGTCAATTGAGTTTATGCCGATGCAGGTTATCCCTGTTTCAGGGATGATCGCCGGCAATGCGATGGTGGCGGTGGGGCTTTGCTACAGCAATCTTAATCAGCGTTTTGCCGATAACCGGCAGAAAATCCAGGAGATGCTGAGCCTGGGCGCCTCAGTGAAAGTTGCTTCAGGTAAGCTTATTCGCGACAGCATTCGCGCCGCAATGATCCCAACGGTGGATGCCGCCAAAACGGTGGGGCTGGTGAGTTTACCGGGCATGATGTCGGGGCTGATATTTGCCGGTATCGATCCGGTAAAAGCGATTAAGTATCAGATTATGGTGACGTTTATGCTGCTGGGCACCGCCAGTCTCTCGACGATTATCGCCGGTTATCTGGCATACCGCCGCTTCTTTACCTCGCGGGCGCAGCTGCGTTAAACGTAAAAGAGAGGCGGATCGGACGATCCGCCTGTGGGGCCAAATCAGAAGTTGATATTGGCGCTGATGCCGCCGACAAAGGCATCTTTTACTTCGCTGACCGCACCTGGTGAAGTGACATATTGCAGGTTTGGACGCAGTTTCAGCCAGTTGGTGACCTGAGCGTTGTAGTAGATCTCATAGTTATATTCAGATCCGCTCTGTATCGGCAGGTAGGTAGGGTTGTCGTAATCGTTTACCCCATTTTCCCGGTTGGTTTCGCGCAGCATATTGCCATAGTCATCGTTGACGTGAATACGGGCGGCGCCAATGCCGATCTCATCTTTCGGACGCGCGTCAAACGGCCCCTTCCAGACAAACGCTACCGACTGGTAGTTGTCGGTTTTCGAGGTTTTATGGTCGTTCATAACGGCCTGAACATTAATGCCCAGCCCTCGATTGTTGTCGCCATCCATCGCCGTCAGCTGTTGTTGCAGCAGTAAATATCCGCCGTAAGCGTGGTTCTCCTCGCCATATTCTCCGTTGCTGTAGGAGCTGTAGTTGTCGCCTTTCACCGAAGAGTAATACATGCCGATGCGATAGTTACCCGGCAGCTTGTCAGCACCCAGGAAAGGCCGCCAGCCTAATTCGACCGGCACCATATTGCCAAGCGTCGGGCTGGTATCCAGACGGAAACCGTTGGCGGTGTCGTAGTTTGACGCTGTCTGGTTGTAGAAGCCCACCTGGAAGAAAAGCTCTGGCGTGAAGTTAAACTTCACGCGGCCACCCCACTGGGAGACTGGCCAGTTGAACCAGCGGTCGCCGCGCCAGTTCCCTGCCTGACCACTGCCAAACGCCAGGTTCTGGAAATTACTGTCGAAGGTATCAAAATCCTCACCCACGGTGACGCGTCCGGCCTTCACTTCTACAGCGTTATCAAAGAAGCCTTTATTCAACCAGAACTGCGTCAGACGCCAGGTTTGCCCGCGCCCCCACACTTCCTGTACTGAGGAGAGGCCACCTGAACGGGGATCGTTAATCTGATCCGTCAGGTTCTGACCATTACGGCTGGTGATGGTGGCCTGGAACTGGGTGTCTTTCCAGTTCAGCAGCTTGTCCAGATCCAGCGTGGTGCCAAAGCCCCACTGATCAGTGTAACGGGCCGTGGTCGAGTCCCGGTAACCGCCGGAGAAATTACTGGCGGATTCCATGGTGTAGTTCACCTGGAATTCTACGCCGTCCTCTTTGAGCTGGCTGCGGTAACCTTCCCAGTCACCAAATGCATAGGGGGAATCCAGGCTTAGCGGCGTAAAATCTGCCAGCGCAGAGCCGGATGCCAGCATCAGTCCAAAACCACAGAACGCCACCGATCTTTTTAACGTGGTTTGCGGGAGCTTGCTTTTCATGGTGAAACACCTTCTTTTTATAGGGATAACACTGTCCTTCATAACGTCGGGCAGGGAACGTTACGGCCTTGCTGCTTTTTAAGCATTTTCTCCTGCTCAGGGCATCTGTGTAGGGGGGAAGTGCTGACATAAGCCTGAACCTGCGGCCTTAACAGCGCGAATAAGAGCATTAAACAGCGGTTTAGTTGTTTTAATTAGTGCTGAAATGATTAGCAAGGTATCGAATAAATGCAAAAATTCTACGTAGATCACACTTTATTGGAAACAGGCGGGAGCAGAGCGGGGGAACGGCTTTCTAAAAAAGAGGTTTGCGGAAAAGCAGGCATAAAAAAAGCCGAAAATTAATAACCCCAGTAGCCCTGAAGGAATTGTTTTGCGGGGTTATTGTTAATTGATCGGACATAACAGGGCAAGAGGATGGACAGCAGGACGCTAATGGCAGAAATCACGGCACTGTTGCAAAGATCTGGCGATGGTAAATTGATGCCACTGTTTAGTTGAAGGAGCAGCACATGAACCCATTTAAAGGCCGACATATTCAGCGAGACATCATCCTCTGGGCAGTACGCTGATACTGCAAATATGGCATCGGCTATCGTGAACTCCAGGAGATGCTGGAGGAGCGAGGGGTAAATGTCGATCACACCACCATTTATCGCTGAGTTCAGCGATATGCACCGGAAAAGGAAAAACCACTGCGCTGATACTGGCGTCAGCCTTCCGGATTTGGCTCATGGCATCTCGATGAAACCAAAGTGAAGGTCAAGGGACGCTGGGCTTACCTGTACCGGGCTGTTGACAGCAAAGGCCGCACCATCGATTTTTATCTCTCTTCACGTCGTAACAGCAAAGCTGCATATCGTTTCCTCGGGAAGATTTTAAATAACGTGAAAGGCTGGCAGGTCCCGCGCCTCATCAACACAGATAAGGCTCTCCCTTATGGCCGTGCGCTGGCGTTATTAAAAGGGGAGGGCCGGTGTCTGCCCGGTATTGAACACCGACAGATAAAATACCTGAATAACGTCACTGAATGCGATCATGGCAAGCTGAAAGGATAATCAACGCCATGCTGGGATTTAAATCCATGAAGACGGCATACGTCACAATCAAAGGGATTGAAGTGATGTGCGCGCTACGGAAAGGTCAGGCCGAATCATCTTATTTTGGGCATCCCCTGGGCGAGGTGCGTCTGGTGAGCAGGGTCTTTGAAAGACAGGACCTTTCAATAACACGAAAGGCTAACTCATCACTAACTTTGCAAAAGTACCGGGGGCAGAATGATGCCCGGAACATTGAGAAAGCATGTTTACGCCGCCAGCGCGGTGGCGCAGAACTGCATCAGGTGGCGCACAAATTACGCTGGTTTTAATTATCTCGGGCAGGCTGTGAGCCTGCCCGCTCCTGCTGCCCTCCCGAAATTTTCCTTGCTGGCCGTTGTCATCCTCAAGTGCGCCAGATATTTTAAATCATTTATTTTCAATAACTTAAGCCATTAACTCGTAACAGCCTGCTCACAAATGGCGATTTTGTGATCTACCTCGCCAATACAATTCATCATATGTTGTTATATTCATTATGAGTCATCTCATGATGAAGTCATCAAGGCGAAACCCCACGATCTCCCCTCAGGATCGTGCGGCGACCTAATGCCTTCATTCAGGGGTACTGAAACCTACAACTCCATTTGATAATTAAAAAGGTAACGATATGGAAGGTCAGGAACTCCAACGCAAGCTCGGCTTTTGGGCCGTGCTGGCCATATCCATCGGAACGACCGTCGGTTCCGGTATTTTCGTTTCAGTTGGTGAAGTAGCAAAAGCGGCAGGCTCTCCGTGGCTCACGGTGCTTGCTTTCGTAATTGGCGGGCTGATTGTTATCCCGCAGATGTGCGTGTATGCGGAGCTGTCCACCGCGTATCCCGAAAACGGTGCGGACTATGTGTATCTGAAAAACGCTGGTAGCCGTCCGCTGGCGTTTCTCTCCGGCTGGGCCAGCTTCTGGGCAAACGACGCGCCGTCACTCTCTATTATGGCGCTGGCGATTGTCAGTAATCTGGCCTTCCTGGTGCCGATCGATCCGTTTGCCGGGAAGTTCGTCGCCACCGGTCTGATTCTGGCATTTATGCTGCTGCACCTGCGTTCGGTTGAAGGCGGCGCAACCTTCCAGACGCTGATCACCATCGCCAAAATCATTCCGTTTGCCATTGTGATTGGCATCGGCGTGTTCTGGTTGAAAGGCGATAACTTTAGCGCGCCGGCGACCGCCACCACCAGCGCGGCGGCAGGGATTATGGCACTGCTGGCCGGGGTTTCCGCCACCAGCTGGTCCTACACCGGTATGGCATCTATTTGCTATATGACCGGAGAAATCAAAAACCCCGGCAAAACCATGCCACGTGCGCTGATCGGCTCCTGTTTACTGGTGTTGGTGCTCTATTCGTTGCTGGCGCTGGTGATCACCGGGCTGATGCCGTTCGACAAGCTCGCCGCCTCGGGAACGCCAATTTCCGACGCGCTCACTTATATTCCGGCGCTCGGCAGCGTGGCGGGCATCTTTGTCGCCATCACCGCCATCATCGTGATCCTCGGCTCGCTTTCCAGCTGCGTGATGTACCAGCCGCGCCTCGAGTACGCGATGGCGAAAGATAACCTGTTTTTCAAAAGCTTCGGGCACGTTCATCCGAAATACAACACGCCGGATGTCTCCATTATCCTACAGTGCGCCCTCGGCATCTTCTTTATCTTTGTCTCTGACCTGACCAGCCTGTTGGGCTACTTCACGCTGGTGATGTGCTTCAAAAACACCCTGACCTTCGGCTCGATTATCTGGTGTCGCAAGCGAGAAGACTATAAACCGCTGTGGCGCACCCCGGCGTTCGGCTTGATGACTTTTGCCGCTATCGCCTCGAGCTTGATTCTTGTGGCCTCCACCTTCGTATGGGCGCCAATCCCAGGGCTGATCTGCGCCCTGATTGTTATCGCCACCGGCCTGCCCGCTTACGCCTTCTGGGAAAAGCGCAATCGCCGTCTGGCTCATATTTCTTAACCCTGTCTGGAGAGTTGTTGCATGTTGAATATTGATAAAAACACGGTGGATTTCCTGGTAACCGAAAACATGGTCAAGGAAGTGGAGAAGGTTCTCGATAAAGACGTTCCCCGCGTGCATGCCATTGTTGATAAAATGATCGGACGTGGAGTGGATCGCATTTACTTTGTCGCCTGCGGTTCCCCGCTTAATGCGGCGCAGACGGCAAAACATCTGGCGGATCGTTTCTCCAGCCTTCAGGTTTACGCGCTTTCCGGCTGGGAGTTCTGCGATAACACCCCGCACCGCCTGGATTCGCGCTGCGCGGTGATAGGCGTCTCTGATTACGGCAAGACCGAAGAAGTGATTAAGGCACTGGAACTGGGCGCGGCTTGCGGCGCGCTGACCGCCGCCTTTACCAAACACCCGGACAGTCCTGTTACTCAGGCCGCCGAACATGTGGTGGCGTATGAAGCCGACTGCATCTGGGAAATTCATCTGCTGCTGTGCTACAGCGTGGTGCTGGAGATGATTACCCGCCTCGCGCCGCATACCGAAATCGGCAAAATCAAAAACGATCTGCACAAACTTCCGCAGGCGCTCGGGCATCTGGTGCGCATCTGGGAAGACAAAGGGCGTCAGCTTGGCGAGCAGGCCTCGCAGTGGCCGATGATCTATACCGTTTCCGCTGGTCCGCTGCGTCCGCTGGGTTACAAAGAGGGGATTGTCACGCTGATGGAGTTCACCTGGACCCACGGCTCGGTGATTGAGAGCGGCGAATTCCGCCACGGCCCGCTGGAAATCGTTGAGCCGGGCGTGCCGTTCCTGTTCCTGCTTGGTAACGACGAAAGCCGTCACACCACCGAGCGCGCCATCCGTTTCGTGCGCGAGCGTACCGATAACGTCATCGTGATCGACTATGCCGAGATCTCTCAGGGGCTGCACCCGTGGCTCGCGCCCTTTTTGATGTTCGTACCGATGGAATGGCTCTGCTACTACCTCTCCATTTACAAAGACCACAACCCGGACGATCGCCGTTACTACGGCGGTATTGTCGAGTATTAATTCCCTCACCCGGCCTCCATGCAGGCCGGGCATCACAGCAAGGAGCAGACAGATGAAAACGGGTATGTTTACCTGTGGGCATCAGCGTTTACCGCTGGAACACGCATTTCGCGACGCGCATGAATTAGGGTATGACGGGCTGGAACTGTGGGGTGGTCGTCCCCACGCTTATGCACCGGACCTCAACGCGGGCGGCATTAAGCACGTTAAAGAGCTGGCGCGGGTGTATCAGATGCCGATTATCGGCTACACGCCAGAAACCAACGGTTATCCGTACAATATGATGCTTGGCGATGAGCGGATGCGCCGAGAAAGCCTGGATATGATCAAGCTCGGTATGGATATGGCTAAAGAGATGGATGCCGGTTTCACGCTGATTTCCGCCGCCCATGCCGGCTATCACACACCGCCCGACGCCATCTGGCAGCGGCTGGCGGATAATCTGCGCGAACTCTGCGCTCACGCAGAAAACATAGGCATGGATCTGTTGCTGGAGCCGCTGACGCCTTATGAGTCCAACGTGGTATGCAACGCCAACGATGTGCTTCGTGCGCTGGCGCTGGTGCCCTCGCCGCGCCTGTTCAGCATGATTGATATCTGCGCCCCGTTTGTTCAGAGCGAGCCGGTAATGAGCTATTTCGATAAACTTGGCAACAAGCTGCACCATCTGCATATTGTCGACAGCGACGGTGTCAGCGACAGCCACTATATTCCGGGCGAAGGCAAAATGCCGCTACGCGAGTTAATGCGCGATATTATCGACAGCGGGTATAACGGCTATTGCACTATTGAGTTGGTGACGATGTATATGAATGAACCGCGGCTTTACGCTCGCCAGGCGCTGGCGCGTTTTCGCGAGCTGTTGTCACAGGAGGCGCAATGAAACGGCTGGCAACGGTAGGCGATAACTGCGTGGATATTTATCCACAGTTGGGCAAAGCGTTTTCCGGCGGCAACGCCGTTAACGTGGCGGTCTACAGCACACGTTACGGGATGCAGCCCGCCTGCGTCAGTTGGGTAGGTGAAGACGATTACGGTGCCATGTTGCGCCGCGACCTGGCGCAGCACGGCGTGGATATTTCCCACCTGCGAATGATGCCCGGTGTAACCGCGCAAACCCAAGTGGAACTGCGCAATAACGATCGCATTCTCGGTAACTATACCGAAGGCGTGATGGCGGATTTCAGCGTCGGTGAGCAGGAACTTGCGTGGCTAATGGAGTTCGACATTATTCACTCCGCCATTTGGGGCCATGCGGAGTCCGCTTTTCCTGCACTGAAGGCGGCGGGCAAAATCCTGTCGTTTGATTTTGCC
This sequence comes from Erwinia magellanica, assembly GCF_039023495.1. Lineage (NCBI taxonomy): Bacteria > Pseudomonadati > Pseudomonadota > Gammaproteobacteria > Enterobacterales > Erwiniaceae > Erwinia > Erwinia magellanica. Next base: position 394,504 of record NZ_JBCHVC010000002.1, read on the forward strand.
GATAAATGGGAAAGTCCGCTGTGGCACACGCTGCCGGAACATCTTGATTATGTTTTTGCCTCGGCAAATCAAGATAATCCGTGGCTGCGCGACCGGCTGCAAACCGTGGTTCAATGTGGCGCGGGGGTGGCGATCGCCACGCTTGGTGAAAACGGCAGCCTGGCGTGGGACGGCACGCAGTTCTGGCTGATGCCGCCGCAGCGCGTCGAAGTGGTGGATACCATGGGAGCCGGGGATTCATACATCGCCGGGTTACTGTGCGCTATCGCTAACGGCTTGCCGCTGCCGGACGCCATGAAACAGGGTACCAGGTGCGCCGAATTCACCATTGGCTATCATGGTGCCTGGTGAGGGTTGGCGTTGGCGTTGGCGTGACATTACACACGCCAACGCCTGTTACTCATCCAAAAACGCTCATATAATCAACCCTACTCCTCTTACAACTTCAGGGTCGATTCATGCCAGCTACGGAGCGCTACTCACATCAACTCCTTTACGCCACCGTGCGCCAACGCCTGCTTGATGATATCGCGCAGGGGGTTTACCGGGCTGGTCAACAGATCCCGACAGAAAGCGAGTTATGCACGCTCTATAACGTCAGCCGTATCACCATTCGCAAAGCGATCAGCGATCTGGTCAACGACGGCGTGCTGCAACGCTGGCAGGGGAAAGGCACGTTTGTGCAAAGTAAAAAGGTTGAAAACGCGCTGCTGACGGTAAGCGGCTTCACCGACTTCGGCGTTTCCCAGGGTAAGCCGACCCGGGAAGAGGTCATCGAACAGGAGCGCATCAACGCCGATTCTTTCTGTGAAAGGCTGAATATCCCCGGCGGCAGCGAGATTTTTCGACTGATGCGGGTCATGTACCTCGACGATGAGCCACTGTTTATCGACAGCTCCTGGATCCCGCTTTCCCGCTACCCGGCATTTGACGAAATTTATACCGCAGGCGCATCCACCTATAAGCTGTTCCAGGAAAAATTCGACACCCGCGTGGTGAGCGATAAAAAGACCATAGATATCTTTATGGCCACCAAAGCCGAGGCCCAGAGGCTGAAGTGTGAACTGGGCGAGCCGCTGTTCCGCATCAGCAAAATCGCTTTCGATCAGAACGCAAAACCGGTGCACTATTCCGAACTGTTCTGCCGCGCCAACCGCGTTAGCCTGACTATCGATAATCAGCGCCAGAAATAAAAAAGAGGGCCGAAGCCCTCTTAACGTTTTTCGCAGCCAGACTTACGCGCAAGCCACTGAGAACAGCCCGCAAGGGAGGTTGTGATGATTTCTTGCTCTGAGAATATCAGCGTCTGGCACAAAGTGGACGGATACGAGTGCAATGTCCGCTATGAGCTGTGAGTTCAACCGATGGATGCAACACACTGGTTAAATCGTTCTGTGAATGACTCATAGCGGACAGTAAACGACCAGTACCGATCGGCTTGGTGCCAGAAGCGGACATCTGCACTCGGGGCTAACACAAACGGTGAGCCAAAGTACTTTTGTGTTAAACCAACGCATCCACCATCTGTCAGGTCTGAGAGGCGCCCCCGTCAGCGAACAGCTCTACACCATTCACATAGCTTGAGGCATCACTGGCCAGGAAAGAAACAACAGAGGCTATTTCTTCCGGCTCTCCGATACGTCCTAACGGACTTTTAGCGGTGAGGAAGGCGATTCCCTCTTTGGCATTATCGCCAAATGCGGCTCTGAGCGACGCTGTATTCACAGGACCCGGGCTGACAATGTTTATGCGTATACCCGATCCGTGCAGCTCTGCAATCCAGCTTCTCACCATGTTTCTGACTGCAGCTTTGGTCGCACCATAAATACTCATGGTGGGTCCCGGGTCTGTTGACGCCGTTGAACCAATGATAACCACGCTTGAGCCCTTCCCAAGCAGGGGCAAAGCCTGCTGAACAGTCAGCACAACACCTTTTACATTTGTGGCAAACTGGTCGTGGATCTGTTTTTCAGTGATTTCACCAAGCGGAGCATGGACCCCACCGCCGGCATTAGCGACAAGAATATCAATGTGGCCGAATTCCGCTTTAACCTGTTCATAAAGCGCATCAAGACTAACCTTGCTGCTGACGTCAGCAACAATACCTTTTACATTTATCCCCAGCGCCTTTACCGCCTCCTGAAGGGTTTCTGCATTCCGGCCGGTGATAATGACATCTGCGCCTTCATCGCTCATACTTTTCGCTATAGCCAGACCAATGCCGCTTCCGCCACCAGTGATAACGGCGACCTTTCTCTTAAATAACTGATTCATAATTGCACCATGTGTTTTTTTGTAGTGGTCACTATATGAAAGCCTGAACAGGCTGTCACTAACTTATTATAGCGATCACTACAAAAAAGTTTTAAGATGGCAGTCAGAAACACTTCTGATGCAACGGAAAAAAACCTATGAGCGATACCGAAAAAACGATAAAAGCACCCCGGCGGGTATTTGACAGAGAGTCCGGCGTACAGACGGCTAAAGCGCTGTTTCATCAGCGTGGTTATGATGCTGTAGGTATCACAGAACTGACAAAGACGCTGAATATAAATCCTCCCAGCCTTTACGCCGCTTACGGTAGTAAAGCAGGGCTGTTTGAACGCTGCCTGGATCTGTATGTTGCAGAAGGAAACCTGCCGGCTGACAAAATTCTGACTCCGGGCAGGCCGCTGAATGAGGCGATTGCAGATCTTTTTATGACTGCTGCACGTTTATACGCCCGATCCCCAGTCCAGCGGGGCTGTCTTGTGGCTGAAGGTATGCGTGCCGATGATCCGCAGGCCCGGGAGCTGGCAAGTCGCTATGGTGAGGCAGGAATTCAGTTCATCAGAAATTATATCCGGCAGTATGAACCTGCACGGGACCGCGAGCTTTCTGATTATGTCGTGACAACGCTGCGGGGCTTTTCTGCAGCCGCAGTAACGGGACTGTCAAAAGCCAGGTTAACTGCCGTGGCTCAGCTCGCCGGACAGACATTCGGCGCTCTCCTGACGCCAAAAAATGTTTAACCAGGAGGTAAAAGTTATGTCTGTTATCGACCATGTTGAAATTGCTGTGAAAAATGCTCAGGCATCGCTCAAATTCTATGAAGCAGCCCTCGCTCCGCTGGGGTTCAGCCTGCTTATTTCTGTGCCTCCGGAACGTACTTTAACAGGTGGTGCCCGGTACGGGTTGGGCCCGGAGGGATACCCGAGGCTCTGGCTTCATGAAAAAGACCTGACAGGCGCTTCAACACATCTGGCTTTTGCTGCCAGTGAACGGGCCACAGTCGACGAATTCTGGCGTACCGCTGTACAGGCGGGCGGTAGAGACAATGGCGAGCCGGGAATTCGCAACCATTATCATTCACACTACTATGCGGCTTTCATCCTTGATCCTGACGGTAATAACATTGAGGTCGTCTGTCAAAACGCATAAGCAGGCAGACGACTGGCACTTTACGAAACTGAACCACGTCTGAGTTACAGCCTGCCGGGTATGCCTGGCTGCTATTCACTGAATAAAATATTGTGAGGTGAATTATTGCTTCGTTACGGCGGCAAAATTTACTGCCGCATTAAACATAATGATTCTGAGAGCTTTCTGCATCTTCAGCCTTATTCCGGAGGCTTGCAGCATCTTTTAAAGGCGAGCGGCCAAAGAAACGGGCGTACTCACGATTAAACTGGGGCACGCTGCGATAACCCACCTCCATGGCAACAGACGTGACGCTCTGCTGACGCGCCAGTAATTTGGTTCTGGCATGAAGAAGACGGACGCGCTTCTGATACTGGACCGGGCTCATGTTTGTCACGGACTTAAAATGGCGATGAAAGGCCGATACGCTCATAGCTTCCTGTCCGGCCAGCGATTCAACCAAAAACTCATCAGCAAAATTATGTCTTATCCAGCGAATAGCATTACCAATCCGCGCCAGCATAGTTCCCGGTGAAGCAATGTCTCTCAGCATCCAGCCGTGAGGACCTTTCAGAACATGATAAAGGATTTCACGTTCATACACCGGTGCAAGGGCGGCGATATCTTCAGGATTTTTCATCAGGCGAAGCATTCTCACCCAGGCATCCAGCAGTTCGGGCGTGACAGCAGCAACGGAAAAAGCACCCGACTGTGAATCAGCCTTCACGGGAGGTAAATCAGCCAGCAGTGTCGCAATCCTTTCCGGCGTCAGGGTCAGGCTGACCGCGAGATAAGGAGCGCCGGTGGTATCTGGATGGACTTCGCCTACGGCTGGCAGATCTACTGACATGACAAAGTAAGAAGCAGGATTGTAATTGAATACCCGGTCACCTACCGTCATGGATTTACTTCCACGCAGTATGAGATTAACCATCGGCTCATAGACCGCAGCTAGCGCATGTGCGGGAACGTCACCCTGCACCATTGCCACGCGGGGGATACCGGTTTCGGTTCGCCAGTTTCGGGCATGAGCAGCCAGAAGGCGCAGCTCGTCAAGCAGGGGTTCCAGTGTCAAAATCGGCCTCCTCAGTATGATGATCAAAGTGAGCATAAAGCAGAAAAAGGCAAGAATCGAGCAGGAACACAGAGGCTGACCGCTACGGGTTACTTTATCCTTTTTCATATCGCAGACAGAAAGGATGAAATCATGAAAATTGTACTGATAACCGGCGGCAGTGGCGGGATCGGCGCCAGCGTGGCGCAGCAGTGCGCGGCCAGAGGGATGGGGGTGATTGTGACTTACAACAGCCATCCTGAATCTGCCCTGAAGGTGGTGAAGGATATTGAAGCATCAGGCGGCCGTGCCGTTGCGCTGCATCTGGATGTGGCTCGCACCGAAACCTTCGGCACTTTCCGCGACGCCTTACTGGACACAGTCAGTGTCACCTGGGGGCATGAGCAGATTGACGTGCTGGTCAACAACGCGGGGTTTGGGCTCTTCAACCTGATTGAAACGGTGACGGAGAGTGAGTTCGACGGCCTTTTTGCCGTACACCTGAAGGGGCCGTTTTTCCTGACCCAAAAGCTGCTGCCTCTGATTTGTGATGGAGGACACATCATCAACGTTACCAGCGCCACTACGCGGGTAGCCACGGCAGGCGTGGCACCCTACGCCGCGTTTAAAGGGGGGCTTGAAGTACTGACCCGCTACATGGCCAAAGAGTTCGGGCCGCGACGTATCCGGGCAAATGCAGTTTCACCAGGCGCAATCCGTACGTTGCTTGGCGGAGGATTGAATGATGAATTTGAGGCTCTGCTCGCCTCACAGACCGCGCTGGAGCGCGTGGGCGAACCGGATGATGTGGGCCGGGTTATCGCAGGCCTGATCTCTGATGACAGCGCCTGGATTAACGCACAATCCATCGAGGTTGCCGGCGGCTACCAAATCTGAATCCTTCCGGAGGTTTTATGCTTGATCATCTTTTTTTAACGGTCAGCGATACAGACCGTTCTGTCCGTTTCTATACGGAAGCGCTTGCCCCTCTCGGCATCACGGTTCGTCATGATTATGACGGAAAAGAGGGGCCGCCCGGCCATCCGGATTTGAAAGGCTTCGGTGCTCAGGGCCGGATCTTTTTCTGGCTACGCGAAGGAACTGTTGCGCCAGCTGCTGTACATGTCGGGTTTATCGCGCGAAATCAGACAATGGTGAATGAAGCCTATGCTTCAGCCATGCGTGCCGGCGCGTCTGACAATGGTGCACCCGGTGCCCGGCTTCACTACGATCCCCGCTACTACGCCGCCGGCGTTTTCGACCCCGATGGCTACAGCCTTGAATTTGTCTATAAAGAATGGCAGCACCCCCAACCATGAAAACATTACTGATTTATGGCGCCACCGGTTACACGGGACGCATGACCGCCGCACAGGCTAAAAATGCCGGTCTGAATATTATTATTGCCGGCAGAAATACACAGCGGCTGGCCGCACTTGCCGATGAACTTGACGTCAGTATGCGGGTATTCGGCCTGGAGGACGCTGCTGAAACCGCGCTGCAGCTGGCAGGCGTCGGCGTTGTGCTGAACTGCGCCGGGCCGTTTGCCGCTACGGCAGAACCGCTGATGAAAGCCTGTATAGACCAGGGTATTCATTACCTTGATATCACAGCGGAAATTAACGTTTACCGGCTGGCTGAGTCACTGGGAGAAAGAGCGGCGCGGGCCGGGAGTATGCTACTGCCGGGCGTGGGCTGGGACGTGGTGCCAACCGACTGTCTGGCCGTTCGCCTTGCACGGCATGTACCGGAACCACGACGGTTGCGTATAGCATTACAGGTGGCCGGCACGATGTCCCGGGGGTCAGCCGTCAGCGCAGGCGAAATAATCGCAGCCGGCCTGCTGGAACGCGTTAACGGTATTCTGATGACAAAAGAGGATGCGCAGCCCGGCTGGTTTGATTTTGGTGAAGGCCCTGTTGCCTGTGCGCCGCTTTCCTTTGGCGATCTGGTGACGGCATGGCATTCAACCGGTATTCCGGATATTGAGATGTTTGTACATGTAACAGGGGATGCCTTTCCGCAGGGTGATTTGTCCCTGCTTCCTGAAGGGCCCGGGCAGGATGAACGCGATGCAAATCACGCACGCGCTGTTGCTGAGGTCACCGGGGCTGACGGGAGGGTCCACCGGGCTGTGATCGGGACGGTTAACGGATATTCCTATACGCCGCTTGCGGCCACAGAGGCTGCAAGGCGTGTCCTGAACGGTGACAGTTTCCCCGGTTTTCAGACGCCAGCGATCGTTTTTGGTAGTGAGTTTGCGCTGAGTATTCCGGGTACTTGGCTCCAGCTCTCCTGACTCTGTTAATATGCTGCACTGGTCAGCAATGAGCTGGCCGGTGCCCCGCATTACGTCACTGCTTTATTTTTGATACACGGTCGTGGGGAAATATGTCTGCACGCAAGGGCATCACGCTGTCATTACTGTCGTCAGTACTGTTTTCTGTACTCTGCTATTACAGTGCTTTTTTGTATCCGCTGAACGGATGGCAGATAGCCGGATGGCGTGCAGTAACCACTGCATTGTTGCTGGTGCTGGTTTTTCGAAGAAAGCTCAGGCCTTTCTGGCACTATTTATTGTCAGTGGTAAAAAGTATGCGGCTGCTCGCTGCAGCGTGTGTCTGCGCCATGCTTCCTGGCCTGCATCTTGTGGCTCTTATCGTTATGCTGGGATATCCGCCTTATTTTATTATCAAACGTCAGCTTAAAAATGATGCGCTCTTTAGCGTTATTGCAGAAAATTTATTGCTTGTGGTACCTGCAATTGCTGTTCTGGTTTATCAGGGAAGCGGAAATGAATGGTTACCGGCCGGGCCGGCCGGCGGATGGGGTACTCTCACAGGACTGGGATTACTGAGCAGTTCTGCATTACTCTGCTTTCTGCTTGCCAGCAGCATTCTCTCGTTTACGCTGTTTGGCATGCTGTCTTATGTCGAACCCTTATTGTTATTTCTGGTATCACTTTTTCTGCCAGGAGAAAAACTGACTCTGGCATCGCTGTTAACGTATGCCCCGATATGGCTCGCCGTACTGGCACTGATGGCTGAAGGATATAAAAAAGTGAAATCCACTGCACACCGCAGTGGATAATGAGCATCTTCACTCGCCGTCAGAAAGCCTGTATTGGCATTCTAATTGGTTCGTACGAGCGCGTTTTTTTCCTGTCAATTACGTCCCCTCAGTCTGCGAACTGTCGATGGGTATACCCACGTGAAACTGAAGTTCGCCCATCAGCCGGGGAACAACGTTGCGCGAAGTAAAACGCCACTGACCGTCATGTTTTTCAAAACTGTCGTAATACCGGCCTGTGCATATTGGCTGCAAGGGAAACCCGTCCAGTTCCTGATGTACGGTGAAATAGCTGACACAGGTGGCTGAATCACCGGAAGGTGAAACATCTGTCAGCACATTAGAAACGTTATGCCACGTCCGTGGCGTTCCGTCCTTATGGCGCTGAACGCCACGGTTAAAAAACCGCTCGACTTCTTCACTACCGTGAGCAGTATCACTGAGAACAATAAATTCAGCATGTTTAAACAACTCGGCATTCTCAGCAAATTTCCCGTCATCCAGGTTGTGGACGTAGGCAGCAAGTAACCGCTGAATTTTTAATTCATCGAAATAGCGTTGTTCATTTTCTGCGTGAACGGAATTAATCATAATTTGAACTCTTCAGGTCAGGGTTGAAAGGGAGCCACCACGTATAAAGCCGGCGAATCACGTTTAATAATGCCGCTGAAACTCAGCGCAACAGGTACACTCCCGGCAGGAAGCTCTGTGCCGGACCAAATAGTGGCAGCAGGACCGGTTCCCGTAAAAAGGAGGACTGTCATGCTGCTCAAAAACATTTCTTTTTCAGTAGCAACGGTCAGATCTGAGAGGCGCCGCCATCGGCAAAAATTTCCGCTCCGTTGATATAACCGGCATCGTCACTGGCGAGGAAGACAACAGCTTTTGCTATTTCGTCAGTCTGCCCGATGCGACCAATCGGACTACGGTCGCGCAAAGACTGCAGGATGGCGTCAACGGGTTCGGGAAGGAAATCGCGTAAGGATTGAGTGTCAACCGGTCCGGGGCTGAGAATATTAATGCGAACCCCGGCACCTTTTATATCCAGAATCCAGCTGCGTACCATTGCGCGTAAAGCGGCCTTGGTGCCACCATAAACACTGAGGCCCTGGCCTGGATTAATGGAGGCTGTTGAGCCTGTAATAACAATGCTGCTGCCTGGTTTCATAAGTGGTAATGCTTTCTGAACGGTAAACGTGATACCCCTTACGTTCGTTGTGAACTGACGATCGAACTTCTCCGGGGTAATCTGCCCGAGGGGCTCAAATTCGCCCATGCCGGCATTGGCTATCAGAATGTCGATACGACCAAACCGGGAATGGATTTGCTCATAAAAATCATCCAGTTCGGAGAGGCTGGATACATCTAACTTAAACTGACTCGCATCCGGTCCAAGAGTACTGAGTGCAGATTCAAGTTTATTCTTGTCCCGCCCGGTAATGATCACCGTTGCACCGAGTGCTGCTAATTCCTGTGCGATCCCAAGACCAATGCCAGATGATGCGCCGGTCACAACCGCAATTTTGTTCTGAAAAGAGTGAGTCACTGTGTATTCTCCTGATTGCTGTGGGTTAGATATATAGTGATCACTACAGGTAAAAGTAAAATATCACAAGTTAAAATTTAACCTATATTTAATAAAATCATTTATATCAACAAGATAAATCTATCGCTTGATGTTTATTATTTTAGTGGTTACTACATAAATTTATTCATTCTGCAAGATGAAACAAGAAAACAGGCTGGACTGCCCCCTAAATATTGTTACATCTCGGGCTAAACAACGTCTGCTCTTGGCTGTGAGTTCAACTGATGGATGCAACACATTGATTGAACCGCTCTGCGGGTAATTCATAGTCTAGTGTTTTTCTCGGTCTTTCGTTGAGCTGTCTGGCAACAGTGTTTAGCCTTTGCTGGCTGTGAACCGATAAATCGGTTCCTTTTGGAAAATACTGCCTGAGTAATCTGTTCGTATTTTCATTGGAGCCGCGTTGCCAGGGGGATTGAGGATCGCAGAAGTAAACCTGAATATCTGTGGCTACAGTAAACCGGGTGTGGCTGGTCATTTCAGCACCCCGGCCCCATGTTAATGTTTTATAAAGTTCAGCAGGTAATTCCCGGGCTTGTTTGATGAGTGCAGATATAACCGTTATGGTCTTGTTGTCCCTGACTTTGGCCAGCATAACAAAACGGGAATGACGTTCTACGAGGGTGACGATACAGGAGTTTTGAGAGCCCTGGATCAGGTCACCTTCCCAGTGCCCTGGTATAGCTCTGTCAGCAACTTCAGATGGCCTTTCGCTGATAGAAATCGTATCCGGGATTGACCCTAATCCTTTCCCTTTAAGCGATGATGTTCTGGATCTACGCACGACTCTTCCGCTTCTGAGGCATTGCTGCAGTTCTTTTTTAATGCACCCCGGGTTTGTATAAAAAGCGTTTTATATATCGTTTCATGTGACACATGCATTTCCTGATTATCCGGATAACAGCGTTTCAGCCAACCGGCGATTTGTTCCGGCGACCAGTCCTGATGCATCTTCTCTGCGATGATTTTACACAGTGTGGGTCTTTCAATTAGCTTGCAGGGTTTTGGTCTCAGAGCATTTTCCCACGCAGCAGTATCCGCTTTTGATGCACGGTATTGTTTTGCACCACCGTGCCTCTTGATCTCGCGGCTAATCGTTGAGGGGGCTCTCGATAGTTTGTTTGCGATCGCCCTGATGCTGATTTTTGCTACCAGCGCTCTGGATATTTCCTCTCTTTCATCAAGTGAAAGCGCTAACGGATGCCGCTTTCGGACAGGGGGCGGTATCCACCAGTCTGGTGGATAGTGGGCATAATAGAAGAATGATATCTGTCGAACATATCTGGCGATATCATGCAGGGAATCACCTTGCTTATACCTGTCCCAGATAATCGCTTTCTGTTCTGGTGTGAAGTTAATGCGCGTTCTTCGTTTCATGGCAACGTCCCCCTTGATTAAGGATAGCGTTGCATCGACCCGTTGAACTCACAGCGAAAAGCGGACGTTAAACTCACATGGATTTAATCAATTTGTCGGAATTACGCTGAAGATAAATGGTTCAGATTACATAAGCACTCAGATTTCAAGTGCAGCAAGGATGATGGCTTCCATTTTCTCCGCAGGGGAGATCGGTGCAAAACGCCTGAGTGGTTTACCGGACATATCGAATTATCCGTTGAGCCTGGGGATAAGGATCACAACCAAAAAAACAGCCCGATAGCTCTTTTTTGATAACCCCGATTTTTGGACTGATCTCCAATGTGTGGTCAATAAGTGGACACGGCAGGAGAGAAAATGCCTGTTTTCAAAAGATTGCAGGCATAAAAAAAGGCCGAAAATGTCGGCCTTTTCTGGAGGGGCAGCTTTAAGCCGCCCTGGGCTGATTAACGGCGACCAAAAATCTTCGCCGCCAGGAAGCCCACGCCAGCGGCAATCGCCAGCGAGACAAACGGCGCGTCCTGCGTTTTGGTTTTCACGCAATCCAGCGCATCATCCACCGCATAAGTCGCTTTTGCTGCGCCCTGGCGCACACGGCCTTTGAACTCATGCTCTGGAGAATCGACAGCTTTACCAAACTGCTCCTGACCTTTGCCCAGCGCTTCGTCTGCTTTATCGTTCGCTTTATCTAAAAGACTCATACTGTCTCCTTTGTGTTGGCATGATTCCTCATGGAAGAACTCTAAGCGTAGACCATCCGTGGCGTTATACCGCCCCGGTTATGTGACTATTTATGACGAACGTAAAGAAAAGGGCCGACAAGTGTCGGCCCTTTACGCATAACTGGCAGTCAGAATATCAGTGTGACTTCATGCCGGCAGCGGTCATCATAAAGCGGAACAGGGTCGCCACAACGCCCAGTGCCATGACGCTACAGGCATAGATAACAATCATCCACAGCAGGCGTTTCCACGCCGGGGATTTTGTCACTTGCTGAGTTTCGGTTGCAACTCTCATCGTTTCCTCCCAATAGCTGTTATCTCACGGCGTTTACACACCGCTGGTTAATCAATGGTAGCCTTCGTCCGGGTTAATTTTCCCGCGGAATACGTAATAGCTCCAGAAGGTATACGCCAGAATAAACGGAATAATCAGCAGGCCGCCAACCAGCATAAAGCCCTGACTCTGCGGCGGAGAAGCCGCCTGCCAGATAGTGATATGCGGTGGAATAATATTGGGCCAGATGCTGATGCCAAGACCGGTAAAGCCAAGGAAGACCAGCGCCAGCGTCAGCAGGAACGGCGAATAGTGCGCATGACGTTTCAGCGAGCGCATCAGCGCCCATGAGGCCAGAGCAACCAGTACCGGAACCGGAACAAACCAGAAGACGTTTGGCAGCGTGAACCAGCGCTTCATGATGTCCGCGTGTGCCAGTGGCGTCCAGATACTCACTATCACAATGATCGCCAACAGAACGAGCAGCAGCGGTTTGGTCAGCGCGGTCATTTTGCGGTGCAGTTCATTTTCAGTTTTCATGATAAGCCAGGTGCTGCCCAGCAGAGCATAGGCCACCACCAGACCCAGCCCGCAGAACAGCGAGAAGGGCGTCAGCCACAGCAGCTCAGGGCCGCTGTAGGCGCGGTTAGTGACTTCAAAACCGTTGATAAAGGTGCCCAGAACCACACCCTGGCTGAAGGTCGCCAGAATCGAGCCGGCAATAAAGGATTTATCCCAGAATGCGCGGTGCTCTTCCGTGGCTTTGAAGCGGAACTCAAACGCCACGCCACGGAAAATCAGGCCGATCAGCATGGCGGTCAGCGGCACGGACAGCGCGTCCAGAATCACCGCGTAGGCCAGCGGGAAGGCGCCATAAAGCGCCGCGCCGCCCAGCACCAGCCAGGTTTCGTTGCCATCCCAGACGGGGGCAACGGTATTCACCATCATATCGCGTTCGGTGGCATCTTTGTTGAACGGAAACAAGATGCCGATACCGAGGTCGAACCCATCCATCACGATATACATCAGGGTCGAAAAGACGATGATGGTAAACCAGATAATTGAAGTATCAATACCCACTTTATTTATCCTCTTCCGGCGTGGCTAACTTTTCTTTCACGGCAGACAGCGGACGTGCCTGGGTGTGTCTTGTCCCCGGACCGCCTTCGTCATCATGATTCCCTTCCCCTGGTTTTGGTCCTTTCTTAATCAGATTGATCAGATAGATATAACCCACCCCGAATACGGATGAATAAACCAGAATAAAGGCCAGCAGGCTGATGCTCATATGCATTTCGCCATGCGCCGAGACGGCATCTTTGGTACGCAGCAGGCCATAAACCACCCACGGCTGGCGACCAATTTCAGTTGTGAACCAGCCTGCCAGCAGCGCAATCAGACCGGACGGCCCCATCAGCAGCGCAAACCACAGGAACGGACGCGAAGTATAGAGGCGCTGGCGGAAACGCAGCCACAGGCTACAAACGCCCAGCAGGATCATCAGCATCCCCAGACCGGCCATTATGCGGAAGGACCAGAAGACGATGGTGGAGTTAGGGCGATCTTCTTTCGGGAAAGTCTTGAGCGCAGGAACCTGTTTGTCCAGGCTGTGGGTCAGGATCAGGCTGCCCAGATAGGGAATTTCCAGCGCATATTTGGTTCTTTCCTGCTCCATATCCGGCACGCCGAACAGGATCAGCGGCGTTGGCTCGTTTGGTGGGTTTTCCCAGTGGCCTTCAATCGCCGCAATTTTAGCAGGCTGGTGCTCAAGCGTATTCAGGCCATGCGCATCGCCCAGTACCGCCTGAATCGGTGCCACAATCAGCGCCATCCACATCGCCATAGAGAGCATTTTGCGGATAGCTGGCGTGTCATTTTTGCGCAGCAGGTGCCAGGCAGCAGAAGAGCCGACAAAGAAGGCACTGGCCAGGAAAGCGGCGGTAGACATATGCAGCAGGCGGAACGGGAAGGAAGGGTTAAAGATGATCTTAAACCAGTCAACCGGGATCACCATACCGTTCTGTATTTCAAAGCCCTGAGGCGTTTGCATCCAGCTGTTAGAAGCCAGGATCCAGAAGGTAGAGATAAGGGTTCCCAGGGCAACCATGCAGGTGGCGAAGAAGTGCAGGCCACGGCCTACGCGGTTCCAGCCAAACAGCATTACCCCCAAAAAGCCCGCTTCAAGGAAGAACGCGGTAAGCACTTCATAGGTCAGTAACGGACCGGTTATGCTTCCGGCAAACTGCGAGAAGCCGCTCCAGTTGGTACCGAACTGATACGCCATGACCAGGCCGGACACCACGCCCATCCCGAAGTTAACGGCGAAAATTTTCGACCAAAAATGATAGAGGTCGCGATAGTCCTCATTTTTGGTTTTCAGCCATAAACCTTCCAGCACCGCCAGGAAGCTGGCAAGCCCGATGGTAATAGCCGGGAACAGGATGTGGAAGGAGACGGTAAACGCGAACTGTATCCTTGCCAGGTGGAACGCATCTAATCCAAACATTGCTTACCTCGATCTAACATAAAAAAATTGCCTTTCTTTTTATTTACCAACTATTAACAACAGGGCTACATAAAGGCTTTATGAAGCTGCCGTTAAGCGGATATTTCATCGAAGGTTTGATCCTAAGACCAAATCAGGTGAAGGAGTAGCAACAGTAATCGGGAACACGCCTATAACAGCATAGATCTTTGCGATGAATTGTTTCATCGCCGCGTTAAATTATTTTGAAGATCTGTTAACTCATTCATACCAGATGATGCTGTGATGTAAAAATAGTGTATTTTTCTGCCCGGTCATCCTTTTTTTACGGCGCAGGTAGTGGGTAGGGTGAAAAAGAAGTGTGAAAATTACTTTTCTTTTATTTATAAAAGCACCTGGATATATAACTTTTTCGCACATAATAATGTGGCGTCAGGGCACAAATTGGAAATTAATCGCCAGATCAGCAGCTTTGCAAACATTAATGTTGTTTTATTGTTAACAAGTGGTAGGGCGATTTTTAATTATTTTCCCCTGGATTGTTATCAGTAAACAACCGCAGGCAGGGCATTCGGGGCAAATATGAAAAACCCTGTAAATGTTAAAGCTGATTTTCTTATTTTGATTCATTAAGAAATATTTTGTTACCTTTGTGCGGCAATCTCCCCCCATTTTTTTGTCGAAGGTCAATACCTGGTCAGTTAAGGTGTGATTCAGAGATATGTTAAAGGAATGATAAAGATGACCCTTCTGCTGTCGCTATTGCCCGTCTATGCCGCTTACTTTCTTGGAACGGCAAGTCCGGGTCCCAGTAATCTTGCCATTATGGGCCTTGCTATGCGTCAGGGACGGCTTCCTGCCTTGGCCCTGGCTGCTGGCGTTATTACCGGCTCGCTGTTTTGGGCACTGATAGTGGCAACGGGAATTTCATCTTTATTATTAGCTTATGCTCATGCGCTTATTGCTATTAAGGTGGCAGGCGGCTGTTATCTTCTTTATATGGCCTTTAAGGCAGCGAAGGGCGCCCGAAGAAAAGGGGAGGCTGAAATACCTGACCCTAAAATATCTGCCGTGGTGCCATTAAGAAAATATTATCTACGCGGTCTGTTTTTGCATCTCGCCAATCCCAAAGCCATTTTAGTCTGGCTGGCTATCATCTCACTTGGCATTCACGCTGACGCCTCGCCCTGGGTATTGTCATTTATAGTAGGCGGTTGCGCTTGTATAGGCGTTGTGGTGTTCAGTAGTTATGCCTTGCTTTTCTCCACCCCCACCCTGAGCCGGGCTTACCTGAAAACTCGCAGGGGAATTGAAGGTTTCTTTGCGCTATTTTTCACTATTGCGGGCATTAAGCTTCTCCTCTCCAGGTGAAATGCTCACCACTCTCTCTGCTGTGTCAAAAGTTTGATCTTCATCTCAAAATGTAAATTCACCGTTGCGGGGGCGTATCAGCCTGGCGGTGTTACCGTTAACATGTTCCCGGTAACACCTCGTCAGCCCAGGCTGACAGCCCTGAAACTGATACCCGTCACGCATAAGCAAGGCGGGAGAAAATTTACGTGATCCTGACTGCGGTCGGGAGCATGCACCGGAGAGAATTTATGCCATTAGTCATCGTTGCGATTGGCGTAGTACTGTTACTGCTGCTGATGATCCGCTTTAAACTGAATGGATTTATTGCCCTGATCCTGGTCGCGCTGGCGGTCGGCGTGATGCAGGGAATGCCCGTTAATAAGGTGGTCGGCTCGATCAAAGCTGGCGTTGGCGGCACGCTGGGCAGCCTGGCCCTGATTATGGGCTTTGGCGCTATGCTGGGTAAACTGCTTGCCGACTGCGGTGGGGCACAGCGTATTGCCACGACCATGATTGCCAAATTCGGCACCAGATATATTCAGTGGGCCGTGGTGCTTACTGGTTTTACCGTGGGGTTTGCACTGTTCTATGAAGTGGGGTTTGTGCTGCTGCTGCCGCTGGTACTGACTATCGCCGCTTCTGCCCGCGTTCCTCTGCTCTATGTGGGCGTCCCGATGGCTGCGGCGCTCTCTGTTACCCACGGTTTTCTGCCTCCGCATCCTGGCCCGACCGCTATCGCCACGCTGTTCCATGCTGATATGGGCAAAACGCTGCTGTTTGGCACGCTGTTGGGTATCCCAACCGTTATTCTTGCCGGTCCGGTTTATACCCGCTTCCTGAAAAGCATCGATAAGCCGATCCCGGAAGGTTTGTATAACAAGAAAACCTTTACCGAAGCTGAGATGCCAGGCTTTGGCGTCAGCGTCTGGACCTCTCTGGTGCCGGTTATTCTGATGGCGCTGCGAGCCGTGGCCGAGATGATACTGCCAAAAGGCCATCCGCTGCTGGCTTACGCAGAATTTTTCGGTGACCCGATTATCGCCACGCTGATTGCCGTGCTGATTGCGCTCTTCACCTTTGGCCTTAACCGTGGCCGTACCATGGATGAGGTGATGGGCACCCTGACCGATTCAATCAAAATCATCGCCATGATGCTGTTGATTATCGGTGGCGGCGGGGCGTTCAAGCAGGTGCTGGTGGACAGCGGCGTGGACAAATATATCGCTGGCCTGATGGAAGGCAGCACGATTTCTCCGATCCTGATGGCCTGGTCCATCGCTGCTGCGCTGCGTATCGCGCTGGGTTCTGCCACGGTGGCCGCAATTACTGCTGGCGGCATCGTGGCGCCAATTATCGCCACCACCGGCGTCAGCCCGGAGCTGATGGTAATTGCGGTAGGGTCTGGCAGCGTGATCTTCTCTCACGTTAACGATCCGGGCTTCTGGCTGTTCAAAGAGTACTTCAACCTGACCATTGGCGAGACCATGCGCTCCTGGTCCGGCCTGGAAACGGTGATCGCCGTGTGCGGACTGATTGGCTGCCTGCTGTTGCAGATGGTGGTGTAAACCGGTTCGTTCAGCATTTTCTCTATAGCCGCAGCCTTCAGGCTGCGGCTGTTTTAACATCTTCCGCTTGCCACCAGCCTCTGAACAGCGAGCAGGTTCTGATCTATCCTCAGCGTAAAAACTCCGCCACTTCGGCTTCCGGCATTCCCGCCTCGCGGGCCGCAGTCAGGATCTGCTGCCAGGTATTGGCATCAATCGGGATACCCTTACTTAACCGCTCTGCACGTTGCGCCTCTTCAAATTCACCCGGTATCTGAACAGGCTGGTCGCCAGACTGCGGTGAGGCTTTCGCCCAGTCGATAAAGGCCTGCGCCTCCTGCTGCATCTGCGGCGCGTCAAAGGCTTGCGGATCAAGAATGATGGTGGTCATGCTGTTGAAAATGGCCTCCACGCTGTTTTGCAGTGTGCTTTTATGAGTGGTTTGGCCGCCCGATAACGCACCGCCCAGAATTTCGCACATCACGGCCAGGCCATACCCTTTATGCAACCCAAAAGCTAACAGCGAACCGTAAGGCGTCTCGTGCATCACGGCCGGATCGGTGGTTGCCCTGCCCTGGTCATCAATTAAATGGCCGGGCGCAACCGGAACACCTTTGTTATAAGCGACTCTGGTTTTACCGAATGCGATACCGCTGGTGGCAAAGTCCAGCAACAAAGGAGGCTGCCCGTCACGGGGGAAGATAGCGCAAAACGGGTTAGTGCCAAACCGACGATCGCTGCCGTTGAACGGTGCCACCATTGGGTCGCCGACGACATTAACGAAATGGAAAGAGATAAACCCTGCGCGGGCGCACTGCTCAGCCCAGTGACCAATACGCCCGATATGGTGCGAATGGCGCAGCGCGATTGCGCACATACCCAACTGTCGCGTGCGTTCAATCCCCAGCGCCATCGCCTCGCTGGCGGCAACCTGACCAAAGCCATTATGTCCATCTACGGTGAGGACGGCGCCTGCATCCTTCACCACTTCCACATGCTGGTTTTGTTGCAGATGTCCCTGCTTACGGGAAACCATATAACTCGGGATCATTCCCACGCCGTGGGAATCATGACCCGCCAGATTTGCCTGCACCAGATGCTCTGCCACCAGGCGGGCTTCCTCCTTGCTGCTGCCCGCATGCTGCCAGAGTGCCTGGACTAAACGTTGAAGCCTGCTGCTCTCAATGCGAATTTCACCTGTTATACGATCCATTCCTCTCTCCTGCGTCACTGATTACTCTCTATTTTTAAACGAATAATTCGCCGCTGTCGTTAAAATATCCCTGAGCGGGTCATGAGTATTTGCCTGATAATAGCGCGATTTCTGTTGTGGGAGTTGCCATGAAAGCCGTTTGCTAAGTATACTATCGCCTTGAAAGTACTTGATTTTTTGACTAAACCCAAATTTTATACTGATAATTATAATAACCACTTAAGCCTCTTTGCCCCTTTTGGCGCAGGCCACCCAGTACCTTTCTTTTTTACGGTTAATTATCCTTTTTTATTAACAGGTCTGCGGGCAGTTGCCTTTAGGGATGGAGAGTATGGAAATTGAAACAGAACAGGCGCAGCTGCTTCCTGAGCTGCCGCTGAAGGGGATCCCGCAGGAGATACTGCGGCTGGGCAAACGTCTGGCGGATACCAAATACCAGATCGATATGCTGGGCAAAACAGGGTGGGGCGAACTGACGGCCAACCTGCATGGCCTGGAAGCAAGCGGTGAGTGGGACGGGCCGGATGATGCCTTAACTTTCTTCAGCAAAATCTTTCCCTTTGCCATGCTGCCTGCTGAAACGGAACCGCTGGGGATTTTCCGCGTCCCTACCGAGCGGGTTATCGGACGAAGCTGGCGCTGGTGGCCCGATCATCTCAGCGCCACCAGTGAAACCAAACTGCTGGAGCATCTGAATGGGCCTCATGCCGCAGAAAGCACGTCGTGGTATTTTCTGCCTGCTCTGGGCGTGCTGCTTGCCGCTCAGGGGCAGAGCCGGGTAAATTACTGCCGCCAGCGCCATATTCCTTTTATTACCGCGCGCGTCAGTAATCTGAATTACCCACCAGCAGACCGCTTTCGCCTCTATCACGTCACTAAAGGGCAGACGCGGCAAAGTTGGGTGGTGCTCAACGACCGCTATCTGCAACCTGTTCTGTGGCCACGGATCACTCTGCCCGCGTTGACCACCTATGGCGTTCACAGCGGCAGCTGGCCGCTGACGTTCCCGCCCACGGACCGCATCTTCAGCGAGCTGTATAATCCGGCGTCCGCCGGGGATTTCGTCGCGCCCTGTATCGATCTGCTGGCTGTTAATGAAGCGATAAAAGCTGAGGAGCTGGCGGCAAAACAGGCGCAAAAACCGGTGAAAATGGCGTTAAGCGATATGGATATCACCAATATCTGGCCGGTGAGCCTGACCCTTTCGTTTTTCTTTATTTTGTCGCTGGTGATTGCGGGCGTGACGGCAGGAGAGGGTTGGGCAGGCTGCATCAGTCTGTTAGTGTGCGGCATGGCTGGCAGTCTGCTGCTGTTTCTGGCTGCGCCGGTGTTTCTGGTCAGTAAGCGTTTACGAAGAGATTTCCAGCCGGAAACGCCTGAAGAGGAAGCGGCTGAAGCTCAGCCGCCTGAGGTTACTGCACCAGCTGGTGGTTGATGGCGTATTTCACAATATCGGCGTTGCTTGAGAACTGCATTTTTTCCATCATGCGCGATTTATAAGTGCTGACGGTTTTATTGCTGATCGACAGCGCATCGGCGATGGCGTTGATGGTCTCACCGTGTGCCAGCATCAGCAGGATCTGCCGTTCTCGGGTGGTTAAGGTTTCGTGCAGCGCGCGGTTGCCGTTCTGGTATTCGGCAAAGACAATCTCCTGGGCTAAATCGTGATCGATATAGCGAGACCCTTTGGCTACGCTGCGGATGGCGGCCAGCAGCGCATCCGGGTTCTTATCTTTGGTGATATAGCCCAGCGCGCCGCAGTTCAGCACGCGACGGGCGATTTGCGGCTCATTGAACATACTCAATACCAGAATCGGCAGTGAGGCATATTGAGAATGGATGCGGTTGATTAAATCTTCGCCGCTGATCCCCGGCATCGAAATATCCAGCAGCAGCAGATCCAGCCCGCCGAGGCGCAGCCGTTCCAGCACCTGGCCGCCATCACCCGCTTCGCCGACCACATCAATCATCTCATCCAGTGCAAAAATTTGTTTCAGCCCCTCGCGCATCAGCGCGTGATCGTCGGCAATCACTAACCTTATTACTTCACTCATGCTGGTTCCCTGGTTGGAGATGCCTGATTCGAGCGCAGAATATAGCAGCTCGCTGTGACTATTTTGCTGAAAGGGGGAGGGTGATCTCCAGTTGCGTGCCCTGGCCGGGTTCGCTGGTGATAGAGGCAAAGCCGTTCAGCATGTCGACCCGCTCTTTAATGCCCAGCAGGCCGAAAGCATCTTCACGCACCGCCTGCATTTTAAAGCCCCGGCCATTATCGCGGATTTGTACCACCACCGACTCGCGGCTCGCCTGCACGATAATCGAGACTTTACTCGCTTTTGCATGCCGGGAAATATTGGTCAGCGACTCCTGAACCACCCGGAAGACCGCCGTAACGGCCTGATCGCTCAGCGCAACAGGCTTGCCTTCCGGCACGATTAGCATGCAGGCGCAGTCGCTGTTTTTCACAAACTCATCCCGTAACCATTCAAGCGCAGGAACCAGGCCCATGTTTAGCATATTGGGCCGCAGCCGGGTGGAAACATCTCTGACTACCTGAATGGTGCTGTCGATCAGCGTCATCAGATAATCCGCCTGTTGTATCACGCGGGCTGGGTTATCAGCCTGCATCCCCATCACCGACAAACCGGCGCGCAAACTGGTGAGGTGCTGACCCAGCTCATCATGGATTTCACGGGCGATATGCTTGCGTTCATCTTCGGTGCGCTGCTGCTGATTGCTCGCCAGCAGCCGCATCTGTTGGTGGGCGGCCCGCACCTCATTTTCCACTTCACGCAGGCGGCTGATATCACGCCCTACCGCCAGGATTGAGATCACATCTCCCTGCAAATCATATTCCGGTACGCAGCGAACATGCAGCACCCTGGCACGGTCGCCAAAGCGCGCTTCCAGCTCCGCCTCGCTTTTTTCACCGCTGGCCAGCGTATTGGAGACCAGACGGAACAGACGCATGCCCACTTCATCAAAGGGGATGGTGTCGGTTAAGCGCCAGCCGCGCGCCTTTTCTTCACTACAGCCAATTACTTCCAGTACCTGCGGATTCGCGTACTGGCAGCGCATACTGGTATCGAAGCGGGCGATAAGGTCGGGAGAATTTTCAACCAGCGAGCGAAACTGCTGCTCCTGCTGAAGATAGCGTTCGGTTCGCTGTTTCAGCTCCCGCACGTCACGCACCACGTTAAGCACCAGGGTCTCTCCCTGGTGTTCGTAGGTACTGGAGCTGACCTCAACCGGGATCAACTCGCCAGAGCGCATCCGGTGTTGAGAGGTAAAGCGGATCCCTTCCGGGCGCATGCTGAGCTTCCACCACAGCCCCGCTACGTCAGGATCCAGCAGCTCTCCATCAATATCGGCGTAGCTTAAGCGGATCAATTCCTGATATTTATAGCCCAGCATTTCGCAGGCTTTATTATTGATATAGGTTAGCGCGGCATCTTTGCCGACTAAATAGATAGCGTCATTGACCTTGTCAAGCGCAAAGTCGGGCAGGATAGCCCGACTCTCATCAGGATTTTTACTCACATTGAGGCTGAATATTTCAGACGAAAGCATTTCTCTCTCTGAAGGTTAAAAAATGTCGTTACGCTAAGCATAGATTATATTACCGCAGAGAACAGTTCACCCGACAATTTGTCAGTAAGGGACAATTACAACAAATAATTTCTCTGCTGACCATTGTTATTCATCTGAAAGTTGAGGCAGCGCGCAGATAAATAACCAGAACGTTATTCAGTCTGAAAAATTTACTTTATTCAGCTTATTGTGCTTTTCAGCGCTTCACGCACGCGGGACAGGCGGGATTTTACTGTCCCCAAAGGGATGTCGAGAGAGGTGGCGACATCCTGATAGCTGCCGTTACGCTCTACCAGAATGGTCAGCATCTGCTGCGTCTCTTCAGGCAGTTTCTCTATTGATACCGCCATAACGTCCAGCAGCTCGTCGTTGGCAATAATGTCACTGGGATCACACTCTTGGATCAACTCCAGCAGATTATCTTCATTCAGACTGTCAAACAGAAAACGGTTCTGATTGGTCTTGTAGTAGTTGCGGATCAGATTGGCGGCGATGCCGAACAGCCAGGTTTCCGGTCGGGAAGCTCCCAAAAATTTATGGCTGTTGCGCAGCACTTCCAGGCAGGTCATCTGTGCAATATCTTCAACATCCTCACGATTAGAAACACGCTTACGAATAAAGTTGTGCAGTTTACGATTTTGCTGGCAAAGGATCTCCTGCCATAAAACTACAACGGGGACTTCAGCTATTCCTGCGGTTGAAGAAGTTAACATTTTTACGCTCCTGAAATTAATGAACAGCCTGAGAGTTGTCATATAGCAAGGAGCGTGCCAGAAAAGAAAAAGCCTGCGGCGCCAGCTTATTCCAGCGTTTTTTATTTGAGTTAAGAATTATCTGAGACAAATAGTGACCCATTGCCAAAAATAACTGTGCAACATTTGACACTAATAACGGCGGTTTAATGTTTCAGCTGAATCAGACTTTTTAAATAGGTGTTAAAAGGCATTTTATTCGGGAACTTATTGCGCAGCAGAGCCACGTAAGGGAATCGCGAAATCAATGATGAGCCAGAGATGATAAAAGTTCAGTCCTCCTTTCAGTATCAGCAGGCCCTGGCAAAAACGCTGCTCAAGCAGGATAGCCCGCGGGCAATGGGTTCAGAGCTTCGCGCCCGACCGGTGAACACCCAGTCGGCGGCCGCCTCGCTAAGCGATTCGCTGGAAGAGATCGGCATGATGTTCAGCGAAAAGGTAGAGAAAAAAACCAAAGGGCTGAACCGTCGGCAGATCAATACTCAGCATCTGCGTAGTAATCGCGGGGCTGTGGAACGCATTGAACGGCTGGGTGAGCTTTATCAGATGCTGGACGGGCAGCAGCAGGACAGGCTGGAAACCCGCCTCAGCGCGCTGAAAGATGTGCTCAGCAAGGAGAGTGAACCGGAAGCGGAGACGCTGGTAGAGGCGGCGGATAATGACCCCGCGCGGTGTGATCTACTCCTGCGCATGACGCTGCGTGAAGCTGACCGTACTGGCGATTTAGAGACTGCCGCCGCCGCCAGTAATGGGCTGGACGCCCTGCATGAAAAGTTTGGCGACAAAGTGCGTGCGGGCCTGAATACTGCGCCAGCAATTGCCAGCTTCACTACCGATCCCACTGAAAAGCAGGGGATGCGGGATCTCTACTATCACAGCATTGTGAAGCATCAGTCGCCAGCGGTGATGCTTGACAGTCTGCTGGAACGTTTTGGCCGGGAGCAGTTTAAACCCGGCCTGCGTACGTTACAGCGCGCGCTCTCGGAAGATATTGCCGCCCTGACCCCTTCCATCTCTGCCCGTTCGCTAAACAAAATCCATCATGCCCTGAGCGAGGCGGGGCAGATCACGCATGTGCTGGCTGGCAGTGACAAGCTGCTGAGCGACCTGCGCTCTCGCGGCAAAATTCCTGCCTCCGCGCTGGATGGTATTGAGATGACGCGCCGGCTGCTGAACGTGGCCGAAACCGGATTGCAGGGGCGCGACATTACCAGCATGGGCAAAGAGTTCGCCGGAGAAAATCCCGCCTCAAAGATGCTGTTTTTCAACGGGCTTCTGCCGCTGATGAACGCCATGCCACGCATGCTGTGGCGCGATAGTAACGAACGCCCGGCGGCGGCGAAGCTGTTACGAAGCGCGATCGGCATGATGGTGGATAACGAGCACAAAGCCGCGGCGAAAGGGTGAGGGCGAACGAATGAACAGCATGTTTCTGATCCTGAACCGCATCGCACTGGTGGCGATGCAACGTTCTGAAATTATCGGCGCGATGTTTGCTATGGCCATCGTGTTTATGCTGATCATTCCGCTGCCGCTGGGGCTGATTGATACCCTGATTGCGCTGAATATCTGTATCTCCTCGCTGCTGGTGGTGCTGGCTATGTACCTGCCCAAGCCGCTGGCCTTCTCCAGCTTTCCGGCGGTGCTGCTGCTGACCACCATGTTCCGCCTTGCGCTCTCTATCTCCACCACCCGTCAGATCCTGGTTCAGCAGGATGCCGGCCATATCGTAGCGGCTTTCGGAACCTTCGTGGTTGGCGGCAACCTGGCGGTGGGGATGGTAATGTTCCTGATCCTGACGGTGGTGAACTTCCTGGTGATCACCAAAGGCTCTGAAAGGGTAGCTGAAGTGGCGGCCCGCTTTACCCTGGACGCCATGCCCGGCAAGCAGATGTCCATCGACAGCGATCTCCGTGCCGGGATGATCGACGTGAATACCGCTAAACGCCGTCGTGTGGATCTGGCAAAAGAGAGCCAGCTGTTCGGTGCAATGGATGGCGCAATGAAGTTCGTGAAGGGGGATGCCATTGCCGGGCTGGTGATCCTGTTTATCAACCTGATTGGCGGTTTCAGCATCGGCGTTATGCAACTGGGCATGCCAGCCGGGGACGCCATGCACACCTACTCGGTACTGACCATTGGTGACGGACTGATTGCGCAAATCCCGGCGCTGCTTATCTCCCTGACTGCCGGGATGATCATCACGCGCGTCTCTTCCGACAGCGACACCAGCCTGGATAACAATATTGGCCGTGAAATTGCCGAGCAGCTGACCAGCCAGCCCAAAGCCTGGATCCTCTCCTCAATCGGCATGTTCGGTTTCGCCGTGCTGCCAGGGATGCCCACCGGCGTGTTTATCGTGCTGGCAGTGCTGACGCTGGCGACAGGCAGTTTTCAGATCTGGCGGGCGAAACGGGAACTGACTTCCAGCCAGCCGCAGATGGAGAACGAAGTGATCCCCCCGGAGCTGAACGGCACGGAGGATCTGCGCCAGTTCAACCCGACGCGCCCCTATCTGCTGCAATTTCCCAGCAGCGCGCGCGGCACGGCACAGACGCTGGAGCTGGTTCAGGCCATTCGTCGGATGCGCAACAGCATTGTCTACAACTACGGCTTCACGCTGCCCGCCTTTGATATCGAATTTCAGGATTCGCTGCCTGTCGACGAATTCCGCTACTCAGTCTATGAAATCCCCAGGGTGATCGGCACTTTCAACGTGGGACTGTTCGCCGTCAACCGTCAGGGACATGAGCACCTGGCGGAGGAAGAGGGCGTGGTGGTTGGGACGGAAGCGCGGCGTGAGGCGGATCTTATCTGGCTGCCTGCGGAGCATCCTCTTTTAGAAAACGACCAGGTGCAACGCCGGAGCTTCCATGACCTGCTGATGCAGCGCATGGAAAACGCCATCCACGCCAGCGCGCCTAACTTTATTGGTTTGCAGGAGACGCGGGCATTGATGGGCTGGCTGGAGTCGGAACAGCCGGAACTGGCGCAGGAGCTGCAACGGGTAATGCCCATTGCCCGTTTCTCTAACGTGCTGCAAAACCTGGTAGCGGAACGTATCCCGCTGCGCTCGGTTCGCGCCATCGCCGAAGCGCTGATTGAACATGGCCAGCATGAACGGGACATCAGTCTGCTGAGCGACCTGGTGCGTATCTCGATGAAAGAGCATATCTGCTACCAGTACACCAGGGAAGATGGCCTGCACGTCTGGCTGCTGACGCCGGAGATGGAGGAGCAGCTGCGCGATTCGCTGCGCCAGACGCAAAGCGAGGTCTTTTTTGCCCTGACTCAGGAGAAGAGCATGGCTATCCTGGCGCAGCTTCGTCACGCTTTTTCGCCGGAAAATCCCGCTTATGCCGTGCTGCTGGTGGCGCAGGATCTGCGTAGCCCGCTGCGGGGCCTGCTTCAGGACGAATTCCATCAGGTGCCGGTGCTGTCGTTTGCGGAATTACAGTCCAGCCTGTCGATTAATGTAGTGGGTCGCCTCGATCTGGAAGATTCAGCCGAGTCCTTTGATGCATAAGGAGCTGATTATGTTTGAGCTACGCGTACTTTCAGGTCGTCATCAGGGGGCGGCCTTACCGGTTACTGGCGGTCAGTGGACGTTAGGCAGCGCCGAAGAAGCTGACCTGCTGCTGAGCGACGGTGGCGTACTGGCGCACCACGCCACGCTGATCTTTGCTGAAGATCGCTGGCTGTTGCAGCCGGTGGAAGGCAAGATCCGCACGCTTCAGCAAGAGATGGCGGAGCCGATAGATCCCCTTCCCGCAGATACGCCTTTTGCCCTGGGCGAGGCCTGGCTGAGTTTCGTCCCGGCGGATCGGCCCTGGGAAGCGATGAACCGTGAGCCGCAGCCTGTTGCCACTGCCCCCGCTGTGGCCGCAGTGGCAACCACGGAAAGCCCGGTGCCTTCGCGCACCTTCTCACGCGGTGTTCAGGTGCTCTCCATCAGCCTGATTTTACTGCTCAGCTTCACCATTATCAGCTGGATCCTCCAGCCGACCGTGGCGCAAACCTCCACCACCGGCTCCAACCGTCAAGTGCTGGAGACGCTACAGGAGGTTCGCCCGCCGCTGGTAGCGATGCTGCGGGATCGGGGACTGACGCCCGGCGTCAAGATTGATATGGGTAAAGGTACGCTGATCCTCAACGGCGAGCTGAATAAAGAGCAGCTGCAAATTCTGGAACGCATGCTGGTTCGCTTTCAGGCGCAGTACAACGTGTTACCGAAGCTGGTCAACAACACCCGTCTCTATAATGCCAAACTCCCTTTCCGCATCGTGCAGATCACCACAGGGAAGCGGGCGAACGTGGTGACCGATGCCGGAGAACGGCTGTTTATCGGCGATGAGGTCGATGATCTTCGCCTGGTCGCCATCACCTCCAGCGAGATCGAATTCGCCGGTCGCGAACATATCAAGGTGAACTGGTAATGCAGGCAGAGCTGGAAAGCTGGTTTCATGGACACCAACAGCGGCTGGCACGTTTCGCGCCGGTGGAGATCTTCGGACGTATTACCGGCATCAGCGGCATTCTGCTGGAGAGCAGCCTGCCAGGCGCAAGGATAGGCGACCTGTGCCGCATTGAGGGCAAAAACAATACGCGCGTGCTGGCCGAAGTGGTGGGGTTCAATCCACACCACACGCTGCTTTCCGCGCTGGGACAGCTGGATGGCATTGCGCAGGGTGCCAGGGTAACGCCGCTCTATCAACCGCACAGTATTCGGGTCTCTGAAGCGCTGCTGGGCAGCGTGCTGGATGGTTTTGGCCGTCCCATTGAAGTGGGAAGCATCAGCGCTTTTGCGCAGCCGGGAGAGGTTGACGGGGTGAAACCGGTGCTGGGGGATGCGCCGCCGCCTACTGAACGGCCAAGAATCGACACGCCGCTTCCTACCGGCATGCGGGCTATCGACGGCTTGTTAACGCTGGGGGTAGGGCAGCGCGTTGGCATATTTGCCGGTGCGGGCTGCGGAAAAACGACCTTACTGGCGGAACTTGCCCGTAATACGCCGTGCGACGTGATTGTTTTCGGGCTGATTGGCGAACGTGGCCGCGAGCTGCGCGAATTTCTCGATCATGAACTGGACAGCGAATTGCGCAGCCGCACGGTGCTGCTCTGCGCCACCTCCGATCGCAGCAGCATGGAGCGCGCCCGCGCCGCCTTTACCGCCACCGCCATTGCAGAAGCGTTCCGTGACCAGGGAAAAAGCGTGCTGCTGATCCTGGATTCGCTGACCCGTTTTGCCCGTGCCCAGCGCGAAATTGGCCTGGCACTGGGCGAACCGCCAGGACGCGGCGGTTTGCCGCCTTCCGTCTATACGCTGTTGCCAACGCTGCTGGAAAGGGCCGGACAAACTTCAACCGGTGCCATTACCGCGCTCTATTCCGTGCTTATCGAGCAGGATTCAATGAACGATCCGGTGGCTGATGAGGTGCGGTCGCTTATCGACGGACACATTGTGTTGACCCGTAAACTGGCGGAGCGGGGTCACTATCCCGCCATTGATGTGCTGGCCAGCCTCAGCCGTACCATGACCAACGTGGTGGCCAGGCAGCAGGTCAGCGAGGCCACAGCAGTACGCCGGTTGATGGCCGCCTGGCAGCAAGTGGAGATGCTGATCCGGCTTGGAGAGTATCAGCCCGGCAACGACAGCCTGACCGACGCCGCCGTAGAGGCGCAGAGCGCTATCAACGGCTATCTGCAACAGTCGATGCGCGACCCGTCAGCTTTTGATCAAACCTGTCTGCACCTGTCGGAGGTAAGCCGCTATGCGCCGTCACTTACCGCCTGAACCAGAAGCTGAAATCGATGCCGCTGCGGCAGAACTGCAACGCACCCTTAACCTGCTCCTGCCCATTCGCCGCCAGCGGCTGAGCCGCAGCGAGCGTCAGCAGCGGGCCGAGGAGCAGGCGTTGCAGGCCGTGGTTGAGGAAACCCAGCAGACGGAGCAGCGGCTGACGGAAAAACGGGGTGCCTATCAGCAGATCCGCGCCACCTTTATGCAGAATAACGGCGGCGTGCAGCAGCAAAAATTTCTTCTTGAATGCGCGTTGCAGACAGAGCAGCAGGCGGCGGAGCAGGTGGATAACGAACGCCTGAGCCTGCATCAGCTGGCGCAGCAGCAAAGTGAGCAACAGCAGCGCCTGGAGCAGGCCCAGCAGGAAACCCGGCTGCGGCAGCGCGACGTTGAGAAACTGGAATATCTTCTTGAGCAAAACGAGGTAACAGGATGATCCGCTCTCTCTCTCAGAGCGCTGCACAGCAGCAGGCCTCTGAACGCCAGGCACAGCAGCAAAGGGATAAACAGCGCCAGAGCCGCCAGCTTTTTTTGCAGAACCGCGAGGCCCGACGTAACGATCCGTGCGCGGCACCCCAGCCTTCACAAACTCAGGCTCAGGATGCTCCCTCTGCCGGCAAGCGCCTGCAACCTGAAGATACCCGCCGTCCCGCCGCAGAAGATCGCTCGTTATTCAGCGCGCTGCTTGAAGCTGACGACGTGATGGCCCCCCGTCTGATGCTGGACCAGGGGTCGGATCAGCAGCAGGGGTTTGCCCAGCTGGAGGAGTCGTCGCTCTCTGGTGCGCCTCCGGCGATGGCGTTGTGGCAGGAGATAGAGCCTGCGCTGGCAGGCGCTCTGGCAGAGCAGCCGCCAGGGGAGATGATGCTGACGCTGATGCTGCCAAAGCTGGGAAATGTGCAGGCGCAGATGGCTGCGCTGCCGGGCGGAGGCTGGGATATCGCTCTGCATTTGCAACCCGCCGCATGGCAGGCCCTGCTGCCCCACCAGGAGCGCTGCCGTTTCTCGCTGCGTCAGAAAATGGCCTGCCGGGTGAAGTTACGCTTTGAGCGCCGTGCGGATGAGGATCGGGAGTCTGTAGGATGAATGCATTGCGTCTGCGAAGCCTGAGTAGTGAGGAAGCGAACCTGCGTCAGTGTATCGGCGCAGGCTGTTTCTACCCTTTTGAGCTGGCGGGAGAGCAGGGCGTGCTCTCTCTGACCCTGGCGGATGGACGTCAGCCGGGCGAGATGAGCCACTGGCAGTCAGAAGTGGGCAGGCTGCATTTTTCCGATGCGCAGTCCGTGCTCGCTTTGATGTCGCAATGTCCGACGTTTGCTCCCTCCGCCGACCTGCCGGAGCAGGAATGGTACTGGTCCAGGTGGCATCAACAACTTTCAGCCGAACTTCTTGCGCTGTTCGGCCACTTAGCTAATAAGCGAGACCAAACGGAAGCTGGCGACCTGCTGCTGACCCTGTCAGTGACGTGGGGCGGCCAGCAGGGGCGAAGCCTGTTAGCGCTTCCGGCAGCCAGCCTGTCGGCATTGCTGGCAAAAAGCGGCTGGCAGCAGACCCTATGCCCGTTACCGGAAAGTTTGACGCTGACTTTGCCGCTGGCTGTTGGCGATATCGTCCTGTCATCAGACGCGCTGCTGGCGCTGCGTAAAGGCGATGTTCTGCTGCCGCCCGCGCCCTGTTTCACCCCTGATGGACGCGGCGTTATCCGTTGTGCTTCTCATCTGCTTTATGGGGAGATCCAGCTGCAACCTGGCCAGATGGCCCATTATATTCTTACAAAGATGGAGAGATTGAACGTGACCCTTACCCCTGAAGAGTTTGAGCACGCGCCCGTACCGTCCCCTGATCCTCACTGGGATGCTGAGCCGCAGGCGGCAGAAACTGATTTTGCCCCGTTACCGCTCTCCCTGTCGGTTCGTTGCGGACAGCTGAAGCTCACGCTGGGGGAGCTTCAGCAACTTGGACCAGGCTCGATGGTCATGATCAACAATGTGACGCCAGGTGAAGCGGTTCTCTGCCACGGCGACTATCCGTTAGCCAAGGGTGAGCTGGTGGATGTGGAAGGCAGGCTGGGCTTGCAAATCACCCATATGCTCCCCGCCAGCCAAAATCCGCTGGCTCGTTAGCCAATGGAGAATATGTCACTGAATCCGATGACGCTGGCCCTGTTTCTTGGGGCCTTGTCGCTGGTGCCGATTCTGATGATTGTCTGCACCTGCTTTCTGAAGATATCGATGGTGCTGATGCTGACCCGAAACGCAATGGGGGTGCAGCAGGTGCCGCCCAATATGGCGATTTACGGCATTGCGCTGGCCGCTTCACTGTTTGTCATGGCACCGGTGTTTAACGAGATGAGCCAGCGGGTGAAAACGGTGCCGATTGATACGCAATCTGCCGACCGCCTCGATTACACCGTCTCTAACGGCGTTGAGCCTTTAAAGCGCTTTATGGTGAAAAATACCGATCCCGATATTCTTACCCATTTGCAGGAGAACGCCCAGCGTATGTGGCCGAAGGAGATGGCCGACTCGGTCCAGCATGACAGCCCGCTGCTGCTTATTCCCTCTTTTGTGCTCTCTGAATTGCAGAACGGGTTCAAGATCGGCTTCCTGATCTTTATCCCGTTTATTGTGGTGGATCTTATTGTCTCTAACGTGCTGCTGGCGCTGGGTATGCAGATGGTATCGCCTATGACCATCTCGCTGCCGCTGAAAATTTTGCTGTTTGTGCTGGTCAGCGGCTGGACGCGCCTGCTGGATGGCCTGTTCTACAGCTATATGTGAGGGACGAATGGATATTTTGACGCTGTTTCGTCAGGCGATGCTGCTGGTGGTGGTGCTCTCTGCGCCACCGTTGATTGTGGCGGTGATTGTGGGCGTTGTTGTCTCGCTGCTGCAAGCAGTAATGCAGTTGCAGGATCAGACTCTGCCGTTTGCCATTAAGCTGGTGGCAGTGGGCGTGGCTCTGGCGCTGTCCGGGCGCTGGATAGGCGTGGAGCTGATGGAGCTGACACAGAGCGCCTTTGCCATGATGCCCAACGTGAAGTACTGATATGGGGCATAACACCCTGTTTGATGGCTACCATTTTATCCTTGCCGTCACGCTCGCGATGGCGAGGATCTTCCCCTGCCTGCTGCTTTCTCCCGTCTTCTCCTTCAACGCCATCAAAGGGGGGCTGCGCTCCGGTATAGTGCTGGCGCTGGCGCTGTTTCCTGCCCCGATAATCCAGCAGCAGCTCTCGATTGACGATCCCTCCCTGTTCCTGCTGGCGGCGCTGGCGGTGAAAGAGGTGATTATCGGCATCCTGATTGGTCTGCTGATGGCGATGCCTTTCTGGCTGTTCGAGTCCGTGGGCGCGCTGTTTGATAACCAGCGCGGGGCGCTGATGGGCGGGCAGCTCAATCCGCAACTGGGGCCGGACGTCACGCCGCTCGGCTTTCTGATGCAGCAATCCATCATTCTGCTGCTGGTGGTGGGGCTGGGACTTTCAACCATCACGCAAATCATCTGGGACAGCTATCGCCTCTGGCCCGCCATGCAGTGGATGCCGTTCCCCAGCGAGGCGGGCTTCCAGGTTTACCTTGACCTGCTCGGCAGCGTGTTCACCCATATGGTGCTCTATGCCGGGCCGCTGGTGGCGCTGCTGCTGCTGGTGGACTTCAGCGTCGGGATCCTGAGTATTTACAGTCCTCAGTTGCAGGCAACGGTGCTGGCGATGCCCGCCAAATGCCTGCTGGGAATGCTCTTCTTTGTGCTCTATCTGCCGATCCTCAACTATGTGGGCGGTGAAAAACTTTATGAACTCAAGGATTTGATCCCGCATCTCGCCGATATGTTTGGTCAGGGGAGCAAATAATGTCAGAGAAAACCGAAAACGCCACGCCGCAAAAGCTTAAAGAGTCGCGAAAAAAAGGGCAGGTGGGGCAGACGCCAGATATTCCTAAATTGCTGATCTGTATCGGCGTGATGGAAACGGTTTTTGCTCTGGTCGATGGGGGAATGCAGCGGCTTGAGGCGATGATTATGCTGCCGCTGGGCAGACTGAACGATCCCTTCGGCCATGCGATTCAGGAGGTGGCGCTGGATGGGCTGATGGTGCTGCTCTACTTTTGCGGCATCGTTTGCGCCCTGATTTTTTTGCTGCGGATACTTGGTGGCTGGATCCAGTTTGGCCCGCTGTTTGCCACCGAAGCGCTACAGCCAAAATTTGATGCCATCAACCCCGTAGGTCACCTTAAAAACATGTTTTCAGCCAGGCAGATGACCACCTTGCTGACCAGCGTGCTGAAATCGATCGCCATTGGCACCGTCTTCTATCTGGCGATCAAACCTGATTTAGGGCCGCTGGCTCAGCTGGCGTACGGTGACGATCTTAACGGCTTCTGGCTTTCCGTGCTGGCGCTGTTTAAGAAGATCGTACGGGAAACGTTGATGCTGCTGCTGGTGATGAGCGCGATGGATTTTGGCCTGCAAAAATATTTCTTCCTGAAGCAGCAGCGTATGAGCCATGAAGATATCCGCAACGAGTTCAAACAGAGCGAAGGTGACCCCCATATGAAAGGGCACCGCCGATCCATGTCGCAGGAAATTCTCAATGAAGCGCCAAAACCTAAGCGGGAAGTTGCGCTGGAGGATGCTGATATGGTGCTGGTCAATCCTACGCACTATGCCGTCGGGCTTTATTACCGGCCGGGCGAAACGCCACTGCCCAGTATGGTGTTCAAGGCGGCAGGCTATGAGGCGCAGGATATTATTGCCGAAGCACAGAGTCGTAACATTCCGGTGATCCGCTTTATCTGGCTGACGCGCACGCTTTATCGCACTGTAGAAGAAGGGGAATATATTCCGCGTGAAACGCTGAAAGCGGTAGCGCAGGTTTATCGTCTGCTGAAGGAGCTGGAGGACCAGCAGCTGGATGGAATTATGGAGATAGAGGATTAATTTTTCAGGTGAGCGGCTGCAATTAAAAAAAGTGAATTTAGTTTACTCTTTTTTGGAACCATTCTGGCCAGTCACCCACTTAAATTACGAATGCATGGGTATTCATACTTTAACAGCGAGAGGATAATAACATGTCAAGTATTTCATCCAATGTGGCACAAGGCATCAGCTCTGTTTCTTCTGCAAAAAACCAGATCGAGACGGCGACCAATGGCGCAGACTATGCTTCGCAAATGACTGATATTATGAAGAAGTCACAGGAAGATAACCTGCAAAAAGCAGAAACGGATCGTATCCTCGCTAAATCTAACGGCCAGGCGAACAGCGCAACAACCGCTGCTTCAGCGGCTAACCAGAACAAAATCCAGTATTAGTAAAAAAAGGGCCTTCGGGCCCTTTTTTATCAGCTTTACTGCATAACGCTTTTCTACAACCAGCCAAATGATGAAGGGAGAATGTTATGACATTTAAATCATTAAACTCAACAAATAATGCCCAGTCCGATTATGCACAGCAAATGAAAAATATTCAGATGAAATCCCAACAGGATATGCTGGAGAAAATGAAAACGGATTTCACTAATTATCTGACCAATGCGGTAGCGGATGCCTCCTCTAAAGAATCAACCGCCGCCTCACAAAGTAAACTGCAATTCTGATTGCTCCCTCGTTAAGACAAGTTGCCATTATTCATTAAGGCAAGAGATCAAACCTTTATTCTCTGACAGACCACACCACTGCTTAACGATCCCTCTTCTGCTAACCCGAACTGCGATCTCTCCGGCAGATCGCAGTCAGCCGCCCGCCAGAACGCTTCCCTTTTGTAACCGATATCCTCTTCCGACTCTGACTTACCCACCGCTATAGCTTGTGAGAAGAGGCTGTAAGCCCCGGTGTAAGGTATCAGGAGAAGGGAAGGCAAACGGAAGAGGGCTACTGTAAATCCAGCAGGGAGCTGAGCTTACCGATTAATGCATAGGCTTCGTCATCGGGCGTGGGGTGACAGAGCACGGCCAGAGAGCCGTCGGCCTCCATGCTGATAAAGCAGCCGTCGTAGCGGCCAGGATGCTGGAAACGCCAGGTGAGAACCTGGCGTATAAGTTTGTCGTGCAGGAAAGAAGGGTGAATACGCAGCGTAAGAGTAGGTCGCGGCAGCGGTGAAAAGCTCAGCTCACTGCCAGGCCGGAACGCCTGGCAGCAGGCATCACCGCGCTGCCAGGCATCCAGAAAGGCCGCCATGCTCATACTCATTCGTTAACCGAAGCCTGGGTGTAATCGAACGCGCCATTACGCATATCGGGCTGCCACCAGATAGTCATAGTATGGTCGTCCGACACTGGCCGGCAGGAGACATCGTTACAGCCGGGCAGCTTTGGTTTCGCA
This sequence comes from Erwinia magellanica, assembly GCF_039023495.1. Taxonomy (NCBI): domain Bacteria; kingdom Pseudomonadati; phylum Pseudomonadota; class Gammaproteobacteria; order Enterobacterales; family Erwiniaceae; genus Erwinia; species Erwinia magellanica. The sequence continues at coordinate 429,045 of NZ_JBCHVC010000002.1, forward strand.
CAGGCGGTCAGCAGCATGGCCAGCGCCAGGATCAACAGCGATTTTTTCATTTTCTCTCTCTCTATTCTCAGCGCGAAAGCAGGCGGGTGGACGATTTGCCGCCCGACACCCCTGATGCCGCAGGCAGATAGCCATCCTGCGATTTCAACAGCGAAACGCGTGAAGGTCGGGCCGGGATCTGCGTATCGTAAGCAACGTAAACCTCGGTCGACTCTCCGGGTTTAAGAGAGGTATGCGGCCAGGCGGAGACGGCCAGCGTACGATCGTTACGGCAGGCCGCTTCATCAAAACGTGCCTCTTCAGTGCTGGTGTTAGTGAGCACGCCGACGGCGATCTGCATAGATGCGTTGCCGTACCACTGATGCCTGGCGCTGCTGCGGAAGGTGAGCGGGACATTACAGAGCGAGCTGAGCGTCAGACCATTCTGGCTGGCCTGAAGTCCACCTGGCACACGGCCTTCCGCCAGATCCTGCATCGCGCTTTCAATGGTGCGCTTCATATCTCCAAACTGATGACGACGGCTGATATCACGCAACGTGTCGTTTACCTGATCACGGTTTTCTGCATCGACATAGCGGGAAGGATCAACCTGGTCACCAATCAGATGCGGCGTGATGATAAACAGGCGCTCACGCTGTGACGCGGTGCGGTTGTTCGAGGTGAACAGCTTGCCGATAAAGGGGATTTTTCCCAAAATGGGTATCCGCTCTTCATCATCACCGCTCTGCTTGGTGTGGAAGCCGCCCATCACCAGAGAACGCTTCTCCTGCACCAGCGCCTGCGTGCTTATCACGCCGTTTTCCGTGCCCTGCGCGCTGCCGTCGGTGTTTTTATTCAGCTTGCCATCCTCCACATCCACCACCAGCTGGACCGACGCCTTACCTGGCGTATTGCCGATAGATCGTGGGGTAACGCGCAGGCTGGTGCCCGCCGTGATTTCGCGAATATCCGCCACGCGCTCACCGATAGCGGTGATAAACGCCGTGCTGCTGAAGTCGATTACCGCCGGCTGGTTTTCCAGCGTCAGCACCGAGGGATTAGCGATAATTGACGCCGTACCTTCCCCTTCCAGCGCCTCAATATCAGCGAAGAAACGATTAAAATCGGTGACAAAAAGTGTACTGGTGCCGCCCAGCATTGAGCTGCCGCTGGTGACGTTGCCAAAGCGACCTGACCAGTTAGAAGAGAGGCGCGCCAGCTCGTTACGATCGATATCGATAATCACCGCGTCGATCTCAACCAGCTTCTGTGGGACGTCGATCATCTGCACCAGCTGCTGATATTCGCTGCGCAGTTTCTTGTTGTCGCGAACCAGCAGGGTGTTGTTACGCACGTCGGCAGAAACTTTACCCTGTAGCTCTCTGCCTTCAGACCGCGCTTCATCCCTGTTACGGCCAAGACGGGTATTGCGGCCTATCATCTGGTTGAGCAGGCTGCGACTCTCACTCTGCATCGCCTGAGAAGTGCTGTCGCCTTCATTCTGGCTGTTTGTGCTCAGCGTCATACCGCTTGCAGAGCCGCCTGAATTCTGGCCCAGCAGTTCGTTCAGCATGGTAGCCACGCCCGGCACCACCAGCGTCTGGTCGCGGAATTTTATCGTGCGATCCGCCACATCCGCATATTTCAGCGGGAAGGCCATCATCTGTTTATCTTCTTTCGGCTCTTCCGGTTCCGATTTTTTGCTGAAGTCGGCAATCAGATCGACATATTTCGGCGGGCCGGAGACCAGCACCACCCCTTCGTCCGGCAGCTCGCCCCAGCCGAAACGCGGTTCCAGCAGCCCCACGCCCTCCAGCGCCTGTTTGAGATCCGGCGCGGCATCGGCGCTGATCTTCAGGCGGCGGGAGGTCTGTTCAGATTGCGGGCTGACGTAAAGGGTGTTGTTGTAAACGAACCACTGAAAGCGATATTCCAGCGCCAGACGATTAAGGAAGGCTTCCGCAGAGTCGGAGCGGAGACGGGCAGTAATAAAGGTACCCGGCAGGCCGGTTACGTTGGTATCCACACCGTGACTGCTGGCAAAATCCTGCAAAATAACGCTAAGCGGCGTGTTATCGGCAGAGTAGGCGTATGCGCCATCTTTCCATTCATCGGGGGTGTTGGCATAGCTGTATGAAACGGATAATCCCATCGCCACTGCCAGTAAAAGCGGGCGAAACGGTCGTAAAGCAGTCAGCGTTTTGTGCACGCTTCTCTCCTTGTTATACGGGCATCTTAACGCGTAGCTGCGTTAACATACTTTGCAGAGTTTCCTGCCAGACTTCACACTGGTTGCAGAGGCTTTCCAGTTGAGAGACGGCATAATCAGTCCGATCGTTTTTCAGACGGAAAATCAGATTTAACGTCTCGTTCTGTGGATTAAAGCAGAGCGCGGCGCTCTCCTGGTCAAAATGGGTCAGCCCGGGGGCGGTAAGGCGCAGCGCGAGTTCCAGTACCTGCCCGCTAATCACCACCGGCAGAGCCATTTCAATAATGTAAAACCAACCGCCGGGTTGGCGCTGTAGTCTGACAGGCATCTCGTCAATCCACAGCGCCAGCTCGCCGCTGCCCTGATCCAGCTGTTGCTCAATCAGTGCGGCGACATCAGTTGATGGCATCAATAATTGCCTTGCGAATACCATGCTTGAACTGGGTATACTGCGAACTTGCCCAGTTGGCGCTGGAAACCTGCATCATTTCATTCTGAAAGGCGTAGATATCGCCCACATTTAATGTTTGATTCTGGCTTTCCTGCGCAAACTGATACATATCATTTCGGGCATGGGTTAACTGATTACTTAAGCGACGTTGGATTGCATCGTTATTGCTCATCGTTGTGTCTCCTGTGGGGGTCTGGAGTTGAGTGGCGCTAAACGATGACCGGTTCCCGTAAACGGAAAAAATGTTAACAGCGAGGAAAGGTGCCGGGAGAGAGAGTTATTGCGTGGGTAACAGCGTGTCCCGAATATGTGACCAACTGAGGTGAAGCTCTCCCTTCTCTGTGGTGAGGATTAACTGGTCAGAGGCCAGCGCAGCATCAGCGCTGATCTCCCATAGCAGCTGTGGACGCCCGGCAAGCCAGGCTTCAACAGCGGCCTGGTTAGCCGGTGCACAGATCAGCATGGCGGCTGCCTGCCTTCCCTGCGCCTTCAGTAATTGCGCGAGCATCGCCTGAAGGCGGGCCGCCTCCGGCTGTTGATCAAGAAGCTGGCTCATGGCCTGGTTCAGCAGCGCTTCTGCCCGTGGGATCATTGCCTGCTGCCACTGCTGTTCCTGCTCCTGCCACTGCTCAAACAGCTGCTGCGCCTGTTGATAAAAATCGTGCTGCTGCTGCTCTGCCTGAGTTTTTAACTCTTCTTCAATGCGCCGTTGCGCCTCTGCAATCAGCCGATCCGCCTCGCGTTCAGCCTCTTCCAGACGCTGTTGCGCCTGCCTTTCAGCATGCTGCACCACCGTCAGCGCCTGCTGATGTTCCGCTATCGCTTCACGCGTCAGCACCGTGCTCTGTGCCAGCTGCGGATCACTCAGCAGGGTTATTTTCTTGCGGATCCACATGTGTTGGACTCTCCGGTTGCTGAATTTGCCAGATTGCGGCATCCCACAGCGCAGTCAGGCGGGAGAAGGGCAGGGCGACAGCGGGATACTCATCAACCTGTTTTACCCATTCCTGCGGAAAAAGCAGCCGCAGACGGGGCCAGCTTTCCGCTGATAACCCGCGCAGCAACAGCAGACTGCCGGTCGTCCAGGGAAGAAAACAGTCAGCGCTCAGCCAGCTTTCACAGCGCAGCGCTTTGGCCAGCCGTCGACACCAGATAAGGCTGGCAGCGGAGAGCGTCTCCGGCGCGGCCTGCGGCGCACAAATCCCGGCCAGCAGCGCAAGCAGTCTGGTTCGCTCACCGGCAGGTAAATCGATAAAAGCAAGCAGCCGCGGCTCCGGCTCCGGCGGCAGATCGGGGCTGATGCCAAAAGCTGCGGCTACCGCCTGTGGATACTGCCACGCGAGACTCTGCTGCTGCTCAACGGGCAGGGTGAAGAAACTGTTCTCCTGCCAGCTGCTTTCTGCCTGCTGCCAGTAGCCTACTTGCCACCAGTTGAGCCAGCGATCGGCCTGCTCCTCGCTCCAGCTCATCCTTTACTTACCAACTGTAGCGGCGGCATCTTTCGCTTTGCCCACCTTCAGCTTACTGCCGGGTTTCAGCAACATGATGGCAAAGGCGATCATCAGCAGGATGGCGAACAGTGAGAAGACCCACTTCACCGTCGAATATTCATCCGGCGTTAACTGGAACGGCCCCATCTGTACCACTTCAATGCGGTCTTCATAGGTCTGCGCCGGAACAAATACAATTGCCAGATCCTTACTGGTTTTTCCGGCCAGGCCGGGAATGCTGGTGGCCACCATCTGCCGGATACGCGGTTCAATACTGTCGGGATCGAGATTGCTGTGATACTTGATAAATACCGATGCTGAAGCGGGCTGCACCGGCTCGCCGGGGGCCAGCCGTTCTGGCAACACCACATGGACGCGGGCGACTACAACGCCATCAATCTGCGCCAGCGTCGATTCCACCTCCTGCGACAGCGCGTAAATATAGCGGGCACGCTCTTCCATGGGACTGGAGATAACGCCGCTCTTCTGGAAGACTTCACCCAGGTTGGTACGCGCTTTGCGCGGCAGTCCGGCAGAATCGAGAATTTTTACGCTTCGCTCAATATTTTCCGTATCCACCGAGACGGAAATGCCGCTTTTCTCAATCAGTTTTTGTGCCGCAATCTGATGCTGGTTCAGTTCAGCAACAATGTCGTTGGCGTCATTTTCAGCCAGGCCGCTGAACAGCACGGTTTTGTCACCGCAGCCTGCCAGCAGCAGCATCAGAGAGAGGAGCGGCAACCATTTCAGTAGAAGGGTTTTCATCATAGTCGCTACTGTAGGTTGGTCAGTTTATCAATGCTCTGCACGCCTTTAGAGACAATCTTGGCATTCATAAGATTTTCAATGTAGTAATCAGAGAGCGCGGAGCTGGCCTGGCTGAAGTCGGCCAGATTGTTAGAGCGAGCGGCAGTTTGCAAATCTTTAACGGTCTCTTTTCGGTGCTGCTCATTGCTTTGCATCGAGTTAGCCAGACCGTTAAACAGATTTGTGACCCCTGAAGGCGCGGCAATTTTTTCCACCTGGGGTTCTTCTTTCAGCTGTGCAGAGAAAAAGTCGATATCGGTCTGCTCGGGCTGGGGCAGCGCTGAGTTCTCAGCAAAGTCGTTTTGTGCTAACCCTGATTGTGAGGAGGCTATTTTCATGGTTTCTGGCTCTGCTGATAGGGGAGGAAGGGGAATGTCGCAGTCTCTTTTGCAGAGCGCGCAACCCTGTATTTGCGCTGGTAGCCATCATGCTGTCTATTTTTCTCTCCGCAGAAGGGAGATGGCGCCAGCGCATTCACAGGTTAAGTGGGAAAGAAATTCAAAGGGTTCCAAACTATTTTATTTTTATCTTTGCAAAGGGGCCGCGGTATCAGGCGACAATATTCAGTAACTTAATGCGGTGATATAAGGTCCGGCGCGGGATCCCTAACTCATGCACAACATCATCAATTTTGTGTCCGTGGCGGTGTAAACAATCTTTGATCAGGCTGCGTTCAATCCGGCGTAACCTGTCTTTCAGCAGCGTGGCCTCTCCCTCTCCTGAGGAGATGTGGCATAACGGAGGCATCCGCAGAACATGACGTTCAGCCGCTGCTTTCAGCTCACGGATATTCCCCGGCCAGCTGTGCATTAACAGCGCCTCATCCAGTGCCAGAGAGCGTGGCGGAATAGCCTGTTGCAGGCGCATTGCCGCTTCCTGGGTAAAACGCCGGAACAGGGGGATAATCAGCTCCGCATGAGATCGAACCGTAGGCGTTTCGATCTTGATTGTGGAGAGGCGGAAATAGAGATCCCGGCGGAACCGCCCCTGTTCAACCAGCTCCGCCAGCGGCGTTTGTGAAGCGGCAATAACGCGTAAATCCAGCGGAACAGGCTGCGTGGAGCCTAACCGATGGATAGAGCGGGTTTCTAAAACGCGAAGCAGTTTTGCCTGCAAAATAAGCGGCATACTGTCAATCTCATCCAGAAACAGAATGCCCTTGTCTGAAGTTTCAATGTAGCCGGCACGCGAGTGGCTTGCACCGGTGTAGGCACCGGCCATCACGCCAAAAAGCTCGCTTTCGGCAAGGTTTTCCGGAATGGCGGCACAGTTTACCGGCACCAGCGGCCCCTTAGCACCGGAGAGCTGATAGATCCTGCGCGTCAGCGTGTCCTTGCCGGTGCCCGTTTCCCCTTCCAGCAACAGATCGACCTTAAGTGGGGCCAGCGTATTGACCATCGGATGCAGTTTTGCATGAATATCGCCGCTTACCAGTTCACTTTTCACGCTTGTTTCACTACCCGTTAGCATATTTTCTCCTGTCTTCCCTTAGAGGAATTTTTACATCATTCAATCTGATGCGAAATTAGAGACAAAAAAGAACCTGGCTGCTGTCGGCCTGACCAGCGGTGAACCTTCAATTTCATTCACTATTTACTAGCCTGGTATGCGGCGGCTATCAGTTTCCTCTGAAGTTGTTGTGGGGATCTACGTGGTGCAAGGTAGGGAAATCCCTACATAAATCCTCTTTTTTGAAGGTAAGCCAATGTAAATATGATCATTATTTCGATTGCTAAACGTTAAGTATTCCTAAATTTAATTACAGGAAATCAGGCTTTATGACGTTCCAATGGAACCCGGAGCCTGTGCTCCCCACCTATCTGATGAGAACAAGTCCTTTTGTCTGGCTAATCATTAGCCAGGGCTGGCTCATAACAACAGGCGTTTCAATCACTGGAGGTTTCCATGAGTGGCATGAAAATAGGTGGCGGCGCTAATGGCGCATCGGGCGGAGGTCTGGAAGGTATTGGATCGAAATTTACCGATGTGGCGCAAAAGTTTGATGGCGGGGGCGCCTCTGCCGGGAAAAACGGATCTAATGGCGCGCTAAGTTTTGGCAACGGCGTGGTCAGTAAAACTTTCGACCCTGGCATAGAGTTTGGCAACAAGGGAGGAAGCCCGCTTCTTCCCCAGGCGAAATCCAGCAACGGTAGCGAAGGCGGAGAGGGAGTAAGCAGCGATCAAAACAGCACCCTGAACAGCATTACCCAGCTGTTGAATGCCATTGTGCAGTTGCTGAAAAGCAAAGGCGGTGAGGAGGGGGGTAAAAGCGGTACGGATGCAGCCAGCGGAAGCGGCAGCAACAACGCTCAGGAAACGTCAGGCAACAGCGATATGCTGACCCAGATCATGGAGATGATTAAGAAAATGTTGGGGCAGACTGACGGTACCGATAAGGGAGAGAGCGCTGGTAAAGAGAACGGCAGCGGAACCAGCGGCTCTGAAGGCACTGCCGGCAGCGGCGATATCATGACCCAGATAATGGATATGATTAAGAAATTGCTGGGGCAGTCTGCTGAGGGTTCAGAGTCGGCGAGCGGCACTGGCACTGGTAGCGGCACACCTGTTGCGCAGAGCAGCAGCGGTGAAGGGCAAGGCGGTCAGGATGGTCTGGTCGGCAAGTTAGGCAGCGCGTTACAGATGCTTGGCCTGGGGGCGATCCTCTCTGCTATACAGGGGAGCGGTGGCGCAGGTGCGCAAGGCGGCAATGAGAGCAGTAAATAAGTTTTTCTCCGGCGGCGGTCTCTTAATCCAGAGCGGCCTGCCGGATTTTCCATCAGCAAAGGGCAGCCCTTTTAATCGGCTCCTGCCAGCAGAAAGAGCAGGATAAAAGGGCCCCGGAGGGCCCGATACGCAAAGCGTTAATGATGTTGAACAAAACCGGCTTTTACCATCTCCTCTCTGAAGGCATTGGCGATAATCCTGTTGCCGCCAGTGACGGGGTAAATCACGTTGTTTACCACGTCGTCGAGATAATGCTCATTAAATTCCTGAAGGGTTAGTTGCGACCCACCCTCATCGTTAATGGCAATGGAGCCTTTAATGTGGTTGCCGGTATAGTTTGCTTTCAGGCTGTAGCGACCCAGGCTGCTGTTAATCGTGCTCATAAGATCTCCTTGTTAACCGTCATGGATACGTCATAGCAAGTGAGTCCATAGCAAATGACACCCTTTAGTCTAGCCAGCCCGGCTCTATCCATCTAAGAATTGTCTGTAAAGAAAGCGCAGATCGTGACCCCCGTCGCGAAAAAAACAGCACCAGCCGCTTGCAGAGTGAAGGGGGGCAACTCAATGAAAAATATGGATTTTATAGAGTTTATTTCCCGGGCTGAGCGGGTGTGTTCAGTAGAGTAGGATTTTCAACGGGTTAAGCATAATAAACATTCTTCTTCTATACTGGGGGCACTATGTCGTTTTTTTATTATGGCTTAAGGAAATGGAATGAAAATTATTCTCTGGATTATTGCAATTATCTTTATCGTAGGCTTACTGACTCTCACCGGCGTCTTTAAAGTTCTGTTCTGATCGACCCCCAGGTGGCAGACTGACTTTTTGTACTGTCACCTTCTCCTTCATAGCGGCATGCGTAATGAAAAACAGATCTCTCACAGAGAGAGGATTGTTACAGGTTGCGCAACGTGCACCATGATGTTCACCAAAGCGATCCCCCTTCGTCGTAAAGATAATTTTATGCGATCCGCATTGGCAGCAGCAAAATCTCATGCTTAACACCTCCCTGTTGCTAGTTTCCAAAGATTTTATCAAAAAAAACTTTCTCAATGATAAATTCTATTAATCAATAAATTTGCGTGATATTCACCTGCAACAACCTGATTTCAAAGGTTAGCCCTCTCTGTTAAGCGGTTCTGAAATTACGAGGACGATTAAGGATTTTTCTTATGACTTAACTAAAAATGACAATATTTTATCTGGTAAAAAAACATTGCCTCTGCCCGGACTCAGACCTTTCCCTGGCAAAGGTAAATAAAAATAAGTAATTCCGCGCGTAATTATCTCTTTTCCTGCTGTCTGGACGTTTTGCATAACGGGCTTTTTAGCGCGCCATTCAGGGTACGTTTAATCCACCAGCGTAAAATACCCCTCCATGACGACGTAATAACGCTACGAAAGGACTTCTTGCTGTTTAACAACGTCTTTCCAATACTTTGTAGAACGGTAGATATCCTGTGAAATTCATCCAATATTCCCTTCTGTTTCTTACGCTTGCCAGCTGTGGTTTTGCTAACAGCGCGCAGGCGGCAACTGTTGCCACCGCCGTTTCAAATACCTGGCAGGCCTTAAGCGATAACGTCAGCGAGACCTGGCATAATCCGGAGAACTACGATCTCTACGTACCGGCAATTACCTGGCATAACCGTCTGACCTATGACAGCGAGAAAACGGATAAATACAACGAGCGCCCCTGGGGGGCTGGTGGTGGTATTTCGCATTATGATGAGAAAGGAAACTGGAACGGCCTCTATTTGATGGCCTTTAAGGACTCTTATAACAAGTGGGAACCCATTGGCGGATATGGTTGGGAAAAGACCTGGCGACCTCTTAGTGACCCGAATTTTCGCCTCGGCCTGGGCTATACGGCTGGTGCAACGGCACGCAATAACTGGAAGTATATCCCGGTACCTGTCCTCCTGCCCCTTGCATCTATTGGTTACCACAAGGCGACCTTCCAGATGACTTATATTCCAGGGACTTACAACAACGGCAACGTCTATTTCGCCTGGTTTCGCTGGCAGTTTTAGCTGCGGGAATGGCAGTAAAAGAGGAGCGAATCGGCAAAAAAGTCGATATTTATCACTTTTTCGACAGACGCTACTGGACAAAAGCCTCGGCAATTGCTGTACTAACTGCCGACACAGTTTAGTGTCCATTTTTCATGTAAAGGTAATATAGATGTCTAAGATTAAAGGTAGCGTTAAGTGGTTTAATGAGTCCAAGGGATTCGGTTTCATTACTCCTGAAGATGGTAGCAAAGATGTATTCGTACACTTCTCTGCCATCCAGAGCAATGGTTTCAAAACTCTCGCTGAAGGTCAGCGCGTAGAGTTCGAAATCACCAACGGCGCCAAAGGCCCATCTGCTGCTAACGTTGCCGCTATTTAAGTTATCAGACAGAATTCTAAAAACCCGCCGGACGGCGGGTTTTTTTTCGCCTTTTTCCGCCGCCCCGCTGGCGGAGAGGGCGGAAGAAAGTCAGTGGCTAAGAAACTGCGTTAACCAAAGCGTCACAGCCAGCAGGCTAATTGCTACGGCTAAAGCTTCACTCAGCGTTTTCGGTATCAGATGCATGGCGTTATCTCATTGGCCCGGTTTACCAAAGAGTGTGGCGACATATTATTAAGGATACATTAATGCCGTGACAGCAGGCGTGAATAACGCTCCACTGCGGAACGCCCCTTTCCACTCATCATTGTCACACTATCCTGCACTTAAACACTTGCTAATTCTGCCATGCAAGCTATACAGATAGGCGAAAGAGCCGCGGCGTGGCTGGCTCATCTGGAGAATGCGTGATGAAGATCAGACTTGCGGAAGCGGAAGACAGTTTTGCCCTGAGCGCCCTGTTAACGGAGCTGGGGTATGATAATACTCAAACCTTTATCGAACGCCGACTGGCTCAGCTGATGGATGATCAGACTGAAGAGCTGCTGGTGGCCGTTGACGGCAACACCGTGCTGGGCTTTCTCTCTTTACACTTTATTCCGCAACTGGCTCTGGCGGGGGATTTTGCACGCGTCAGCTACTTCTGCATAGCAGAAGGAGAGCGAAGCAAAGGGGCAGGGCAACAGCTTTTAAAGCATGCTGAAAACCTGGCTAAACAGCGCGGCTGCGACAGAATGGAAGTACACTGCCACGAGCACCGCATTAAAGCCAACGCCTTCTATGCCCGAGAAGGTTACAGCGAATCACCCCGCTACATCATTAAAGATCTGAGATCGTAGACCGCGCCTCGTGTCCGCAGGCTAATATCAGAGCGTCGGCAATGCTCTCAACCTGTTCACTGGCGAGCATGGCGATACTCACCCGGATAAACTGGCCTCCTCCGCTGCGGCAACGTTCTCCCGGCAGGACGGCAATTCCTCTTGCCGCCAGGGTAATCATCGCAAATTGTTCCGATACCACCGGGATGTAAATGCTCAGCCCATCGCGCTCAGAGAGCAGCAGCCCACGCCTGGCCAGCGCCGCCAGCAACAGGCGACGGCGCTGGGCATAGACCCGCTTCGCCTGCTGAATCTGCTGCTGGGTGGCGGGATCGGTCAGCATCCAGGCCACGGCCTGCTGTAAGATACGGCTTGTCCAGCTGGCGCCAAAATTGCGCCAGGATTGTATGCGTTTGATCAGCGGCAGAGGCCCCGAAAGCACTGCAAGCCTGAGATCGGGGCCGTAGGCTTTAGAGTAGGAGCGCACATGTAGCGTACGCTCCGGGAAATAGCGTCCCAGACTCCAGACCGGGTGCGCTGAAAGTTCGCCAATCCCATCATCTTCCACAATCAGTGCCCTTGTGCCGGTCAGCACTCTGGCCAGCTCCTCACTGCGCGCTTTACTCACGTTATGACCGGTAGCGGAATGCGTCGAAGGCTGATAAATCAGCGCCGTGGCACCTTTGTTCAGCAGCAGTTCAAGCGCGCCGGGCAATGGCCCCTGCTCATCGCAGGCCAGCGGCATGATCTCGGCTCCCACGTTATCCAGCATATCCAGTAAACGGGTAGCGGTGGGATCCTCAATAATGACCTTCTCTCCGGGCGAAAACAGCGTCTGCATTATGCAGTTCATCGCATCAAATCCCCCATCCGTAGCGAGCCAGGCTTCAGCGGGATAGGGCCAGCCTGGCTTTACTGCCTCCAGCAGAGGTAGCGATATCGGGTCGCGCTGATAGCTGTTGAGCTGCGGGCACTGCACCCCTTGCTGCATCGCCTGATGCAGATCCGGCAGCAGAGCAGGATCGGGAGAGGCCATCGCTAAATCGGCAAGGATGTTGTCGCCATAGTTACCGATCTTCTCGAAACGGACCGGTCTGGGGGTAACGTTGTCGCCACAAACCCAGACGCCGCTGCGGCCTTTTCCGGCTATCACTTTTTGCTTTTTCAGCTGGCCCCAGGCGGCTGAAACCGTAGCCGGGCTGATCCCTAAAGCTTCTGCCAAATCACGTACTGAAGGGAGATGCGTCCCGACAGGGATCTGCCCTTCACGGATCAATCCTGCCGTCACGCCTGCAATACCTTTCACAGAGGCGTCCGTCAGACGTTCAGTAAACCATTGCAAATCCAGCGTCGGGGTCATAAGAAATCCATTTGTTCAGTAACAAAGAAAATATTGTACAGCTATTATTATCGATCTAGTATCGAATTCAAGCAGGTTTTGTATACATTTTATGCGCCCCGTTCCGGCGCGCAGTTCCGGGCACAGAGAGAGAAGCATGATCACCATCAGACTGGCTGTACGAGACTGGGATTACTTCACGCCGCTGGCACTTGGCGATATCAAACCGCAGGGGTTTGCCCTGAAGATTGATCGCGTAGGAACGCTGGTCGACCTTGCCGCAAGCAACGACTACGACGCAGCCGAGATCTCCTTCAGCCGCTATGCGCAGGGGCGGGCGAAAGGGGAAACGGCTCTGCTGGCGCTGCCTCATTTCCTGATGCGCGGCTTCCGCCAGCGCTGCATTATCACCAGCGAAGATAATCCGATTGTTAAGCTGGAACAGCTGAAAGGAAAAAAAGTGGGGGTGACGGGCTGGCAGGACTCCGGCAATACCTGGACCCGCGCGCTGCTCCGTGAAGCTGGGGTCAATATTGATGATGCGTACTGGTATGCCGGACGGCTGACTGCCGATCATCCCGTTGTGGATCGTCTGAGTGGGTTTGGTCGCCCTGGCCGCATTGAAGCCGCGCCGGGAGAACATCCCCTGATTGACCTGCTGCGGGTGGGTGAACTGGACGCGGTGTTTACTCCCTTTATGCCTCAGGGCTTTTTCCTTAAGGGGTCTGGTCTGCGCCAGCTGCAAACCGATTTCCGTCAGGCTGAGCTGGAGTACTTTAACCGCGTGGGCTATATCCCCGGCCACCATCTGTTGGCATTCAAATCTTCTTTTACAGAAGCACACCCGGAACTGCCACAGCAGCTTAGCGAGCTGATTGAGCAGTCGGCAAAAATGTGGCATGACAAGCGCGAGAAATATGCCGACACCACACCCTGGCTGCTGGATGATTTGCGACGTACCGCGCAGGATTTACCCGCGGACTGGAATGCAAACGGTTTTGACGCTAACAAGAAGATGATTGCCGATTTTGGTAAAGAACTTTTTGCGCAGGGTATTACTTCCCACTGTCTCACGCCTGAAGATCTGTTTCCGGCCGTGAAGAAAGGAGCATAACGATGAAAGTTGCATTAGGACAGTTCGCGGTGAGCCGCGAGTGGCAGGAGAACGCCGTTACCTGTACCGGCCTGATGGCGCAGGCTTTAGCGCACGGCGCGGATTTACTGGTGCTGCCGGAAGGGGTGCTGGCACGTGATATCGCCGATCCGGATCTGGTGCTGAAAGCCGCCCAGCCGCTGGATGGCCCTTTCCTGACGGAAGTGTATGCCGCCAGCCGTGGGAATAATTTAACCACCATGATGACCGTACATGTTCCCACCGAAGATGGCCGGGCGCTGAATGTGCTTATCGCCATTCGCAACGGGGAAATTGTTGCCCGCTACGACAAACTGCATCTTTATGACGCCTTTGCGATGCAGGAATCACGCAACGTCACGCCGGGCAATGAGGTTCCGCCACTGGTTGAGGTCGCCGGGATGAAAGTCGGCCTGATGACCTGTTACGACGTGCGTTTCCCTGAGCAGGCCAGGCGACTGGTGCTGGACGGTGCCGATCTGCTGGTGCTGCCTGCTGCCTGGGTCAAAGGCCCGCTGAAAGAGATGCACTGGGAAGTGCTGGTCACCGCCCGTGCGCTGGAAAATACCTGTTATCTGGTGGCCGTAGGCGAATGTGGTCCACGCAATATCGGCAACAGCATGGTGGTCGATCCCCTTGGCGTGGCCATTGCCAAAGCGGCGGAAGCTCCGGTGCTGCTCTTTGCTGAGCTGGATCCGGCCCGGATTGCCCATGCGCGAAACGTTCTGCCGGTACTGGAGAATCGCCGTTTTGCACGTCCTGAACTGAAATAACAACAACATCGGGGAAGAGGATAATGAAAAAAATCGCCACTGCCATTGCACTGGTGCTGGGCGTCACTGCCGGCCTGGCCCAGGCCGCCGACGCCATTCCCGTGCAGAAAGTTAATCAGGCCCTGCATGATCGTTTGCCAGCGGAGATTAAATCTGCGGGGAAAATGACTTCCGTTAATAACGGCTCTTTCCCACCTTATGAGATTGTGGAAGGGCCAACCTCAATGAGCGGGGCGTCTGCCGATTTGACCTCGGCACTGGCGCAGCTGTTAGGGATTAAGATTGAGCATGCCACGGTGAGCGGCCTCTCCGGCGTGCTGGCCGGCATTAAATCTGGCCGCTATCAGCTGGCGATTGGCCCGATAGGGGATTACCCGGATCGTCAGGCGAAAAATGACTTTATCGATTTCGTGCAGGAGTTTGTGGTGTTTGCCGTGCAGAAAGGCAATCCCGCCCAGATAAACGGCCTGGAGGACAGCTGCGGCAAGCGTATTGCCGTGATGGCCGCTGGATCGGCAGAACAGGTGATCCGCAAACAGTCTCAAGCCTGTACCGACGCCGGAAAACCGGCGGTTACCGTGCAGTCGTTTACCGACCAACCTTCATCAATTCTGGCGGTGCGCTCTAAGCGTTCAGACGCTTTCTTCTCTTCACAGGCACCGCTGGTCTATTTCGTTGACCAGTCACACGGCCAGCTCGAACTCACTGGCCTGGGCAAGAAAAACGGTTTTGGCGATATCTTCCAGGGAACCGTGGTACCCAAGGATTCTGAGCTGGGTAAAGTGGTGCTGGATGGCTATAAGGAGCTGTTCGCCAACGGCACCTACGCCGCCATCATGAAAAAATGGAAGCTGGACGGCAATAAAATTGCGGAGCCGGGGGTTAATCTGGCGAAAGGGGCAGCGAAATGACAAAAAGTACCACTGATTCACGAGCCAGGGAGAGGGCAGAGGTGCAGCAGCGTGACGTGGCCTCTGCCCGCAGCGCACCGCGTTATGGACGCCTGGTTTCATGGATTGTGGTGCTGGTGATCGCCGCCAACGTGAGCTGGCTGGTGGCCACCAATCCCAATTTTGAGTGGCATGTGGTGCTGGAGTGGTTTACGGAAGGATCGGTGCTGAAGGGGTTGCAGGTCACGCTCGGTCTGACGGTAGTCTCGATGATCCTCGGCACGCTTTTAGGGCTGCTGCTGGCCGTGGCTCGCCTGTCAGATAATCGTTTATTGCGGGGGCTTTCCGGTCTCTATATCTGGTTTTTCCGCGGCACGCCGCTGCTGGTACAGCTGATTTTTTGGTACAACATGTCTACGTTGTTTCCCCACATCACGCTCGGCATCCCGTTCGGTGGCCCGCTCTTCGCCAGCTGGGATACTAATGACCTGATCACGCCATTAACGGCCGCTATTGCCGGGCTGGCGCTGAATGAAGCGGCCTATATGGCGGAGATAATCCGCGCCGGATTGCAATCGGTAGATAGCGGCCAGGTGGAGACGACTCAGGCCTTTGGCATGAGCCGCGCCCGTGCGCTGCGGCGCATCATTATTCCACAGGCGATGCGTTCAATTATTCCGCCGACGGGTAATCAGCTTATCAGCATGATTAAAGCGACCTCGCTGGTGAGCGTTATCGCGATGGGCGATCTGCTCTACTCGGTGCAGTCCATCTATAACCGCACTTTTGAAGTGATCCCCATGCTGATGGTGGCGGTAATCTGGTATCTGTTTATCACTTCAATTCTTAATGTAGGGCAGTCCGCTATAGAACGTTACTACTCCCGCGGCGTGCGGCGAACCGTCACCGTTGCCAGGCGCCGCGCGCCGCCCGAAAGTAAAACGACGCCAATAATTAATCGCCCGCTGGTTCGTAAGGAGGATCTATGAGCAGTGTTCAGCCTCTGGTACGGGCGCGCAACGTGCAGAAACGTTACGGCGATAATGAAGTGCTGAAGGGTATCGATCTTGATGTGATGCCGGGTGAGGTAGTGGTGATCCTTGGCCCTTCCGGCTCGGGTAAATCAACCTTTCTGCGCTGCATTAACCATCTGGAAGATATGAATGCGGGTTCCATCATGGTGGGCGAACAGCAGATTGGCTACGAGCTGAAAAACGGGCTTTTGCAGCGCCTGTCAGCACGTAAAATAGCCCGCCAGCGCCAGGAAATCGGCATGGTATTTCAGCAGTTCAACCTCTACCCCCATATGACCGTGCTGCAAAACATCATTGAAGCGCCAATTGGAGTACATAAAGAGTCGCGTGAAGCGGCTACGCGCCACGCCAGGGAGCTGCTGGCAACGGTAGGGCTTAGCGACAAAGCAGATGCCTGGCCTCGCCATCTTTCCGGCGGGCAGCAGCAGCGTGTCGCCATTGCGCGCGCGCTGGCCATTCGTCCCAGGCTGATGCTGTTTGATGAGCCAACCTCAGCTCTGGATCCTGAACTGGTGGGTGAAGTGCTGGCAACGATGCGCACGCTGGCAGATCAGGGGTTAACCATGGTGGTGGTGACGCATGAAATAGGCTTTGCCCGTGAGGCCGCTGACCGCGTGGTCTTTATGGATGGGGGAGTGGTGGTGGAGCAGGGGCCGCCGGAAGAGGTGCTGGTTAACCCGCAGCAGCCTCGTTTCCAGGCTTTTCTGAGCCGCTTTATCTGATATTATCACGGCCTGCGCGTACTCTGTTACAGATTGCGGTTGTAAAGATCCGCAATCTGCGCGTTAATATTCATTACGTCATTGACCCTGTTTCTGGTCAGGTTAAATAAGAAGGTAAGTATGGAAGGTATCAGTATTGCAAAACTGCTGATTATTGGTGCTCTGATCGTATTGCTGTTCGGAACCAATAAGTTACGTTCTCTCGGTGGCGATCTGGGATCGGCAATCAAAGGCTTTAAAAAGGCTATGAGTGACGACGACACTGCCGCCAAAAAAGCACCGGTTGCTGAAGAAACACCTGCCGCGCAGGTTGTTCATAAAGACTAATTGCCAGCAGGTGAATAAAAAAAACGGATGACCTGGTCATCCGTTTTTTGTTTGTACTGAAAACTGTAAATGAGTGTAACCGGGCTGCGCGCCTCGCGGCACTATTTCACTTCCAGTCCTTTTGCCTGCATATCGGCATGATAGGAAGAACGCACAAACGGGCCGCAGGCTGCATGGGTGAAGCCCATATCCATCGCCGCTTCTTTCATCTCATCAAATTCTGCCGGGCTGACGTAGCGCTGCACCGGAAGGTGATGGCGGCTTGGCTGCAAATACTGGCCCAGCGTCAGCATGGTCACGCCGTGGCGGCGCAGATCGCGCATCACTTCCACGATTTCAGCGTTAGTCTCACCTAACCCTACCATCAGACCCGATTTCGTTGGCACTTCCGGATGCGCTTCTTTAAAGCGTTCCAGCAGTTTTAATGACCACTCATAGTTGGCACCTGGGCGCACCTGACGGTAGACACGCGGCACGTTTTCCAGATTGTGGTTAAAGACATCCGGTGGTGTGGCGTTGAGGATCTCCAGCGCGCGATCCATACGACCACGGAAATCGGGAACCAGCGTCTCAATTTTGATGGTGGGGCTTTTTTCACGGATGGCGGTGATGCAGTCGGCAAAGTGCTGGGCACCACCGTCGCGCAAATCATCACGGTCAACGGAAGTGATCACCACATAGCGCAGGGCCATATCGGCGATAGTCTGAGCCAGCTTAAGCGGCTCATTACCGTCTGGCGCCACCGGACGACCGTGCGCCACATCGCAGAAAGGACAGCGACGGGTGCAGATAGCCCCCAGGATCATAAAGGTCGCGGTGCCGTGGTTAAAACATTCTGCAAGGTTAGGGCAGGAAGCCTCTTCACAGACGGAGTGCAGGCCATTTTTACGCATGGCAGCTTTAATTCCCTGAATGCGGCTGGAATCCGCAGGGAGTTTGATTTTCATCCACTCCGGCTTACGTAAAATCTCCGTGCGCTCGGTCACCACGGTTTTTACCGGGATCAGGGCCATTTTGTCTGCGTCACGGTATTTAACACCGCGTTCCATCTGAATGGGTTTACTCATAATCTTGCAAGTTCCAGGTTGGCGAGCGCATAAAACTCAAGGAGTTGTGCTTGTTTTCAACTTTTCTGATAAAAGCGCAAAAATTATATCATTCTGACGACGCAGTTTCAGCCAGCCAGCGCGATAAAATGTGACGGAATTGTAAATCCGCACACAAGGCTACTTCTCAGCCAGGGCTTCTGCCGTTTCCCAGCTTACTGCGGTAATGCCCAATACTCTGGCAAAATGGTCGATCAGCTGCGGCTGGACATCAGCAAGCGTAACGCCCGGCTTCAGCGCGCTGAGCTGAGTCATCTCCATACCGGCATAGCCACAGGGATTGATACGTAAAAACGGAGTCAGATCCATATCGACATTCAGCGCCAGGCCATGAAAAGAGCAGCCGTTACGGATGCGCAGTCCCAGTGAACAGATCTTTTTATCCTGCACATAGACGCCAGGCGCATCGGCTTTTGCCGCAGCCTGAATGCCAAAGTGTGCCAGCGTGGCGATGACCGTCTCTTCCAGGGCGGTTACCAACTGCCGAACCCCAATTTTCCGGCGTTTGAGATTTATCAGAACGTACATCACCTGCTGACCCGGACCATGATAGGTTACCTGTCCACCCCGGTCGCTCTGCATAACCGGGATCTCGCCCGGCCCCAGCAAATGTTCCGCTTTCCCGGCCTGACCCTGAGTAAATACCGGCAGATGTTCTACCAGCCAGATTTCGTCAGCAGAGGTTTCTCCGCGCTGGTCAGTGAAGTCATGCATAGCCTGAGAGATGGGCGCCCAGGGCTGTAAACCCAGCTGGCGGATAATTAAGGTGTTCTGAGACAAAACGCGTCGTCCGGTTGGAAACAGAAAGGGGAGTATAACGCTGACAAAGAGCAAAACCCACGCCCTTTGTCAGTTAAGGCTACAGAACCATACGGACAATTTCGATTTTGCCCAGTTCATCATAGAGCGTTTCCACTTGTTCAATGTGGGCCGCGGTAATGGTGATGGAGACAGAATGGTAGTTGCCTTTGCTGCTTGGCTTGACGTCCGGAGAGTAGTCGCCCGGCGCGTGGCGCTGAACCACTTCAACTACCTGATCAACCAGCTCCGGCTGCGCCAGACCCATTACTTTGTAGGTAAAGGGGGTTGGAAATTCCAGCAGTTCTTTAAGATTGGTTTTCATAAGTGCTCCGGTAACGCTAAAACAAAGACTCCCGACGCTGCGGGAGTCTGGTGATATTTCAAATATGGGGTGCATTCACGCCGAAATCAAGTGGCAGTGCAGAACCCAGGGCTTAAGAGCCAGTGGCGCTTAGCCAAACCAGTGATGGAACATCAGCTTAATGTAGTCAACGATGCGGCCAAAGAAACCGCCCTCTGGCATTTCGTTCAGCACTACCAGCGGATGCTGTTCAATGGTCTTGCCATCAAGCTGGAAATTAATGGTCCCTACTACCTGGTTTTTCGCCAGCGGCGCATGCAGCTCTGTATTGCTCAGCGTGTAGCTCGCCTTCAGATCTTTCATACGGCCACGGGGAATGGTCAGATAAACGTCTTTTTCCACGCCCAGCTGAACGCGATCGTTGTTACCAAACCAGACCGGCTCAGAAGCGAACTCTTTACCCGCTTTCAGTGGTGCAACGGTTTCAAAGAAGCGGAAGCCCCAGGTCAGCAGTTTTTTACTTTCGGTTTCGCGACCTTTATAGGTGTGTCCACCCATGACGGCGGAGATCAAACGCATCTGGCCTTCGGTTGCGGAAGCGACCAGGTTATAGCCTGCGGCTTCAGTATGACCGGTTTTGATGCCATCAACGTGCAGGCTGGTGTCCCACAGCAGGCCGTTACGGTTCATCTGACGAATGTTGTTAAAGGTGAACTCTTTCTCTTTATAAACGGCGTATTCGTCCGGCACATCGCGGACCAGCGCGCGACCAATCAGCGCCATGTCACGCGCGGAGCTGTACTGCCCCTCTGCGTCCAGGCCATGTACGGTCTGGAAATGGGTATTTTGCAGGCCCAGCGCTTTAACGTAGTTGTTCATCAGACCAACAAACGCGTCCTGGCTGCCCGCAACATAATCGGCCATGGCCACACAGGCGTCGTTACCCGACTGTAGCACGATACCGCGCGTCAGTTCAGAAACAGGAACACGATCGCCAGGCTTCAGGAACATCAGAGAAGAACCCTTAAACACCGGGTTGCCGGTAGCCCAGGCATCTTTACCCACGGTTACCACATCATCCTGCTTGATTTTTCCAGCTTTCACCGCCTGACCAATGACATAGCTGGTCATCATTTTTGTCAGGCTGGCGGGATCGCGACGGGCATCCGCATTTTTTTCTGCCAGCACTTTGCCTGAATTAGCATCGATGAGCACATACGCTTCTGCATCAATATCCGGCACGCCTGGGATCATCGTTTTAATATTCACGTCGTCGGCGTGGGCGAAGGCGGTCAGACTGAGGGCAATCAGCGTACCTGCCGTCAGGCGTTTGATCAGGGGAGAGGTCAGATTGTTCATGTTAAGGACTACAACATCCATCGGCTAAGTTAAAAAAGTGACTCACTATAGCAAAAGCAGTCCTGCCCGGCATCCGTCTTTACCTGCGAAAATGCACAGGATTTACGGGCAACGCATGCCGGAACAGCATTACATTTCGTTAGGTGCGACCGTGATAAAAGAGGATTGCTGCGCTTCATTGGTCAGACGTTGCTGTAGGGCAGCCGCCTGCTGACGAGAGGTGAAACGGCCAAGCTGAACCCGATACACGTTCCCGCTAGCCGCAACCGTGCCCGGCACGCCAAACTGCTTGCTTAGCGTATTCATCCATTGTCTGGCGCGAGCCGGATCGCTCAGCGCACCAACCTGAACCACATAGGTTCCGGCTGCGGGGGAAGAGCCGTTTGCAGCCGCAGCAGCGGGTGCAGCGGCAACCGCAGAAGGTGGGTTGCTGGCGGTGGATGCAGCAGCGGCCGCCGCTACGGGCACGGCAGGCTCACTGCCTTCCAGCACGCCGGAGGGCAGTGGCTGAGCGGCACCTAAAAAGCCGCTGCTGCGCACAGGCGCGCCCAGACCCTCGCTGTTCAGGGTGGCATTATCAATTGCATGGGTCTCTACTGGCTGGCTGGCAACAGGTTCAGCAGGGGCGCTGTTAGCGGCACCGTCACCCATTATGGTCATGCCGCCTCCAATATCGGGGCGAGGCGGCAGGGCGTAACTCTGTTTCGCCACCGTCGTGCCAATTGTGCCGGGGCCGGAGAGAGAGCCATCTGGCGCAACCTTGATATAGTCCACTTTGACCCTGGTATTATTGGAGATATTCAGGCGGTCGCCTGCCGCGCGGGAGAGATCGATGATGCGTCCCGGCGTGTAAGGGCCGCGGTCATTTACCCGCACCACAATTTGTCGGCCATTGGCAAGGTTGGTGACGCGCACGTAAGCGGGTAAGGGCAGAGTGGGGTGCGCGGCTGTCAGGGCATCGGGGTCATACTGTTCGCCAGTCGCCGTGCGATTGCTGCCCGCTTCTTCCCCATACCAGCTTGCCAGCCCGGTTTCGCTAAAGTTAGCCGGATCTTTAATGATGCGGTAAGTCTTGCCGTTCACCGTATAGTCCTGGCTGGTACCAGGGTTCAGCGGCTCATAACGCGGCTCCACGCCACCAATCTCCACCACCGGGCCATTATAGGCCGGTTGCTGTGGCACGGGCGCCTGTTGTTCGTTAGTGGTACAGGCAGCCAGCAGTGCCGATGCCAGAGCAATCCAAAGCCAATCCTTACGCATGTTTACGCCTCTTAAACGCTTTTCGACAACAGTTTTCGGTGGGTGTGAATAGACATAATGATGCCAAATCCGGCCATCAGGACTATCAGAGCCGAGCCGCCATAGCTGACCAGCGGCAGCGGAACCCCTACTACCGGCAGAATGCCACTTACCATACCAATATTAACGAAAACATACACAAAGAAGATCAGCATCAGGCCACCGGCCATCACGCGACCAAAGGTGGTTTGCGCACGGGCGGCCATCATCAGGCCCCGCATAATCACCAGAATATAGAGCACCAGCAGTACCAGGACGCCCACTAATCCCAACTCTTCAGCCAGTACCGCAAAAATAAAGTCGGTATGACGCTCGGGAAGAAACTCCAGCTGAGACTGGGTGCCATGCAGCCACCCTTTACCCCGCAACCCACCGGAGCCGATAGCAATTTTAGACTGAATAATGTGGTAGCCTGCGCCCAGCGGGTCGCTTTCAGGATCGAGCAGCATCATCACGCGGTCGCGCTGGTAATCATGCATCAGGAAGAACCAGAGGATCGGCACGAAGGCGGCGACCATCAGCACGGCTACGCCTATCAGCTTCCAGCTCATACCGGAGAGGAACAGCACAAACAGGCCGGAGGCGGCAATCAGGATAGAGGTTCCCAGATCCGGCTGCGCCGCGACCAGCAGCGTCGGCATAAAGATCAGCACCAGAGCAATGGCGGTGTTTTTCAGCGTTGGCGGGCAGACATCACGGTTGATAAATCGCGCCACCATTAATGGCACCGCAATTTTGGCTATCTCCGAGGGCTGGAAGCGCACAACGCCCAGGTCGAGCCAGCGCTGCGCGCCCTTACTGATATGGCCGAAAGCATCTACGGCAATCAGCAGGATCACACAGAGGATATAGAGATAGGGCGCCCAGCCTTCATAAACGCGGGGCGGGATCTGCGCCATCACCAGCATGATAACGATACCCATCGCAATCTGCCCGATTTTGCGCTCCATCATGCCAGGGTCCTGGCCACTGGCGCTCCAGATAACCAGTGCGCTGTAGACCAGCAGGGCAAAAATCAGAATAAAGAAGGTGGGATCAACGTGGATCCGCGTCCAGATGGTGCGTTTTTGGTGACGATCGTTCACGACTATTCACCCTCATAACCTGACGGCACAGGCGCGGCGTCAGGCAGGTTGGTATTGTTATCCCCAAGCATAATATGGTCGAGGATCTGACGCATGATGGTGCCAACGGCCGGACCGGCGCCGCCGTTTTCCAGAATCATGGTGACAGCCACGCGAGGCTTGTCATAAGGCGCAAAGGCGGTCATTAACTTGTGATCCCGCAGATGTTCAGCGATTTTATGCGCATTGTAAGTCTCGTTGGCTTTCAGGCCGTAAACCTGGGCCGTACCGGATTTGGCGGCAATTTTGTAGGGCGCGTCGGAGAAGCTTTTCCTCGCCGTGCCGTTAGGGCGGTTTGCCACGCCATACATGCCATCTTTGGCAATTTCCCAGTAGCCAGAATGAATATCCGCAATCGGCGGGTTCTCTGGCTGACGGTAGGGGACGCGGACATTGTTCACGGTGCTGGACTGCATCAGGTGCGGCGTTTTTACCACGCCGTCATTAATCAGCGTCATCATCGCTTTGTTCATCTGCACCGGCGTAGCCGTCCAGTAGCCCTGGCCGATACCCACCGGTATGGTGTCACCCTGATACCAGGGTTTTTTAAAGCGCTTCATTTTCCATTCACGGGTTGGCATATTGCCCGGCGTCTCTTCCACCAGGTCAATGCCCGACAGATGGCCATAGCCGAACTTGTTCATCCATTCGCCCAGGCGATCGATGCCCATATCATAGGCGACCTGATAGAAAAAGGTGTCCGCAGACTCTTCCAGCGATTTAGTGACGTTCAGGCGGCCATGGCCCCAGTGCTTCCAGTCGCGGAAACGCTTTTCAGACCCTGGCAGCTGCCACCAACCCGGATCGAACAGGCTGGTATTTTTATTAATGACGCCAGCCGTCAGGGCAGAGACGGCAATATAGGGCTTAACCGTGGAGGCGGGAGGATAGGCACCCTGTGTGGCACGGTTTATTAACGGACGGTTCGGATCGTTCAGCAGCATATTGTAATCTTTGCTGCTGATGCCATCGACAAACAGATTGGGGTCATAGCTGGGCATCGACACCATCGCCAGAATATCGCCGTTACGCGGGTCGGTAACCACCACCGCAGCGCGGCTGCCCGCCAGCAGCGTTTCAATATATTGCTGCAACTTGAGGTCGATGGTCAGATAGATGTCCTGACCAGCCTGCGGAGACTGTTCATGCAGCTGGCGGATCACGCGGCCACGGTTGTTGACCTCAACTTCTTCGTAACCGGTTTTGCCATGCAGCATATCTTCGTAATAGCGCTCGATACCCAGCTTGCCTATATCATGAGTTGCCGCATAGTTGGGCCATTTGCCCTCTTTATCGAGCCGCTCTACGTCACGATCGTTGATTTTAGAAACGTAGCCCAGCACGTGTGTCAGCGCTGAGTTATAGGGATAGTAGCGGCGTTGATAGCCTTTGACTTCCACGCCGGGAAAAGCGTATTGATTAACCGCGAATCGGGCGACCTGCACATCATTCAGGCCGGTCTTAACGGGAATAGAGGTAAAGCGGCGCGAGCGTTTACGCTCTTTTTCAAAGGCGACAAGGTCTTCGTCACTTAAATCGACAATGGGGCGCAGCGCCTGTAGGGTTTGTTCCAGGTTATCGACTTTTTCCGGCACCAGCTCAATCTGATAAATGGTTCTGTTAAGGGCCAGCGGAAGACCGTTACGATCAAAAATAATGCCGCGGCTGGGCGCAACGGGCACCAGTTTGATGCGGTTTTCATTAGAGCGGGTACTGTAATCGGTATAGCGAACAATCTGTAGGTGATAGAGATTAACCACCAGGATACTGGAAAGCACAATTATGCCAAAAAAAGCGATCAGCGCACGGCGAACAAAGAGTGTCTGTTCGGCGGTGTAGTCACGAAAAGAGTTACGTTGTAATTTCATCCGCTGCTTTTGTGTATCCGGTTGATCTTATTGCCTATTCCCGATGATAAGGGTGATTTGCCGTAATGCTCCATGCGCGATACAGGCTCTCCGCAACCAACACGCGAACCAGCGGATGGGGCAGGGTCAGCGAGGAGAGAGACCAGCTCTGCTCGGCTGCCGCCTTACAGGCGGGTGAAAGCCCTTCCGGCCCCCCAATCAGCAGGCTGACGTCGCGGCCATCCTGCTTCCAGCGTTCAAGCTGGGTGGCAAGCTGGGGTGTTTCCCAGGGCTGACCCGGAATATCCAGCGTAACGATACGATTGCCTTTGCCGGTTGCGGCCAGCATCAGCTCGCCCTCTTTTTCAAGAATGCGTTTGATATCGGCATTTTTGCCACGCTTGCCCGCAGGGACCTCCGTCAGTTCCAGCGGCATATCTTTAGGAAAGCGACGCAGGTATTCGAGAAATCCGGTTTGCACCCAATCCGGCATTTTGGTGCCGACGGCGACCAGCTGCAACTTCACCGCTTAGCTCCAGAGCTTTTCGAGTTCGTAGAGTTCGCGGCTCTCTTCCTGCATCACGTGGACAATCACATCGCCCAGATCCACAACCACCCAGTCTGCGGTCGCTTTGCCGGAGATGCCTAACGGCTTCATTCCTGCTGCACGGGTTTCCTGTACCACGTGATCGGCTATCGATGCCACGTGACGTGTTGAAGTACCGGTGCAGATAATCATGCAGTCGGTAATACTGGATTTGCCCTGAACATCAACAGCAACAATATCCTGGCCTTTCAAATCGTCGATTTTATCAATGACGAAGTCTTGGAGTGCTTGACCTTGCAAAAGGTTCCCCCTTGGGTTTTAGTCGGAGCGGTTCTCGTTCACCTGGGGCGACGACAACCAAAATAGGATCTCTCCAGATATCCTGGAAAAAATGAGCGGCGAAGTATACCACGTGGTCAGAGCTTGCGATATAAACCCGCGTCAGAGATATAGGCTGAAACAGCAGAAGGCAGAAGATCGTCGCAGGACAGCCCCTGATGAAGACGGGAGCGGATCTCCGTAGCAGAGAGAGAAATCAGCGGTGTCTCTGCCAGAAAAATCTCGCCGCAGGGCTTCTGATGCAGCGATGTTGCAGAAACCGTCCGATGCTCCTCCAGCCAGCGCTGTAAATCTGGCGTCTCCATGCTGATGGCGTACCCCGGACGACGGCATACCAGCACGTGGCAAAAGGTTAAAATCTCTTCCCAACGGTGCCACTTAGGCAGAGAGAGCAGCGAGTCCTGGCCGATAATAAATGCCAGAGGCTGCTCAGCGCCTCGTTCGGCGCGGAGTTCCGCCAGCGTCTCAATCGTCCAGGAGGGCGTATCGCGCTGCATCTCTCGTCGATCAAGATCAAAAAGAGCGTTGCCTGCTATCGCCAGTCTGACCATTTCAACGCGTTGTTCAGGGCTGGCTTCAGGCTGAGGTCGGTGGGGCGGTACGTTATTTGGTAACAGTGTGACTTTTTTCAGGCCAACCTGATCGGCAAGCGCTTCAACCGGCTTTAAATGACCATAGTGAATCGGGTCAAACGTCCCGCCAAACAACGCCTGTAGCTGCTGATGTTCAGACATCGCAAAAAGTCTCCGGGAAGCCGCGCTGACAGAGCATTAATGAGAGCGTCTCAAGTTCTGACCAGACTGACTGACCATAATCCTGTTTCAGGGTGAGTTCAATACGCGTCAGTAAATGAATGGCCTGCGTGAGCTGCCTGGCGGAGAGGCGCTGTAGCGCTTCGGTGAACAGTGGCCGACGGTTTTGCCAGACGCGATGCTGGTCAAACAGCGTGCGTATTGGCGTTGCTGCCATCTGCCGCTGTAGTGTCAGCAACAGCATCAACTCTCTTTGCACCGTCCGTAACAGAATGACCGGTTCGCCGTCCTCCGCCTGCATCTGGCGAAGGATATGCTGCGCCCGCTTGCTTTTTCCGGCCAGCAGGGCGTCAACCCAGTGAAACGGCGTGAAGTGCGCCGCCTCGTTGACAGCCTGTTCAACGCGCGGCAGCGTCAGCTTGCCATCCGGCCAGAGCAGGGAAAGGCGTTCCAGCGCCTGAGCCAGCGCCAGCAGGTTCCCTTCATAGCAGTAACAGAGCAGCTGAATGGCGGCATCATCCACGTTCAGCTTAAGATTTTTTGCCCGAGTAGCGACCCAACGGGGCAATTGAGCCTGTTCAGGCGTCTGGCACGGCACCAGCACGGCATGGGTACTCAGCGCCTTAAACCAGGCGCTGTTTTCCTGAGCCTTAGTGAGTTTCGCTACCCGCAGCAGCAGCAAAATATCTGCATGAAGCAGGGAGGAGAGGGTGACAAGGTGTTCAGCCATGGCGGCATTGGGGCCATTATCTGGCAGCGTCAGCAGCAAAGTCTGGCGGCTGGCAAACAGGCTCAACGCCTGACAGGTTGAGTAGATGGCGTCCCAGTCTGTTTTGGCATCCACAGCCACGCTGAAATGTTCAGTAAAGCCCTGCTGCTGGGCAGCAGCACGCACTGCATCCTGCGATTCCTGAAGTAACAGAGGTTCGTTACCCGCCAGAATATAACAAGCGCGCAGCCCCTCATGGAGCTGCGCGCTTAATTGCTCAGGATAGATCCTGATCATCTGCTGTAAGAGTCGTCTGGCAGCATTGAGTCTGACGATCTCTGCTCGATAGCTGCCGGGGCGCTGTCCAGAGTGTTGATGGAAGCGTCATTCTCGGCGGCGTGCACGGTCAGAAGCTTACGTACCAGTTGCTGCGCAGCCTGGGTACGCATTTCGCTGTAGATGATGTTCTGCTCTGAGTCTTTCGCCAGCGCGGCCAGCGGGTTGTCAAAGAACGAACGGTAGACCGTTGCGCTGATTGGGTAGATCCCTTTATTTGGGATCAGTACCTGCGCACGAACCGTCATCATCAGAGAATACTCTGCTGTTTTACCATCCTGGAAAATAGAGGCGGTATCGCGGCCCTGGGTCGCTCCCTGCAAGCGGAGTGAAGGAAGATCTGTCCGCAGACCGGGATCGTCCAGCACGGTGACGTTATTCAGGCGCAGCTCTTCACGCACGGCACGCGTCAGCGGGCCGTAGGGATCAGAGGTATCCAGCACCATGGTTTTCATTTCTGCCGGCACCGAGGTGGTGCCGCGCAGGTGGAAACCACAACCTGCGGTGATTAACACCGCAAGACCCAGCATCACAGACAAAATCGGATGTCGCACAATTCCTCCTGACATCAACCCACGACCAGGTTAAGCAATTTGCCCGGTACGTAAATCACTTTACGAATGGTGACGCCATTAAGATACTTGGCGACCAGATGCTCCTGCGCGGCACGAGCCTGAACCTGTTCCTGCGTGGCATCAGCCGGAACGGTAATTTTGCCACGTACTTTACCATTAACCTGCACTACCACCAGCAGAGAATCTTCCACCATCGCTGCTTCATCAGCCTGCGGCCACGGCGCGTTGTCCACATCGCCTTCGCCCTTCAGCGCCTGCCACAGGGTGAAGCAGGCATGCGGGGTGAACGGATAAAGCAGACGGACTACGGCCAGCAGCGCTTCCTGCATCAGCGCGCGATCCTGCTCGCTCTCCTGCGGCGCACGGGCCAGCTTGTTCATCAGCTCCATAATTGCCGCGATGGCGGTGTTGAAGGTCTGACGGCGGCCGATATCATCGGAAACTTTGGCGATGGTTTTGTGCAGCTCACGACGCAGCGATTTCTGCTCGTCGTTCAGGCTGGCGATATCCAGTGGGGCTGTCGGCCCTTTCTCGCTGTGCTCGAAGGCGAGTCTCCAGACGCGTTTCAGGAAGCGGTTGGCCCCTTCCACGCCAGACTCCTGCCACTCCAGCGTCATTTCAGCAGGCGAAGCAAACATCATAAACAGACGCACGGTATCCGCACCGTAGCGCTCCACCATGACCTGCGGGTCGATGCCGTTGTTTTTCGACTTCGACATTTTGCTCATGCCCGCGTAAACCAGCTCGTGTCCCGCTGCGTCGGTGGCTTTAACAATGCGGCCTTTCTCGTCACGCTCGACGGTAACATCAACCGGAGAGACCCAGTTGCGTTCGCCGTTAACGCCCAGATAGTAGAACGCATCGGCCAGCACCATGCCCTGACACAGCAGGCGTTTAGCTGGCTCATCAGAGTTAACCAGACCAGCATCGCGCAGCAGCTTATGGAAGAAGCGGAAGTAGAGCAGGTGCATGATGGCGTGTTCGATGCCGCCCACATACTGATCTACCGGCAGCCAGTAGTTAGCTGCCGCCGGGTCCAGCATGCCTTTATCGTAATCCGGGCAGGTGTAACGCGCGTAATACCAGGAAGACTCCATAAAGGTGTCAAAGGTATCCGTTTCACGCAGAGCTGGCTGACCGTTAACGGTCGTTTTCGCCCACTCAGGGTCGGCTTTAATCGGGCTGGTAATGCCATCCATTACCACATCTTCCGGCAGAATAACCGGCAGC
The DNA here is from genome assembly GCF_039023495.1 of Erwinia magellanica. Lineage (NCBI taxonomy): Bacteria > Pseudomonadati > Pseudomonadota > Gammaproteobacteria > Enterobacterales > Erwiniaceae > Erwinia > Erwinia magellanica. The sequence goes on from NZ_JBCHVC010000002.1 coordinate 458,461, forward strand.
TGATCTTCTGGCGTAGGCATCACGGTGCCATCTTCCAGCGTCACCATCGGGATAGGCGCACCCCAGTAACGCTGACGGGAAACGCCCCAGTCGCGCAGACGATAGTTGACCTTGCGCTCGCCAACGCCTTTAGCGGCCAGGCGCTCTGCAATGGCATTAAAGCCCTCTTCAAAAGAGAGGCCGTCAAACTCGCCAGAGTTAAACAGGGTGCCTTTTTCGGTCATCGCGGATTCGGTCAGTACCGGCTCGCTGCCATCTGCGTTGAGGATCACCGGCTTGATGGCGAGATTGTATTTGGTGGCGAATTCCCAGTCGCGCTGGTCGTGACCAGGCACGGCCATAACCGCACCGGTGCCATATTCCATCAGCACAAAGTTGGCTACCCACACTGGCAGCTTTTCACCAGAGAGGGGGTGAATGGCAAACATGCCGGTCGCCATGCCTTTCTTCTCCATTGTCGCCATCTCTGCTTCAGCAACTTTGGTATTACGGCATTCGGCAATAAAATCTGCCAGCGCAGGGTTAGAGGCAGACGCCTGAGCCGCCAGCGGATGACCCGCGGCAACGGCCAGGTAAGTCACGCCCATAAAGGTATCGGGACGGGTGGTATAGACGCTGAGCTTTTCGCTGCTCTCCGCCACGTCAAAGGTGATCTCTACCCCTTCTGAACGGCCAATCCAGTTACGCTGCATGGTTTTCACCTGCTCAGGCCAGCTCTCCAGCGTGTCGAGATCGTTGAGCAGCTCATCGGCATAAGCGGTGATTTTAACGAACCACTGAGGGATCTCTTTGCGCTCGACCTTGGTGTCGCAGCGCCAGCAGCAGCCATCGATAACCTGCTCGTTGGCCAGCACGGTCTGATCGTTCGGGCACCAGTTCACCGCCGAGGTCTTTTTATAGACCAGGCCTTTCTCATACAGTTTGGTGAAGAACCACTGTTCCCAGCGGTAGTACTCGGGCTGACAGGTCGCCAGTTCCCGGCTCCAGTCATAGCCGAAGCCCAGCAATTTAAGCTGGTTCTTCATGTAGGCAATGTTGTCGTAGGTCCATGGTGCAGGTGCGGTGTTGTTTTTCACCGCCGCGCCTTCAGCGGGCAGGCCAAAGGCATCCCAGCCGATAGGCTGAAGAACGTTTTTGCCCAGCATACGCTGGTAGCGGGAAATCACATCACCGATGGTGTAATTACGAACGTGGCCCATATGTAGGCGGCCAGAAGGATAGGGCAGCATGGAGAGGCAGTAGTACTTCTCTTTACCTTCCTCTTCGGTCACTTTGAACGTTTGCTTCTCATCCCAGTGCTGTTGAACATGGGATTCTATCTCTTCCGGGCGGTATTGCTCTTGCATGGCAGCCAGTGGTCCTTTGTAAACTTTATGAGTTCGTTCAGATCCGCATAGCATAGCTGATTCGGCCCCGACGCAACAACAGTAACCGCCCTGACAAGCACCATTTCTCTTTAAGCTGGAATATCACAGGCAAATTTTGCCAACGCCTGGTGGCAAAAAGAGGAATGAGGCTAGACTTAGAGACGTAACGTATTGGTACGTTCAGGAGAAAAAATGAACAAGGTTGCTCAGTACTATCGTGAACTGGTTTCTTCACTGACGGAGAGGATCAATCGGGGGGAGCATGATATCGATGCGCTGGTAGAGAGTGCCAGGCAACGAATGAATAATCGGGGCGAGTTGACCCGCAGTCAGATTGATGACGTCACCCGTGCGGTGCGCAGAGATCTGGAAGAGTTTGCCCGCAGCTATACGGAAAATCAGGATGATACCAGCGACAGCGTGTTTATGCGGGTCATCCGCGAAAGCGTCTGGAAGGAGCTGGCCGACATTACCGATAAAAGCCAGCTTGAATGGCGCGAAGTGTTCCAGGATCTCAATCACCACGGCGTCTACCAGAGCGGGGAAGTGGTAGGGCTGGGAAACCTGGTCTGCGAGCAGTGTCAGTTTACGCGAGCAATCTATACGCCGGAAACGCTGACGCGCTGTCCAAAGTGCGGCAACGATCAGTTCCAGCGGCAACCCTTTGAGCCGTAAGAGCCGGGGCGGAGGTTTCCGCCCCGAAACAGGGTTTAATGCAGAATTTTAGCGAGGAAATCTTTTGCGCGGTCAGACTGCGGATTGTTGAAGAAGTCATCTTTGGCTGAATCTTCCACAATTTTCCCTTCATCCATAAAGATAACCCGGTTAGCCACTTTACGCGCAAAGCCCATCTCGTGCGTTACCACCATCATGGTCATGCCTTCATTGGCCAGCTCCACCATCACGTCCAGCACTTCATTGATCATTTCCGGATCCAGGGCTGAGGTTGGCTCATCAAACAGCATGGCTATCGGGTCCATGCAGAGCGCGCGGGCGATGGCCACACGCTGCTGCTGGCCGCCGGAAAGCTGGCCGGGATGTTTATTGGCATGGGCTGACAGGCCCACCCGCTCCAGCAGCTTCAGGCCTTTCTGACGCGCTTCTTCTTTATTTCGCTTCAGCACTTTCACCTGCGCAATGGTCAGGTTTTCAACAATAGTCAGATGCGGGAACAGCTCAAAGTGCTGGAATACCATGCCGACTTTTGAACGCAGCTGAGCAAGGTTAGTGCCTTTGTCGTTGACGCCGGTGCCATTGACTTCAATCCTGCCTTCCTGGATCGGCTCCAGCCCGTTAACGGTTTTGATCAATGTCGACTTGCCCGACCCGGAAGGGCCGCACACCACCACCACTTCGCCTTTTTTAACTTCGGTTGTGCAGTCGGTCAGCACCTGAAAGTGACCATACCACTTAGAAACGTTTTTCAGGGTAATCATTTAAGCCGTCCTTTTTCTTTTTAAATAGCTGACCAACAGCGAAGCGCTAAGGCTGATAACAAAGTAAACCGCACCGGCAAACAGCACCATTTCAATTTCGGTACCGTTGTTGATGCCGATGGTGTCGGCGGTACGGAAGAAGTCAGCAAGGCTGAGTACGTAAACCAGGGAGGTATCCTGGAACAGAACGATACCCTGCGTCAGCAAAAGTGGCACCATGGCGCGGAAGGCCTGAGGCAGAATGATAAGCTTCATTGACTGCCAGTGGGTCATGCCCAGCGCCAGCGCGGCGCTACCCTGCCCACGGGCAATACTGAGGATGCCGGCACGGATGATTTCGGAATAATAGGCTGCTTCAAACAGAGAGAATGCCACCATGGCCGAAATCAGACGAATATCGGTTTTAGGCGACAGGCCAAGCACCTGTTGCAGGAAGCTCGGCACCACCAGATAGAACCACAGCAGTACCATCACCAGCGGCACAGAGCGGAACAGGTTGACGTAGAGTCTGGCAAACCAGCTGATGGGCTTAAAGCTCGACAGGCGCATCACCGCCAGCAGGGTTCCCCAGATAATGCCAAACACAATCGCCGTGATGGTGATTTTAAGGGTGACCACCATGCCGTTGAGCAAGTAGGGAAGGTTGGGAGCAATGGTGCTCCAGTCAAATTCGTACATTATTTTCCTCCCATGCCGCCGGGCAGGCGCACTTTACGCTCCACCAGACTCATCAACAGCATAATGACGATGTTGATGCCGATATAGGCGACGGTGATGGCGGTAAATGATTCGTAGGCGTGAGCAGAGTAGTCCAGCAGCTTCCCGGCCTGTGCGGCCATATCCACCAGACCAATAGTGGAGGCGATGGCTGAGTTCTTGACCAGGTTCAGCATCTCTGAGGTCATCGGCGGCACAATCACGCGGTAGGCATTTGGCAGCAGCACATAGCGGTAGGTCTGCGGCAGCGTCAGGCCCATCGCCAGACCTGCATTCTTCTGGCCTGAAGGCAGTGACTGGATCGCGGCGCGTACCTGTTCGCAGACGCGTGCGGCGGTAAACAGACCCAGACAGAGAACCGAGCAGGTAAAGAACTGAATATTGGGGTCCAGCTCAGACTTAAACCACATGCCGATATTTTCCGGCAGCAATTCCGGCACCACCAGATACCAGATAAAGAACTGCACAATCAGCGGTACGTTACGAAACAGCTCGACGTAACAGGTACCCAGGGTGGAGAGCAGACGGTTGGGGACGGTGCGCAGAATACCAAACAGCGATCCCACTAAAAGGGCGATGATCCACGCGCACACGGATACGGCGATAGTGACCTGAAAGCCAGACCACAGCCAACCCAGATAGGTGGTGTTTCCGAAAGGGGCTTCTTGCAGAAAAATGCCCCAGTTCCAATCGATTGACATAAATCACTCCGGGAGAAAAAAAGGGTAGCGACGCTACCCTGAAGATTGATGAGAGGCCCTGCCGTGCGTTGTGGGGAACGACCACTTCACACCTTCGCCGCCTTCCCGCTTTACGCTGGATAAGCCAGGCTGTTGTCTGTCCGGGCCTGATTTCAACAATCAGAGGGCAACCGGGGTTGCCCTTATTTTCATTATTAGTTCAGTGCCTTATCGTTTGGCGTCTTGAATGTTGCTTTCATGTCGTCTGACAGCGCAAAGTTCATGTTGAGGTTTTTAGGTGGAATAGGCTGGCTGAACCACTTACCAAACCACTTCTCCGCTTCGCCCGAAGTCTGGGCTTTGGCAATGGTCTCATCCATCAGCTGCTTGAAGCCGGTATCGTCTTTACGCAACATACAGCCATACGCTTCTTTCGACTGCGGCGTGCCGACAATTTCCCAGTTAGCTGGTTTTTTCGCTTTGGCACGTTCACCAGCCAGCAGAGCATCGTCCATCATAAAGGCCACGGCGCGACCGCTTTCCAGGGTACGGAAGGAGTCACCGTGATCTTTGGCGCTGATGATACGCATCTCCATTTTCTTGTCGTCGTTCAGCTTATTCAGCAGGATTTCAGAGGTGGTGCCCGAGGTGACCACCACGGTTTTGCCTTTCAGATCCGCGAAATCTTTAATCGGGCCGCCTTTTTTCACCAGCAAACGGGTGCCGATAACAAAAATGGTGTCGGAGAAGGCAGCCTGCTTCTGGCGCTCCAGATTGTTTGTCGTGGAGCCGCACTCAAAATCGTAGGTGCCATTCTGCAACAGCGGGATACGGTTCTGCGAGGTGATCGGCAGCATTTTGACTTGCAGATCGGGCTTATTCAGTTTGGCTTTGATCGCAGCCACAATGGCATTGGAGTAGTCTTGAGAATAACCGACTACTTTTTGCTGATTATCGTAGTAAGAGAAAGGAACAGAAGACTCACGATGCCCCACGACAATAACGCCATTCTTAGCAATTTTGTCCAACGTGGATGATTGTGGTGCATCTTCTGCGTGGGCGATACCGGATGCAAGACCAGCCAGTGCCAGGCACAGCCCCAATTTCCGTAATTTCATCTCCAACTCCTTCGTTGAGTGGCGTCAATTTGTTGCGCCGGTTGTAGTTTTGTCCTGCTGCTTTTCTTTATTATCCTGAGACGTCATCGCACTCTGAACAGCCCTAACATAGCCGAATGTTAACGCAATGAAACAAGAAAGTTTCTATTCTGCGAAGCATGCCGCACCAAAGAGAGGCAATTTTTAAACAATGCTCCGCCATGGGGCGTTCAGTGTGCCTCAATGGTGCGAAGGCGCTCTATCCGTGGCGCGGTGCAAACTGTTCAGCGATTTCACACTAATCTTTTGCAATCATCGTGCCAAAAGTTTTCGATAAAGCGCCGGGGGATGAGGGGCTTAGTGGCGGTTGGCGGGAAAAGGGTTCCAAAAAAAACGCTGAACCGGAAAGGTTCAGCGCGAGAGAGTGACAGTTAATGGCGCTATTTACGACGCTGACGGAGCGTCATTATCGCTGCCGCCAGGCCAAACAGCAGGGTAATGATCCATACTGGCCAGTTGCCGAAGCGGGCATAAGGCGTAAGCCCCTGCGCAGGCGTCATTTTAGTGGAGAGAACGCCAGCCACGAACTGAGGGATCATCTCTTCAGCATCGCCATCGGCATTGATCACCGCGGTTACACCGTTATTGGTATCACGCAGCAAGGGTCTGCCCAGCTCCAGCGCTCGCATCCGTGCCATCTGAAAATGCTGCCACGGGCCTATAGAATGACCAAACCAGGCGTCGTTAGAGATGGTCAGCAGAAAATCGGTATCCGGGCGGAAATTATCCCGCACCTGCTGGCCCAGCACAATTTCATAGCAAATCGCAGCCGTAAGATTGTAGCCCGCCACTTTCAGCTGCGGCTGGATATAGGCGCCACGGCTGAAGGAGGACATCGGTAAATCAAAGAAGGGGGCCAGCGGGCGCAGCAGAGTTTCCAAAGGTACGAACTCGCCAAACGGAACCAGATGGTTTTTCTGATAACGGTTTGAGCTGCTGTAGTCATAAGGCTTTTCGCCGCCGAGCACGATAATCGAGTTGTAGTCATGGTAGCGGTTATCTTCCAGCCGCGAGTCGACAATCCCGGTAATCAGGCTGCTGCCACTGGCGCGCAGTTCTGCATCAATCGTTTTCAGGAAGGGCTGCTGATTAGACTCAAGATCGGGAATAGCGGATTCCGGCCAGATAATGATCGGCGCTTTGCCTACGTAAGGACGGCTGAGCGAGGTATAGGTCTTCAGCGTAGTGATTAACTGCTCGGGGTCCCACTTCAGCGACTGGGGAATATTCCCCTGCACCATGGCAATGTTCACCTCGCGGTCCGGCATCGCCTGATACCAGCTTATCTGGCGCAGCGGCCACGGCAGCAGCAGCAGGGCCAGCGCAACAATCCCCGCCACCCAGTGACGCTTGATCGCCGCATAGACAGCCAGCCCAGCCACCATCATCAGGACAAAGGTGATCCCCTCCACGCCAGCCAGCGGCCCCAGCCCTTTAAGCGGCCCATCAATCTGGCTGTAGCCAAACTGTAGCCAGGGGAAGCCGGTCAGAACCCAGCCGCGCAGAAACTCGGTGATTTGCCACAGCACAGGCGCGGCGATCACCAGTCTTACCAGCGAGGTTGCGGGGAACAGCCGATTAAGCAGCGCGGCAAACAGCAGGGTAAACAGGGAGAGCCAGGCGGCGAGCAGCACCACCAGCAGGACGTTAACCGGCCCAGGCATGCCGCCAAAGGTGGCAATGCTGACATAAACCCAGTTGATGCCGCTGCCAAACAGCCCCATGCCCCAGACAAAACCAATAGCGGTTGCCTGGCGGGTGGAACGATCAAGCGTCAGCGACAGCAAACCTGCCAGAGAGACCAGGGCGGCGGGCCAGAAGTCGTAAGGGGAAAACGAAAGGGTGCCAAGGGCACCCGTAATCAGCGCTAAAAGCAGGCGAACCCGCTGACGCTGGTATAATGAGGCAATAGCCATTGCGAATTATTCTTCCAAAATCGGTTGCGGCGAGTTTTCCGGAATTCTGACGTGAACCTGAATGATACGACGGCTGTCGGCCATAGCGACCTTGAACTGATAGCCCTCAATCTCAATGCTCTCACCACGTGCAGGCAGATGACCAAACGCCTGCATCACCAGACCGCCGATAGTATCCACCTCTTCATCGCTGAAGTTGGTTTCAAAGACCTCATTAAAGTCCTCAATCGGGGTAAGGGCGCGAATAGTATAGGTGTGACGGCTCAGCTGGCGGATATCACGATCTTCTTCATCGTCATATTCATCTTCTATTTCGCCAACAATCAGCTCCAGAATATCTTCAATGGTGACCAGGCCTGAAACCCCACCAAACTCATCGATCACAATGGCCATATGATAGCGCTGTGAGCGGAACTCTTTCAGCATACGGTCAACGCGCTTGCTTTCCGGTACCACTACCGCCGGACGCAGCACTTTTTCCATACTAAAGGGAGAAGATCCGCTGCTCATAAAGGGCAGCAGATCTTTAGCCATCAGAATGCCTTCAACATGGTCTTTATCTTCGCTGATAACCGGATAACGGGAGTGGGCAGACTCAATGATGACGTCCAGGCACTCTTCCAGTGACTGGTTACGCTTCAGGGTGATCATCTGCGAACGGGGGATCATGATGTCACGCACGCGCTGCTCGGCGATATCCATCACCCCTTCAAGCATGTCGCGGGTATCCGGATCAATCAGATCGTTTTGTTCAGAATCGCGGATCAGTTCCAGCAGGTCGTCGCGGTTTTTAGGCTCACCGTGAAACAGCTGGTTGAGGATAAGGGTGAAAAATCCCTTTTTACTACTGGGACTGTCATTGTTTTGTGAATGGTCATCGCTCATGGCGTTTTTGTTTCTGTCACTCTTGTTGTGTGAAGGGATCCCTGCCTGCGGTTACGCAGCCAGGGAAATGTCAGGCCAGCGGCCCGTTTACGGTAACTCTTTCTCCGAAATGTACGGGTCGTCATAACCAAGAGCAAGCATTATCTCGGTCTCGATCGATTCCATCTCTTCGGCTTCGTCATCTTCGATATGGTCATAGCCCAGCAAATGCAGGCTGCCATGCACCACCATATGCGCCCAGTGGGCCAGCAGAGGCTTCTCCTGCTCTGTGGCCTCTTTCTCTACTACCTGGCGACAGATAATCAGGTCGCCCAGCAGTGGAAGCTCGATGCCCGGCGGGGCTTCGAACGGAAAAGAGAGCACGTTGGTGGGTTTATCTTTGCCGCGATAGGTGTGGTTCAGCTCATGGCTTTCAGCTTCATCCACCACGCGGACAGTGACTTCACTCTCTTCCTGGAACTGCGGCAGCACCGCTTCCAGCCAGCGACGAAAATCAGATTCTGCCGGTAAGCCCTCTGTTTTTTCGCAGGCGAGTTGTAAATCCAGGATCACGGTGCTCATTTTTGCTCCTGCGCGGCCTGTTGCAGGGCCAACGCTTCACGTTTACGTTCTTCAGCCTGAGCATCACGCCGTTTTTGATCGGCCGCCTCCCACGCTTCATAAGCGATGACGACACGCGCCACCACCGGATGACGGACAACATCTTCGCTGTGGAAGAAGTTAAAGCTGATCTCTTCTACGTCAGAGAGCACTTCAATGGCATGACGCAGGCCAGATTTCAGATTGCGGGGAAGGTCAATCTGCGTGACGTCGCCCGTAATTACCGCCTTGGAGTTAAAGCCAATACGGGTCAGAAACATCTTCATCTGTTCGATGGTGGTGTTCTGGCTCTCATCCAGAATGATAAAGGCATCATTCAGGGTGCGGCCGCGCATATAAGCGAGCGGCGCCACCTCAATCACGTTGCGCTCGATAAGCTTTTCCACGCGCTCAAAGCCCAGCATCTCAAACAGCGCGTCATACAGCGGGCGCAGATAAGGGTCGACTTTCTGACTCAGATCTCCTGGCAGGAAGCCCAGCTTTTCACCCGCTTCAACCGCCGGGCGCGTCAGTAAAATCCGGCGCACTTCCTGACGCTCCAGCGCATCGACAGCAGCGGCTACGGCAAGATAAGTTTTACCCGTACCAGCAGGCCCGACGCCAAAGGTGATGTCGTGGTCGAGCACGTTAGCAACATATTGTGCCTGATTCGGCGTGCGGGGTTTAATGACGCCCCGCTTGGTTTTGATATTTACCGCTTTACCATACTCCGGCACGCTGTCTGCACTCTGCTCCAGCACGCGGCTCTCTTTTATGGCCAGATGAATCTGCTCGGGATCGATATCCGGAATATGGCCGCGCACGGGCGCAGTATCCACATAGAGATCCCGCAGGATGCGGGCGGCCGCATCAACGATCAGCGCTTTCCCTACCAGCTTGAAAGCGTTATCGCGTCGGTTGATCTCTATTCCCAGGCGGCGCTCCAGCTGCTTGATGTTGTCATCAAAGGGGCCGCAAAGGCTCAACAGACGAGTGTTGTCAGTCGGCTCTAACGTGATTTCGCGTGTTTCAATATTCAAACTAATCCTTTGGGTCGCTCGGGGCCAGTTGAGGATGGCAATTCAGAGATAGTGGACGGCCTTTACAGGCGAACCATAAGCAAAGTATTTATGGCGCAGGCCAAAGGCGCAAGCGCTGTAGGAAATATTTGGGCACCCTTTCCAGAAAGCAAGGGTAACCCAGGGATTTGAGGCGGCGCTTTTGCGAGACGCGCCGCAATTATTAGGGGATTCAGGGCTGGAAAATACCCACGCCAGACTCATTCTCTTTGCGGGTGCGCGCAATCACCGAGGCTGGCGTCTCTGCCGCGCGCAGTGCCATCTGCTCTTCTGTGCGTACCACAACGCCGCGCAGCGAGTTGGTGTAAACATCGACGATTTTAACATCGACGAATTTACCAATCATCTCTGGCGTGCCTTCAAAATTGACCACGCGATTACACTCTGTACGCCCTGTCAGCTCCATCACATTTTTACGCGAGGTACCCTCGACCAGAATACGCTGTATGGTGCCCAGTTTGCTGCGGCTCCAGGCCATCGCCTGCTGATTGAGACGATCCTGAAGGATCCACAAACGCTGTTTCTTCTCTTCATCGCTGACATCATCCGGCAGATCGGCTGCGGGAGTACCAGGACGGGGAGAATAGATAAAGCTGAAGCTGGTGTCGTAATTGACTTCGCCAATCAGCTTCATGGTTTGTTCAAAATCCTGCTGCGTTTCGCCAGGGAAACCGATGATAAAGTCTGAACTCATCTGCATAGTGGGTCTTGCGGCCAGCAGCTTACGAATAATTGCTTTGTATTCAAGCGCCGTATGGGCACGCTTCATCATCGTCAGGATGCGGTCTGAACCACTTTGAATGGGCAGGTGCAGGAAACTGACCAGTTCAGGCGTATCACGGTAGACATCAATGATATCGTCAGTAAATTCAATGGGATGACTGGTGGTAAAGCGGATGCGGTCAATGCCGTCAATGGCGGCCACCAGCCGAAGCAGCTCGGCAAAGGAGCAGATGCCGCCGTCATAGGTTTCGCCACGCCAGGCATTAACGTTCTGGCCCAGCAGATTAACTTCACGTACGCCCTGAGAGGCCAGTTGCGCAATCTCAAACAGGATATCATCACTTGGCCGGCTGATCTCTTCGCCACGGGTGTAAGGTACCACGCAGAACGTACAGTATTTGTTGCAGCCCTCCATGATAGAGACAAACGCGGTCGGGCCATCGGCACGCGGTTCCGGCAGACGGTCAAACTTCTCGATTTCCGGGAAGCTGATATCCACTACCGGGCTTTTTGTTCCCCGTACGCTGTTGATCATCTCCGGAAGGCGATGCAGAGTTTGTGGCCCGAAAACAATATCCACGCAGGGGGCGCGCTGGCGAATAAGCTCCCCTTCCTGAGACGCCACGCAGCCGCCCACGCCAATAATGATATCGGGATTTTTGGCTTTCAGCACTTTCCAGCGGCCAAGCTGACTGAACACTTTTTCCTGAGCTTTTTCTCGGATTGAACAGGTGTTGAGCAGCAGCACATCTGCCTCTTCAGCAATCTCAGTCAGGGTATAGCCGTGGGTGCTGTTTAACAGGTCCGCCATTTTGGATGAGTCATACTCATTCATCTGGCAGCCCCAGGTTTTGATCAGGAGTTTTTTTGTCATCTGCTTGCCATTAATCATACTGGAGGGTGTGCGGGGGCATATCGTCAGGCTGTGCGGGCGTTGTGAACAACACGCTGGCTTTTCTGCTGGTTATGCCAATCGGCCCCCAAAAATCCGGTACACTAAGGGTAACAGAATTAGCCCTGACAAGGGTAGGTGTAGGGCGCCCGGATCGCTTTCAGTACAGGAAAAATTTAATGATCAGGACAACGCAAAAATGGGATGTCGTTATTGTAGGCGGCGGAATGGTAGGCGCGGCGCTCGCCAGCGGCCTTACAACCCAGGGATTCAACGTTGCAGTGTTAGAGCAGCAGGAACCCGCTGAATTTGACGCGGCCAGCAATCCTGATATCAGGATCTCCGCCATCGGCGCCGCTTCGGTAGAGTTGTTGAAGCAGTTAGAGGTGTGGCCGTTGGTTCAGGCTATGCGCAGCACGCCTTACCGTAAGCTGGAAACCTGGGAGTGGCGTAGTGCTCAGGTTGGCTTCGACGCGCAGTCGCTCGGCCTGCCTGAACTGGGTTATATGGTTGAGAACAGCGTGTTGCAGCGCGCACTCTGGCAACGTCTTCAGCAGCAGAAGGTAACGTTACTTTCTCCGGCCTCGCTTGAAACGCTGTCGCCCTGCAACGGGGGCTGGCAGCTGACACTGAACAATGGCGACAGCCATACGGCAAGACTGGTGGTGGGGGCCGATGGCGCGAATTCTAAAGTACGGCAGCTGGCAGGTATGGGTATCCGCGGCTGGAACTACGCCCAATCCTGTATGTTGATTAGCGTGCGTTGTGAACAGGAGGCGGGCGACTGCACCTGGCAGCAATTTACGCCGGATGGCCCAAGGGCATTTCTTCCGCTTTTCGATCGCTGGGCCTCGCTGGTCTGGTATGACAGCCCGTCCCGCATTCGCCAGCTTCAGGGAATGTCCATGACGCAGCTCAGTCAGGAAATTTCAGCGCATTTCCCCGCGCGGCTGGGACATGTCACCCCGGTGTCAGCCGGCTCCTTCCCGCTGGTTCGCCGCCATGCCACTCGCTATGTCTTGCCGGGGCTGGCGCTGGTGGGCGATGCGGCGCACACCATTAATCCTCTGGCAGGGCAGGGCGTCAATCTGGGCTACCGCGATGTGGATGCGCTGATTGATACGCTCGTGGCCTCACGCGATCGGGCGGAAGAGTGGGCCTCTGAAGGCGTACTGAAGCGCTATCAGCGCAAACGGCTGAAGGATAACCTGTTGATGCAAAGCGGTATGGATCTGTTCTACTTTGCCTTCAGTACGCCGGTAAAACCGTTACGGATTATACGTAATCTCGGGCTGATGGTGGCAGAGCGATCCGGCGTGTTAAAACGTCAGGCGTTGAAATACGCGTTGGGATTGTAGCCTCGAAGCAAGCTCTGCTTCAGCAGGAAAAGTACCAGTAAGCGGACAGAAGAGGTCATAGCGGGCCGCAGCAGACGCAGAGAGGCAGGAAGTCAGCAGCGCCCGCCAGCCGCAGCAACGCCGTCAGAAGCAGGAACTCCGCGACGGCATTCCCGCATAAAGCAGTAAGGTCTGCCAGACGCCAGACGCAAAAAAGCCCGCAAAAGCGGGCTTCTTTACTTATTGGCTGGGGTGCAGGGATTCGAACCCCGGAATGCTGGTATCAGAAACCAGTGCCTTACCGCTTGGCGACACCCCAATTGTGGTGTTGCGATCTGCGCTGCAAATCGTCTTTTTTATGGCTGGGGTGCAGGGATTCGAACCCCGGAATGCTGGTATCAGAAACCAGTGCCTTACCGCTTGGCGACACCCCAATAAAATTGGTGGCTACTACGGGAATCGAACCTGTGACCCCAGCATTATGAGTGCTGTGCTCTAACCAGCTGAGCTAAGTAGCCTAATTTTACTGCTTACAACGTTAAAACCTTTCCCTGACTGGCTGGGATACCTGGATTCGAACCAGGGAATGCCGGTATCAAAAACCGGTGCCTTACCGCTTGGCGATATCCCAATGTCCGTTTCAAAGCACAATAACCATCAGAAAAAACTGGCTGGGGTACCTGGATTCGAACCAGGGAATGCCGGTATCAAAAACCGGTGCCTTACCGCTTGGCGATACCCCATCCGTGCAAAGCCGTTTACGGAAATGGTGCGGGAGGCGAGACTTGAACTCGCACACCTTGCGGCGCCAGAACCTAAATCTGGTGCGTCTACCAATTTCGCCACTCCCGCAAAAAAGATGGTGGCTACGACGGGAATCGAACCTGTGACCCCAGCATTATGAGTGCTGTGCTCTAACCAGCTGAGCTACGTAGCCATCTTTTTGCGCGTTACCTTCATCGGCGTTGCGGGGCGCATTATGCGGAGTTGACCTGGAAGCGTCAACAAGTTTTTTCCCGTTTTTGACCTGAAACGTTTTGTTTGACTGGCTTATAACCAGCCTGGCGAATAAAGCAACAAATCCTGAAGGTAATCCACAAATTTCAACGCAATGACGGGCCAGTAAAGGCCCGTTTATTTACCTGTGAAGCTACAGATTACTTATAAGCAGACTGGTGAACGCCTACCGCGCGACCGGAAGGGTCGTCCATGGTTTTGAACGCTTCGTCCCATTCGATAGCTTTTGCCGAGGAGCAAGCCACGGAAGGGCCGCCAGGCACGCATTCTGCCGCACTTGGCAGCGGGAACAGCTCCTCAAAAATTTCGCGGTAGAGATATCCCTCTTTCGAACCTGGGGTGTTGTACGGGAAGCGGAAATGAGCCGTTTGCAACTGCTGGTCAGTGACCTGCTTTGCCGCCACCTCTTTCAGCGTATCAATCCAGCTGTAGCCCACGCCGTCAGAGAACTGCTCTTTCTGACGCCATGCCACGCTTTCCGGCAGGTAGGAGGAGAAACATTCACGCAGGATATGTTTTTCCATTTTGCCGTTGCTGCCGCACATTTTGTCTGCCGGGTTGATGCGCATCGCCACGTCGAGGAATTTTTTATCCAGGAAGGGAACGCGAGCTTCAACGCCCCAGGCTGACATCGCTTTGTTAGCACGTGCACAGTCAAACATATGCAGAGCCAGCAGCTTACGCACGTTTTCTTCGTGGAACTCTTTCGCGTCAGGTGCTTTATGGAAGTAGAGGTAACCGCCAAAGACTTCATCAGCGCCTTCGCCTGAGAGCACCATTTTAATGCCCATCGCTTTGATCTTGCGTGACATCAGATACATCGGCGTGGAAGCGCGAATGGTCGTCACATCATAAGTTTCAATGTGATAGATAACGTCACGGATAGCATCCAGACCTTCCTGCACGGTGAAATGGATCTCGTGGTGCACGGTGCCCAGGTGCTCAGCAACGGATTTCGCTGCCTTCAAATCTGGTGAGCCTTCCAGACCTACCGCAAACGAGTGCAGCTGTGGCCACCACGCCTCGCTCTTGTCTTGATCTTCAATACGCTTGGCGGCATATTTTTTGGTCACGGCAGAGATAATAGAGGAATCCAGGCCGCCAGAGAGCAGAACGCCATAAGGTACATCGGACATCAGGTGGCTTTTCACCGCCTCTTCCAGCGCATCTTTCAGGGCTACGGCATCCGTTTTGTTATGCTCAACCGCTTCATAGCTGAACCAGTCACGCTGCCAGTAACGGTGGATTTCACCATCGGTGCTGGACATGTAGCTTCCCGGAGGGAACTCTTTAATCGATTTGCACACCGGCACCAGCGCTTTCATTTCTGAAGCGACAAACAGGTTGCCGTGCTCGTCGTTGCCCATATAGAGGGGAATGATACCAATATGGTCACGGCCAATCAGCCAGGTTTTCTTCACGCTGTCATAGAGGATAAAAGCAAACATACCTTGCAGATCGTCAAGGAAATCGACCCCTTTTTCCTGATAGAGCGCCAGGATCACTTCACAGTCTGATTCGGTCTGAAATGCGTAACGGTCGCTTAACTCTGCACGCAGCGCCTGGTGGTTATAGATTTCGCCGTTCACCGCTAAAACATGCGTATGGTCAGCGTTGTAGAGAGGCTGTGCGCCATTGTTCACGTCAACGATAGAGAGACGCTCGTGGGACAGGATTGCATGGTCATCGGCATAGACGCCAGACCAGTCCGGGCCGCGGTGACGCATCAGACGGGAAAGCTCCAGCGCTTTCTTACGCAGTTCGACAGCATCGCTTTTGAGATCCAAAACGCCAAAAATAGAACACATAGCTAACTCTCCTACAACATCCCTGAACAGTGATGATCATTGTTAATAAGGAGGGCGACTGTTCCGCCCGATACATAAGAAAATGCTATATCCAGAGGCGATGAGCAAGCATTTTAGCCTTTCTCTGAAAAATAGTCTGTTGCTGTGCGCTAATCTTTAATGGATATGCAACAGAATAAGGTGATTATTAGCGAATCGATAATTTTGCGCGGAAATCGGTTAAATTATGAGCAGAATGCAGAGAATAAAAACCCGACGCTAAGGTCGGGTCAGGAGATCAGATGATATCGATATCGGCGACAGAGGGGTAGATCCAGCTTGGCCGGAATGGCATAGCATCCACATCACTGAGCGTGGAAACGCCAGATAAGACCAGTATGGTTTCCAGACCTGCCTGGAAGCCTGCCAGAATATCGGTACGCAGGTTATCCCCCACAATCACCGTCTCTTCGGAATGAGCCTGCATTTTGTTCAGCGCGGCACGCATAATCCACGGACTGGGCTTGCCCACGTAAAAGGGCTGGCGACCAGAAATTTTCTCTATGCCAGCACAGAGCGCGCCACAGGCGGGAACAAAACCCCTGGCATGCGTATCAGGGTTGGTGGCAATAAAGCGCGCGCCATTTGCCACAAAGTAGGCTGCTTTATGCATCATGTCCCAGTTAAAGGAGCGGGTTTCGCCCACGATAACGAAGTCCGGATTGATATCCGTGATGGTAAAGCCAGCTTTATAAAGCTCATGGATCAGCGCACCTTCGCCCACCACATAGGCCTTTTTCCCTTCCTGACGACGCAGGAAATCCGCTGTGGCCATCGCCGAGGTATAAAATACGCTGTCGGGGAGATCAATTCCTGCTGAAGCAAAACGGTTGGCAAGATCGAGCGAGGTCTGAGAAGGGTAGTTGGTGAGAACCACCAGCGGCATCCCTTTTTCCAGGATACGTTGAAGGAACTCATTCGCACCCGGTACGGCGGTATTGTCATGCATCAATACGCCATCAATATCGCAAATTACATTCTTGATTGTGGCAGTTTCACTGTCCGTCAGGGTCAAAGCGCTCATTAACCTTCCAGTAAATGTTGTAATAAAATGCCGTTAAGCATGGCACGTTTTGCCAGCGCGAACGCACCAATTGCAGAACGATGATCGATTTCTGAGCGTACCACCGGGAGATTTTTGCGGAAAGCTTTCAGAACCTGAGTATTAATACAGCCCTCAATGGCAGCCAGTAAAACTTTATCGGCTTCGGTGATCTCACCGGCAATGACGACTTTTTGTGGATTAAAAAGGTTGATGGCAATGGCAACGGTCTTGCCCAGATGGCGACCTACGTAATCAATGACTTCCACCGCCAGCGCATCGCCGCGATTAGCCGCTTTACAGATTTGATGCATCTGGCACTCATCAAGGGTCAGCGAGCTGGGGTAGCCTTGCGTAAGGAGATGGCGAACCCGGTTCTCGATGGCGCCGTTTGCGGCGATGGTTTCCAGACAGCCAAAGTTGCCGCAGTGGCAGCGCTCACCCAAAGGGTCGACCTGAATATGCCCCAGTTCACCCACGTTGCCGTTGCTGCCGAGGAAAATATGGCCGTTGGCGATGATACCTGCGCCGGTACCGCGGTGTACGCGCACCAGAATGGAATCTGCGCAGTCGCGTGATGCACCGAAATAGTGCTCTGCAAGCGCCAGGCTGCGAATATCGTGTCCGACAAAACTGGTCACGTTGAACCGTTTTTCCAGATTGGCGATCAGTGGCCAGTGGTGCACATGAATATGGGGCATATAGCGGATGATGCCGCTATTCGGGTCAACCAGACCGGGCAGGATCACCGAGATGGCAATCAGCTCCCGCACCTTGCGCTGATGCAGTTCGCTGAAGCTGGCGATGGCGTTAAACAGGGCGTTTTCCAGGGTTTCCTGGGTGCGTTCAGGCAGGGCGTAATCTTCCTGGGCCAGCGACTTTCCGCTTAAATCGAACAGCGTTAATGTGGCATCGCTGCGCCCGAGACGCACGCCGATAGTATGAAAACCGCGGGTTTCGGTGACGATAGAGATAGCGCGGCGGCCTCCGGTAGAGGCCTGCTGATCCACTTCTTTAATCAGGCCGCGTTCTATCAGCTGACGAGTAATTTTGGTGACGCTGGCGGGGGCTAGCTGGCTGTGCTCAGCAATCTGAATGCGCGAAATTGGCCCTTGCTGGTCAATAAGCCGGTAAACGGCTGCGCTGTTGAGTTGCTTAACTAAATCGACATTTCCTATTTGAGCCTGGCCGCCAGTGGTCATTCAGATTCTACTCGCTTAAGACTTCGTCACCATTAACGATAGTCTGGATTATTTTATAGTCACGGGTGAATAGCGTCAGGTTTGCCACTTTGCCCGCTTCGACAGAACCTAACTTCTTCTCCACACCCATAGCCCGCGCGGGGTAAAGCGTTGCCATGCGAAGCGCTTCATCCAGGGAGATACCAACATGTTCAACGCTGTTTGCCACAGCTTCAATCATAGTCAGTGCCGAACCGCTGAGCGTACCCTTCTCATCGACGCAGAGTCCATCGCGATAGTATATTGTTTTTCCTGCGAAAATGAACTGGTCAATCTGCGCGCCGGCGGGGGCGGTGGCATCCGTCACCAGGATCAGCTTTTCACCTTTAATGCGTTTGGCATTGCGGATGTTAGCGTAATGAACATGTAAACCGTCAGCAATGATGCCGCAGTAAACTTCTGGCGAATCAAACAGCGCGCCAATCAGGCCAGGCTCACGTCCGGTGATAGTTGGCATCGCATTGTATAAATGCGTAGCAAAGCTTACCCCAGCCGCAATGCCGCGGCGGGCTTCATCATGGGTGGCATGAGAGTGGCCGGCAGAAATGATAATCCCCGCATCGCTCAACTGACGAATCACCGCAGCATCCACCTGCTCAGGAGCAAGGGTGATTTTTGCAATGACATCCGCATTCTCGCAGAGAAAATCGACCAGCGCCTGATCCGGAGTACGAATCAAGGCCGGATTATGGGTGCCGGGCTTACGGGGGCTTAACCACGGCCCTTCAAGGTGCAGGCCTAAGGCGGTATTGGCATTTTGCGCCAGATAAGCGCGCATAACCTCTACGGCGCGGTGCATCATCTCGTCGGTGCTGGTGATAAGCGTCGGCAGGAAGCTGGTACAGCCCGATTTCTCATTGGCGTGCTGCATGGTGTTCAGCGTCTCTACGCTCAGCGCCGCAAGATCGTCGTTGAACTGCACACCGCCGCAGCCATTAAGCTGTAGGTCAATGAATCCGGGAGCAATGAGTGCGCCACCCACGTCACGCGTGGTGACGCCGGCAGGAAGATCGCTCAGGGCGCAGACGCGCTCAATCAGGCCGTCAGCAATGACCACAGCATGATTATCAAGAACTTCGTGGCCGGTGTAGAGGCGGCCGTGGGTTAAAGCGTACATAATTTTCTCCCGGCTGTTACCGATATGGCTTACAGATTTTTCACGTTTTCCGCTTCCATCTCGCGGAAATATTTAACAGTTTTGACCTTCAGTTCCATGGTGGCGGGTTCGTCACAGACCACTACGGATTTGGCATGAAGCTGCAAACAGCTGATGGTCCACATATGATTCACATTGCCTTCTACGGCGGCCTGTAAAGCCTGTGCTTTCACATGGCCCGTCACCAGAATCATCACCTCTTCAGCGTCAAGCAGGGTGCCCACACCAACGGTCAGCGCATATTTCGGCACCTGATCCACATCGCCATCAAAGAAGCGGGAGTTAGCCACGCGGGTATCATGAGTCAGGGTTTTGATGCGGGTACGGGAAGCCAGCGAAGAAGCGGGTTCGTTAAAGGCGATATGTCCGTCGTTGCCAACACCCCCCATGAACAGATGAATTTTGCCGTAGGAGCGAATCTTCTCTTCATACTCGCGACATTCTGCGTCAATATCCGGGGCATTGCCATTCAGAAGATTGATATTTTCAGGTTGAATATCAACGTGATCAAAAAAGTTACGGTACATAAAACTGTGGTAACTTTCCGGATGCTCTTTTGGCAGCCCGACATATTCGTCCATGTTAAAGGTGACCACATGCTTGAAGCTAACCTGGCCTGCTTTATGCATATCGATAAGGTGCTTGTAAGCTTCCAGTGGCGTTCCACCGGTAGGCAAGCCAAGAACAAAGGGGCGATCGGCGGTAGGGTTAAAAGCATTAATGCGGTTGACGATATGGCGGGCGGCCCATTTTCCGACGTGGGTCGGCGTAGCCAGGGGAATCAGTCTCATGTATCACCTCATATAAGCAAAATTAAGAAGGAGTTCCACGGTCTCTGTGGCGCAGATTGACTAAAGCGTAACGTGTCATGACCGCTATCCGCGAGGGATAAATCCGTGTTAATAATTCGGATCATAAAATAAGTTTGCGTTGATAGCCAGCAGCAGGCGAACAATAGTCTCTATTTTGGTGATAAAAGTCACAAACAGGAGGGTTTTAATTTGCGAAGCGAATTAATTTCTTTTTACACTCCGTGCGTGGTTTTACTGTCATTCAGAAACCAACCAGTCGTGATAAAAAAAGAAAACGACTACTGGCGCCATAACGGGTCTCATAGGGGGAAGGGTAATGTTAAGTTATTTACAAAAAATAGGTAGGGCGCTGATGGTGCCGGTAGCAACGCTGCCCGCCGCCGCCATTTTAATGGGGATCGGTTACTGGCTGGACCCTGATGCATGGGGAGCCGGTAATGCATTAGCCGCTCTGTTTATTAAGTCCGGTTCGGCAATTATCGAAAATATGTCGGTGCTTTTTGCCATTGGTGTGGCTTACGGCATGTCAAAAGACAAAGACGGCGCAGCAGCGCTGACCGGCTTTGTGGGCTTCCTGGTGGTGACCACGCTCTGTTCGCCAGCCGCAGTCTCGATGATTCAGAAAATTCCCGTCGAACAGGTGCCCGCTGCCTTCGGCAAAATCAACAATCAGTTTGTGGGCATTCTGGTGGGGATAATCTCCGCCGAAGTCTATAACCGCTTCAGCCATGTTGAGCTGCCTAAAGCGCTCTCGTTCTTCAGTGGTCGTCGCCTGGTGCCTATCCTGGTTTCGTTCCTGATGATCCTGATCGCCTTTATTCTGATGTATATCTGGCCTCTGATTTTCGGCGGACTGGTAAGCTTTGGTGAAAGTATTCAGAAGCTTGGCTCTGCGGGCGCGGGTGTTTACGCCTTCTTTAACCGCTTACTGATCCCTGTGGGTCTGCATCACGCGCTGAATTCCGTGTTCTGGTTTGACGTGGCGGGTATCAACGATATTCCTAATTTCCTGGGCGGCGCAGAGTCTATCCAGAACGGTAAGGGTATTGTGGGTATCACCGGTCGTTATCAGGCTGGCTTCTTCCCGATTATGATGTTTGGTCTGCCGGGTGCGGCGCTGGCTATCTTCCACTGCGCGCGTCCGGAAAACCGCGCTAAAGTGGGCGGTATTATGTTGGCTGCTGCTTTTGCTTCCTTCTTTACCGGGATCACTGAACCGCTTGAGTTCTCCTTTATGTTCGTGGCACCGGTGCTGTATGTGATCCATGCTGCTTTAACCGGCGTCTCGGTCTTTATTGCCGCAAGCATGCACTGGATTGCCGGCTTTGGCTTTAGCGCCGGGCTGGTGGATATGGTGCTGTCAACGCGAAACCCGCTGGCAACCCACTGGTATATGTTGATCCCGCAAGGGGTAGTGTTCTTTGCTATCTATTACGTGGTGTTCCGTTTTACCATCAAAAAATTCAACCTGATGACGCCGGGCCGCGAGCTGTCGGTCGACGGGGATGAATCTGATGGTTACGACGTTAACGTTGATCACTCCGGAAACAAAGAAACGGAAACTGAATCGCTGGCCCGTCGTTATATTGGCGCTATTGGCGGTTCAGATAACCTGACCCACATTGATGCCTGTATCACGCGTCTCCGTCTTAACGTAAAAGACAGCAGCGCGGTCAACGAATCCGTAGCCAAACGACTGGGCGCATCTGGCGTGATCCGTCTGAACAAGCAGAGCGTACAGATTATTGTCGGCACCCGTGCTGAAACTATTGCTTCCGCCATGAAAACGGTGCTGAGCAAAGGCGCTGTCGCTGCGGCAAGTTCCTCTGCTGCACCAGCGGCACCCGTTGCGGTTCAGGCGGTGCCTGCGGCGGCGAAAGGGATTATCGCAACGCTGGTTGCGCCGGTCAGTGGTGAAGTGGTGGCGCTGGAGCTGGTTCCGGACGAAGCCTTTGCCAGTAAAGCGGTAGGGGATGGCCTGGCGATCAAACCTTCCAGCAGTACGGTGGTTTCTCCTGCGGCGGGAACCGTGGTGAAAATCTTCAACACCAATCACGCCTTCTGTCTGGAAACAGAGAAAGGGGTTGAAGTGGTGGTGCACATGGGCCTGGATACCGTGGCGCTGGGCGGCAAAGGCTTTACCCGTCTTGTTGAAGAAGGTGCGCAGGTTACTGCCGGACAACCCGTTCTGGAAATGGATCTGGCCTTCCTGAATGCTAACGCCCGCTCGATGATCAGCCCTGTTGTGGTCAGCAACATTGAAGATTATACCGGCATCACGCTGGTGGCAGGTGAAACGGTTGTTGCTGGCGAAAGCCGGCTGTATGAAATTAACGGCTAACCTCTGATTGCGTTACAATGACAGGGTGGGAAGCAATTCCCGCCCTTTTTTTATCGTATTCCCCGAACAAACGGTTGTTTCCCTTCCCGGCTTTGTGGATCATACTCCGTTATTTCACGTACTAATTTGATAGCATTACTGAGGAAATTAAGATGAGTGAGGCAGAAGCCCGCCCAACTAACTTTATTCGTCAGATCATCGACGAAGATCTGGCGACCGGCAAGCATGACAGCGTGCATACCCGCTTCCCGCCGGAACCCAATGGTTATCTGCACATTGGCCACGCCAAATCTATCTGCCTCAACTTTGGTATTGCACAAGACTATCAGGGGCAGTGCAACCTGCGTTTTGATGACACTAACCCGGTGAAAGAAGACCTGGAATATGTAGAGTCTATCAAGCATGACGTGCAGTGGCTGGGCTTTGAGTGGTCGGGCAACGTTCGTTACTCCTCTGATTATTTCGATCAGCTGCATCACTATGCGGTTGAGCTGATCAACAAGGGCCTGGCCTATGTTGACGAGCTTAGCCCTGAGCAGATCCGTGAATATCGCGGTACCCTCACAGCGCCGGGCAAAAACAGTCCTTTCCGCGACCGTTCAGTAGAAGAGAACCTGGCGCTGTTTGAAAAAATGCGCAACGGCGGCTTTGCTGAAGGCACCGCCTGCCTGCGTGCAAAGATTGATATGGCCTCCAGCTTTATCGTCATGCGCGATCCGGTTCTCTACCGCATCAAGTTTGCCGAGCATCATCAGACCGGCAACAAGTGGTGCATCTATCCGATGTATGATTTTACCCACTGCATTTCCGATGCGCTGGAAGGGATCACCCACTCACTCTGTACCCTGGAGTTCCAGGATAACCGCCGTCTGTATGACTGGGTGCTGGATAACATCACCATTCCAACCCATCCGCGTCAGTACGAATTTTCTCGTCTGAATCTTGAATACGCCATTATGTCCAAGCGTAAGCTGAACCTGCTGGTAACAGAGAAGGTTGTGGAGGGCTGGGACGATCCACGTATGCTGACCGTTTCCGGTCTGCGCCGTCGCGGTTACACCGCCGGTTCTATCCGCGAGTTCTGCCGCCGTATTGGCGTGACCAAGCAGGATAACATCGTGGAAATGGCCTCGCTGGAGTCCTGTATTCGTGACGATCTGAACGAGAACGCCCCGCGCGCGATGGCGGTGATGGATCCGGTGAAGCTGGTGATTGAAAATCTGCCTGCTAATCATGAAGAGATCATCACCATGCCTAATCATCCGAACAAGCCGGAGATGGGGACGCGTGAAGTGCCGTTCAGCCGTGAAATTTATATCGATCGTGCTGATTTCCGCGAGGAAGCGAATAAGCAGTACAAGCGTCTGGTGCTGGGTAAAGAAGTGCGTCTGCGTAACGCCTACGTGATCAAAGCGGAGCGCGTGGCGAAGGATGAAGAGGGTAATATTACCTGCCTGTTCTGCACCTGCGATACAGAGACGTTGAGTAAAGATCCGGCCGATGGCCGTAAAGTGAAAGGGGTCATTCACTGGGTCTCTGCCATTCATGCCTTACCGGCAGAGTTTCGCCTGTATGACCGTCTGTTCAGCGTGCCAAATCCGGGTGCGGCAGAAGATTTCCTGACAACTATCAACCCTGACTCGCTGGTTATTCGTCAGGGCTTTGTGGAGCCAGGATTGCAGCAGGCAGAAGCCAGCAGCCCGTATCAGTTTGAGCGCGAAGGTTACTTCTGTGCTGACAGCCGATACTCATCTGCCGGTAACCTGGTGTTTAACCGCACGGTTGGCCTGCGTGACACCTGGACGAAAGCGGGAGAGTAGCGCTGCCGGGTTTTCTGCAAGCGACGCAGCCTCAGGGCTGCGTTTTTTTTTGCGCTTTATCAGGGGGTAACACTCTTTATTAGCGACGGGCGTAATAAAAGTCGCAAGAGCCAGCGAGAGCTGGCACCAGCCAGCAGCAGGAAAAGTCAGGGTAGGGAGGGAAATTTTCGCTGGCAAAGGCTTCAGCCGTGCGGAATCGCTCTGACTGATCCAGTTTTTTCACGCGGGCTTTACGGGTTCAGGCAAAAAAAAACCGGTGAAAATCACCGGTTTTTTCAGGAATGCAGATTATTTGTCGTGCAGCGTTTCGTCTTCGCGGCAGTCGCCAGTAGAACAGTGACCATAAAGGTACAAACTGTGGTTACTGAGCTTGATACCATGACGCGTGGCGATATCACGCTGGCGGGACTCGATCGATTCATCTCTGAATTCGATCACTTTGCCGCAGTCCAGACAGATAAGGTGGTCATGGTGATGTTGCTGAGTCAGTTCGAAAACGGATTTGCCACCTTCGAAATTGTGACGGGTAACGATCCCCGCGTCATCAAACTGGTTCAGAACGCGGTAAACCGTCGCCAGACCAATCTCTTCGCCCATATCAATCAGGCGCTTATACAAATCTTCCGCACTGACGTGATGGCCTTCAGGTTCCTGAAGCACTTCCAGAATTTTCAGTCGCGGAAGCGTGACTTTCAGGCCGGCCTTCTTTAATGCGGTGTTATTGTCAGTCATGCGGATATTGTCCTGTTACTTTGCTTGTCACTGTGCGGCTGAAAAGCCCTGAACATCGGTCGACGCAAAACGCCTCATTATAGTACTCACGCTTGGAAATGAACACCTCGGGCGTTGCGAATCTGTAAAGGGAGGTAATGATGATGTCTTTACGTCCGGAAAGCAGGCGCTGGGTTAACATTTCGCTTTGCCATGTTTTTAACAAACATGAAGTAAGCGGGGTGACCGATGGCGATATTCTACAGTTTTGCAGATGAAAGTTATGAAATTGTGCCTATTACTTCTATAGGAAAAATTACAGGCCTGATGTGAGTTACCTCCCACATCAGGCCGTTCTCCTTAAGCTTCCAGAATTTCCTTCAACTGGAGCTCATCGTAAATCTGTTTTACCCATTTTTCAGTACGTTCGCGGGTCAGTTCCGGCTGACGATCTTCATCAATAGCCAGGCCCAGGAAATGCGTGTCGTCAGCAAGTCCTTTGGACGCTTCAAAATGATAACCTTCAGTTGGCCAGTGACCCACGATAACGGCGCCTTTCGGTTCAATGATATCGCGAATGGTGCCCATCGCGTCACAGAAATACTCTGCGTAATCTTCCTGATCGCCACAGCCAAAAAGCGCAACCAGTTTGCCATTGAAATCGATCTCTTCCAGGGTAGGGAAGAAATCATCCCAGTCGCACTGGGCTTCGCCGTAGTACCAGGTTGGGATACCCAGCAGCAGGATATCAAAGGCTTCAAGGTCTTCTTTGCTACTTTTAGCGATATCATGAACCTCAGCCACCTCGTTACCGAGCTGCTTTTGGATCATTTTTGCAATATTTTCAGTATTGCCCGTATCGCTGCCAAAGAAAATGCCTACGAGTGCCATGCGCTTAATAACCTCTTGAAACTGAATTTTAGGGTAACGACTTTACTGCAATTAACGGCAATGATAGCAGACAGCACAAGGGGGATAAATGAGTAATCCGCCAGCTTTTGTCGCTTTGTGCTTCACCAGCAAGAGGTTGAAGAGCCGGGTTTACCCCTTTTTCAACGCTTCTGGCTGGCTAACATCGCCATCACCATCTCTTCTATCAGTTCGCCGCGGCTGATATTTCGCTGCTCGGCAAGCTGGTTCAGGGCATCCACGGCGTCGCTGTTCATTTTCAGCTCCACACGCTTTAACCCGCGCACTTTGTCCCGCTTGAGCTGATTGCGTTTATTGATACGCAGTTGCTCATCACGCGTCAGCGGATTTGTTTTTGGTCGCCCCGGACGACGGTCATCTGCGAACAGATCGATCGTGGTGCGGTCCGTGTTTTCTTTTGCCATAGAATCGTGATACTGAAAGGCTGGAGTTCTGATGGTTCAGGCCTGATGACGGCTGAAATTCGTGCTGCGACAAATTTTAAGCGCGCCATCATACCCCAGTAAAAGTCATGACGACAATGATTTAGGCTGAACGGGATAGATTTGTTTTCACCGCGCAAGAAAACGACGGATTGCGCGTAAAACGGCATCAGGTTTCTCAGCATGAACCCAGTGACCAGCACCGGCAACAACATGCGCCCGCGCGCCGGGAAATTGTGCCAGCAGTGCTTCACGATGCGCGTCAGCCAGGTAGGGGGAAAGCTCACCCCGAATAAACAACGCCGGATGAGACCATGGCGGCAGCGGCTGCCAACCAATAATCCTGTCGTAGTTCTCCCAGAGAACCGGAACGTTGAAGCGCCACTCTCCCTGGTGGAAAGATTTTAGCAGAAACTGAATAACGCCTTCTTCTATTGTCTCTCGCATAAGCGCGGCCGCATCTGAACGGGAGGTGAGGTTTGCGGCGGTGACGGCCTTGAGTGCGGCAAAAATGGCGTCATGATGGCGCTCAGGATAGGCAACAGGCGCCATATCAATCACCACCAGTTTTTCAACCCGCTCAGGCGCGAGCGCAGTGAGCAGCATCGCCACCTTGCCGCCCATTGAATGGCCGACAGCGATAAAGCGATCGATCCCTTCGGCATCCAGCGTTTCCAGCACATCTTCTGCCATGGCCTGGTAAGTCATCTCACTCTCTTGCCCCGATAAGCCGTGGTTACGTAAATCAAGCTGTACCAGCGGATGCTCATCCCTCAGCCCTCTTGCCAATACCGCAAGATTATCAAGACTGCCAAACAGACCATGGATCAACACTACCGGCGATGCGGAGCAGGCGGATTGTTCAGATTGCAGGCGGATATTCAATTTCATAACAAAGTTCTTACTGTTGAAACCAGGGGTTAGGTTATCATAGATTTACTTTTTCCTGCCGTGACGGCCAGATACCGCCCGCCAGAGTTTTTGCGGCATATTCTGACTTTTACCGCTATCAGGGGCTGGCGCTACTCCCCGGCAGGATTTAACTTTATAATCCTCGTGTTAGAGCTGGATGGTCATGCAGGGCCTTTTTCATACCGTGCAAACCGGCTCTTATCAGCAATAATTGTACTGGATCAAGATGAAAACTATTGAAGTCGACGAAGAGCTCTACCGTTATATCGCCAGCCACACTCAGCATATTGGTGAAAGCGCCTCTGACATTTTGCGCCGTATGCTTAAATTTACTGCCGGTCAGAGTGCGCCTGCCGCACCCGTAGCGCCTGCCGCTGTGGGCGGGACGAAAGAGACCGCGTCTGTGAAAGCGGATTCTCGCCCACAGGATCGCGTTCGCGCTGTGCGTGAGCTGCTGCTGTCTGATGAATATGCAGAACAGAAGAAAGCGGTTAACCGGTTTATGCTGATTCTGTCGACTTTATATAACCTGGATCCCAAAGCATTTGCCGCCGCAACCGAGTCTTTACTTGGCCGGACGCGCGTCTACTTTGCAGGCAATCAACAAACACTGGTACAGAATGGCACCCATACCAAGCCGCAACATATTCCCGGCACGCCGTATTGGGTGATAACCAACACCAACACAGATCGCAAACGGAGCATGATTGAACATATCATGCAGTCAATGCAGTTCCCTGCGGAACTCGCTGACAAGGTTTGCGGTACCCTCTAACTGATTAAAAAGCGTCAGGGAGAATCGCCAATGGCCAATCACCCCCGTGCCGGGCAACCAGCCCAGCAGAGTGATTTGATTAACGTTGCACAATTAACGTCACAATATTATGTCCTGCAACCCGATCTGGGTAACGCAGAGCATGCGGTGAAATTCGGCACATCTGGCCATCGCGGCAGTGCAGGGCGTCAGAGCTTCAACGAGACGCACATTCTGGCCATTGCTCAGGCAATTGCTGAAGAGCGCAAAAAGAACGGCATCACCGGTCCCTGCTACGTAGGCAAAGATACCCACGCGCTCTCTGAGCCAGCCATTATTTCCGTACTGGAAGTGCTGGCCGCTAACGGCGTGGATGTTATCGTACAGTTGGATAATGGCTATACGCCGACCCCTGCGATTTCAAACGCTATTCTTGAGCACAACAAAGCGGGTGGCGCGCAGGCCGACGGGATTGTCATCACCCCTTCACATAACCCCCCTGAAGATGGCGGTATCAAATACAATCCGCCAAACGGTGGACCGGCCGATACCAACGTTACCAAAGTGGTGGAAGACCGTGCCAATGCGTTGATTCAGGATGGCCTGAAAGGTGTTAAGCGCATCGCGCTGGACAAAGCCTGGGAAAGTGGCCATCTACAGGAAAAGGATTTGATCCAGCCTTACATTGAAGGCCTGGCGCAAATTGTTGATATTCCTGCTATTCAGAAAGCAGGCCTGAAAATCGGCGTGGATCCGCTGGGCGGCTCCGGTATTGCCTACTGGCAACGTATCGCTGAGTTTTATAACCTGGATTTGACCATCGTTAATGATTCGGTGGATCAGACGTTCCGCTTTATGCATCTCGATAAAGATGGCGTGATCCGTATGGATTGCTCATCAGAAAGCGCGATGGCTGGTCTGCTGGCCTTGCGTGATAAATTCGATCTCGCTTTCGCTAACGATCCAGATTATGACCGCCACGGTATTGTTACCCCGGCGGGTCTGATGAATCCAAACCATTATCTTGCCGTGGCTATCAACTACCTGTTCCAGAACCGGCCACAGTGGGGCAAAGAGGTTGCCGTCGGTAAAACGCTGGTATCCAGTGCGATGATTGACCGCGTGGTAAATGACATCGGCCGCAAGCTGGTTGAAGTGCCGGTTGGCTTCAAGTGGTTTGTCGACGGCTTGTTTGATGGCAGCTTCGGTTTCGGCGGCGAGGAGAGTGCGGGTGCATCCTTCCTGCGCTTTGACGGCACGCCGTGGTCTACCGATAAAGATGGCATCATCATGTGCCTGCTGGCAGCGGAAATCACTGCGGTGACCGGCAAAAACCCACACCAGCACTATGACGAGCTGGCGGAGCGCTTTGGCGCACCAAGCTACAACCGTTTGCAGGCTTCGGCGACTTCCGCACAAAAAGCGGCGCTCTCTAAGCTTTCACCAGAAATGGTTAGCGCTGATACGCTGGCGGGCGATCCCATCACTGCACGTCTGACTGCTGCACCAGGTAATGGCGCATCGATCGGCGGATTAAAAGTGATGACGGAGAACGGCTGGTTCGCTGCCCGTCCTTCGGGTACCGAAGATGCCTACAAAATTTACTGTGAAAGCTTCCTCGGTGCTGAACACCGTGAGCAGATTGAGAAAGAAGCAGTAGAAATTGTCAGTGAAGTGCTGAAAAACGCATAATTGCGGTAATGTCTTATCAAGGCGCTGATTCAGCGCCTTTTTTTATGGTTTCTCGCCAGCTTAAGGCATAAAACGGTAGCCTACGCCCGTTTCGGTAATTAAATGGCGGGGTTGTGCCGGTTTTTCTTCCAGCTTTTGCCGTAAATGGCCCATATAGATCCGCAGGTAGTGGCTGTGCTCAACCGCATTTGGCCCCCACACCTGATTCAACAGCTGGCGCTGGGTCATGACTTTACCAGCATGATTAAGCAGGCTCACCAGCAAACGGAACTCAATGGGCGTCAGATGTAAATCCGTTCCGCCCCGCGTGACGCGTCTGCCCGCAATATCTACCCTGACATCACCAAAAGCGATCTCTTTCGAGGTGGCAGAACTGGAGGTGTCCCGGTTTCGGAGCGCCACACGGACTCTGGCCATCAGCTCCCCGATACCAAAGGGTTTAGTGAGAAAATCATCTGCGCCTGCATCCAGCGCGGCAATTTTATCCTGCTCGTCGCTGCGGGCGGAAAGCACAATAACCGGCATGGTACTCCACTGGCGTACCTCGCGGATAAACTCGCTTCCATCGCCGTCCGGTAAACCCAAATCCAGGATTACAAGATCGGGTTTGCGCGTGGCGGCCTCAATCAGACCCCGTTGCAGGGTATCAGCGTCAAACACGCGCAGCGATTCCCCCTCCAGCGCAATACGCAGAAAGCGGCGGATCTCTTTTTCATCTTCAACGATCAGCACAGTAGTCACGGTTATCTTTTCATCCTGTTGCACTGCCAGCCCGTAGATTCAGACATGGGATTCAATTTACCAAATATGCAGGGTATTGACTGCAAACCTTCTCGCTATCGTTTCCGGAATGGCCGATATCCGGTGAACGAAGGGAGGATGCGTTGAATAATTGTTAACTTTACGGCTGCAATTAACCTTTCTGTAACTTAATTACGCTATAACGGCCAGGTTGCACTTTTTTTCACCAGATTGGTGGTCGGATGAGTAGTAAAATTACACAGTAAGCGCTATTATTTTGCTCAGATAACTTGATGATTATTTCACTTCCTGGAGGGCGTATGCATCTTTACCAGCATTACTCGTTAACCCGAATCGTCCTGCGTCGTGCAGGGGTTCTTGTGGTGGGCCTGCTTGCCTTACCTTTTATGCTGTTTCGCCGCGATCGTGCGCGCTTTTACAGCTATCTGCACCGCATCTGGCTTAAAACCAGCAGTCAGCCTGTCTGGCTGGCGCAGTCGGAAGCCGCCGGTTGTGATTTCTACTAAAAAGTCCCGCTAACGCGGGATTTTTTTTGCCAGAGATCGATCTTTCCTCAGAGACATCGCGCTTATTGGCGAACTTTCAGCTACACTTAAACCTCTACAAGAAGTTGGAGGTTGTACAACTATGAGCGAGAAAATCCCCGTCGGTATCAGCGCCTGTTTGCTGGGCGATACTGTCCGTTTTGATGGCGGCCATAAACGTTGTGCTTTTGCCGCAGAAGATCTCGCCCCGTTTATCCGTTATGAACCTGCCTGCCCTGAAATGGCTATCGGTTTACCGACGCCTCGTCCGGCCCTGCGCCTGACAGAGAGAGAAGAGGGAACCCCTGCGCTCTGCTTCAGTAACGGTAAAGGGGAGCCGCTTACCGAGGAGATGCAGAGCTGGTCGGAAAAGCGTATTGCAACGCTACACCATCTTTGTGGCTACATCGTCTGTGCCAAATCCCCAAGCTGCGGAATGGAGCGCGTGCG
This sequence comes from Erwinia magellanica, assembly GCF_039023495.1. Lineage (NCBI taxonomy): Bacteria > Pseudomonadati > Pseudomonadota > Gammaproteobacteria > Enterobacterales > Erwiniaceae > Erwinia > Erwinia magellanica. Next base: position 489,662 of record NZ_JBCHVC010000002.1, read on the forward strand.
GGTATACCAGCCGGACAACAACAATAATCGCAAAGAGGGCGTGGGCATATTTACCCGCGAACTGATGGCGCAGATGCCGTGGCTGCCGGTGGAAGAAGATGGTCGCCTGCACGATCCCGTTTTGCGCGAAAACTTTGTCGAGCGGGTCTATACGCTGCATGAATTTAACGAAATCTGGCGCAGTGGACTCACGCGCGGAAAGCTGATGGCCTTTCACAGCCGTTACAAACTCTCGCTGCTGGCACACTCCCAGCCGGAATATCGTGAAATTGGGCGCTTTGTTGCGGCCATGGCCGACTGGGCCTCCCTGGAGGAGTATGCCTTTGAATACCGCCAGCGCCTGATGGATCTGCTTAAAAATCAGGCTACTCGTGGCAACCACACCAATGTGCTGATGCATGTACAGGGCTACTTCCGCCCGCAGCTGACCTCCAAACAGCGGCAGGAGCTGGCCTCGCTGATTGAGCATTACCGTCAGGGCCTGCAACCGCTGCTGGCGCCTCTTACCCTGTTGAAACACTACATGGCCGAGTTCCCCGACCCCTATCTGGCGCAGCAGCGTTATTTTGAACCCTATCCCGAAGCGCTGCGCCTGCGTTACGGACATTAGTTTACTCAGGAATATTCATGGCAACCCATTTAGTCTGGCTGCGCAACGATCTGCGCAGCCACGATAATTACGCTCTGCATGCTGCCTGCCGCAACGCCGATGCCAGGGTGCTGGCGCTGTTTATCGCCACTCCAGGGCAGTGGGAAGCGCATACCATGGCCCCGAAGCAGGCAGCCTTTATCTACCAGAGCCTGCTGGAACTCCGGCAGACGCTGGCTGATAAAGGCATCGCGCTGCATACCGCTGAGTGCCACGATTTTGCGGCTTCTGTCGGGGTGCTGAAGGACTTTTGTCAGCAGCATCACGTTGATCGGCTGTTCTACAACTATCAGTATGAAGTCAACGAGCGTGAGCGGGATGCGGCAGTGGAAAAAGCGCTGGGCGATCTCGATATCATTACTCAGGGCTTTGATGACAGCCTGCTGCTCCCGCCAGGCAGCCTGTTAACCGGCAACCGTGAGATGTACAAAGTCTTCACGCCATTCAGCCGGGCGTTCGTGAAACGCCTGCTGGAGGGATTGCCTGAGTGTGTTCCCGCCCCCAAAGTCAGAGAGAGTGGCCCCTTAACCGACATTCCTGCTATCACACCTTTCAGCTATCCCTGTGAGGAGTTCGACGGTTCGTTGTTTGCCGCCGGGGAAAAAGCGGGGCTTCAGCAGCTCAGGCAGTTTTGTCAGCAGCCGGTTATGCACTATCAGGAGCGCCGGGATATCCCATCCCTTGACGGGACCAGCCGTCTTTCTGTCTATCTGGCGACCGGCGTATTATCGCCCCGTCAGTGCCTGCACCGCCTGCTGGCCGGGCATCCGCAGGGGTTAGAAGAGAGCAATATCTTCACCTGGCTGAACGAACTTATCTGGCGGGATTTCTACCGCCATCTGCTGGTCGCCTGGCCGAAGCTTTGTAAAAATCAGCCCTTTATCAGCTGGACTAAAAAAGTGCAGTGGCAGCAGGATGAAAAGCTGCTTCAGGCCTGGCAGCAGGGCAAAACAGGTTATCCCATTGTCGATGCGGCAATGCGCCAGCTAAACAGCACCGGCTGGATGCATAACCGGCTGCGCATGATCACGGCCAGCTTCCTGATCAAGGATCTGCTGATTGACTGGCGGAAAGGGGAGCGCTATTTCATGTCGCAACTGATAGATGGCGATCTGGCCGCCAATAATGGTGGCTGGCAATGGGCTGCCTCTACGGGGAATGATTCCGCGCCCTATTTTCGCATCTTTAACCCTACCACTCAGGGCGAACGTTTCGATAAAGAGGGGGAATTTATCCGTAAATGGCTGCCTGAGCTGAAAGAGGTGCCGGTAAAGCATATTCATCAACCCCACATCTGGGCGGAAAATAATCAGCGATCGCTGGATTATCCGACACCGATTGTGGATCACAAAGAAGCACGGCAACGTACGCTTGCGGCGTTTGAAGCGGCACGCAAATAATTTTGCTATTGTTGCCTGTAACATTTACCGCACGCCTGGCGCGATGATAGCGGCCAGGCTTGTGGCATCACGAACAGGTCAGGAATTGTTATGCGTAATACAGAACTTGAAGAGATTGTGAACCAGCAGTTGAATAGCGCCGCTTTCAGCGACTATGGCCCCAACGGGCTTCAGGTGGAGGGACGCGCTGAGGTGAAGAAGATCATCACTGGCGTCACCGCTTCGCAGGCTTTGCTGGATGAAGCGGTTCGCCTGAAAGCCGATGCGGTAGTGGTTCATCACGGCTATTTCTGGAAAAATGAACCTGCCGTCATTAAGGGCATGAAGCGCAACCGCCTTAAAACGCTGTTAGCTAACGATATCAATATGTTTGGCTGGCATCTGCCGCTGGATGCGCATCCGCAACTGGGCAACAACGCCCAGCTGGCCAGGCTGCTGGGTATAGAGGTGCGTGGGCAGATTGAACAGCTGCTTCCATGGGGAGAGTTAACGGATCCGCTCTCTGGTGAACAGCTGGCACAGCGTATCACTCAGGTGCTGGGGCGCGAACCGCTGCACTGTGGCGATAATGCGCCGAAGGTTATTCGCCGCATTGCCTGGTGTTCTGGCGGCGGTCAGGGTTATATCGACGCTGCCGCCGCGTTCGGCGTGGATGCGTTTATCTCTGGTGAAGTTTCTGAACAGACCATTCACAGTGCCCGTGAGCAAGGGCTGCACTTCTTTGCCGCTGGCCACCACGCCACCGAACGCTGCGGTATTCAGGCACTCGGCGAGTGGCTCGCAGAGCGCTACGATCTGGACGTAACCTTTATTGATATCCCTAATCCTGCCTGATTTTATGCAGGCGGTGGCCAAACCGCCTGCAACAGAGTTGACACCTCCCTGACATTTCAGCATAACTGTTTGCCTTACAGAGCATTTATATGGCCTTGATTTCAGGTCAGGAGGAGCGTTTTGCAACGAGCTCGTTGTTACCTGTTAGGCGAACGTGCAGTAGTGCTTGAGCTGGAACCCCCAGTTACGCTCAGCGCTCAGCAACGAATTTGGGGGCTTTCAGCACGACTGACTGCACGCCCGGAAGTGATTGAAGTGGTGCCGGGAATGAACAACATCACCGTGCTGCTGAGCGATCCGCAGAAAACAGCCCTTGATGCCATTGAGTGGTTGCAGTCATGGTGGGAGAGCAGTGAGGCGCTGGAAATGACCTCACGTGAAGTAGAGATCCCGGTGATTTATGGCGGTGCGGCAGGACCCGATTTAGAAGAGGTTGCCCGGCTGAGCGGCCTTTCTCCCCGACAAGTGGTCGAGGCACACGCCTCTGCGCACTACGTAGTCTATTTTATCGGTTTCCAGCCTGGCTTCCCCTATATGGCTGGGCTTGATGACCGCCTGCATACGCCGCGGCGGGCTGAGCCTCGCGTTGCCGTACCTGCGGGTTCGGTTGGCATCGGTGGCAGTCAGACCGGGGTCTATCCCTTTAGCGCACCCGGCGGCTGGCAGCTTATTGGCCAGACGGACATCACACTGTTCAATCCTCTTCTTCAGCCTCCCACCTTCTTCAGGCCTGGCGACAGTGTCCGCTTTGTTCCGCAAAAGGAGGGGATATGCTGAAAATCATTCGTGCCGGTATGGCGACAACGCTACAGGATGCCGGGCGTACCGGCTGGCGTCAGTATGGCGTGGGTCTCAGCGGCGTGCTGGATCATCCCGCAATGGAAACTGCCAATCTGCTGGTGGGCAATGCCAAAACCAGCGCAGTGCTGGAAATTACCCTGGGTCAGTTTTGCGCAGAGTTCACCCGCGACGGCTGGATAGCACTGACCGGGGCAGGATGCAGTGCAGAGATAGATAACCAGCCCGTCTGGACCGGCTGGCGAACGGCGGTGAAAAAGGGACAGCGCCTGACATTAAAAATGCCTCAGCGCGGAATGCGCAGCTATCTGGCGCTGGACGGCGGATTTGATCTTGAACCGATGCTGGGTTCCTGTAGCACCGATGCAAAAGCGGGCTTCGGCGGCCTCGAAGGTCGCCTTCTTCAGGATGGCGACCAGCTTCCACAGGGGACCCCGCTGAAAACCTTCACCAAGCCGGTTGGCGTTCGTCAGCTGCTCTTTGGCAACCGGATTCGCGTGATGATGGGGCCGGAATTCCACGAGTTCAGTTTTGAAAGCCGCGAGGCCTTCTGGCGTACCAGCTGGAAACTCAATCCGCAAAGTAACCGCATGGGCTATCGTTTACAGGGCAGGCCGCTTACCCGAACTGTCAAACGTGAAATGCTGTCGCACGGGCTGATCCCCGGCGTGATCCAGGTGCCGCCAAACGGACAGCCTATTGTGCTGATGGCGGATGCGCAAACAACCGGCGGCTACCCGCGCATTGGCTGCGTAATTGAAGCCGATCTCTACCATCTTGCACAAATTCGCCTCGGTGAGCCGATTCATTTTGTCTACTGCACGTTAGACGAAGCGCTGAAAGCCAAACGCGAGCAGCAGCTTGCCTTAGAACAAATGGCGTGGGGAGTAGAGCATGAAAATTGATTTGAATGCCGATCTGGGCGAAGGGTGTGAAAACGATCGCGCGCTGTTGCAGCTGGTTTCTTCCGCCAATATCGCCTGCGGCTTTCATGCTGGCGATGCGCAAACCATGCGGCAAAGCGTCCTGTGGGCGCTGGAATTTGGCGTGGCGATTGGCGCGCATCCCAGTTTTCCGGACAGGGAGAACTTTGGCCGGACGGAGATGCAACTGCCCCCGGAAACCGTTTACGCCCAGCTGGTTTATCAGATTGGCGCCCTACAGGCGATTACCCATAGCGAAGGGGGCAAGCTGGTTCACGTGAAGCCGCACGGCATGTTGTATAACCAGTCCGCCCGTGAGCCGGAGCTTGCTGACGCTATTGCCCGCGCGGTAAAAGCGGTAGATCCACAGCTGGTGCTGGTGGGGCTGGCAAACAGTGAATCCATTCTTGCCGCTCAGGCACAGGGATTGAAAACCCGTGAAGAGGTCTTTGCCGACCGTGGCTATCAGGCCGATGGTTCGCTGGTGCCGAGATCGCAGCCCGGCGCGCTGGTAGAAAGCGATGAGCAGGCGATAGAACAGACCTTGAGCATGATCCAGCAGGGGCAGGTTAAGAGCCTCTGTGGGAAATGGGTAAAAGTGAAGGCTGAAACCGTCTGCGTACATGGTGACGGTGCGCATGCTCTGGCATTTGCCGCTCAGCTGCGTAAGGCCTTTGAACAGCATCAGATTCAGGTTACCAGCCGTTAAGGCAACAATAACGCGTAAAAACGCGACGACCGCCTCCGGCAATGCCGGAGGACTTTATACCCGGGAGGATGAATGGAAAGTGCAGTAAATTTATGGCCGCTGGCAGGCATTGTCGCCATTGTGATCGGTTTTTTACTCCGGTTTAACCCGGTGCTGGTAGTGATCGTCTCTGGCCTGATTACCGGACTGGCTGCCCATATGCCGCTGGGCGATATCCTGGAAAAACTGGGATCCGGTTTCCTCAATACCCGTAACCTTCCGCTGATCCTGCTGCTGCCGCTGGCGGTTATCGGTCTGCTGGAGCGTCACGGCCTGAAAGAGCGCGCACAGGCATGGATTGCCCAGATCAAAACCGCCACGGCGGGACGCCTGCTGATTGTCTATCTCTTTGTGCGGGAAATCACTGCCGCCATGGGTTTAACCAGCCTGGGCGGCCACCCGCAGATGGTGCGTCCGCTTCTGGCGCCCATGGCAGAGGGCGCTACGGAAAACCGTTATGGCGAATTGCCCATTGAGGTGCGTCATCGGCTGCGGGCTATGTCTGCCGCGACCGATAACGTCGGCCTCTTTTTTGGCGAGGATATCTTCGTCGCCTTTGGCGCGATCATCTTTATGCATAACTTTATGCAGGAGTCAGCCGGCATCCAGACCGAACCGCTGCATATTGCCCTCTGGGGGATCCCGACCGCGCTTTCCGCCTTTTTAATCCACGCCGTGCGCCTGAGGCGTCTGGATAAAACCATCGCTGCCGAACTGGCTGCGCTGAATAATGATGCGTTGAAAGCGAAGGGAGGCCGCTAATGTTCCAGCAACAATATCTGTTCTGGCTGGCCGGGGTTATCCTGCTGGTGGTTGCGGTGATGTCATGGCGGGACAAGGCGAATCCGCGGCGTCTCACTACTGGTCTGTTCTGGGCACTTTATGGCCTGGTATTTTTTATTGGAGACTGGGCCGTAACGCTGCTCGGCACACGCTCGCTGCATATCGTCGTTGGCGTTATGGTGGTGGTGATGGCGCTAATCGCCGGGCTGGGCGGGGTGAAACTTGGCTCCTATCATCAACGTACCAGCGAGCAGCGGGAAGCGAGCGCGAAACGCCTGCATAACAAGCTTTTCCTGCCCGCCTTAGCCATTCCTGTGGTCACAGTGATTGGCGTGCTGGCGTTTAACAATATTCCGGGATTACAGGAAAGCGTATTTGGTGCAGGCAATCACTCCACGCTGGTCACGCTCTTCTCGATGATGACAGGCTGTGTCATCGCCTGGTTGATAGCGTTGAAGCTGACCCGTGAAGGCCCGGCGCAATCCCTTCAGGAGACGCGTCGTCTGCTGGACTCCATCGGCTGGGCCTTTATTCTGCCGCAAATCCTGGCAACCCTGGGCCTGCTGTTTACCAGCGCAGGCGTGGGAACGGCAATTTCCCATCTGACCGAAACCTATCTTGCGGTTGATAATCGCTTTATCGCCGTTGCCACTTATGCCATCGGGATGGCGCTGTTAACGATGGTGATGGGCAACGCTTTTGCCGCCTTCCCGATCGTCACCGCCGGGATCGGTATTCCGATTCTGGTGCTGCAACATCACGGCAATCCGGCGGTGATGGCGGCTATCGGCATGTTCTCTGGCTACTGCGGTACGCTGATGACGCCTATGGCGGCCAACTTCAATATCGTGCCTGCGGCCCTGCTGGAGTTGCCCGACCGCAACGCAGTGATCAAGGCTCAGGTGCCAACGGGCGTGCTATTGTTAATAGCCAATATTTTCCTTCTCTATTTCCTGATGTTCCTGTGAGGCCGCGATGAAAACCGTATTGATTACCGCGTTCGAACCTTTTGGTGGCGATCAGATCAACCCCTCCTGGGAGGCCGTCAGCCATCTGCATGAGCGCATGCTGTGCGGCGCGAAAATCGTTGCCAGACAGCTGCCGTGCGCTTTCGGGGCTTCGCTTGAAGCGCTTTACGCGGCGATAGAAGAGGTAGAGCCAGAAATGGTGATCGCCGTAGGGCAGGCGGGAGGGCGAACCGACGTGACTATTGAACGCGTTGGCATCAACGTTGACGACGCCCGCATCCCGGACAACGCAGGCAATCAGCCAATTGATGAAGCTATTGTAGAGGGCGGCCCGGCGGCCTACTTCTCCACGCTGCCGATCAAAGCCATTGTGGAGGGGATCCGGGAAGCGGGCATTCCCGCGTCGGTTTCGCAAACCGCGGGTACTTATGTCTGTAACCATGTGATGTATGGGTTGTTGCACTATCTGGCGCAGCATAAAAAAGCGGTGCGCGGCGGATTTATTCATATTCCCTATCTGCCAGAGCAGGCGGTAAAACATCCTGGTGCCGCCAGTATGCCGGCCCAGACGGTGATCCTGGCGCTGGAGATGGCGCTGAGTATTGCGCTGACCGTCGAACAGGATATCCGTGCAGAAGGCGGAGCCACACACTAATCAGTAGGTAATTATGCCAGAAGGACCTGAGATTCGCCGCGCGGCGGACAAACTGGAAAAAGCGATCAGAGGGAAAACCCTGACCGACGTCTGGTTTGCCTATCCGCAGATGAAAACGTACGAACCGGCGCTGGTAGGTGAGCGGGTAGAGGCGATTGAAACGCGCGGCAAAGCGATGCTGACCCACTTCTCTAACGGCCTGACGCTCTACAGCCATAACCAGCTGTACGGCGTCTGGCGGGTAGTGAAAAGCGGGTCTGAACCCGCTACCAGCCGTATTCTGCGCGTTCGCCTGGCGGCAGAGGATAAAACAATCCTGCTTTACAGCGCATCAGAGATCGAGCTGCTGGATCGGGATACGCTGGCGGCTCACCCGTTTCTGCTGCGGGTTGGGCCGGACGTGCTGGATATGACGCTGACCAGTGAAGTGGTAAAGGAGCGGTTGCTCTCGGCTCGTTTCCGCCGTCGGCAGTTCAGCGCGCTGCTGCTGGATCAGGCTTTTCTGGCGGGTTTGGGTAACTATCTTCGGGTGGAGATCCTCTGGCAGGCCGGGCTGGCACCACAGCATCGGGCGCAGGATCTTACCAGCGAGCAGCTTGACCTGCTGGCAGAGGCGTTGTTAGCACTGCCACGGCTTTCCTATCATACGCGGGGCGTGAGTAAGGAGAATAAGCATCATGGCGCACTGTTCCGCTTCCGGGTTTTCCATCGGGCAGGGGAGAAGTGCGAACGCTGCGGCGGCATAATTGAGAAAACGACGCTCTCATCCCGCCCCTTTTACTGGTGCCCTGGCTGCCAGCTTTGAGAGTCTTGCTGGCATCCCGCTTTATGTGATGATTTTTAACAGTTGAGGGCCTTATGCTGGTTGCTTATCCCTCCGCTTTTGCTGCTTGTCGGCGGCTTCAGTTGCAAAGATGCAGATTGATCCCTCGGTCTGGTTCTGGTTCAGCCCATAAAAAAAGCGCCGCAGAAGCGGCGCTTTTCTATTAAGTGCAGCAATTATCACTGAGTTTTGGAAGTGAAATCACGCTTGTCGTAGCCGGTATAAAGCTGGCGAGGACGGGCAATTTTAATGCCGTCGTCGTGCATCTCTTTCCAGTGTGCAATCCAGCCTACAGTACGCGCCATCGCGAAGATCACCGTAAACATGGAAGAGGGGATGCCCATCGCTTTCAGAATAATGCCAGAGTAGAAGTCGACGTTAGGGTAAAGTTTACGTTCAATAAAGTAGGGATCGTTCAGAGCAATATCTTCCAACTGCATCGCTACTTCCAGCAGATCGTCCTTCATGCCTAATTCGTTCAGCACTTCATGACAGGTTTCACGCATTACGGTGGCGCGCGGGTCATGGTTTTTATAAACACGGTGACCAAAGCCCATCAGGCGGAACGAGTCATTCTTATCCTTGGCACGTTTCACAAATTCAGGAATGTGTTCAACGGTGCTGATCTCTTCCAGCATACGCAGGGTGGCTTCATTGGCACCGCCGTGCGCTGGCCCCCACAGGGAAGCGATCCCCGCAGCGATACAGGCAAACGGGTTAGCGCCAGAAGAACCTGCGGTACGCACGGTAGAGGTGGAAGCATTCTGCTCATGGTCTGCATGCAGGATCAGAATACGATCCATCGCACGTTCCAGAATCGGGTTCACCACATACTCTTCACACGGAGTCGAGAACATCATATGCAGGAAATTACCGGCATAGGAGAGGTCATTGCGTGGGTAAACAAACGGCTGACCAATGGAATATTTGTAGCACATTGCGGCTACTGTCGGCATTTTTGACAGCAGACGGAATGCGGCAATTTCACGGTGGCGCTCAATGTTCACATCCATAGCGTCATGGTAAAATGCTGCCAGCGCACCGGTCACACCGCACATCACAGCCATTGGATGCGAGTCACGACGGAAACCGCGGAACAGATGATGGATCTGCTCGTGGATCATGGTGTGACGGGTGACGATGGTTTTAAATTCTTCAAACTGCTCTTTGGTTGGTGCTTCGCCGTTCAGCAGGATGTAGCACACTTCCAGATAGTTGGAGTGCACGGCAAGTTGATCGATAGGGTAACCACGGTGCAGCAAAATGCCTTCATCACCATCAATATAGGTGATTTTGGACTCGCAGGACGCAGTAGAAGTGAAGCCTGGGTCAAAGGTGAAATACCCCTTGGCTCCAAGGGTGCGGACGTCTATTTCATCCTGGCCCAACGTGCCTTGCAGCACATCAAGTTCAATAGGAGCTTCGCCTGGTAGGGTTAGCGTTGCTTTTTTATCAGCCATTTACTGTCTCCTTTGCGCCTTGTCTATGGATCTTTGACACCTGAAAAGCGCATTGTGTCCGCGCCTGCGTCACAACGGCAAAATATCGACTCTGTGGCATCTTTTTAGCGTGCAGGGTACAGAGTGACGGGGCGTATGCGCAGGCCGGATGGGCACAACACTACTGCGTTTCGCGGTTGTTAAAGATCCGGTCTGGTCGTAACTTGTTGGTAACCGTTACCTGATACTTTATGTGACACTATCTTCAATGTTACATAACTTGTGCTTAGGGGAAAGTGTAGCCCCATAACTTTTACGCATCATAGAACTTTTAAGCGTCCGTTTGTAACAGGAATGTTGAAGTTTTGTCAAATCAGATAATTAAATTTGTATAAAATGTGAAAAATGTGAGTGCGATCACTGTTCCACCTAAATATGCCCAAGAAGTTTGTAGGGGAATTGTAATGAGTTTGTGAACCCCCTATACTTCCGCCAGGTCTCCGGAATACCCTGACACCAGGAGCCACCCAGCGTTTTACCGCTTCAATTAACACTGGATGTTGCTGTTTTGGTGCCTGTGCATAGTCTGACCACACCCGTGATCGGCTTTCACCTTCAGGCCCGGAGGAAGCAAAATAAGAAAGGCTGTGTGGGCAAAACCTTGAAAAAACAAAGACCTGTCAACTTGGATCTCTCAACGATCCGGTTTCCCGTTACTGCAATAGCGTCTATTCTCTATCGCATATCTGGCGTGATCACTTTTGTGGCCGTTGGCATATTGCTCTGGTTACTGGGCCTGTCACTCTCTTCACCCGAAGGCTTCCTGCAAGCCGCTGCCGTTATGGACAGTTTTATTGTCAAATTCATTATGTGGGGCATTTTAACCGCACTGGCGTATCACATCGTCGGTGGCGTACGCCATATGTTAATGGATTTCGGTTATTTGGGTGAAACGTTGCAGATCGGAACGCGCTCTGCGCAAATCTGTTTTGGTATCACTGTCGTGCTTTCAATTCTGGCGGGAGTCCTCGTATGGTAAGCAACGCTTCTGCACTGGGTCGCAACGGCGTCCATGACTGGCTGCTGCTGCGCGCATCGGCGATTATCATGACGCTGTATGTGCTCTATATCCTTGGTTTTGTTGTGATGTCAGACACGCTGACTTATGAAATCTGGCACGGCTTCTTTGCCTCCTCCGTGACGAAAGTGTTCACCCTTCTGACGCTGCTCTGCATTCTGGTGCATGGCTGGGTTGGGATGTGGCAGGTACTGACAGACTATGTGAAATCAGTTGCGATGCGCCTGGTGATGCAACTGCTGGTGATCGTAGTGGTGTTAGTCTATGCAATTTATGGAACTGTCGTAGTGTGGGGTGCGTAATGAATTTGCCAGTCAGAGAGTTTGACGCCGTTGTAATCGGCGCTGGTGGTGCAGGCATGCGTGCCGCGCTACAAATTTCCCAATCGGGCCAGAGCTGTGCTCTGTTATCAAAAGTTTTCCCTACCCGTTCCCATACAGTTTCTGCGCAGGGTGGTATCACTGTGGCGCTGGGTAATACCCATGAAGACAACTGGGAATGGCATATGTACGACACGGTGAAAGGCTCCGATTACATCGGTGACCAGGACGCCATTGAATATATGTGTAAAACCGGGCCGGAAGCGATTCTGGAGCTGGAGCACATGGGCCTGCCTTTCTCCCGTCTGGAAGATGGTCGCATCTATCAGCGCCCGTTTGGCGGCCAGTCAAAAAACTTCGGCGGTGAGCAGGCTGCCCGTACTGCGGCTGCGGCTGACCGTACCGGCCACGCCCTGCTGCACACCCTCTATCAGCAGAACCTGAAAAACAAAACCACTATCTTCTCCGAATGGTATGCGCTGGATCTGGTGAAAAATGCTGACGGCGCCATTGTGGGCTGTACCGCGCTGAATATTGAAGATGGCGAAGTGGTCTATTTCAAAGCCCGCGCAACGGTGCTGGCGACCGGTGGCGCAGGACGTATCTATCAGTCCACCACCAATGCCCACATTAATACCGGTGACGGCGTAGGCATGGCGCTGCGCGCTGGCGTGCCGGTGCAGGATATGGAAATGTGGCAGTTCCACCCAACCGGTATCGCCGGTGCGGGCGTACTGGTCACAGAAGGGTGTCGTGGCGAGGGTGGCTATCTGCTGAATAAGCATGGCGAACGTTTTATGGAGCGTTATGCGCCTAACGCCAAAGACCTGGCCGGTCGTGACGTGGTAGCGCGTTCGATGATGATTGAGATCCGTGAAGGTCGCGGCTGCGAAGGGCCGTGGGGTCCCCATATCAAACTGAAACTGGACCACCTGGGCCATGAAGTACTGGAAGCGCGTCTGCCGGGTATCCTGGAGCTTTCACGAACCTTTGCTCACGTCGATCCGGTGAAAGAACCGATCCCGGTTATCCCTACCTGTCACTACATGATGGGCGGTATCCCTACCAGAGTAACCGGTCAGGCGCTGACGGTTAACGAGCAGGGCGAAGATACGGTGGTACCGGGTCTGTTTGCCGTCGGCGAAATTGCCTGCGTATCCGTACACGGCTCTAACCGTCTTGGTGGTAACTCGTTGCTGGATCTGGTGGTGTTTGGCCGTGCGGCTGGTCTGCATCTGCAAGAGTCAATTAAAGAGCAGGGCGAGCTGGCAGACGCCACAGAAGAAGAGATCGAAGCTTCTCTGGCGCGTATGAACCGCTGGAACAATAACACCACCGGTGAAGATCCAGCTGAGCTGCGTAAAGCGCTGCAAACCTGCATGCAAAACAACTTCTCGGTGTTCCGTGAAGGCGATGCGATGGCGAAAGGGCTGGAAGAGCTGAAAGTGCTGCGCGAGCGCCTGAAAAGCGCCCGTCTGGATGACCGTTCAAGCGACTTCAATACCCAGCGTATTGAGTGTCTGGAGCTGGATAACCTGATGGAAACGGCTTACGCCACTGCCGTTGCCGCGAACTTCCGTACCGAGAGCCGTGGTGCACACAGCCGCTTCGATTACCCGGAACGTGATGATGCAAACTGGCTGTGCCACAGCGTCTACCTGCCGCAGAGCGAAAGCATGACCCGCCGTGAGGTGAACATGCAGCCGAAACTGCGCGCGGCATTCCCGCCGAAAGCACGTACTTACTAGTTTGCGGAGATAAGCGATGAGACTCGAATTTTCTATTTATCGTTATAACCCGGATGTGGATGACGCCCCTCGCATGCAGGAATACAGCCTGGAGTCGGAAGAGGGCCGCGACATGATGGTGCTGGATGCCCTTATTCGCCTGAAAGAGAAAGACCCTACGCTGGGGTTCCGTCGCTCCTGCCGTGAAGGTGTTTGTGGCTCCGACGGCATTAACATGAACGGCAAAAATGGGCTGGCCTGTATCACGCCTGTTTCCGCACTGGGCGGCGGCAGTAAAAAAATCGTGATTCGTCCGTTACCTGGTCTGCCGGTGATCCGCGATTTGGTAGTAGACATGGGGCAATTCTACACTCAGTATGAGAAGATTAAGCCTTACCTGTTGAATAATGGGGAAAATCCGCCTGCCCGCGAACATTTACAGGCACCCGAACAGCGTGAAAAACTGGACGGCCTGTATGAGTGTATTCTCTGTGCATGTTGCTCAACTTCCTGTCCTTCTTTCTGGTGGAATCCGGACAAGTTTATCGGACCGGCTGGTTTGCTGGCGGCTTACCGTTTCCTGATTGACAGTCGTGATACCGAAACGAATGCGCGTCTGGATAATCTGGACGACGCTTTCAGCGTATTCCGGTGTCACAGCATTATGAACTGTGTGAGCGTATGCCCTAAAGGGCTAAACCCCACGCGTGCTATCGGCCACATTAAGTCGATGCTGCTGCAAAGAGGCGCCTGACGGCTTCTCTTCCGGGAACCGCCAGGTTCCCGGTTGTTTTACCAGGAAACCCTGCCAAGCTTATCTTGAAGTTGGCTTGGCAAGGTTCCCTTACGGGCCCGGGCGCCAGCAGTCGCGCACAGCGCTCGTATCGATGAACTTTCAGGCTGCGTCCCGCATCTTTTGCGGAACCCAGCCGAGGGAAGCCGCTTACGCGGCGCGGAGCAGAGATGTTCCATTAAATAATCACGGCGAAATAAAGCACACAATGCTTAAGGGATCACAATGCAGAACAGCGCGATGAAACCCTGGCTAGACTCCTCCTGGCTGGCCGGCGCGAACCAGACCTACATAGAGCAGCTCTATGAGGACTATCTAACCGATCCTGACTCTGTTGACGTTGCCTGGAAATCGCTGTTTCAGCAGCTTCCAGGTGCTGGGGTTAGACCTGAACAATTTCACTCGAGCACCCGCGAGTACTTCCGCCGTCTGGCGAAAGATGCCACTCGCTACACCTCATCCGTAAGCGATCCCGATACCAATGCCAAACAGGTTAAGGTGCTTCAGCTGATCAACGCCTTCCGTTTCCGCGGACATCAGCTGGCTAACCTCGATCCGTTAGGCCTGTGGCAGCAGGAATCGGTGCCGGATCTCGATCCTGCTTACCACGATCTGACCGAAGCGGATTTCCAGGAAACCTTCAACGTTGGCTCCTTTGCTTTCGGCAAAGACACCATGAAGCTGGCGGATCTTTACGCCCTGCTGAAGCAGACCTACTGCGGATCGATCGGTGCTGAGTATATGCACATCACCAACACCGAAGAGAAACGCTGGATCCAGCAGCGTATTGAATCGGTGGCCGGGCAGGCTTCTTTCTCTACCGAAGAGAAAAAAGGCTTCCTGAAGCAGCTGACCGCCGCCGAAGGGCTGGAACGCTACCTGGGCGCGAAATTCCCTGGTGCCAAGCGCTTCTCGCTGGAAGGCGGCGATGCGCTGGTGCCGATGCTGAACGAAATGATCCGTCATGCGGGCAAAAGCGGAACGCGTGAAGTGGTACTGGGCATGGCTCACCGTGGCCGCCTGAACGTTTTAATTAACGTGCTGGGCAAAAAGCCGCAGGATCTCTTCGACGAATTCGCCGGTAAGCATAAAGAGCACCTCGGCACGGGCGACGTGAAGTACCATATGGGCTTCTCTTCTGACGTGGAAACCGAAGGCGGCATGGTGCACCTGGCGCTGGCGTTTAACCCGTCTCACCTTGAGATTGTCAGCCCGGTTGTTATGGGTTCTGTGCGTGCGCGTCTGGATCGTCTGGATGAGCCGAGCAGCAACAAAGTTCTGCCTATCACTATTCACGGTGATGCCGCAGTTACTGGCCAGGGCGTGGTTCAGGAAACGCTGAACATGTCGCAGGCTCGGGGTTACGAAGTGGGCGGCACCGTTCGCATCGTGATCAACAACCAGATTGGTTTCACCACCTCCAATCCTAAAGATGCCCGCTCCACGCAGTACTGTACCGACATCGGTAAAATGGTGCTGGCACCTATTTTCCACGTAAATGCTGACGACCCGGAAGCGGTAGCTTTTGTCACCCGCCTGGCGTTGGATTTCCGTAACACCTTTAAACGCGACGTCTTTATTGACCTGGTCTGTTATCGCCGTCATGGCCATAACGAAGCGGATGAGCCAAGTGCGACTCAGCCAGTGATGTACCAGAAAATCAAAAAACACCCGACGCCGCGTAAGCTCTATGCCGATCGTCTGGAAAGCGAACAGATTACCAGCCTGGAAGATGCCACGGAAATGGTCAATCTGTACCGTGATGCGCTGGATGCGGGCGAATGCGTGGTGCCAGAATGGCGTCCGATGAGCCTGCACTCCTTCACCTGGTCGCCTTACCTGAATCACGACTGGGATGAAAGCTATCCTTCCACCCTGGACCTGAAGCGGTTGCAGGAGCTGGCTAAGCGTATCAGTACGGTGCCAGAAGAGATCGAAATGCAGTCCCGCGTAGCGAAAATCTACAACGATCGTGCCGAAATGGCGGCGGGCAACAAACCTTTCGACTGGGGCGCAGCAGAGAATCTGGCTTACGCCACGCTGGTTGATGAGGGCATTCCCTGCCGTCTCTCCGGTGAAGATATGGGCCGTGGTACCTTCTTCCATCGTCACGCGGTGATCCATAACCAGGCTAACGGCTCTACCTATACCCCACTGATGCATGTCCATAATGGACAGGGCACCTTTAAGGTCTGGGACTCCGTGCTCTCTGAAGAAGCGGTACTGGCCTTTGAATATGGTTATGCCACCGCCGAGCCGCGCACGCTGACTATCTGGGAAGCGCAGTTTGGTGACTTCGCCAACGGTGCTCAGGTGGTTATCGACCAGTTCATCAGCTCTGGCGAGCAGAAATGGGGCCGTATGTGTGGCCTGGTGATGCTGCTGCCTCACGGCTATGAAGGACAGGGGCCGGAGCACTCATCCGCGCGTCTGGAACGCTATCTGCAACTTTGTGCCGAGCAGAACATGCAGGTTTGCGTGCCTTCCACTCCAGCTCAGGTTTACCACATGCTTCGCCGTCAGGCACTGCGCGGTATGCGCCGTCCGCTGGTGGTGATGTCACCGAAATCGCTGCTGCGTCATCCGCTGGCAATCTCTTCGCTGGAAGAGCTGGCGAACGGTGGCTTCCAGCCTGCCATTGGTGAGATCGACGATCTCGACCCGAAAGGCGTGAAGCGTGTTGTGCTGTGCTCCGGCAAAGTCTATTACGACCTGCTGGAAAAACGCCGCAAAAACGAGCAAACCGATGTCGCGATTGTGCGTATCGAACAGCTGTATCCGTTCCCGCACAAGGCGGTACAGGATAAATTACAGCAATATTCGCATGTGCATGATTTTGTCTGGTGCCAGGAAGAGCCGCTTAACCAGGGCGCATGGTACTGCAGTCAGCACCATTTCCGTGAAGTGGTGCCTTTCGGAGCTTCATTACGTTACGCCGGCCGTCCCGCCTCCGCTTCGCCGGCAGTTGGCTATATGTCCGTTCACCAGCAGCAGCAGCAAGACCTGGTAAATGACGCGCTGAACGTTAATTAATTAAAGGATCAATAATGAGTAGCGTAGATATTCTCGTTCCCGACCTGCCTGAATCTGTAGCCGATGCCACTGTGGCCACCTGGCATAAAAAACCGGGCGATACCGTCCAGCGTGACGAAGTGCTGGTCGAGATCGAAACCGATAAAGTGATACTGGAAGTGCCTGCGTCAGCGGATGGTGTGCTGGAAGCCATTCTGGAAGATGAGGGCGCCACGGTGACCTCTCGTCAGGCGCTGGGTCGTCTGAAAGAGGGCAACAGCGGCGGTAAAGAGAGTTCTGCTAAAGCGGAAACCAACGACTCTACGCCAGCACAGCGTCAGAGCGCTTCGCTTGAAGAAGAGAGCAATGATGCCCTCAGCCCGGCCATTCGCCGTCTGATCGCTGAGCACAGCCTTGACCCGGCCGCTATCAAAGGCACCGGTGTGGGCGGTCGTCTGACCCGTGAAGATGTGGAAAAGCATCTGGCTCAGAAACCAGAAGCGAAAGCCGCCGAAAGCAAAGCGCCTGCGGCAGCTTCTCCAGCACCAGCTCTGGCTGGTCGCAGCGAGAAGCGTGTGCCAATGACCCGCCTGCGTAAGCGTATTGCCGAGCGTCTGCTGGAAGCGAAAAACAGCACCGCTATGCTGACTACGTTTAACGAAGTCAACATGCAGCCGATCATGAACCTGCGTAAACAGTACGGCGAAGCGTTCGAGAAACGTCACGGCGTGCGTCTGGGCTTTATGTCCTTCTACCTGAAAGCGGTAGTTGAGGCATTGAAACGCTTCCCGGAAGTGAATGCTTCTATTGATGGCGAAGATGTGGTTTACCACAATTACTTTGATGTCAGCATCGCCGTTTCCACGCCACGTGGACTGGTGACGCCGGTTCTGAAAGATGTTGATGCGCTGGGTATGGCTGACATCGAGAAGAAAATCAAAGAGCTGGCAGTAAAAGGCCGCGATGGCAAACTCACCGTTGAGGAACTGACCGGCGGTAACTTCACCATCACCAATGGCGGCGTGTTCGGATCGCTGATGTCTACCCCGATCATCAACCCGCCGCAGAGCGCGATCCTCGGGATGCATGCGATTAAAGACCGTCCGATGGCCGTTAATGGTCAGGTGGTTATTCAGCCGATGATGTATCTCGCCCTCTCTTACGATCACCGCCTGATCGACGGCAAAGAGTCCGTCAGCTATCTGGTGGCGATTAAAGATCTGCTGGAAGATCCGTCAAGGCTGTTGCTGGACGTTTAATTCCTGTCGGGTGCGGCTCCGGCTGCACCCAACCTACTGTGTGGCCGACACGCTGGCAGACGCCAGATTCGGCCAGGATTTTTCCGACCTGAATGGATAGAACATCATGAACTTACACGAATATCAGGCAAAACAGCTGTTTGCACGGTATGGTTTACCGGCACCCACCGGTTATGCCTGCACCACACCACGTGAAGCTGAAGAAGCCGCCTCGAAGATTGGCGCCGGTCCGTGGGTAGTGAAATGTCAGGTTCATGCCGGAGGCCGCGGCAAAGCGGGCGGTGTGAAAGTGGTGAAGAGCAAGGAAGAGATCCGTGCTTTCGCCGAGCACTGGCTGGGCAAACGCCTGACCACCTATCAGACTGATGCGCATGGCCAGCCGGTCAACCAGATTCTGGTTGAAGCCGCTACCGATATCGATAAAGAACTTTATCTGGGTGCTGTGGTAGACCGCGCATCCCGTCGCGTAGTGTTTATGGCTTCAACTGAAGGCGGCGTGGAAATTGAAAAAGTTGCGGAAGAAACCCCGCATCTGATCCACAAAATGGCGCTGGATCCACTGACTGGCCCTCAGCCTTATCAGGGCCGTGAGCTGGCGTTCAAACTTGGCCTGACCGGTAAGCAGGTTGGCCAGTTCACCAAGATCTTTATGGGTCTGGCGAGTCTGTTCCTGGAGCGCGATCTGGCGCTGGTTGAGATCAACCCGCTGGTGATCACCACTCAGGGCGATCTGATCTGCCTGGATGGCAAACTGGGTGCCGATGGCAATGCCCTGTTCCGTCAGCCAGAGCTGCGTGAAATGCGCGATCCAAGCCAGGAAGATTCCCGTGAAGCGCATGCTGCGCAGTGGGAACTGAACTACGTGGCGCTGGAAGGCAACATCGGTTGTATGGTTAACGGCGCAGGTCTGGCGATGGGCACCATGGACATCGTAAAACTGAGCGGCGGCCAGCCAGCTAACTTTCTGGACGTTGGCGGCGGCGCAACCAAAGAGCGCGTGACTGAAGCGTTCAAAATCATCCTGTCTGACGACGCGGTGAAAGCAGTATTTGTAAACATCTTCGGCGGCATCGTACGCTGCGACCTGATTGCGGATGGCATCATCGGCGCGGTAGCAGAAGTGGGTGTTAGCGTACCGGTTGTGGTACGTCTTGAAGGGAACAACGCCGAGCTGGGCGCCCAGAAACTGGCCGACAGCGGATTAAATATCATTGCAGCAACCAGCCTGAGTGACGCGGCGCAGCGCGTTGTTGCTGCTGCGGAGGGGAAATAATGTCCATTTTGATTGATAAGAACACCAAAGTAATCTGCCAGGGCTTCACCGGTGGTCAGGGAACTTTCCACTCCGAGCAGGCGCTGGCCTATGGTACGCAGCTGGTTGGCGGCGTAACGCCAGGCAAAGGCGGCACCGAGCACCTGGGTCTGCCAGTGTTCAATACCGTTCGTGAAGCGGTTGAAGCTACCGGCGCTACCGCCTCGGTTATCTACGTTCCTGCGCCATTCTGCAAAGATGGCATTCTGGAAGCTATCGATGCTGGCATCAAGCTGATCATCACCATCACTGAAGGCATCCCGACTCTGGATATGCTGACCGTGAAGGTGAAGCTGGATGAAGCTGGCGTGCGGATGATTGGCCCGAACTGTCCGGGTGTGATCACCCCAGGCGAGTGCAAAATCGGTATCATGCCAGGCCATATTCATCAGCCAGGCCGTATCGGTATCGTTTCCCGTTCCGGTACGCTGACCTATGAAGCCGTCAAGCAGACCACAGATATCGGTTACGGCCAGTCTACCTGCGTGGGTATTGGTGGCGACCCGATCCCTGGCTCTAACTTTATCGATATCCTGAAACTGTTCCAGGATGATCCGCAGACCGAAGCGATTGTGATGATCGGTGAGATCGGTGGCAGTGCAGAAGAAGAGGCCGCGGCCTTTATCAAAGAGCATGTCACCAAGCCGGTGGTGGGCTATATTGCCGGTGTGACCGCGCCGAAAGGCAAGCGTATGGGTCACGCAGGCGCAATTATCGCAGGCGGAAAAGGCACGGCAGACGACAAGTTTGCTGCGCTTGAAGCCGCTGGCGTGAAAACCGTTCGCAGCCTTGCTGACATTGGCGAAGCCGTGAAGGCTGTTCTGCCACAGTAAACCTGCTGCTGACAACAGAGCATACTGGCCACCGACGGGTGGCCTTTTTTTTGCCGGTTAAAAATCAACATCTGGTTTTATATTTATATTCCATTCTCTTCATAAATTAATACAACGCATTAACAATTAAGCCTCTCTACCATATTGCCAGCCCACGAAGCTTTAATTCAGATCAAGAAACTACGATATATATCAATTGTTATCACTGGCTATAAAAAGCATTTTTCGATTAAATTGTGCTGCATCAATACTACCGTCTCATCCCTGTTAAGAACAAATTTGATCTGCGTAGTTTAAACGGATGAAGCTACAAAATATTTTTATTTTTCAGCAGGGTACAAGGGTAGCGTTGGGCATTTCCGTTATGTCGACCTTATTTAACTTAATTGTTAAATATTAGCGTTTATTGCGATCTTACCGATCGCTTATTAGCGCTGCCGTGAACAGCATTCATAAAAAAAACCGTGCACGTTCCCGGCCCAGGGCCGCTCTTACTGTGTCATCCCCCTCAAGTGAGGAGAAAGGAGTCAAAATGTTGGATATTGTCGAACTGTCGCGCCTACAGTTTGCTCTGACGGCTATGTACCATTTCCTGTTTGTCCCGCTAACGCTGGGTCTGGCGTTTTTATTAGCGATCATGGAAACGGTCTATGTGCTTTCAGGCAAGCAAATTTATAAGGATATGACCAAATTCTGGGGCAAGTTATTTGGGATTAACTTTGCGCTGGGCGTGGCCACCGGGCTGACCATGGAGTTTCAGTTCGGAACAAACTGGTCTTATTACTCCCACTACGTTGGGGATATCTTTGGCGCACCGCTCGCCATCGAAGGCCTGATGGCCTTCTTCCTGGAATCTACCTTTGTTGGCCTGTTCTTCTTTGGCTGGGATCGCCTGGGCAAAGTGCAACATATGGCGGTGACCTGGCTGGTGGCGCTGGGGTCAAACCTCTCTGCGCTCTGGATCCTGGTGGCGAATGGCTGGATGCAGAATCCGGTCGCCTCAGAGTTCAACTTCGAAACCATGCGTATGGAGATGGTCAGCTTCTCTGAGCTGGTGCTGAACCCGGTGGCACAGGTGAAGTTCGTGCATACCGTGGCGGCGGGGTACACCTGCGGCGCGATGTTCATTTTGGGGATCAGTTCTTACTATCTGCTGCGCGGGCGTGATATGGCGTTTGCCAAACGCTCTTTTGCCATTGCGGCCAGCTTCGGCATGGCGGCGATCCTCTCCGTGATCGTACTGGGCGATGAGTCTGGTTATGAGATTGGCGACGTACAGAAAACCAAGCTGGCAGCCATTGAAGCTGAATGGGAAACCCAACCGGCACCGGCGGCCTTTACGCTGTTTGGCCTTCCGGACCAGGAAGCACAGCAAAATAACTACGCCATCCAAATCCCCTGGGCGCTGGGGCTGATTGCCACCCGCTCGGTGGATAAGCAGGTCACCGGCCTGAAAGAGCTGATGGGTCAGCATGAAGTCCGTATCCGTAACGGGATGAAAGCGTACAGCCTGCTGGAGCAGCTGCGTGCCGGTAACAAAGATCCTGCGTTGCGAAACCAATTCAACGACGTGAAAAAAGATCTCGGTTATGGGCTGCTGCTGAAGCGCTATACGCCAAACGTGGCGGATGCCAGCGAAGCGCAGATCAAACAGGCGACTAAAGACTCGATTCCACGCGTGGCACCCCTCTATTTCTCTTTCCGCATTATGGTGGGCGCGGGCGTGCTGATGCTGCTGATTATCGGCGGTTCGTTCTGGACCGTTGTCCGTAACCGCATAGGAAAAAGTACCTTCCTGCTCAAATGCGCTCTTTATGGCATTCCTCTGCCGTGGATCGCAATTGAATCGGGCTGGTTTGTCGCGGAGTACGGCCGCCAGCCTTGGGCGATAGGTGAAGTATTACCGACGGCGGTGGCCAACTCTTCGCTGACGCCAGGGGATGTGCTGTTTTCGATGATCCTGATTTGCGGGCTTTACACGCTGTTCCTGGTTGCCGAGATGTATCTGATGTTCAAATTTGCGCGCCTGGGGCCAAGCAGCCTGAAAACCGGAAAATATCATTATGAACAATCTGCTGCCCATAACGTGCAGAAAGGAGTCCTTTCATGATCACTTATGAACTGTTGCGTTTTGTCTGGTGGGTTCTGATTGGCGTTCTGCTAATCGGGTTTGCCGTGGCGGACGGTTTTGATATGGGCGTAGGGATGCTGAGCCGCATCCTGGGGCGGACAGATACCGACCGCCGTATCATGATTAACAGTATTGCGCCGCACTGGGATGGTAACCAGGTCTGGCTGATCACTGCGGGTGGGGCGCTGTTTGCCGCCTGGCCTACGGTGTATGCCGCCGCGTTCTCCGGCTTCTATGTGGCGATGATCCTGGTGCTGGCCTCACTCTTCTTCCGTCCTATTGGCTTCGACTATCGCTCAAAAATTGAGGATGTGCGCTGGCGCGGGATGTGGGACTGGGCCATCTTCATCGGCAGCTTTGTGCCGCCGCTGGTGATCGGCGTGGCATTTGGCAACCTGCTACAGGGTGTGCCGTTCCATATGGATGAGTATTTACGCCTGTTCTATACCGGTAATTTCTTCCAGCTGCTGAATCCGTTTGCGCTGCTGGCGGGCATTGTCAGCCTTACCATGATCCTGACGCAAGGTGCGACATATCTTCAGATGCGTACGGTAGGCGAACTCCATGTACGTTCTCGCACTGCGGCGCAGATCTCCGCGCTGGTCATGCTGGTCTGTTTCGTGCTGGCGGGTGTTTGGGTAGTGAACGGCATTGAGGGTTACGTAGTGACTACCGTGCTGGACCACAATGCGGCGTCTAACCCCCTGGGCAAAGTGGTGACGCGCGAAGCGGGCGCCTGGCTGGTTAACTTCAACCAGAACCCGGTACTGTGGGCTATTCCGGTACTGGGCGCGGTACTGCCTCTGCTGACTATTCTCTGTTCGCGGCTGGAAAAGGGCGCATGGGCATTCCTCTTCTCCTCACTGACGCTGGCCTGCGTGATCCTCACCGCTGGCGTGGCGATGTTCCCGTTCATTATGCCCTCCAGTACGGTGCCAAACGTCAGCCTGACGATGTGGGATACCACCTCCAGCCTGCTGACGCTGAAAATCATGACCGTGGCGGCCATTATTTTTGTGCCCCTTATTCTGGCTTACACAACCTGGTGTTACTACAAGATGTTCGGTCGCCTGACCAGAGAGCAGATTGAAACCAACACCCATTCTCTCTATTAATTGAGGAGCTGAACAATGTGGTATTTTGCCTGGATCCTTGGCACCTTACTGGCCTGTGCATTTGGCGTGATTACGGCGCTGGCTATTGAGCATATTGAAGAGAGCGAAGGGAAACCCTGATGGGGCAGGGGATCGCACGCCTTTATCAGTGGATGGATAAGCGCCCGTTGAGGGCGCTCTCCCTGCTGATGGCACTACTGCTGGCAGGATGCATATTCTGGGACCCGACACGGTTTGCGGCAAACAGCAGTTCGCTGGCGATCTGGCAGGGTTTTCTGATGATGTGGGCGGTATGTACTGGGGTGATCCACGGTGTGGGCTTTCGTCCCCGCTACCTGCGCTGGCAACTATTTTTCTCGCCGTTTCCTGCCTGGTGTGTACTTATTGCTGGCCTGTTATTTTTCTTTTTCTGACTCAGCACGGGTGGAGGCTTTCTCCACCCGCGCTTTAATGCCAACGGAAACCTGTTTTAGCGTGGGTTTTTGTCAATAAACGTCTAAGAATTATCCTTAATCCCGCTGGTTTGTTTCCAAAAGATAATTATTTTCTTTCCCCTCTGGCAATCCATTCCAAAGGTGTATGCTCTTGCGTATAGTAGCAACGTTTAAAAAGCATTACCGGGATGTAGAGTGAGTACAACGCTGTTTCGATGGCCGGTCCGTGTCTATTACGAAGATACCGATGCCGGTGGTGTGGTTTACCACGCCAGCTATGTCGCTTTTTATGAACGGGCACGAACTGAAATGCTGCGCCAGCACCATTTCAACCAACAGGCTCTGCTGGAACAGCAGGTCGCGTTTGTCGTGCGTCGGATCACGGTCGATTACCTTGCGGCTGCTCGCCTTGACGATCTACTTGAGGTGCAGTGTGAGGTGCTCAGCATGACCAGAACGACGATGACTTTCGCACAACGAATTGTGAATGCAGAAGGACGGACGCTGAATGAAGCGGAAGTGCTGATCGCCTGCATCAATCCACATCTAATGAAGCCCATTGCGCTTCCCAAGTCTATTGTCGCGGAGTTCAAGCAGTGACTGACATGAACATTCTTGATTTGTTCCTGAAGGCGAGCCTTCTGGTCAAACTTATCATGTTGATTTTGATTGGTTTTTCTATCGCCTCATGGGCAATCATTATTCAACGTTCGCGCATCCTGAATGCCGCCGTGCGTGATGCTGATGCCTTTGAAGACAAGTTCTGGTCCGGCATCGAACTGTCGCGTTTGTATCAGGAAAGTCAGGCGCGCCGCGATGAGCTGGGTGGCTCTGAACAAATTTTCTATGCAGGCTTTAAAGAGTTTGCTCGCCTGCATCGGGCCAATAACCACGCGCCGGAAGCGGTCGTGGAGGGCGCGACCCGCGCTATGCGCATCTCTATGAACCGTGAGCTGGAAGCGCTGGAAAACCATATACCTTTCCTGGGCACCGTTGGCTCTATCAGTCCCTATATCGGACTGTTTGGCACCGTCTGGGGCATCATGCACGCCTTTATCGCGCTTGGCGCGGTGAAGCAGGCCACGCTGCAAATGGTGGCGCCTGGTATTGCAGAAGCGCTGATTGCCACGGCGATTGGTCTTTTCGCGGCGATCCCTGCCGTTATGGCTTACAACCGCCTGAATCAGCGGGTCAATAAGCTGGAACAGAATTACGATAACTTTATGGAAGAGTTCACGGCTATTCTGCATCGTCAGGCGTTCTCCAGCGAGAACACCAAGTAAGAGCTGAGGTTACGCATGGCCAGAAAGCGTGGTCGCGGCGGACGCCGTGACATGAAGTCCGAGATCAACATTGTTCCGCTGCTTGACGTGTTGCTGGTACTGCTGCTGATTTTCATGGCAACCGCACCCATCATCACCCAGAGCGTGGAAGTGGATCTGCCGGATGCAACAGATTCAAAAACTGTCTCCAGCGACGATAATCCGCCTGTGATTGTAGAAGTGGCGGGCGTTGGACAGTACAGCCTGGTGATCGATCACGACCGGATGGAGCAGTTACCCCCTGAACAGGTGGTGGCCGAAGCTCAGCGCCGTATAGAGGCGAATCCCAAGACCGTGTTCCTGATCGGCGGGGCTAAAGAGGTGCCTTACGATGAGATCATCAAGGCGCTGAACTTGCTGCATCAGGCAGGCGTTAAGTCTGTTGGATTAATGACGCAGCCGATTTAATTCATTCGAACCGTTTTTGGGAACCGAGAGTGTCGAAGGCAACCGAGCAAGACGATAAGTTAAAACGCGCCATCATCTTTTCAGTCATCCTGCATATTATATTGATTGGATTACTGATTTGGAGCTCGTTTGACGAACACATCGACGCCAGCAGCGGCGGTGGCGGTGGCGATATCGATGCCGTCATGGTCGATCCTGGGGCGATCGTTGATCAATACAATCGGCAGCAGAACCAGCAGAGCGACAGCAAACGCGCCGAACAGCAGCGTAAAAAGCAGGCTCAGCAGCAGGCCGAAGAGCTTCAGCAGAAGCAGGCCGCTGAACAGCAGCGGCTGAAAGAGATAGAAAAAGAGCGTTTGCAGGCGCAGCAGGATGCGAAGCAGCAGGCCGCCGAGCAGGCAGCAGAGCAGAAAAAGGCGCAGGAGGCGGCGAAACAGGCTCAGCAGGAACAGAAGCAGGCTGAAACAGCGGCGGCGAAGGCGAAAGCTGATGCCAAAGCCGAGGCGGATGCTCAGGCTAAATCTGCCGCTGAAGCGCAGAAGAAAGCGGAAGCTGAAGCGAAACAGGCTGCGGCGGATGCCCAGAAAAAAGCGGAAGCAGAGGCTAAAAAAGTTGCTGCGGAAGCAAAAAAGCAGGCTGATTCTGAAGCGAAGCAGGCCGCTGCCGAGGCGGCGAAAGTAAAAGCTGCCGCCGATGCGAAGGCGAAAGCCACAGCAGAAGCGAAGGCCAAAGCTGCCGAAGAGGCGAAAGCCGCTCAGGAAGCAAAAGAAACAGCTGCTAAAGAAGCGAAGGCCAAAGCGGCTGAAGAGGCGAAAGCCAAAGCAGACGCTGCGGCAAAAGCGAAAGCAGAGGCCGCCGCCAAAGCGAAGGCCGCCGCCGACGCTAAGAAAAAAGCGGCAGCAGAGGCCGCTAAAGAAACCAGCGATGTTGACGATTTACTGGGTGGACTCAGCTCGGGCAAAAATGCGCCTAAGCAGGGCAAAGCCGGTGGTGGCGCAGCAGGGCAGGGGAATCAGAAAAAAGCGGGTGCGTCGGGGGCTGCCATTGACAGCTACCTGGGGCAGGTGCAGGGCGCGATTCAAAGCAAGTTTTATGATTCGGATACCTTCAAAGGCCGAACCTGTGATGTTCGCATCAAACTGGCACCAGATGGCTTGTTAATCTCGGCTGTTCAGGTAGGGGGCGATCCGGCATTGTGTCAGGCAGCAATTAACGCTGCCCGGATGGCGCGGATCCCGAAACCGCCTAGCGCTGATGTTTATCAGGCGGTTAAAGAGGCCACGCTGATATTCAAGCCCTGAGAATTCGGTAACATCCGGCAGGTTGAACTAAGGTCAACATGCCGTACTCTATAAATGCACTATTGATTCGCTGGAACACTGCTATTTATCGTGGACATCGCGTTCAGGTAAGGGAGAAAAGATGAAGCAGGCATTTCGTGTAGCACTAAGTTTTTTACTGCTGTTTGTCGCCGTGGCGCATGCAGAAGTCCGTATTGAAATTACGCAGGGCGTGAACACCGCGCGTCCTATCGGAGTCGTGCCCTTTAAATGGAATGGCCCTGGTGCCGCACCTGAAGATATCGGCGGTATCGTTGCGGCGGATCTGCGCAACAGCGGTAAATTTAACCCGCTGGATCGTTCCCGTCTGCCGCAGCAGCCGACTACTGCCGCTGAAGTGCAGCCCGCTGCATGGACCGCGTTAGGTATTGATGCGGTGGTTGTGGGTCAGGTTCAGCCTGGTGCCGATGGCAGCTATCTGGTTTCTTACCAGCTGGTAGACACTTCGGGTAATCCGGGTGCTGTCCTGGCGCAGAACCAGTACAAGGTCACCAAACAGTGGTTGCGTTATGCGGGTCATACCGCCAGTGACGAAGCCTTTGAGAAGCTGACCGGCATTAAGGGCGCGTTCCGCACCCGTATCGCCTACGTTGTGCAGACCAACGGCGGCCAGTTCCCGTATGAACTGCGTGTATCGGACTACGATGGCTATAACCAGAATACCGTTCACCGTTCACCGCAGCCGCTGATGTCTCCAACCTGGTCTAAAGATGGCAGCAAGCTGGCTTATGTGACCTTTGAAAGCGGCAAATCGGCGCTGGTTATTCAGACGCTGGCAAACGGCGCAATCCGCCAGGTTGCTTCCTTCCCGCGTCACAACGGTGCGCCTTCATTCTCACCTGACGGGACCAAGCTGGCCTTTGCTTTATCGAAAACGGGCAGCCTGAATCTCTATGTGATGGATCTGGGTTCTGGTCAAATTCGTCAGCTGACCGAGGGCCGTTACAACAGTACCGAACCAACCTGGTTCCCGGACAGCCAGAGCCTGGCCTATACCTCCGATCAGGCGGGTCGTCCACAAATCTATAAAATCAGTGCTGCTGGCGGTACGCCACAACGTCTGACCTGGGAAGGTTCTCAGAATCAGGATGCGGATGTCAGCTCTGACGGTAAATCAATGGTGATGATCAGCTCCAATGGCGGAGCGCAACACGTCGCCAGACAGGATCTGGAAACGGGAGCCGTTCAACAATTAACGGACACGTTCCTGGATGAAACGCCAAGCCTCGCACCAAACGGCACCATGGTAATCTACAGCTCTACTCAGGGGATGGGATCCATATTGCAGTTGGTTTCGACTGATGGGCGGTTCAAAGCGCGTCTTCCGGCAACTGATGGACAGGTAAAATCGCCTGCCTGGTCGCCGTATCTGTGATGCATGTGTAAATATGTATGGCAAACAATAATAGGATTGTAGAAATGCAACTGAACAAAGTGCTGAAAGGCTTAATGCTGGCACTGCCAGTAATCGCAGTGGCTGCTTGTAGCTCACACAAAAATAACAATAATGACCAGACCAGCGGCATGGGCGACGGCTCTGCAAACGGCAGCATGGGCATGAACAGCGGTAATATGTCATCTGATGAGCAGGCTCGCCTGCAGATGCAGGAACTGCAGAAAAACAACATCGTTTACTTCGGCCTGGACAAATATGATATCCAGTCTGAGTTTGCTCAGATGCTGGATGCTCACGCAACTTTCCTGCGTAACAACCCATCATACAAAGTGACCGTAGAAGGTCATGCGGATGAGCGCGGTACACCAGAATACAACATCGCCCTGGGCGAACGTCGTGCTTCTGCTGTTAAAATGTACCTACAGGGCAAAGGTGTTTCTGCTGACCAGATCTCTATCGTTTCTTACGGTAAAGAGAAGCCAGCTGTACTGGGTCATGACGAATCAGCGTATGCTAAAAACCGTCGTGCCGTACTGGTATACTAAGAGAATCACATGATTAGTAACTTCAGACTTCACTTGTTGAGTCTGTCGTTACTGGTTGGCGTAGCGGCCCCCTGGGCCGCTAATGCCCAGGCGTCAATCAGTAACGTTGGCTCAGGCTCGGTCGAAGACCGCGTCACGACTCTTGAGCGTATTTCTAATGCTCAGGGGCAACTTCTTCAGCAACTTCAGCAACAGCTCTCCGACACACAGCGCGATATCGACTCTCTTCGTGGACAGATTCAGGAAAATCAGTATCAGCTGAATCAGGTCACTGAGCGTCAGAAAAACCTCTATCAGCAGATCGATACGTTAAGCAGCGGTGCAGCCGCACAGGGCGCTTCTGGTGGTGCTGCGGCAGCTTCTGCTGGGGCAGGTGATGATAATGCCGCACAGGGTAACAGCGCAGCGTCAGGAGCCTCTGCGGCCCCTGTACAGAGCGGTGATGCCAATACGGATTATAATGCAGCCGTTGCGCTGGTTCTGGAAAAGAAACAGAACGAGCAGGCTATCGCCGCTTTTCAGGCTTTTGTGAAGAAATATCCGGATTCTACTTATCAGCCTAACGCCAATTACTGGTTGGGACAGTTGAATTACAACAAAGGCAAGAAAGATGACGCGGCCTATTATTTCGCCACCGTGGTCAAGAACTACCCGAAGTCGCCCAAAAGCCCCGATGCGTTATATAAAGTTGGGGTGATCATGCAGGAGAAGGGCGATACCGCGAAAGCCAAAGCCGTTTACCAGCAGGTGTCCAAACTTTATCCAAACACCGATGCAGCGAAAAATGCCGCAAAACGGGCGGCGGCGCTGTAAGCGTCACGCTTTGACCAGATATCGTCCTATTTGTGGTCTTTGCGGACGAAAGGTAGTCAGTTGAACAGGTTATCTGAAAATAGTGGTTGCGCTGAATCGGTAAATCAGTAATATATGCCGCCGTTGCCGGGACATATGTTAAAACGTTTTAGCAGCGCAAAAGTGGGTCGTTAGCTCAGTTGGTAGAGCAGTTGACTTTTAATCAATTGGTCGCAGGTTCGAATCCTGCACGACCCACCACTTTAAAAGCAGTAAGCAGCGCAGCAGTAACCGCTCGATGCGGGTCGTTAGCTCAGTTGGTAGAGCAGTTGACTTTTAATCAATTGGTCGCAGGTTCGAATCCTGCACGACCCACCACTTTTAAAGTAGTAAGCAGTACAGCAGTAACCGCTCGAAGCGGGTCGTTAGCTCAGTTGGTAGAGCAGTTGACTTTTAATCAATTGGTCGCAGGTTCGAATCCTGCACGACCCACCAATGTAAAAAGGCGCCCTAAAGGCGCCTTTTTGCTGTGCGTCATTCGTGAAGGATTTGAACCTGTAGCAGGTCGGGTCGAACGAAGAGAGACAGCGTTGCTATCAGCGCCCTCAGCTACGTCCCGTCAGGGCAAGGCAGAGCCTGTCATCCTGCACGACCCACCAATGTAGAAAGGCGTCCTGAAGGCGCCTTTTTGCTGTGCGTCATTCGTGAAGGATTTGAACCTGTAGCAGGTCGGGTCGAACGAAGAGAGACAGCGTTGCTATCAGCGCCCTCAGCTACGTTCCGTCAGTGCAAGGCAGAGTCGGTCATCCTGCACGACCCACCAATGTAAAAAGGCGTCCTGAAGGCGCCTTTTTGCTGTCTGCGATTTATGGATTTTTCTTTGCCGTACAGCTGCGGCATGGGTTAAGGATTTGTCGCCTGTGGTGCTTGTTAGCCGGATCAGGATGCTGAATTGACAAGTATGTCGTCTGGAAAGGCAGAGAGCCATATCAGACAGAGCGGGATGCTGATCTGAAAAGCATGTCGTCTGAAAGGCCAGTAGCCGGTCAGACAGAATGGGATACTGAATCGAAAAGCATGTCGTCTGAAAGGCCAGTAGCCAGGTCAGGGAGAGGGGGCTGAACACAAAAACGCCGTGAACCCCTCCCTGGGGGCTGCGAAGCGGCGTCCATGCCGCTTAGCTTTTGCTTATCAGCCCCCTCTCCCTTCCCCACAGCATTGGTGTTGCCTGTTACAGAAAACCAAAACCAACTTCCAAATCCAAAGCCAAAGGCAAAGCCAAAGCCAAAGCCAGCATCAAATCTGGTTTTGACCTGTGTGAACGCCATACTCACCAACAACACCGAATTCGTTGGGTGGCGCCCCGGAGTGCAATAGCCGAGTGTCTGCCGCAGGGATGCGGCAGCCAGGCTTACGCTAATGCCGCGCTAAATATCAAAGTTAACATTTCGCACTGCGGCGTTCCGGATAAGGCACTCCGGAGTGACGCCTTACCACCGCGCCCGGTTTCAGGCTTTAATAACGTGCCCCGCAGTAATGCTTTTCCAGCACACCCCGCTCAGCCCTTAACCTTAACCGGCGCCAGATTTTTCCAGATATGCATCACCGCATAGCTGCGCCATGGACGCCAGGCTTGTGACAACCGCTCCGCCTCATTGGCCGTCACGCCACCCAGATTTTTCCTTATCACAATATCGCCATGGGGGAAGGCGTCAGGCCAGCGGAGCGCTCGCATCGCAATGTAGTGCGCGGTCCATTCGCCAATACCGGGCTGAGTCATCAGGCTGACGATAGCCTGTTCAGGCTGCGTGGTGGCATCCAGACTGAGATCCCCGCTTTCACACGCTGCCGCCAGCGCTATCAGCGTGCGGGCACGGGCACTGACAATGCCCAGGCTGGCCACCTCATCAAGCGTTGCCGTGGCCACTCTGCCTGCCGGCGGGGTAAGTCGGTTTAGCTCAGGGAAGGGAGTCTGGATCGGCTCACCAAACGCCTCAGCAAAACGCCCGCCAATCGTCGTGGCAGCCTTGACCGTGATTTGCTGCCCCAGAACAGCCCTGACGACCATCTCAAAAGCATCAAAAGCGCCCGGCACTCGCAGACCCGCATCTTTTATCAGACTTTCCCTCAGCAAAGGCTCCTGCTCAAGATGAGCGGCTATGCGATCGGGATGGGCATCCAGGTCGAACAAATTTCGCAAACGCCTGAGTAATACAGGCAGCACAGGGGTAAGAGAGTGAGTAAACTCGACGCTTAACCCTGACTTCGCAGGCACCTGAATGACCCGGATCCAGCCCGTATGCGCTCCCAGACGCACGGTACGCGCATAACTCTGCTTATCCACACTCTCTACGCCCTTTAACGCACGTAAGCTCAGGAAGGAGAGCAGGGCGGCCCAGTTATAGGGCGGGCGATAGCTCAGCAGTAAAGTGGAAGTTTCACTATTGATCATATGGCCCGGCTCGCTTGCCGCTTTTCTTAACCGCGTAGGCGGCATGCGGTACTGACGATTAAACACCTCGTTAAAGCGCCGCAGGCTGGCAAAGCCGCTGGCATAGGCCACTTCCGTTACCGGCAACGTCGTCTCGGTTAACAATTGCTTGGCCAGCAGCAGACGGCGCGTCTGCTTCAGTTCAAGAGGTGAAACGCCTAACTCCTTGTGCACAATGCGCCGCAGCTGCCTGAGACTCAGCGAAAACTGCGCGGCAATTTCTTCCAGGCTGTCGATATCTTCAATCAGCCCCTCCTCGATGCGCTGGATCAGCAAATCAGCCACGCGGTGGCTGCTGTCTACCGGGGCGTTACCGGGCGCAAGTTCAGGACGGCAGCGCAGACAGGGCCGAAAAGCGGCTTTCTCTGCCGCTTCGGCGCTGTCAAAAAACAGGCAGTTTTCCTGACGTGGCGGCTTCACCGGGCAGATTGGCCGGCAATAAATGCCGGTGGAAGTCACGCCGACAAAAAACACGCCGTCGAAACGCACATCTCTGGAGGTCATGGCCCGGTAAGCTATCTGTGTATCAATCATAAACAGGTTCCGTCATGTTGGCTTCAGGGCAGAGTAGGAGCAATCAGGGCGCTGCGCTAGCCGTTTTCGGACATCTTGTTATCTGAGTTCACTGTCCGAAAACGGCTAGCTTAAGCCTGGTGTTCAGCGATAATAGAGCCTGTCCCTGAAACAGGGCATGACAGAGGGAGAAATCCAATGAGCTATTTCTATAAAATGATGCCTTCGCCCGTGGGCCTGCTGACACTGATAGCCAGCGACAAGGGGGTCGCCGCCATTCTGTGGGAAAATGAAAATCCTAATCGTGTCAGGCAGATGGCTACGGAAGAAGATCCTGCGCATCCGGTACTGCTGGAAACAGAGCGCCAGCTGAAAGAGTATTTTGCCGGCGAGCGCACCACTTTTACCGTTACGCTGGATTTTGTCGGAACCGAATTTCAGAAAAAAGTCTGGCAGGCGCTGGTGGCGATTCCCTTTGGCGAAACGCGCAGCTATGGGGAAATTGCCCGCCAAATCGGCCATCCTAAAGCTGTCCGGGCAGTGGGCGCGGCAAACGGCAAAAATCCTATCTCTATTATTGCCCCCTGCCACCGGGTTATCGGATCTAACGGTAAGCTGACGGGCTTTGCTGGCGGCCTTGAGGCCAAAGCCTTCCTGCTTAATATTGAAATCAGGCAGCCCGGCAATTTCGTTCTTAAGTGATCGCCATCACATCCCGGCATCGCCCTGAAAATTTCAGCGACACAGGCGACTATTTCAGCTATCGTGTTTAGCATATAAAACAAAGCAGCCACTGGCTGCCGTGGAAAAGCAAATTTCCGCTGTTTTGGTTAAGTTAAAAAAACGAGAGTCGCGATATGAGCCTGATGTTCGATCCGGAAACTGCCATCTATCCTTTCCCGCCCAAGCCTGCCCGTTTATCGGGTGAGGATAAGCAGTTTTATCGGGAAAAAATCAAGCGATTGCTGAAAGAGCGCAACGCAGTTATGGTCGCGCACTATTACACCGACCCGGAAATTCAGGCGCTGGCGGAAGAGACAGGCGGATGCGTAGCGGACTCGCTGGAGATGGCCCGCTTCGGCAGCCAGCACGCTGCCAAAACGCTGCTGGTGGCTGGCGTGCGATTTATGGGCGAGACGGCTAAAATCCTCAGCCCGGAAAAAACCATCCTGATGCCCACCCTGGAGGCGGAATGCTCCCTGGATCTAGGCTGCCCTGTAGAAGAGTTCAACCGTTTTTGTGATGCGCACCCTGACCGCACGGTAGTGGTTTACGCTAATACCTCAGCGGCAGTAAAAGCCCGCGCGGACTGGGTTGTTACCTCCAGCATTGCGGTGGATCTGATTGAACATCTGGACAGCCTGGGCGAGAAAATCATCTGGGCGCCGGACCGCCATCTCGGGCAATACGTCACGCGGCAGACCGGCGCCGATATTCTCTGCTGGCAGGGCGCCTGTATCGTACACGATGAATTTAAAACCCAGGCGCTGCAACGCATGAAGGCCCTTTATCCGGACGCGGCGGTGCTGGTTCATCCGGAGTCGCCACAGGCGATTGTGGATCTGGCGGATGCAGTAGGCTCGACCAGCCAGCTGATCCAGGCGGCCAAAACCCTTCCTCATCCGCAAATGATAGTGGCGACCGACCGCGGCATCTTCTACAAAATGCAGCAGGCGTGTCCGGATAAAGAGCTGCTGGAAGCGCCAACGGCAGGGGAGGGTGCCACCTGCCGCAGCTGTGCCCACTGTCCCTGGATGGCAATGAACGGACTGAAAGCGATTGCAGAAGGGCTTGAACAGGGCGGCAGCGGGCATGAAATTCAGGTCGATGCCGCGCTGCGCGAAGGGGCGTTGATCCCGCTGAATCGTATGTTAACCTTTGCAGCAAGTTTAAAGGGGTAACTCCTGACCCTCTTGATCAGGAAAAGGTGCCAATATGGATTTTTTTAGCACGCATAATATTTTGGTTCACATTCCTCTCGGCGCTGGCGGTTACGATCTCTCCTGGATTGAAGCCATTGGTACCGTGGCGGGGCTGCTCTGTATCTGGCTGGCCAGCCTGGAAAAAATCATCAACTACGCCTTCGGCTTGATTAACGTTACCCTGTTTGCGGTGATCTTCTTCCAGATCCAACTCTATGCCAGCCTGCTGTTACAGCTGTTCTTCTTTGTCGCCAATATCTACGGCTGGTATGCCTGGAGCAGGCAAACGGCAGACAATCAGCACGTTCTTCAAATCCGCTGGATGACGTTGCCGAAAGCGCTGGGCTGGACAGCGGTATGCGTGGTGGCGATCGCGCTGATGACGCTCTATATCAACCCAGTCTTCGCCTGGCTTACTAACGTAGCGGTATCGGTAATGCAGGGAATGGGGCTGGCTGTGACCATGCCAGAATTGCAGCCGGATGCCTTCCCGTTCTGGGACTCCTGCCTGATGGTGCTGTCGATTGTGGCGATGATCCTGATGACGCGGAAATATGTGGAGAACTGGTTGCTGTGGGTGGTGATCAACGTGATAAGCGTTATGATTTTTGCCCGTCAGGGCGTCTATGCCATGTCGCTGGAGTACGCCATCCTGACGCTGATTGCCCTGAACGGCTGTTGGCTGTGGATTAAAAGCGCCCGCGAACAAGGCTCACGAGCGCGCTCCTGACGTTTAATGATGATGGTGGGCATGTGTATGATCGTGCCCGCCGCTTCCCCAGCTCAACTCGCAGTCGCCATCTGCACATCCCTGATATTCCATCTGCACCGTGGCATGCTCTATCTGATAATGCTCATGTAGCCAGTGATGAATTTTGTGCAGCAGCGCATCATGATCGTAAGGCGGAATAACGTGGACATGCAGCGTCATCACCGGTTTTTCCCCAACCTGCCATAAGTGAAGATGATGCACGTTGCGAATTTCCGGGATACCCCGCGTTAACGCCCGCTTCAGCTTATCCACATCCAGCGACGCTGGCGCGCCCTCCAGCAGTTCATGAAAACTCTCTTTCATCAGCGCCCAGGCGCTGCGCAACACCAATACAGAGACCAGAATCGATAAGATGGGGTCAACAGGCGTCCAGCCGGTGTACATGATGATCAGCGCGGCGACAATCGCTCCGACCGAGCCAAGCAAATCCCCTAAAACATGCAGTGCTGCTGCCCGAACGTTAAGGTTCTTCTCTTCACTCCCGCGATGCAACAGCCAGAATGAGAGCAGATTAGCCAGTAAACCCGCGACAGCGATGCCCAGCATAAAACCGCCAGCAATGGGTTGAGGATGCATAAAGCGGATGACGGCTTCCCAGACAATCAGCACGGTGATGACCACCAGAGCTATTGCATTAATAAACGCCGCCAGCGTGGTCAGCCGCAGCAGGCCGAAGGTATGGCGGGCATTGGGCTTACGTTGGGCAAACTGAACCGCCAGCAGCGCCATTAACAGGGCGGCGGCATCGGTTAGCATATGTCCGGCATCCGCCAGCAGGGCCAGAGAGCCGGAAATCAGGCCGCCTGCAACTTCTGCCACCATAAACAGCGCGGTGACGATGAAAGCGGCCAGCAAGCGGGAACGGTTTCCTGTTCCTTCAGAGTGGGTGTGCGCCATAAGTTTCCAGTTCAGTGAGTAGACTTTCCGTTAATAATATCAATAAATTCAGATCGGTTGCAGACGCTTCCCCTGCGCGACATTGTTCAATAATGCGCTGGCACAGTTTTTCGCCGTCGCCATAGCCTAGCATCTGCCAGCTGCCTTTCAGGCGATGAGCCGCTTTTTCAGCGTTATCCCAGGCGTGCTCAGCCACCGCCGACTTCAGCCTGTCGCTATCTTCACGCAGGGTGCGCTGAAGCGTTTGACGAATTTTACCGAAAAAGAGCTCGTCCTCGCCGGCCAGCGACCAGAGCCGTTCCTCCAGACCCGCCATTGACTGAGCAGCCAGGATCGGCTCAATTTCACGTAGCGTGACGGGTTTCAGCAGCACTTTATCGCTTACCGCCAGGATGGCAGGGCGGGAGAGGAGGTCAGCATCGGCAGAACAGATAACAATGCGGCTTCGCTGCGACCGCAGGCGTTCGCGACGACGCAAGATCTTTGCCACCGTCAGGCCATCCGGGTGCGGCATGCTGAAATCGATAAAGAGCAGGTCATAGTGTTCTTTCGCCGCCAGCAGCGCCCGGCCATCCGGAAAGCATTCGGCTGCAATACCGAACCAGGCAAGCTGCTGTTGCATCACCAGCAGGTTAGTAGGATGGTCATCCACAATGGCTACCCGGAGCGGGCTGACAGGCCGGCTGAAGGTAGAGTCAGGCAGCGGTTCGGCGGGAACCCGATCTTCCGTAAGCGTTTGCAGAGGAAGGATGACCGTCAGCGTCGTACCGCGCCCCGGCGCAGAGTCCAGCCGGATCTCTCCCGCCATACGGGACACAATCTCTTTACAGATTGAAAGCCCTAAACCGCTGCCCTGTACAGAGAGCTGACGACCGGAAGGGGTCTGATACCAGGGTTCGAACAGTTTAGCCTGCTCCGCCGCCGGAATGCCGCTGCCGGTGTCAATCACTCTCAGGCAGAGATGCTGATTCGCCTCATCTGCCGCCAGCGTGACGCGTATCTCGCCCTGGCGGGTAAATTTGATGGCGTTACCGATCAGGTTATAGGCAATCTGCTGCAACCGCTGCTCATCAATCAGGATCCATGCCGGTAACGGGGGAACGGCTTCGACGCGGAAAACCGGGCCGTCAGGCCGCATCAGAGGATGATAAAAATCCGCAAGACGGTTCAGCCATTTGGCCGGATCCAGCGGCTGCGGCACCAGCGTAAAGCTGTTGCTTTCCAGCTTGGCGTGATCCTGAAGATCGTTCAGCAGCGTCATCAGGGCGGAGGCGCTGCTGTGGATCACGGTCAGGTTTTTCGCCGCGGGCTGGCGTGAGACCTCCACTTCCAGCAACCCAAGAATTGCCTGCATCGGAGTGCGCAGCTCATGACTTACCGTAGCCAGAAACTGGCTTTTCATCTGGTTAGCCCGCTCGGCCTCTTCGCGCTCCAGCTCCAGCTGCCGTCGTTGTCTCCGCTCCCGGCGCTGCTCCAGATAACGACGCAGCAGCAGGATTAACAGAAAAAGAATGGCAAACAGCGCGGCTATCAGTACAAACAAAGAAACAGGCCGCATCTGACCCTCGCCGCTCTCTGCCAGCACCGTGCTGTTACTGCTCCAGTTTTCCCGCATACGCTGCTGCGTGTCAGCAGGAATTTGTTGCAGGCTGCTGTTGAGCAGGGTTCTTAACAGCGGAAAGTCAGGGCTGACGCCAAGAGTGATGGGCCATGCGGTATCGCTGGCGGCAAAAGCAAGACGCAGCGCATTACTGTAGCGGGACTGGATCAACCAGCGGGCAGAGATAACGTTATCTACCAGCGCGTCGATTTGCCCGTTTGCTAACGCATCGTAGAGCGTTTTGCTCTCTTCAAAGGTGACAATTTTGACATCTGAAGGGATCAGCTGCCGGGCAATATCGCCACGCCGGATACCGACTCTCAGTCCTTTAAGCTGCTGCCAGCCGGTCACGGGCGGTGACATCTGACCCACATAAACGCCCCAGAGCGCGCGCCAGACCGGTAACGTATTGGTACGCATGGCATCGTCACTGGTTAGCGGCAGCGTGAGTTGGATCATCGCCCGGCCCTGATCAACCAGCGCCTGAGCCTGTTCTGCATTGCTTACCCACCAGGGCTGGAAGCGCAGCCCGGTGTTCTGCCCGATAATATTCAGCAACTCTATGCTGTAACCGCTGGGCTGGCCGCCGGGGCCACGAAAGCTCCAGGGATAATCATCGCTGATGGCGGCATAGGTAACCACCGGATGCTGCTCTGTCCAGCTGCGCTCCATTGGGGATAAGTGGGCAGTATTGGTGTCCTGATAGCGGGGAAGCTGGCTGCTCCAGCGCCCCTGAATACCGTTAACAACCTCCATTGGCAGCTGCCGGAAAGCGGTGTCGATACGGTCAGTGAGCAGCTGGCTGGTGGTGACGGCCTGCAAACGCAGCTCACCCGGATTGAGGGGGGAAGCAAGCTGGTAAATCTGGCCCTGCTGTAGCTGGCTCAGCAAAAAACCGGCGCTGGTTTCATCAGCGACCACATAGTCGCTTTGATTATTCAGCAGGGCATAAAGGGCCTGCAAATCATTGTCCACCACTTTCCAGTGGTGCTTTTTGGCAAAGTCAGGAGAAATAAGCTTTAGCGTGGCGCGGCTGACGGTAATCTGCGCATCAGCCGAGTTAAACATTACCGGGCGAAGGTTATCGCGGCTGCGGTAAATGCGCAGCGGGCTGGTAAACCAGGGCTGTGTTGCGCTTAGTCCGGCGGGGAGCGTTTGCTGCGGGACGCCGAAGATGATATCTAACTTCCCCGTCTGTAAAGCCTGCAACAAGGCCTGCCAGTCGGCATAACTTTCAACCTGAAATTTCATGCCGGTAGTCTGCGTCAGCGCCACCAGATAATCGGCGTTAATACCATAGAGATCCTGGCCCACCACCATATTCCAGGGGGTACTGTTGTCCCGCAGGATCCCCACGCGCAGGGTCTTCTCCTGCCAGCGTATGGGCTGCTCCAGCGGCATCATCTCCTGAGGCAGGGTGACGCTGCTGACAGGCCTTAATGCCGCCTCCGTCGTCAGGCACAACAGCAAAAGCAGCAGGCCGGAGATCCAGCGCTTCACTGCTGAGATTTCCAGAATCCAACCAGCTCCACCACTGAGCTGGCCCCGGTTTTATCCATGATGTTCTTTTTATGGGTGCTGACCGTTTTATTACTGATATTAAGCTGCCCGGCAATTTGCAGGTTAGAGAGGCCTTTTGCCAGCAGTCCAAGAATTTGCTGCTCTTTACTGGTCAACACGCTGGTTGTGACATTATCGGGGCTGCCCGGGAAAGCCTGCTGGCCGCCCAGTACCGCCAGAATAGCGGAGAGAAGCTGCGGCACAGGCTGACGTTTGGCAACGTAGCCGGTTGCGCCTGCGGCTTCAGCCAGACGTTGATAAAGGCGTTCTTCCTGAGCGGAATAAACGATCACGGGCAGCTGGGGAAA
The DNA here is from genome assembly GCF_039023495.1 of Erwinia magellanica. Lineage (NCBI taxonomy): Bacteria > Pseudomonadati > Pseudomonadota > Gammaproteobacteria > Enterobacterales > Erwiniaceae > Erwinia > Erwinia magellanica. Next base: position 529,562 of record NZ_JBCHVC010000002.1, read on the forward strand.
ATGGCGGCGGATATATTTCAACAGCTGAAGGCCATCGCCGTCAGGCAGACCAATATCCAGCACGACCACATCCACTTTCTGCGCCGAAAGCTTCTCTCTGGCACTGTTTTCATCTTCTACCGCTATCAGATGAAAAGGAACAGGGGCATGCCTCAGAGCCGCTTCAAGTGCAACCTGCACCAGCGGATGATCGTCTATCAGCAGTAGCGTAAACATGGAGTTATCCGCGAAAAAACAGGGTGTTCAAGAATAGCGTAATGACAGGGGGAAGCAACAGGCACAAAAAAGGAGAGCCTGTGCTCTCCTCTTATTTACCAGATGGCAGATTACTGCGAAGTGCCATCGGTTTTGGTATCAGCACCTGGACCTACTTTTTTGTTGATGTCCGGGCATTTACCATCTTTACACTGAGTATTCTGGTCAATCTCATTGGCCGTCATATTTTTCTGATGATCCATCTTCTGCTGGGTACCGGAAGTGGCATCACCCGTGTTATTGATTTGACTGTTATCGACTTTATTCGGGGCAAGGTTCTCTTTGGCGCTACCTGCTGCTGCACCAGCATCTGCTGCCTGGTTAGCGGTACCGTTGTTGCCGCCAGCAGCCATTGCTGCGCCACTGCCCAAAGTCATTGCTGCTGTCAGAAATACGATTGCAAACTTATTCATCATTATGCTCCGTTAAATTTTGAATAGGGTTTAAACAAACCTCTGTGAAATGCAGTTTGAATAAAATATCAAAAAAGCTGAAATAAAATCCGCACAGGCTCACCCTGTTCAAAGTTGGTGATCTTTATGCGTTTTTTTTAAATGTTCACGCTATTAAGTGTAGTTCAGGATAGTAAAACAGCAAATCCGATCGCCGATAAGTTCTATAAAGTCGATTTACAGTGGGGTGCACACGCGATAAATTGGGCCTGATGCGCCCGATGTGCATAACGGCCTTTAAAACAGTGGAAAGATTATGAATTATCAGAATGATGACTTAAGAATCAAAGAGATAAAAGAACTGCTCCCCCCGGTTGCTCTGCTTGAAAAGTTTCCTGCCACGGAGATGGCGGCAAAGACCGTTTCCGATGCCCGTCAGGCCATTCATAATATTCTTAAAAAAACCGACGATCGCTTATTAGTGGTGATTGGCCCATGCTCTATTCACGATACGGTAGCGGCAAAGGAATATGCAGCGCGCCTGCTTAAGCTGCGTGAAGAGCTGAGCGATTCACTGGAAGTGGTGATGCGAGTCTATTTTGAAAAACCGCGAACCACCGTCGGCTGGAAAGGATTGATTAACGATCCCTACATGGATGGCAGCTATCAGATCAATGACGGTTTGCGTATTGCCCGTAAACTGCTGGTTGATATCAACGACACTGGCCTGCCTGCGGCGGGTGAGTTCCTGGATATGATCACGCCGCAGTATATGGCTGACCTGATGAGCTGGGGGGCTATTGGTGCAAGAACCACAGAATCTCAGGTTCACCGCGAACTCTCTTCCGGCCTCTCCTGTCCGGTTGGCTTTAAAAACGGTACAGATGGCACCATCAAAGTTGCTATCGATGCTATTAACGCCGCCAGCGCGCCACACTGCTTCCTCTCTGTGACCAAGTATGGTCATTCCGCTATCGTAGAGACCAGCGGTAACGGTGACTGCCATATTATTCTTCGTGGTGGTAAAGAGCCAAACTACAATGCGCATCACGTCAATGCCGTTAAAACCGGTCTTGAGAAGGCGGGCCTGGCACCGCAGGTGATGATTGACTTCAGCCATGCCAACAGCAGCAAGCAGTTTCAGAAGCAGCTGGTGGTAGCGGATGATGTAGCTCAGCAGATTGCGGATGGCGAAAAAGCGATTATCGGCGTGATGATCGAAAGCCATCTGGTGGAAGGTAATCAGAATCTGGAAAGCGGCGAGCCGCTGGTGTATGGCCAGAGCGTAACCGACGCCTGCATCGGCTGGAATGATACGGAAACCGTGCTTCGCCAGCTGGCACAGGCAGTGAAAACCCGCCGCGGATAGCCGCCCCGCCAATAAAAAAATCCGCCAGCTGGCGGATTTTTTTTGCTCAGAAACTTCTCTTCACTGGAAGGGGAGTTTTACTTCGCTTTACCCTGGTTTGCCACGGCCGCCGCTTTCGCAGCGATTTCGTCAGCATCACCCAGATAGTAATGTTTGATCGGTTTGAAGTTTTCGTCGAACTCATAAACCAGCGGCACGCCGGTTGGGATATTCAGCTCAAGGATCTCTTCTTCACTCATGTTGTCCAGGTATTTCACCAGCGCACGCAGGGAGTTACCGTGAGCTGCGATGATCACTTTCTCGCCGCTTTTCATGCGTGGCAGAATGGACTCGTTCCAGTAAGGCAGCACGCGGTCAATGGTCAGCGCCAGGCTTTCGGTGGTAGGCAGCTGCTCTGGAGTCAGTTTGGCGTAACGTGGGTCATGGCCAGGGAAGCGCTCATCGGCACGATCCAGCTCTGGCGGGGTGACGGCGAAGCCGCGACGCCACTGTTTAACCTGATCGTCGCCATATTTGTTGGCGGTTTCTGCTTTATCCAGACCCTGTAGCGCACCGTAGTGACGCTCGTTCAGACGCCAGGATTTTTCAACCGGCAGCCAGACCTGATCCACTTCATCCAGAATGTTCCACAGTGTATGAATGGCACGTTTCAGCACGGAGGTATAAGCGAAATCGAAGGTAAAGCCCTCTTTTTTCAGCAGCTGACCTGCGGCTTTCGCTTCGGTACGGCCTTTATCGGAAAGATCCACATCGTACCAACCGGTAAAGCGGTTTTCATTATTCCACTGGCTTTCGCCGTGACGTACCAGAACCAGCTTAGTTACAGCCATAGCTTAACTCCTTAATAATCTGACGTTTCTATGATAATGGTAAACCGGAAATTGCGCGTCACACCCTGGCGGCAATTTTACAGGCCATTACCATAACGGAAATCTGCGCACCGCGTAAGCCTGTGACGACGCTGATGCGCGTTTTTCATGCGCTGAGTCAAACCGCCGTCAGGCGGTAGCGCGTCACCGACTGATACGATTCACCCGGTTTCAGCCAGCAGTCTGGCTGCGGCCACTCCGGGTGATTCGGCGAGTCAGGCAAAAACTCGCTCTCCAGTGCGATACCCTGAAACGCAGTATAGACGCCCTGCTCACGAGCCGGGGTGCCTTGCAGATAATTGCCCGAGTAAAATTGCAGCGCAGGCGCGGAGGTAAACACGGTAAGCTGCAACTGACCATCCTCAGACCAGAGTTCAGCCGCAGGCTCAGTCTCCTCCTGAGTGTTGAGCAGGAAGGCGTGGTCATAACCTTTGACGGCGCGCTGGTCCTCATCCTGCAAGAACTCTTCTGCCACCGTTTTAGGCTGACGGAAGTCAAAGCTGGTGCCTGCTACCGCTTTAAGCGCAGCATTGGGGATCCCTTCACTGTCAACGGGCAGATAGCGATCTGCATGCAGCTGGAGTTTATGGCCGCGTGCATCGCCATGCTGCGCATCAAGGTTGAAGTAGGCATGATTGGTCAGATTGACCGGACAGGCCTGATCGGTAGTGGCGTGATACTGAATGGTGAGCGTGTTGTCATCTTCCAGCCGGTAGAGCAGGGTAACCAGCAGATTGCCCGGATAGCCCTGATCGCCATCTGGCGAGTCCAGCTGATACTCCACTTCCTGTTCTGCCTGACGCACAATCTGCCAGCGACGGTTGTGGAACCCTTGCGGGCCGCCGTGCAGCTGATGCGGCCCCTGATTGGCAGCCAGGGGCCAGGTTTTGCCTTCCCGGCTGAAGGTGGCGTTGGCGATACGGTTGGCATAGCGCCCCACGGTTGCGCCAAGATAGGCCGTCTGTTTCAGATAATCTGAAGGCGTGGCGCAGCCCAGCAGCGCTTCACGGACGCGGCCATCTTTCATTGGTACGCGCGCGGAGAGCCAGGTTGCGCCCCAGTCCATAAACGTCACCACCATGCCGCCTGCATTGCGCAGGGTGGTGATGTGCCACGGCTGACCGTCAGGCGCATGAGAAGTCTGTTCTGTCAGCACAGTCCGGCTCCTTCTGATGCTTTGCAGACATAGAAAGTCTCTTTGATGCCCGATTTGGCTTCATACTGCTCAACCACGGCTGCTTTGACTTCATCAACCAGATCCAGCGGCATCAGCGCCACCACGCAACCGCCGAAGCCGCCACCGGTCATGCGCACGCCGCCGCGATCACCCAGCGTCGCTTTAACGATATCCACCAGCGTATCGACAGGGGGAACGGTGATCTCAAAATCGTCACGCATTGAAGCGTGCGATTCGGCCATCAATACCGCCATGCGGGCCAGATCGCCTTTTGCCAGCACGTCGGCGGCTTCCAGCGTACGGGCATTCTCGGTCAGCACGTGGCGCACGCGTTTCGCCACTATCGGGTCAAGGCTCGCTTCCTGTGCCTGGAACTGCTCAAGCTTCACGTCCCGCAGAGAGGTTTGGCCAAAGAATTTAGCGCCAGCTTCACACTGTTCGCGACGGACGTTGTACTCGCTACCGACCAGACTACGACGGAAGTTGGTATTGATGATCACCACCGCAATCTCTTCTGGCATCGGCACCGGGCGCGTGCTCAGCGTGCGGCAGTCCAGCAGCATGGCGTGATCTTTTTTGCCAAGAGCGGAAATCAGCTGATCCATAATGCCGCAGTTACAGCCGACGAACTGGTTCTCTGCTTCCTGGCCGTTAACTGCAATCTCAGCGCCCTCTAACGGCAGCTGATAAAGCTGTTGGAATACGGTACCTACCGCCACTTCCAGCGAGGCAGAGGAGCTGAGGCCTGCGCCCTGCGGCACGTCACCGGCGATAACCATATCCACACCGCCAAAGTCCTTGTTACGCTTCAGCAGATGTTTAACCACGCCGCGCACATAATTGGCCCACATCTGATCTTTCAGCGGTTCAATGGGGTCGTCGAGCGAGAAAATATCCTGCTGATTTTCGTAATCTGCGGCAATAACGCGAACCTGCCGATCGTCACGCCTGGCACAGGCGATGACCGTCTGATAATCGATAGCGCAGGGAAGAACAAAACCGTCATTGTAATCGGTATGTTCACCAATCAGGTTGACGCGGCCAGGTGCCTGAACGGTGTGGTCGGCGGCGTAACCAAATGCGTCGCTGAAAATCTGGTGAGTCAGAGTCTTTAAAGTCATTGTTATGCTCCCGTCTCGCGGAAATGAATATCACTGACGGAACGCAGGCGTTCAGCTGCCTGTTCCGCGGTTAAGTCGCGCTGGGTTTCTGCCAGCATCTCATAGCCCACCATAAATTTTCGCACCGTGGCGGAACGCAACAGCGGTGGATAGAAGTGGGCGTGCAGCTGCCAGTGATCGTTGGCTTCACCATTAAACGGCGCGCCGTGCCAGCCCATGGAGTAGGGGAAGGAGCACTGGAACAGGTTGTCATAACGGCTGGTGAGTTTTTTCAGCGCCAGCGCCAGATCGCTACGCTGGGCATCACTTAAATCAACCAGACGCTTACTCTGCGCCTTCGGCAGCAGAAGCGTTTCGAACGGCCAGGCCGCCCACCAGGGCACCACGGCCAGCCAGTGTTCGGTTTCCACCACGGTACGACTGCCGTCGTTCAGCTCACGGGCAGTGTAATCCACCAGCATTGGCGAACCGTGCTGCTCAAAATAAGCGCGTTGCAGATCGTCTTCGCGTTTGGCTTCGTTGGGCAGAAAGCTGTTGGCCCAGACCTGGCCATGCGGATGCGGGTTAGAGCAGCCCATCGCCGCGCCTTTGTTCTCAAAAACCTGCACCCAGGGATAGTGCTGCCCCAAATCGGCGGTCTGCTCCTGCCAGGTGCGTACCACCTGCTCCAGATTGGAGAGCGTCAGCTCCGGCAGCGTTTTACTGTGATCGGGTGAGAAGCAGATTACCCGGCTGGTGCCGCGGGCGCTTTCACAGCGCATCAGAATATCTTCGCTTTCCGGCGCGTCTGGCGTGTCGGTCATCAGCGCGGCAAAGTCGTTGGTAAAGACGTAGGTATTGGTGTAGTCGGGATTTTTATCCCCGGTCACGCGGGTATTGCCAGGACAGAGGAAGCAGTCTGGATCGTGAGCAGGCAGAATTTCCTGGGAAGCGGTTTCCTGCGCGCCCTGCCACGGGCGTTTGGCGCGGTGAGGAGAGACCAAAATCCACTGATCGGACAGTGGGTTATAGCGGCGATGCGGGTGATCGACCGGATTAAATTTTTGCATGTTGAGTCCTGATAACCTTCTTTATGCGTCGATAGCCTTAAAGAAAAATAGCACAGCGCGGGAGAATAAAGCGTGATCAAGTCTGGATAAATGGAATCGTTTACACAAGTTGAATAATCCGAACTATCAGTAAAGACGGCAAAAAAATCCATGCCTGAATAACAGGAACGATATTTTAGTGGTAGCGGTTACATCAAAAAAGTCCGGCCAGACTGGGTTTAGCCCGCTTTATCTGCGGGCAGGGTAACAAGGGCGGGAAAAGGAATTTTCAGAAAAGGGCGTAATGGCGGCCAGCGCTGTTTGCTGGTCGCCCGCTTTTCAGTGCGCTTTTTCAGATAGCGCATCACTCTGGTAGCGATAGCTATCGCCGTCTGGGAGGAAGGTCAGACGATGCGTGATGCACTGCGGCGCATCTTCTGCATGATGCGAAACAAACAGCAGTTGCGTTTCGCCTTCCGCAATCAGCACATCAACAAAGCGACGCACCAGCTGGCGGTTGATTGGGTCCAGCCCCTGTAACGGCTCGTCAAGGATCAGCAGCGCCGGATGCTTCACCAGCGCACGGGCAATCAGCACCAGCCGCTGCTGGCCCCAGGAGAGGTCATGAAACGGCGACTCCGCCAGCTTTTCCATACCCAACAGATGCAGCCACTGCTTTGCCAGCGACCGCTGCCTGTCCGACACCGCCTGATAAATGCCGATTGAGTCGAAGTAGCCGGAGAGGATCACGTTGCGCACGCTGCTGCTGACGCGGTAATCCAGATGCAGGCTGCTGCTGACATAGCCTGTATGCTGTTTGATATCCCAGATGGTTTCACCGCTGCCGCGTCGGCGGCCAAACAGCGTTAAATCGTTGCTGTAACCCTGCGGATGATCGCCGGTCACCAGACTCAGCAGCGTGGATTTACCGGCACCGTTCGGTCCGACAATCTGCCAGTGCTGGCCCGGCTTCACTTCCCAGTTAAGGTGATTGAGGACAGGCTTATCATTGTAGGAGACCACCCCATCGCGCAGCACAATAAGAGGAGTATCCGCAGCCAGCTTCGGCTTGAGTGAGGCATCGTCAGGCTCCGGCAGCGTCATGCCGGTAAGCTGTTCGCTGTGCGCCAGCTGTGCCACCAGCGCCTCTGCAAGGATTGCTTCGCGCGGCCCAACGTGCGTCAGCGTGCATTCAGCCAGCACGCCAACGTTACCGATAAAGTCGGGGATATCATCAAACCGGTTCAGCACCAGCACGACGGTACAGTGCTGCTGATGAAGCTCAGCCAGCACCTGGGCAAGGTTCGCGCGTGAGGCAACATCCAGCCCATCAAAGGGTTCATCCAGCACCAGCAAATCTGGCCGGGCCATCAGCGTCTGGCAAAGCAGCGTTTTACGGGTTTCGCCGGTAGAGAGATATTTAAAGCGACGATCCAGCAGGTGGGTAATGCCAAACAGCGCCGCCAGCTGCTGGCAACGTTCAGGATCGGCCCTCTCTTCCTGAATGATGTCGGCGGTGGTGCGGCCGGTATCCTCTTCTCCGGGACTGAGCAGGTCGGTATTGTTGCGTTCCCACTCCTGCGCAACCAGCTGTTGCAGCTGTTCCAGCGAAAGACGAACCGGGCGAACGAAGCTGCTGGTCAGCTCGCCTTTGGCGTTTTTCAGTTCGCCTGCCAGTACGCGAGCAAGAGAGGATTTACCGCTACCGTTCGCGCCGACAAAAGCCCAGCTTTCGCCAGCCTGAAGCGTTAAGGCATCAAGGGTCAGGGTTCGGGTATCGCTAAGGTGAAACGTGCCTTGCGAAATATGCAACGTTGACATTTTTCATTCCATTTTTTGCACTGTAACCGAAACTATTAAACCCTGACGCCCTGGTTGTCAAATCACAGGATAAGATTCAGAGCAGCGTGGCGATAATGACTTTATCGGCGTTGAAATGTGCTGTCACCGCCATGCCGGGCTGAAGCTGTTGTTCACTGACCCGCTCATTGGCCAGGGTGGCACAAAGCGTTTCGCCGCCGGGAAGGGCGATCAGCACTTCACTCTGCGCCTCGCCTTTTTCGATGTGGCTGACGGTGCCGCCAAGCTGATTCTCCGCCTGTGAAGAGTGGCAGGTGACATCAATCCACGGCGCTTTGATTAGCACCAGCACCTCTTTGCCGCTGGTCAGCGCCAGTCGGTTAGCGCTGGTTTCCGTGACAGCAGCCTTAATCCTGGTGCTGCCATCGGCCAGCAAAACCTCAATATGCTGCACTACAGCCTGTTCGTCGCGTTCGCTAACGGTGCCAAAGAGCTGATTACGCGCGCTGGTTTGCAGGGAAAAGCGGGCAATCGCCCCCAGCAAACTCCCCAGCGGGACATCATCCTGAAGCACATCAAAGGCTTTTTGCTGAATTTGTTCCAGCAGAGCAAACAGCTGGATCAGACGCTCGCCATAGGATGTCACCTGAGCACCGCCGCCGCCTTTGCCGCCGGTTGCCCGTTCGACCAGGGTACGGTCCGCCAGAGTGTTCATTTCGTTAATCGCATCCCAGGCGCTTTTATAGCTGATACCGGCCAGTTTGGCCCCCTGGCTGATAGAGCCAGTCTGCTGCACCTGCTTAAGCAGTTCGATACGTCTTGGGTCTGCAAACAGGCGCTGTTGCAGTTTCAGGATCAGGGAAAGTTCAGCCTGCATAGTGGCGCTCGCTCCGGCAAGAATAAGAAAGGGGGAAGTGTACACCTTTGTGCCTGCCGGGCGTAAAAACAGGTAAAACGCACAAAAAGGGCAGTGCACTTTTTTCCGCTGTAGATACAATGGTTTTTTTCCAATTCATCAATGGAGGCTCCTGTGGTGGAATTACTTATTGGTCTGGGTGAAGCTATCCTGATGGTTCCTGTGGTGATGGCAATTATCCTCGGCCTGATTTACGGTCTGGGTGAAGTGTTCAACGTGATCTCCAAAATTGGTCATTCGAAAGAGCAGCCAGCAAAAACCCGTCAGTAATCTCTTCTGATACGCCCGGCCTTAGCCGGGCGTACGTTTTTTTCCTCCCCGCTTAACTTTTTCCCGCCTGGTGCCGATAAACTTCATGACAGGGTAAGTAAAATCGTTATATTACAATTTACATAACGACCCTTGGAGAAGACCATGTCTGTACAATTACGTCATGTCATTGTGGCTGCTACGCTTTGCAGCCTGGCGGGGCAGGCGACGGCCGCAGAAAACATAACCGTGTTTGCTGCGGCCTCACTGACTAATGCCCTACAGGAAATTGCCGACCAGTATCAGCAAGGCAAAGAGGTGAAGATTGTCTCTTCCTTCGCTTCCTCCTCTACGCTGGCTCGTCAGATAGAGCAGGGCGCGCCAGCCGATCTGTTTATCTCTGCGGATCAGCAGTGGATGGATTACGCCGTACAGAAAAAAACTATCGACGAAGCCAGCCGTTTTACTCTGCTAGGCAACGAACTGGTGCTGGTAGCGCCAACGGAAAGCAAGCCGCAGCCGGTGGCAATCTCTGCAAGTACTGACTGGAAAAGCCTGCTGAAAGGGCAGCGTTTGTCGGTGGGCGATCCCGACCACGTTCCGGCCGGCATCTATGCCAGAGAAGCGTTACAGAAGCTGGGTGCCTGGGATAGCCTCTCCTCTCAGCTCGCGCCGGGAAACAGCGTACGCGTCGCTCTGGCGCTGGTAGAGCGTAACGAAGCGCCTTATGGCATCGTTTATGGCTCTGATGCCATTGCCAGTAAAAAAGTCACGGTGGTGGGCACCTTCCCGGAGAAGAGCCACAAGCCGGTTGAATACCCGATGGCGATGGTGAAAGATCATAATTCTGCCACCGTCACCGCCTTCTATAACTATCTGAAAGGGCCGGAAGCGGCGGCTATATTCAAACGATATGGATTTACGCCTGAATCATGATCCTCAGTGACCCAGAATGGCAGGCGGTAGCGTTGAGCCTGAAAGTTGCCTCGGTGGCGGTTCTCTTTAGTTTGCCCTTTGGGATACTGATGGCCTGGGTATTAGTCCGCTGCCGTTTTCCCGGCAAAACTTTGCTGGACAGTGTGATCCACCTGCCGCTGGTGCTGCCGCCGGTGGTGGTGGGCTATCTGTTGCTGACCAGTTTTGGCCGTCGCGGTTTTATTGGTGAATATCTGTATGAGTGGTTTGGTTTCACCTTCGCCTTTAGCTGGCGCGGGGCGGCGCTTGCCTCAGCGGTCATTGCTTTCCCGCTGATGGTCAGAGCGATACGGCTGGCGCTGGAGGGCGTCGACAGCAAGCTGGAACTGGCTGCCCGCACGCTGGGCGCGGGACGCTGGCGAGTCTTCTTTACCATCACGCTGCCGCTGACGCTGCCCGGCATTATTGCCGGAACCGTGCTCGCCTTCGCCCGCTCGCTGGGTGAATTTGGCGCAACCATTACCTTCGTCTCCAATATACCGGGTGAAACCCGGACGCTGCCCTCTGCAATGTACACTCTGATTGAAACGCCCGGTGCGGAAGGCGCAGCGGCGCGCCTCTGTGTGATTGCCATTCTACTGGCGCTCTGTTCACTGTTGATCTCTGAATGGCTGGCCCGCTGGGGCCGGAAACGGCTGGGGTTATAATGCTGGAACTTCATTTTACGCAGCAGCTTGGCGACCATACGCTGACCCTGAATGCACAGCTTCCCGCCAAAGGTATCACCGCAATTTTTGGCGTTTCCGGCGCGGGTAAGACCTCGCTGATTAATGCTATTGGCGGACTGACAACACCGCAGCAGGGGAGTATCAGGCTTAACGGTCGGGTGCTGAGCGATGCGGAAAACGGCGTTTATCTGCCGCCGGAAAAGCGCCGTGTCGGCTATGTTTTTCAGGATGCGCGGCTGTTTCCGCATTATCGCGTTCGCGGTAATCTTGAATATGGCATGGCAAAAAGCATGCGTTCCGAATTTGAGATGCTGGTGAAATTGCTGGGCATCGAAGCGCTGTTAACGCGTTTTCCCGCCTCGTTATCGGGCGGTGAAAAGCAGCGCGTGGCGATTGGGCGCGCATTGCTGACGGCACCTGAAATCCTGCTGATGGACGAGCCGCTCGCCTCGCTGGATCTGCCCCGGAAGCGTGAACTGCTGCCTTACCTGCAAAAGCTGGCAAAAACCGTTGATGTGCCCATTCTCTATGTCAGCCACAGCCTGGATGAAATTCTTCAGCTGGCGGACAACGTGCTGGTGCTGGACAACGGCAGCGTGAAAGCATTGGGCACGATTGAAAAAGTGTGGGCCAGCAGTGCCATGCGCCCCTGGCTGCCACGGGCAGATCAAAGCAGCGTAATGCGGGTTCAGGTACTTGAGCACCATCCGCACTATGCGATGACGGCGCTTTCGCTGGGGGATCAGCATATCTGGGTCAGCCGGGTAGATGCCCCGCCAAGAACGCCGCTGCGCCTGCGCATTCAGTCCGCTGATGTCTCGCTGGTTCTTCAGCCGCCGGTAAACAGCAGCATTCGCAACGTGGTACCTGCTCAGGTCGCGGAACTGCTGGAGATTGACGATCAGATAGAGGTGAAGCTGATGGTGGGGCAAAGCGAGCTGTGGGCGCGTATCACGCCCTGGGCGCGCGATGAACTGATGATTAAACCGGGCATGTGGCTCTATGCCCAGATCAAAAGCGTGTCGATTATTGCCTCGTCTTACAGCGGCACAAGATAGAGGCTTGATTACAGCTGCCCGTGCGCCGCGATACTGCCGCTCTGTTTACAGCACTTCGCGGTAGATAGTTTCCGCAATACCGGGCTCAAGGTTGGTGCCGATCACCCGGCCTGCACGGGCTTTGATTGCCTCATCGGCATTGCCCATCGCCACGCCAAGGCCTACCGTTTCCAGCATGCTGAGGTCGTTGTAGTTATCGCCAAAGGCCAGCACGTCGCTCATCTGATAACCTTCTGAGGCTACCCATTGCGCCAGGCGTTTGCCCTTGCTGTTACCCGCTTTGGCAATATCGACCTGGTCGTGCCATGACCATTCGCACGCCAGACCCATCTCTTGCTCAACGCGCTCGGCAAACTGCTGCAACGCACGCGTGTCAGGATGAGAGAGGGCAAACTTCCAGATCGACTCCGCATCTCTGGCGGCCTGGGCCAGGCTGTCGACTTTATTGAACACCGGACGCTGATGCTCTGGCAGAGACAAGCCCCAGTTAATGGTGCGCGTGACATGGCCGGTTTCGGTCTGGTAGAGCATGGCGTTATCAACATAGAGCAGACCGTGGATTGCCGCTTCCTCCAGCATTTCAACCACCCGCAGCGCCTGGTCTTTCGGCAGCGGATCGGACTGTATGACCTTTTTTGCTTGATAATCATACAAGTAGGTGCCGTTACAGCAGATTGCAGGTGTATCTAACGCCAGCGCCTGATAAAAAGGATGGATAGCGACATGATGACGACCGGTGACGATGGCCACCTTGATGCCCGCCTGCTGAGCTTTCTTCAGCGCTTCCAGCGACTCAGGAAGAATGGTTTTTTGCGGCGTTAACAGGGTGCCGTCCAGGTCCAGGGCAATGATGCGATAACTCATAAACAGTTCCGGATGTGGCTAAACAAGAGCCAGTGAGTGTACACCCTGTGACGAGGTTAACAAAACCAGACGCCACAAAACTCCCCCCAGGAGAGGGAAAAACACGCTACGCTTTGCCACAGGCCAGCTTACCCAGTAAAAGGAGAATTCATGAAACAAGTCGTTTATACCGCCAGTCCGGAGAGCCAGCAGATCCACGCCTGGCAGTTAGCCGATGATGGCGCCCTGACCCTGTTGCAGGTGGTGGATGCGCCGGGCCAGGTGCAGCCGATGGTTGTCAGTCCCGACAAACGTTTTCTCTACGTGGGCGTACGTCCGGACTTCCGCGTAGTGGCTTATCAGATTGATGGCGAAGGTAAGCTCACCGAAGCTGGTCACGCTTCGCTGCCGGGCAGCCCGACGCACATCTCTACCGATCGTCAGGGCCGCTTTATCTTTGTCGGCTCTTATAACGATGCCTGCGTCAGCGTCAGCCCCATTGGTGCCGACGGTCTGCCGGGCGAGCCGCAGCAGGTCATTGCTGGCATGGATGGCTGCCACTCCGCCAATATCGACCTCATCAACCAGACGCTGTTTGTTCCGGCCCTGAAGCAGGACCGCATCTGCCTGTTTGATTTGCAGGAAAACGGCCAACTGGCACCGCACAAACAGGCGCAGGTCACTACCGTGGCCGGTGCAGGCCCGCGTCATATGGTGTTCCACCCTAATCAGCAATATGCCTACTGCATTAACGAGCTGGACAGCACCGTGGACGTGTGGAATTTAAATAATGCGCATGGCGAAGTTGAACGGGTTCAGAGCCTGGATATGATGCCCTCTGACTTTAGTGAAACGCGCTGGGCAGCGGATATCCATCTGACGCCCGATGGCCGCTTCCTTTACAGCTGTGACCGCACCGCCAGTATTCTGACCGTGTTCAGCGTGAGTGAAGATGGTGCAATGCTGGCTGTGGAAGGTCATCAGCCTACCGAAACGCAGCCGCGCGGATTTAATATCGACAATACCGGCCGTTATGTTGTCGCGGCGGGGCAGAAATCGCATCACATTGAAGTGTACAAAATTGGTGAAGATCGCGGGTTACTGCAACCGCTGGCGCGTTACGCCGTAGGGCAGGGGCCTATGTGGGTGGTTATCACACAGCTGTAACCAGCCAGCAAAAGAAAAGGGGCGAAAATTCGCCCCTTAATTTATTCAACGTTCACTAAGCTTAGGTCGCAACAGCGGGAAATGCCTTGCTTCCCTGCGCGCCGTTACGCCCGTCAGCGTTTAAGTCAGCTGTAGATCGCCGTTATTGAGGCGCTGCCTAACTGATGGAAATGCACGTTAAAGCCAAGGTAAGCGCCGCTGGAATTCTCATCCACTTCCAGTGCGTCCACATCAATGGCATACACAGTGAAGATATAACGGTGGCTTTCGCCTTTCGGCGGTGCCGCGCCGCCGTAGCCGCTGCTGCCAAAGTCCGTACGCGTTTGTACCGCGCCGACAGGCAAATCAGCTACGCCGGAACCTGCTCCCAGCGGAAGTACGCGGGTTTCAGCCGGTAAATTAGCTACTCCCCAGTGCCACCAGCCCGAGCCGGTAGGCGCATCCGGATCGTAGCAGGTCACAACAAAGCTTTTCGTGCCCGGCGGCACATCATCCCACGCCAGATGCGGGGAGAGGTTATCACCCTGATAACCCATGCCGTTAAAAACATGGCGCTCCGGGAGTTTATCGCCATCGTTAAAATTCGGGCTAAACAGTTTCATTCCACCTCCTGGTGTTATCGGTGAAGCAGTTTCAACAGCTCTTCGGCTGCGGCGGCTGAGGATGCGGGATTCTGACCGGTGACCAGATGACCATCCGTCAGCGTATACACGCCCCAGTCACTGGTTTTTTCATAGTTGGCACCCAGCGATTTAAGGACATCCTCAACCAGAAAAGGTACCACATTCGTCAGGCCAACGGCTTCCTCTTCCGTGTTGCTGAAACCGGTGACACGCTTGCCTGCCACCAATGGCGTGCCGTCTGGCTTTTTCACGTGCCGAAGCACGCCCGGCGCATGACAAACTGCGCCAACCGGCTTGCCGTTGGCATAGAAGTTTTCAATCAGGTCGATGCTGACGCGCTCCACGGCCAGGTCCCACAGCGGCCCGTGTCCGCCGGGATAGAACACCGCATCGAAATGGGTACTGTCGATATTCTCAAGCTGCTGCGTATTGGCTAAGGCCTGCTGAGCCGCAATATCCTGACGGAAACGCGCTGTGTCAGACGTTTGCGCGTCCGGCTCTTCGCTTTTCGGGTCCAGCGGCGGATGGCCGCCAGCCGGAGAAGCGAGCACCACGTTGATGCCCGCATCGCGGAACACATAATAAGGGGCGGCAAACTCTTCCAGCCAGAACCCCGTTTTCTTACCGGTCTCGCCCAGACGATCGTGCGAGGTTAATACCATTAACAGTTTCATTTCCAGGGCTCCTTCAGGGTTTATCGCCCGCAACCCGAATCAGTACCTTGCCGAAGTTATTTCCCTCCAGCATGCCGATAAAGGTTTCCGGCGCATTATCCAGTCCGTCCACCACATCCTCCCGAAAGACGAAGCGCTCCTGCTCCACCCACTGGCTCATCTGGCTGAAGAACTCTTCAAAACGGTGACCATAATCCTGTGTGATAATAAAACCTTGCACACGCAGGCGTTTACGTAATATCGCACTCTGGAACTGCGGCAGCCTGTCTGGCCCGGTTGCGGCTTCCGTACTGTTGTAATCTGCAATCAGCCCGCAGACCGGAATGCGGCCTTTACTGTTCATCAGCGGCAGAACGGCGTTGAAAACTTTTCCGCCAACGCTTTCGAAATAGACGTCAATCCCGTCACGGCAATAGCGCTTAAGGGATTCGGCCAGATCGTCAGAACGGTGATCGAGACAGCGATCAAAGCCTAATACCTCTTCGGCATAGCGGCATTTCTCTTCACCCCCGGCTATCCCTACCACATAACAGCCTTTGAGTTTGGCAATCTGACCGACCATCGATCCTACGGCACCGGTAGCGGCGGCAACCACCACGGTTTCACCTGGCTGTGGATTACCGATATCCAGCAGGCCCATATAAGCGGTGAATCCGGTCATACCAAGCATGCCCAGCGCCCAGGAAGGGTGCTTTAACACCGGCCCGGTGAGTTTAAAGAGATCTTTGCCATCGGAAAGGGCAAAGTCCTGCCAGCCGCTCTGGCTGACCACCCAGTCGCCGGGAGCGTAATCCTCATTATTGGACTGCTCAACCACGGCCACCGTACCCGCGCCCATCACGTCATTCACGGCAATCGGTGGAACATAGGAGGGGGCATCGCTCATGCGTCCGCGCATATAAGGGTCCAGCGACAGCCAGACGGTGCGCAGTAAAACTTCGCCCTGCCCGGGTACGGGAACATGCTCTGATTCAAGACGAAAATTGGCTTCAGTTGGCGCACCATGCGGGCGCGAGGCCAGTACAATCCGGCGATTTGTCTGTTTATCTTGCGGCATAAATGATCTCCTTTACGGTTTAGCACCGTAAAAGCGTAGTGCATCAGGGCTCTCGCTGCTTTATAGCACTTCGCAGCATGGAGAAAATCAGGCTCTGCGAGGGAGATCCCCTCCGGCCAGAAGAGCGACCGGAAGGGTTGAAAAGGTTAAGCGTGCAGAAACAGTTCAGGGCGCTCCAGCGCTGCGGCAATGGCATCTGTGAGCTGCTTCAGCGCTGCCGGTTTAATGATATAAGGCGGCATCAGATAGATAAGTTTGCCGAAGGGGCGGATCCAGACGCCGCGCTCAACAAAGAAGGCCTGAAGGGCTGCCATATTCACTGGCCGGTGTGTTTCAATCACGCCAATGGTGCCGAGCACGCGTGCGTGCGCCACTTCCGGCATCGCCTGCAACGGCAGCAGGGCGGCCTTGAGCTGCGTCCCGATAGTGGAAACCTGCTGCTGCCACCGATTCTCCTGCAAGATTGCCAGGCTTTCGCTGGCAACGGCGCAGGCCAGCGGATTGCCCATAAACGTCGGGCCGTGCATAAAGCAGCCCGCCTCGCCATTGCTGATGGTATTGGCGACTTCGCGGGTGGTCAGCGTCGCTGAAAGCGTCATGGTACCGCCTGTCAGTGCTTTGCCAACGCAGAGGATATCGGGCGAAATACCCGCATGCTCACAGGCAAAGAGTTTGCCGGTGCGGCCAAAGCCCGTGGCGATTTCATCGGCTATCAGCAGCACATTGTGGCGATCGCATAATTCCCGGACGCGTTGCAGATAGCGCGGATGGTAAAACCGCATCCCGCCTGCGCCCTGCACAATCGGCTCCAGGATCACGGCTGCCAGTTCCCCTGCATGCAGGCGGATCAGCCGTTCAAAGTCATCCGTATCGCGATCCTGCCACTCATCATCAAAGCCACAGGCTGGCGCGACCGCAAACAGATGGGAAGGCAGATAGCCCTGATACAAGCTGTGCATGGAGTTTTGCGGATCGCAGACCGACATCGCCGCAAAGGTATCGCCATGATAACCGTTGCGCAGCGTGAGAAAGCGCTGACGGCGCTCGCCTCTCGCCTGCCAGTATTGCAGCGCCATTTTCAGCGAAACTTCAACCGCTACCGAACCGGAGTCGGCCAGGAAAACCGTCTCCAGCCCGGCAGGCGTCATCTCAACCAGTTGGCGGCACAGCGCCACGGCGGAAGGATGAGTGATGCCGCCAAACATCACGTGGGACATCTGCTCAATCTGCGCCCTCATCGCCTGGTTAAGACGAGGATGGTTGTAACCGTGGATCGCTGCCCACCAGGAGGACATGCCATCAATCAGCTTACGGCCATCGGTCAGATGCAGATCGGTCTGATGGGCCGCCACCACGGGATAGACCGGCAGCGGCTGGCTCATGGAGGTGTAAGGGTGCCAGATATGGTCACGGTCAAAAGCGAGATCGGCAGGGGTCATAAATAACTTGTAAACCAAATTAAAAAAAATTAGTTTACAAGTATAACCAGGCAGAGCCGGATCACCACAGCATTTTTTTGGAGCAAGCAATGGCAACTCGTTGGACTATTTCTCAGGCGCAGGCCCTTTTTGATAAGCCGTTTTTAGAGCTGATGTTTGAAGCGCAGCAGGTTCACCGCCAACATTTTGATCCCCGTCAGGTGCAGGTCAGCACGCTGCTCTCGATCAAAACCGGCGCCTGCCCGGAAGACTGCAAATATTGCCCGCAGAGTTCACGCTACAAAACCGGGCTGGCTTCCGAGCGGCTGATGGAAGTCGAGGAGGTGCTGAGTTCGGCACGCAAGGCTAAAGCCGCAGGTTCAGATCGCTTCTGCATGGGTGCGGCCTGGAAAAACCCGCACGAGCGCGATATGCCGTACCTGGAGCAGATGGTAAAAGGGGTGCGTGAAATGGGGCTGGAAACCTGCATGACGCTGGGGACGCTCAGCGACGATCAGGCCCAGCGTCTGGCGCATGCCGGGCTGGATTACTACAACCATAACCTCGACACCTCCCCGGAATTTTACGGCAACATCATTACCACCCGTAGCTACCAGGAGCGCCTGGATACGCTGGGAAAAGTGCGCGATGCCGGGATCAAAGTCTGTTCAGGGGGCATTGTTGGCCTGGGCGAGAGCGTTAACGATCGCGCCGGGCTGCTGGTCCAGCTGGCTAACCTTCCTGTGCCGCCGGAGAGTGTGCCGATCAACATGTTAGTTAAGGTCAAAGGCACGCCGCTGGCCGATAACGATGATGTCGATCCGTTCGACTTTATCCGCACCATCGCCGTGGCGCGCATCATGATGCCTTCCTCGCACGTCCGTCTCTCTGCCGGACGCGAACAGATGAGTGAGCAGACGCAGGCGATGTGCTTTATGGCCGGCGCCAACTCGATCTTCTACGGCTGCAAGCTGCTGACCACGCCAAATCCGGAAGAAGACAAAGACTTGCAGCTCTTCCGCAAACTGGGACTGAACCCGCGCCATACCACCACCGAGGCGGGTGATAACGAGCAGCAGCAGGCGCTGGCCGGTCAGTTACTGAATGCCGATACCGAACAATTCTACAACGCGGCTCTGTGAATGAGCTGGCAGCAAAGACTGAGCCTGGCGCTGGATGCGCGCCGGGAAAAAGGGCAGTTTCGCCAACGCAGAGTG
Organism: Erwinia magellanica; assembly: GCF_039023495.1. Classification (NCBI taxonomy): domain Bacteria; kingdom Pseudomonadati; phylum Pseudomonadota; class Gammaproteobacteria; order Enterobacterales; family Erwiniaceae; genus Erwinia; species Erwinia magellanica. The sequence goes on from NZ_JBCHVC010000002.1 coordinate 548,438, forward strand.
AATCAGCAAAGCGATGCGCGAACGCTGCAAATCGACGGTAAGCGCTATCTTAACTTCTCCGCCAATGATTATCTTGGACTGAGCCATTATCCCGCCATCAAACACGCCTGGCAGCAGGGCGCTGAATGTTATGGGGTGGGCGCGGGCGGTTCAGGGCATGTGACCGGCTATCATGCCGTTCAGGCGGAGTTTGAACAGCGGCTGGCTGCATGGCTCGGCTATTCCCGTGCGCTGCTGTTTATCTCCGGTTTTGCGGCAAATCAGGCGGTTATTGCGGCGATGTTGAGCAAAAAGGATCGTATTTTTGCCGATAAGCTTGCCCATGCCTCCCTGCTTGAAGCCGCTTCGCTAAGCCCCGCCACGCTGCGTCGTTTTACCCACAATCAGCCCGCCTCGTTAAGCAAGCTGCTGGAAAGCGGGACGGAAGGGGAAACCCTGATAGTGACAGAGGGAGTCTTCAGCATGGACGGTGACAGCGCGCCGCTGGCGGAGCTGCACAGGCTCTCTGAGCGCCACGGCAGCTGGCTGATGGTGGATGATGCGCACGGCATCGGCACCGTCGGCGAGCAGGGGCGCGGTAGCTGCTGGCAGCAACAGGTAAAACCTGAGCTGTTGGTGGTGACCTTTGGCAAAGCGTTCGGCCTGAGCGGTGCGGCCGTTCTTTGCGATGACGATACGGCAGATTATCTGTTGCAGTTTGCCCGCCATCTGATCTACAGCACCGCCATGCCTCCCGCCCAGGTTTGCGCGCTTCACGCCTCGCTGACCGCTGTTCAGCAGGGTGATGAACTACGTCTGCGTCTGCATCACAACATTGCGCTTTTCCGTAAGGGAGCCACCGAGCGCGGGCTTGCTTTGCTGCCTTCCTGCACGGCTATCCAGCCGATGATTGTGGGCGATGAATATCAGGCGCTGGCGCTGGCAGAAACGCTTCGTCAGCAGGGCTGTTGGGTCACTGCTATTCGTCCGCCTACCGTTCCTCCCGGCACCGCCAGGCTGCGCATCACGCTCAGCGCTGCACATCAGCCGGAAGATATAGAGCGCCTGCTGGAGGGACTACATCATGCAAAGGGTTAACAAACAGGCGGTGGCCAGGGCGTTTGGCCGCGCCGCACACACCTATAACCAGCATGCTGAATTGCAGCGTCTTTGCGGAGAGAAGCTGGCTGGCTTCGCCCGTAAACAGCAGGGGCAGCGCGTACTTGATGCCGGATCGGGTCCTGGCTGGTTCAGTAAGCGCTGGCGCGAGGCGGGCAATGCGGTCACAGCCCTTGATTTATCAGCAGAAATGCTGGAACAGGCGCGCTCACTGCACACGGCGGATTGCTATCAGAGAGGGGATATTGAAGCGCTGCCGTTCACTGCCCCTGAGTTTGATCTCTGCTGGAGCAATCTGGCGGTGCAATGGTGCAGTGATTTACGGCTGGCCCTGACGGAGCTTTACCGGGTGACGCTTCCCGGCGGTCAGGTGCTGTTTTCAACGCTGTCGGCTGGCTCTTTAAGCGAGCTGACAACAGCCTGGCAACCGCTGGATCTCGCGGCGCCTGTTAATCACTTTCTGCCGGTTGAAGCTATTGCGCTGGCCGGAGACAAGCTGCCGCTGAGGCTGAAGCAAGAGACCCTGACTCTGGCCTTTGCCGATGTGCTCAGCGCCCTGCGTTCGCTTAAGGGGATTGGTGCCACGCATCTGCATGGCGGCAGGCGTGAAGGCGGCCTGAGCAGAGGGCATTTTCAACAGCTTGAGCAGAGCTGGCCGCGCGACAGCCGGGGCTATCTGCTCAGCTATCACCTGGTGTATGGAGTAATGGATCGTGAGTGAACGCTGGTTTATCACCGGAACGGATACGGAAGTGGGCAAGACGGTAGCCAGTACCGCACTGCTCCAGGCTGCCAGAGCGGCTGGTTTTTGTAGCGTGGGCTACAAACCGGTGGCGTCAGGCTGTGACGTTACGCCGGAAGGCTTGCGTAACAGCGATGCGCTGGCGCTGCAAAAAAACAGCGTGCCGGCGCTACCTTATGACCTCATCAACCCGCTGGCTTTTGAAGAGCCTACCTCGCCGCATATTGTCAGTGAAGAAGAGGGCAGACCCATCACCTTTGAACGTCTCTCGGCTGGTCTGGCCGCCATAACACAACAGGCAGACTGGGTGCTTACTGAAGGCGCCGGAGGCTGGTTCACACCGCTCTCTGCCACCACGACGTTTGCCGACTGGGTGCAGCAGGAACAGCTGCCGGTGGTGCTGGTGGTTGGGGTGAAGTTAGGCTGTATCAATCATGCCCTGTTAACGGCACAGGCGATACAAGCCAGTGGCCTGCGTCTGGCAGGCTGGATAGCCAATGGGATCCAGCCTGCGGGAAAACGGCACCAGGAGTATCTGGCGACGTTAAAACAGCGTTTACCTGCGCCGCTGCTGGGAGAGATCCCCTGGCTGACTCACGCCGATGAGTTTGATCATCTGGGGCACTATCTGCGTTTACCGCAGTAATTACCGTTCAGCCATGCTGATTCCGGGGAGACAGCCCCGGAATCGCTCATTCTGACTATCAGGATACCCTAAGCCAGGTGTTTACCATGCTCTCATTCAGCTGAGCGACTTTGCCATGGGCCACATTGCGCCCGCGATGCAACAGCAAAAAGTAATCCGCGACCTTGCGGATAAAAGAGATACGCTGTTCAAGCAGCAAAATCGTCAGCCCGAAATCATGGTTCAGCCGGTGGATCAGGTTGCCCATCTCCTCTTCCAGCCACGGCGACATGCCCTCGGTTGGCTCATCCAGAATCAACAGCTTCGGCTGTAACACCAGCGCCCTGGCAAGTGCTAACTGCTGCTGCTGGTCCATCTGTAGCTCCCCGCTGCGCTGATGTCGCAAAGAGTAGAGCGCCGGAAACAGGTCATACACCATTTGCGGAATCGCTTTGTGGCACGCCAGTCCGGCACCGGCCAGCAAGGCGATCTGTAAATTCTCCTCCACGCTGAGCTGGGAGAAGATTTGCCGCCCCTGCGGCACGTAGCCAATGCCCAGCGCGGCGCGCTGTTCCATTGGTTGCAGCAGCAGATCCTTGGGAGGAAGATTCGCCTCCTGCCAGATCATCGACCCGCTGTTAATGGGCAGATGACCCATGATGCAGTTGACCAGCGTGGTTTTCCCCATGCCAGGCCGCCCCAGAACCCCGGTACAGGTGCCGGGGGCTAGATCCAGATCAACATCCCACAAGATGTGATTCTGACCATAAAATTGGTTGATTGAACGTAAGCTGAGCATCTGACACTCTCCTCCAGACAGTTTTCGATCGCACCTGGTTGCATCCGCTCTGCGTCGTGTGGCAAACAGTCGTCAACGTTTCCAGCGAAACGCCTGCGGCTTCGGGCTTCTCGCTCTGGTGTTAAGAAAGCGTGAGGCGGTTACCGTGGATCTTGCAATTGACAGGCCAACCTGGCTTAAAGCGGGGAAAACAGCAGGGAAGCTGATAATCAGCGCCCGTGATTGGTAATAAACGTTAAATAATTGCTCCAGGTAATATTCTGCTGCACTCACTCGGTGCTGAGTAAGAATCATTCCTGGTGCAACCGCCTGTCTCAGAGGCTATCGGGGGCTGTCATCAAAGTGAAAAAATCGCTGAGAAAAGGGTGGCGGCAATCAGGGATCTATGCTCTTGGCTGGCCCCAATCCTGAAGCCACAGGCGAAAATAATGCAAAAAAAATATTTGTGGGGGCCGCGGCAGGGAGGTAACGATTTATACACAGCAGACGGGGCGGGCGCTGAAATCAGTTATCCACCATTCCTGTGGATAACCATGTGCATGAACGTCTGAAAACTTACGCCAGGCGAGAGCGGGCGCGGGTTGAGCACGAAGTGATGCGAAACTCGTCTTTGGGGATAAAACAAGTGAAATCAATCAGTTATTTAAAATCAAGCCGCATAAACTCCGCCGATATAATGGCGCCTGCATTTTGTCAGTGAAGCTTGACAATTGTTAAAGTTACTACCCTCTTGGGGATAACCCTGCCAGGCTGTAGCAGAAGTAACGCTGGGCTATACCCTGACGGCACCGCTGCTCCACTCGCTTCTTCATCTTGCAAAATAACTGTGATTATATCCAGTCTTTTTTGCTGGTAAAATCGGTGTGGCAGAGTAAAATTAGGTTTGCACTTCATCACCAGGTAGCCATTCAATGAGCAAAGTCTTTAAACTCAACTCCGATTTCAAACCCGCTGGCGACCAGCCCGAGGCGATCCGTCGCCTGGAAGAGGGGCTGGAAGATGGGCTGGCGCATCAGACGCTGCTCGGGGTAACCGGCTCCGGAAAAACCTTTACCGTCGCCAACGTGATAGCCGATCTCAATCGTCCAACCATGGTGCTGGCGCCCAACAAAACGCTGGCCGCGCAGCTCTACGGCGAGATGAAAGAGTTCTTCCCGGACAACGCGGTGGAATATTTCGTCTCCTATTACGATTACTATCAGCCTGAAGCCTACGTACCCAGCTCAGATACTTTTATCGAGAAAGATGCCTCAGTAAATGAGCATATTGAGCAGATGCGTCTCTCCGCCACCAAAGCGCTGCTGGAAAGGCGGGATGTGATTGTGGTGGCGTCAGTCTCGGCCATTTATGGTCTGGGCGATCCCGATCTCTATCTGAAAATGATGCTGCACCTGACCAGGGGCATGGTTATCGACCAGCGCGCTATCCTTCGCAGGCTCTCGGAGTTGCAGTACACCCGCAACGATCAGGCATTTCAGCGCGGCACCTTCCGCGTGCGCGGTGAGGTCATTGATATCTTCCCGGCAGAGTCAGATGACTATGCGCTGCGCGTGGAGCTGTTTGATGAAGAGGTGGAGCGGCTGTCGATTTTTGACCCGTTAACCGGGCAGATTAGCTCTGTGATTCCGCGTTACACCATCTATCCCAAAACCCACTACGTTACGCCGCGTGAGCGTATTCTCCAGGCGATGGAAGAGATCAAGGTGGAACTGGCCGATCGGCGTAAAACCTTACTGGAGAATAATAAACTGCTGGAAGAGCAGCGCATTTCCCAGCGCACCCAGTTTGATCTGGAGATGATGAATGAGCTGGGTTACTGCTCGGGCATTGAAAACTACTCGCGCTATCTTTCCGGCCGAGGGCCGGGCGAAGCGCCGCCTACGCTCTTCGATTATCTGCCCGCAGATGGCCTGCTGGTGATTGACGAATCTCACGTTACTATCCCGCAAATTGGCGGCATGTACCGCGGTGACCGCGCGCGTAAAGAGACGCTGGTAGAGTATGGTTTCCGCCTGCCCTCGGCGCTGGACAACCGTCCGATGAAGTTTGAGGAGTTTGAAGGACTGGCACCGCAAACCATTTATGTCTCCGCCACGCCGGGCAACTACGAGCTGGAGAAGTCGGGCGGTGAGGTGATCGATCAGGTCGTCCGTCCTACCGGCCTGCTTGATCCGCTGATTGAAGTGCGCCCGGTGGGGACGCAGGTCGACGATCTGCTGTCGGAGATCCGTAAGCGTGTCGCCATCAACGAGCGCGTGCTGGTGACGGTGCTGACCAAGCGAATGGCAGAAGATCTCACCGAGTATCTGGAAGAGCATGGTGAGCGGGTACGTTACCTGCACTCTGACATTGATACCGTGGAGCGCGTCGAAATCATCCGTGACCTGCGTCTGGGGAAATTTGATGTGCTGGTAGGGATCAACCTGTTACGGGAAGGGCTGGATATGCCAGAAGTCTCGCTGGTTGCCATCCTGGATGCCGACAAAGAGGGCTTCCTGCGTTCAGAACGCTCGTTGATCCAGACTATCGGACGCGCGGCGCGTAACCTTAACGGTAAGGCAATCCTCTACGGTGATAAAATTACCCCCTCTATGGCGCGGGCCATCAGTGAAACCGAGCGCCGTCGTGAGAAGCAGCAGATCTATAACGAGGAGAACGGCATTGTACCGCAGGGCCTGAACAAGAAAATTGCCGATATTCTTGAGCTGGGGCAGGGGATCAACAAGAACAAAACCAAAGGTCGCGGCAAGTCGCAACGCGCTATTGTGGAAGATGACACCCCTTACCTGGATCTCTCGCCGAAAGGGCTACAGAAGAAAATCCACGAGCTGGAGGCGCGGATGCAGGAGCATGCGCAGAACCTGGAGTTTGAAGAAGCGGCTAACGTGCGTGACCAGCTTCATCAGGTACGCGAGCTGTTTATCGCCGCTTCTTAAAAGAGGCGTGGGGGGTAAAGCATCCTCAGAGCAGGAGTGGGCGGCAGCTGTTCCGCCCCGGAGGATTATCTGAAGTTGCGCAGCGGGGGCGAGGGTAACGCCTTCAGGCGGACTTAATCGCCTGAATCGCATGTTCAATGGCAATATGTAGCAGCTGGCGGTCGTGGCGATATTTAATATCCGCGGCTTCCAGCGGTTCCTGAATAACCACTCTGTCGGTTACCTTACGGGTATCGACAGCGGGGCCAACCACCACGGCATCAATCACCTTTTTGCCGATATATTTTTCCATCATCGTCAGTTTCCCTTCCAGCGTCAGCTGCGCCGTCGCCGGACTCAGCTCCCGGCCCAGGTTGCCAATAAACACCATGGTGGCTGGCGTGCGGCGCAGCGCCTGCGCCATATCAGGCATCAGCAGCACCGGCATCAGGCTGGTGTAGAAACTGCCGGGGCCAATCAGAATTAAATCTGCTTCTGCCACCGCTTCAATGGCTTCCCTGGTTGCGCTGACGAGAGGGGAAAGCATCAGCTCCTGCGGCGGCTGCTGCATCTGATCGATAGCGGTTTCGCCATAAACATGGTTGCCTTCACTGTCGACAGCCACCAGATCCACTGGCTGCTCTGACATCGGGATCAGGAAGGCGTCCACTTTAAGCAGATTACGGATCAGATTGATCGCTTCAAAAGGGCGAACGCTGAGATGATCCAGCGCTTTTAGCATCAGGTTTCCCAGATTATGACCCGCCAGTTCGCCGTTGCCGCTGAAGCGATATTCAAACATGGCGGAGGCCACGCTGGGTTCGGCAATCAGCTGATTGAGGCAGTTGCGCATATCACCCCAGGCGATCCCCCCTTCAGAGCGACGAATGCGCCCGGTAGATCCACCGTTATCTGTAGTGGTGACAATACCAGTCAGCCGGGATCCTAACGGAGAAAGCGCAGACATCACGCGGCCCAGGCCGTGTCCGCCGCCCAATGCCACTACCCTGTCGAGATCGGCTAACGTGCGATTACGCATAAAATTCCTTGGCTTAAGTTTGTTTGAGGCGAGACGTAACGCGCTGATAAGGCTATTTTAGCGTAATGTGTGACTAAAATACGGCAAAATACGTTATATATCCAAATACATAGCGAAACTCTCTTCTGGCATCCCTCACACAATAGCGCTAGAATTTTCACACCAAGGTTTGCCGATGTGCGGTAAATCACACTTAGCCTCTACGCCTACGTCATCGGATATGGAGTATTGGCCGCAACCACGCGTTGCCAGGGTGCAGAAAGAAATGCCTGCATCTCCCGTTTTGGAAAGGTGTTCTGGTGTCACAATTTACTGATAACTTCGATCGCAAGTTCTATTACCTGCGTCTGTCGATCACAGACGTCTGCAATTTTCGTTGCAACTACTGTCTGCCTGATGGCTATAAACCCCAGGGCACCAGCAATAAAAGCTTCCTTTCGCTGGATGAGATCCGGCGCGTTACCCGTGCCTTCGCCGCTGCGGGGACGGAAAAAGTGCGTCTGACGGGCGGAGAACCCTCCCTGCGCCGGGATTTCACCGAAATCATCGCTGCCGTGCGCGAAAACAGCGCTATTCGCCAGCTGGCGGTGACGACCAATGGCTACCGTCTGGCCCGCGACGTGGCGCAGTGGCGCGATGCCGGTCTTACCGCGCTGAACGTCAGCATCGACAGTCTGGACGCCCGTCAGTTTCATGCCATCACCGGTCAGGATAAATTCCACCAGGTGATGAGCGGCATTGATGCAGCATTTGAAGCCGGTTTCAGCAAAGTGAAAGTGAATACTGTGCTGATGCGCGACATCAACCATAACAGCCTTCAGACCTTCCTTACGTGGATCCGCACCCGGCCCATTCAGCTACGTTTTATCGAGTTGATGGAGACAGGCGACGGCGGCAATCTGTTCCGCAAACATCATGTCTCTGGCGAAGTGATCCGCGACCAGCTGATTATGCAGGGCTGGATCCGTCAGCCAGGGGAGCGCAGCGCGGGGCCTGCTCAGGTGTTCCGTCACCCTGATTATCAGGGCGAGATTGGCCTGATCATGCCTTACGAAAAAGATTTCTGCGCTACCTGTAACCGGCTGCGGGTCTCTGCTACCGGCAAGCTGCATCTCTGCCTGTTCGGCGATGGCGGGGTTTCCCTGCGTGATCTGCTGCAAAATGATGGGCAGCAGGCCGAATTGCAGGAAAGGATTGCCGCCAGCCTTCGTACCAAAAAGCAGACGCATTTCCTGCATCAGGGCAATACCGGCATCACGCAGAATCTCTCTTATATCGGCGGTTAACATTAAGGACGTGAACATGGCTAAACCTTCGGCTGAATTTATGCCGCTTAACGTGGCAGTACTGACCGTTTCTGACAGCCGCGATGCTGCCAGCGACAGTTCTGGCGACTATCTGCGCGAGGCGCTGACGGAAGCGGGGCATCAGGTGCTGGACCATGCGCTGGTGAAAGACGATCGCTATCGCATCCGGGCCGTTGTCTCCAGCTGGATTGCCAGCAGCGATGTGCAGGTGGTGCTGGTCAACGGCGGGACAGGATTTAACAGTAAAAACAGCACGCCTGAAGCGCTGCTGCCGCTGTTCGACCGCGAAATTGAAGGGTTCGGCGAATTGTTCCGCATGATCTCCTATGAAGATATCGGCTCCTCCACGCTTCAGAGCCGTGCCGTGGCGGGCATCGCTAATCAGACGGTGATTTTTGCGGTGCCGGGTTCTACCGGTGCCTGCCAGCTTGCCTGGGAGCGGATTATTCAGGATCAGCTCGATGCCCGTACCCGTCCCTGTCATTTTGTTTCACACGTGAAGAAGCCCTGATTTATGTCTCAGTTAACCCATATTAATGCCTCTGGCGAGGCGCACATGGTGGATGTTTCTGCCAAGAGCGAAACCGTACGTGAAGCGCGCGCCGAAGCGTTTGTCAAAATGCATCCCGACACGCTGAAAATGATTATCGACGGCAGCCACCACAAAGGAGATGTGTTTGCCACCGCGCGCATCGCCGGCATTCAGGCTGCCAAGCGAACCTGGGAGCTGATCCCGCTTTGCCATCCTCTGTTGCTCAGCAAGGTGGAGGTGACGCTGTTTGCCGATGAGGCTAACAGTCAGGTGCGTATTGAGTCGCTCTGCCGACTGACAGGCAAAACGGGCGTGGAGATGGAAGCGCTGACGGCGGCTTCCGTGGCGGCGCTGACCATCTACGATATGTGTAAAGCGGTGCAGAAAGATATCAGCATTGAGCAGTGTCGTTTGCTCAGCAAAAGCGGCGGCAAGTCGGGTGATTTCCAGGCGGTTCCCCATGATTAATGTGCTGTTTTTTGCTCAGGTACGTGAGCTGGTAGGAACCGGAAGCATGACCATGACGCAGGATTACGCCACGGTAGAAGCCCTGCGTGCGGCGCTGGCTGCCAAAGGCGACCGCTGGGCGCTGGCGCTGGAGTCCGGGAAAATCCTTGCTGCGGTGAATCAAACGCTGGTTTCGCCGCAGCATGTGCTGAAAGCGGGTGACGAAGTCGCCTTCTTCCCACCGGTAACCGGAGGCTGAGATGGAGACGAGGATCAGGGTTGGGGCGGCACCCTTTGATATGGGCGAAGAGTATCGCTGGCTGGCGGCCTGTGATGAAGATGGTGCCGTAGTGACCTTTACCGGGAAAGTGCGAAATCACAACCTGGGGGATAACGTGTCGGCGCTGACGCTGGAACACTATCCGGGCATGACTGAAAAAGCGCTGGCAGAGATTGTCGCCGAAGCGCGTGGCCGTTGGCCAATGCAGCGTGTCACGGTTATCCATCGCATCGGCGAGTTATTCCCCGGCGATGAGATCGTGATGGTGGGTGTTAGCGGGGCGCACCGGGCAGGCGCGTTTGCCGCTGCTGAATTCATTATGGATTACCTGAAAACCCGCGCACCGTTCTGGAAACGGGAAGCGACGCCGGAGGGTGACCGTTGGGTGGAGTCCCGTGACAGCGACCATCACTCTGCCGCACGCTGGAAGTAGCGCCATGGAGGATTCAGGAGCCGATGTGATAGCTTCCTGCCGTTGCGCTCTGTACCCTGAGGGGATTAGCCGTTGAAAAACAAGGAAAGTAATGAGTTATCCTAAACGCCTTTCCCTGCTGGCCCTGATGGTGCTGGCAGGCTGTACCAGCCAGCCGAAAAAAAACCTTCCCGAACGCCGTCCGGCAGATGTTAAAGCTCAGATAGCGCAACTGCTGCCTGCTAAGGTGAGCGACCGTCAGGGATGGAGTAACGATATTTTTGCTGCGTTTAACGGTCAGGGGCTGGATCCCAGCGTCTCTAATCTCTGCTCGGTGATTGCGGTTACCGATCAGGAATCCACTTTCAACGCGGATGCAACCGTGCCTGGTCTGCCCAAAATTGCCTGGGGCGAAATAGACCGCCGTGCCGCAAAGCTACATATTCCCTCTTTTGTGGTTCGCACGGCGCTGATGATCAACTCCCCCAACGGCAAAAGTTATGCCTCAAGACTGGATAACGTGCGCAGCGAGAAGGAGCTGAGCGCGATATTTGACGATTTTATTAATATGGTGCCGATGGGGCAGACGCTGTTTGGCAATCTCAACCCTGTCCATACCGGTGGGCCGATGCAGGTCAGCATTGCGTTTGCTGAAGCCCATGCCAAAGGCTATCCCTGGCCTGTAGATGGCTCTGTTCGCCGTGAGGTGTTTACCCGTCGCGGTGGCGTCTGGTTTGGAACGATGCATCTGCTGGGCTATCCGGCAAATTACAGCCGACAAATTTACCGGTTTGCCGATTTCAATGCAGGCTGGTATGCCAGCCGTAATGCGGCGTTTCAGGCGGCGGTATCCCGGCTGAGCGGCATTAAGTTAGCGCTTGATGGCGATTTAATCCTTTACGGTTCTGACCAGGCTGGCTCTACAGAACTCGCCGTTCGGACGCTAAAATCACGTCTGGATATGAGCGATCGGGCTATCCGCAATGCGCTGGAGAAGGGCGAAAGTATAGAGTTTGAAAAAACGGATTTATGGCAGCAGGTCTTTGCCCTGGCCGATAAAAATGCCAGAGGGCGGCAGCCGCGAGAGATGCTGCCTGGCATCAAGCTTGAAAGCCCGAAAATCACCCGTAACCTGACCACCGCCTGGTTTGCCCAACGCGTGGACGGACGCTACCAGAGCTGTCTGGCGCGCGGGAAATAGTTCTGCGGAAGCGGCAGCTGTAATGATTGTCGCATCCCTGCGGTATACACTCGGCAAACATGCTCCGTGGTGCCATCCATTGAATTCGGGGTTGCTGGGGAGTCTGGTGTTCAAACAGGTCAAAACCGGGCGCGGTGGAAAGGCGTCACCACGGAGCACGTAATCCGGGACGTCGCAGTGCGAAATGTTAACTTTGATATGTTGCGCGGCATTAGCGCAAACCTGGCTGCCGCATCCCTGCGGCAGACACCCGGCTAATGTGCTCCGTGGTGCCACCCGTTAAATTCAGTGCTGTTGGTGGGCCTGGCGTTCACACAGGTCAAAACCGGATCGGTGCAAAGGCGTCACCCCGGAGTGCCTTATCCGAGACGCCGCAGTGCGAAATGTTAACTTTGTTATATTGCGCGGCATTAGCGCAAGCCTGGCTGCCGCATCCCTGCGGCATACACTCGGCTAATGCACTCCGGGGCGCCACCCATTGAATTCGGTGTTGTTGGTAAGTTTGGCGTTCACACAGGTCAAAACCAGATTTGATGCGGGAACTGGACCTGGAAGTTGGTTTTGATTTTCTGTAACAGACAACACCAATGCTGTGGGGAAGGGAGAGGGGACTGATAAGCAAAAGCTAAGCGGCATGGACGCCGCTTCGCAGCCCCCAGGGAGGGGTTCACGGCGTTTTTGTGTTCAGCCCCCTCTCCCTGACCTGGCTGCTGGCCCCTCAGACGACATGCTTTTTAAGTCAGCATCCTGTTCTGTCTGATTTGGCCACCACTCCCCAGGCAACGTGCCCTTCGGCTTCTACTGACCAGAACACTGAACCCCAGACAACCTGCCCTCAACCCAATACCTTTTTCACACAGGTCAAAACCGGCTGCGGTGCAAAGGCGTCACCATAGAGCACGTTATCCGAGACGCCGTAGTGCTAAATGTTAACTTTGATATGTTGCGCGGCATTAGCGCAAGCCTGGATGCCGCATCCCTGCGGCATACACTCGGCTAACGTGCTCTATGGCGCCACCCAGAACATGCGGTGTTGTCTTTGATTTCAATGTTCACACAGGTCAAAACCAAATTTGATGCAGGATTTGGATTTGGTTTGTTTTTCTATAACAGGCAACACCGATGCTGTGGGGAAGGGAGAGGGGGCTGATAAGCAAAAGCTAAGCGGCATGGACGCCGCTTCGCAGCCCCCAGGGAGGGGTTCACGGCGTTTTTGTGTTCAGTCCCCTCTCCCTGACCAGGCTGTTGGCCCTTCAGACGATATGTTTTTTAAGTCAGCATTCTGCTCTTCCTGACCAGGCCACCTGGCTTTCAGGCAACATGCCCTGGGATCAGGCAGCGCGGCTTTAACCACGCTGCCTCAGGCAACTTATGCCGCATCCAGTCGGAAGATCTGTACCGTCTGCGCCAGCTGTTTCGCCTGCTCTTCCAGTGAAGAGGCCGCCGCGGACATCTGCTGTACCAGCGCGGAGTTCTGCTGAGTTGCGCCATCCATCTGATTAACCGCCACCGTCACCTGCCCGATTCCCTGCGACTGCTCGTCAGAGGCATGAACAATCTCGCCAATAATGGTTTTCACTGAATTCACCGCAGCGGTCATCTCCTGCATGGTTCTGCCTGCATCCTGTACCAGCGATACACCATGATTGACCCGCTGTGTGGACTCGCCAATCAATGCAGAGATGTCTTTAACCGCGTTGGCGCTTCGCTGCGCCAGACTGCGCACTTCAGCCGCAACCACGGCAAAACCGCGACCCTGTTCACCCGCGCGGGCTGCTTCAACGGCGGCGTTCAGCGCCAGAATGTTTGTCTGGAAAGCGATGCCGTTAATGATGCTGGTGATAGCACCAATTTTGCGGGAACTCTCGTCGATCTGCTGCATAATTTGCACAACTTGCTGAACGAGAAGCTCGCCGCGCTGAGCAATATCCGTGGCATTCTCGGTCAGCGACGTAGCATGGTGCGCATTGTCGGCATTAAGTTTCACCGTAGCGGTCAGCTGCTCCATGCTCGCCGCCGTCTCTTCCAGCGCCGCCGCCTGCTGCTCTGTACGGGAAGCAAGGTCAAGGTTACCGGATGCAATCTCTTCCGCGCCCTGACGAACAGAGTCGCTGGCGGAAATAATCTCTCCCACCATGGTCCTTAATTGCTGCTGCATGGTTTGCATGGCAAAGAAAATACTCTGACGATCGCGCGCGGCTACCGGGATCTCAGCACTGAGGTCGCCTTCTGCCACGCCCAGCGCTATCGCTGCCGCCTGAGAGGGTTCGCCGCCAATGGGTTTCGATATCTTGCGGCTGAAGATCAGCCCCAGTACGGAGCAGACAATCACTATGCTCAGGATCATCATGATCAGGGCGTGCATCAGCTGACGATTCGCTTCCGCCATTACCGCGCCGACCGGAGTGACAATGCCCAGATACCAAGGCAGATTGCTGGTGCCGACGGTAATAGGGCGCCAGATTTCCAGCACATCTTCTCCCAGCGTGGTGTCAAAATGCTCCTTTACCTGCTGAGAAAACTTATCTGTCTCGCCTTTATAGGGCTTACCGGCCATCGCTTTATCCGGACTGGAAACCACCAGACCCTTATTGGAAAGCAGCACGGCATAACCTAAACCTTCCCAGGGCTTAATCGCACCCACGGTTTTCTGTAAGGTAGCCAGGGAAATATCAGAAGTGATCACCGCTTTAAGCTTGTCATCATCAATCACCACCGCCGCAACCGAAGTCAGCAACGTATCGACGCCGTTGTAGGCATAGCTGTAAGGCTCGGTGAGAACATCTTTTTTCAACTTCTGCGGGATTAAATAGTAATCGCCCTGGCCCGGCTGGAAGATGGAGTCCAGATTGTGCAGAGTAAAGTGGCCAGAAGCGTCCTGATCGACAAAGCGCGCAAAACGTCCTTTCGGTGGCGAGTCTGGCTGTTGGGCAAACTCAGCATCACGGCCATCAAACGCATTTTCTTCGAAAATCACCGACATCGACATATAGTCCGGATTCTGCTTCAGAGAGTACTTCATTAACTCTTCAGCAACCTTACGGTCGGTGATGCCCGTAGCGGGCAGGGCGATCAGACTCTGGCCCAGATTTCGTGCCACCGTGCGGGCATATTCAAGCTCTTTCTGCACGCTCAGAGCGTTACTTTCCGCAATCTGCCCCAGGTAATCCTCAGCCAGTTTGCGCTGCTGCTGGCTTGACTGCCAGCTGAGTAAGCCAATGGTGATGGTAAAGCCAAGGGTGATGGTCAGAGCGCCGGCAACCAGCATCAGCGTGCGGGTGCTCATTTTGCGTTTGACGGTGGTTTTGTGCATAAAGATTCCCCGGTGTAAGAGATGGCGCGTAATTAACTTCCTGTCAGGTAATCTCCTTGTGATCACTTTATCGGCAAGATGTGAACAAGCTTTAAGCATCCATGCAATAATCACACAACAAAATTACCTCAGCAGCTGAAGGGGAAAGGAAAAGTCATAAGGGGGGCTGGCTTAATTTGCCAGGACTGTGCCAGACTTAAGGGCGACCCCGACAATGGCCCTTGCGCGAGTTTGCGGGATCACTTTGCTAATTTATGAATCAGGAGAGCATCATGGATCGATATCCACGTTCCAACAGTTCTATGGTTTCGCAGGCTAACACCGGTTTGCAGACTTATATGGCACAGGTTTATGGCTGGATGACGTGCGGTCTGTTGCTGACCGCGTTTGTTTCATGGTTTGCGGCGAACACGCCTGCGGTCATGGAGCTGGTCTTCGCCAATCGCATCACCTTCTTTGGTCTGATTATTGTGCAGTTAGGGCTGGTATTTGTGCTTTCCGGAATGGTGCATAAGCTTAGCGGGACGGCAGCGACAGCGCTGTTTATGCTCTATTCGGCGCTAACCGGCCTTACCCTGGCAAGTATTTTCCTTGTTTATACCTACTCCTCTATCGCCAGCACTTTTGTCGTAACCGGCGGGATGTTTGGCATCATGAGTTTCTGGGGTTACACCACAAAACGCGACCTCAGCAAAATGGGTAGCTTGCTGTTTATGGGGCTGATTGGGATTGTGCTGGCTTCTCTGGTCAATATCTGGCTGAAAAGCACCGCGTTGATGTGGGCCGTGACCTATATCGGTGTGGTGGTGTTTGTTGGGCTGACCGCTTATGACACGCAGAAGCTGAAGAATATCGGTGAGGGGATTAATGTCGAAGACAAAGAGAACCTGCGTCGTTACTCTATTATGGGCGCTTTAACGCTCTACCTGGACTTTATCAACCTCTTCCTGATGCTGCTGCGTATCTTCGGCAACCGCCGCTAGCTCTACAGTGTCACTGCTCAGCCCGGACGGCTCTGCTCCGTCCGGGCTACACTTCCACTATTCACTCTGCCGGTTAATTCCCACACTTCCACCTGGCGCTAACCCTGCATCACGACTTCTGCATATCCTGCTCGTTCTTCTGCCGCAGCGTTTTTGCTCGTCCTTCCAGCCACAGATAGAGCACCAGTGCCAGCAGCAGCGGAGCAATAAAGTAGAGCACACGATAGGCCAACAGCGCCGCGATAATAGAGCCGTGAGTGAGATGTTCGCCGCCCAGCAGCGCCAGAAATACCGCTTCCAGCACCCCAATGCCCGCCGGGATATGGATAATGACCCCGGCAATGCTGCTGATCAACAGTACGCCCAGCACCTGCGGATAATCGACTCTCTGCGCCAGCAGCAGCCAGATAATGGCACCCATCACCAGCCAGTTTGCGCTGGAAACGGCAAACTGAAGCATGGCCATACGAAATGATGGCAGCGCCAGCTTGTGCCCTTTTACCGTCCAGCGACGACGCTTTGAGAAGGCGCAAAGCGCAAGATAAACCACAACAAAGGCCAGGAGCGCCACACCGATAGTTCGTAACGTCCCTTCACCAATAAACCAGCCGGAAGGAATGGGCACCATTCCTGTACTGAAGACCACGCCCGCCACCAGCACATAACCCAGCCAGTTGGTGGCGATGCTCAACGAAAAGATACGGGTAATGGTGCTGCTTTCCAGTCCCAGCCTGGAGTAAAGGCGATAGCGCATCGCCACGCCGCCAACCCAGGTACTCAGCGTCAGATTAAAGGCATAACAGATAAACGACACCAGCATCACCTGGCGCTTTTGCAGCTTGTGGCCGCAGTACGCCTGACCTATCAGATCGTAGAGGCCATAGGTCAGATAACTCACCACTACCAGCGCCACGGAGCTAAAAATAGCGACGCGGTTGTAATTGGTTATCACTTCAATGACATCGTGCCAGTTAACCTTACGGGCATAGACAACCAGCAATACAATAACGGCGATAAAGAACAGCCAGGTGAGGATCTTCTTCACCCACTTCCAACGGGATTGCGCAGCAGACATCAGGGTTTTACTCGCTCTTTATCAGGCTCAACACGATCCTGGGTTTCCAGCTCAGGCTGAACAGGAGAAGGGATTTGTGCCAGCTTCGGCGTATGGGCCGGCAGCCAGCCAGCGATAGCCGGGAAATGACGCAGAAAGTGGAAGACCACCACGCTTTTCCCCAGCTGCCACCAGTTCTGGCGGGGGAGCTGGCTCTCCTCAACGCGTTTACAATCTTCTTGCAGCAGGCGGTTTAGTTTACTGCGGACTATTTCGTTAAAGGTCCGGTCGTGAACGATCAGATTCGCTTCCAGATTCAGTGACAGACTCAGTGGGTCCAGATTACTGGAGCCAACGGTTGCCCAGTAATCGTCCTGAATGGCGATCTTGGCATGCAGCGGACGGCGGATATATTCATAAATCTCCACACCGCCGCCCACCAGATAGTTATAGAGCAGCTCGGCGCCGACTTTCACTATCGGCATATCGGGTTCTCCCTGCACAATCAGTTTGACCGAGACGCCTCTTTGCGCCGCGCTGCGCATCTCCCGCAGCAGCTTATAGCCGGGGAAGAAGTAAGCGTTTGCAATGATCACTTCCTTTTTGGCGTTGTGCAGCATGTCGATATAGTGCTGCTCAATATCGTCCCGGTGCTCATCGTTATCACGCCAGACAAACAGAATTTGCGCCTCGCCCGGCATAGCATTTTTGGCCGGGCGATGTGAACGGCCACCCCACCAGCGGCGGGTAACCTGTTCGCTGTTCAGCGCCTGCTGCACGTAGGAGGTGATGTCATCTACAATCGGGCCTTTCACCTCTACGGCATAATCCTGCTTCGCTTCTGCACCATAGCTGGAATTGTGCTCGGCGGAGTAGTTGATGCCGCCAACAAAGGCTATTTCGCCGTCGCACACCACAATTTTACGATGCAGACGGCGGAAAATGTTAGTACGCATACCCAACACCAGAGGACGGGGATCGTAATAAATAAACCGCACCCCCGCCGAGGTCAGGGCGGTAACAAATTCATCGGAAAGGCCGTTAGAGCCATACCCATCCAGCAGCATCTCTACCTTAACCCCGCGTTTTGCCGCTTCCAGCAGCACCGCATGCAGCTCATTTCCTACTTCATCTTCAAAGAGGATAAAGGTTTCCAGCAGCACGAACTCCCGCGCACGGCGGATAGCTTCAAATACGCGTGGGAAGTACTCTTCGCCGTTTTCCAGCAGGCGCAGGCGATTACCATCGCGCCACTCCATATTCATAGGTGAATCTCCACAGCCAGAGGGGCGTGATCGGAAAGATGTGACCAGGGCCGTAGCGGAATAGTCTGTGGATGACTGATCCCGGCATTACGGACATAGATCCTGTCGAGTCTCAGCAGCGGGAAGCGGGCAGGGAAAGTACGCGCCGGGCGTCCATTTTTTCCGCTGAAAACCTCTTCCATGGCTGCCCCTTTTTTCAAAATAGCATTGGCTTTTTGCTGCCAGTCGTTGAAATCCCCCGCGACCACTACCGGCGCGCCTTTTGGCAGGCCATTAACCAGATCGCACAGCAGGTTTAGCTGCGCATGCCGGTGCGCATTGCGCAGTCCCAGATGCACGCAGATAGCGTGTAATGGCTCTGCCTGGTCAGGGATTTGCACCTGACAATGCAGCAGCCCGCGCTTTTCTGTCCCCTCTACAGAAATATCGCGGTTTTCAAACGCCACGATCGGAAAGCGAGACAGAATGGCATTGCCATGGTGCCCTTCGGGATAGATGGCATTTCGCCCATAGGCAAAATCGTTCCACATGGTATCGGCCAAAAATTCGTAATGAGGTGTGTCAGGCCAGTTCTCAACCTCCAGTTGATTAACGGCGTGGGTACCCATCACCTCTTGTAAAAAGACAATATCCGCCGCCGTTGCTCTGACGGCTTCACGCAATTCAGGCAGGATAAAACGGCGGTTGAAAGCAGCGAAACCCTTGTGCGTATTGATTGTCAGGACTTTTAATGAAAATCCCTGCGCATTTTGTGGCATACTGTGCATGCTCTCCTTTTCATTTGTTGAAGAGTAAAGTGTAGTCTTTGTCACAAAAGAGTGCCCTGAAACGGCGTTCTTTGCGGCATTATCCGAAAACTAAGTTAGTCTGAGGACATTCGTTATCACTTACTGTGTTAACAAGGCTGGGCGACCTCTGTTAGGTCTGCCAGGAGAATACAATGAAATGGTCTAACCGTATTCAGATTGTCACTGGACAAACCTGTGTACATATCACGCTGCACCTCCTGCTGATTGCCGGACTGGTGTGGGGATGGAAGCATCAGGCACTGTTGCAGGTCAGCACGGTCTTACTGGCGATGTATGCCAGCGTGTTTACCGCCATGCTGTTGACTCAGCGGCTGCCACGGTTGCGCCGGGTTGGGGACTTCCTTGAGGATGTGACCACCACCTACTATTTTGGCGCGGCGATGCTGGTGTTATTTATGCTCTCCCGCGTGCTCCACAACAACCTGCTGTTAGGGTGTGTTGGAGTGCTGATGCTGACCGGACCCTGTGTGGTCTCTCTGCTGGCTAAAGAGCCTGTTCACGCTCGCCAGCGTCACCGCTAAGCACAGCAGGCCACGAAAGTGGCCTGTTCTTCAGGCAAACCCCTCTCTACGCCTCTCTTCTTAGTCCCTGGTTTAACCACTTTGATGCAGGCTGAGCAAACGCCTTTTTCCTTGCGAAAAAAGAAACGCTCTCTGTGCTGACATAACATCTGTTATAATCCGGCTCTTACGCACCGTGGTTTGTGCTCCCTTTCTACGTCAGGCGAAGCCTGGCGTCATATTCTCCCCCTGGAAACTACACCGTGTAATGCGGTCAGGGCGGATCCGGAGTCAGTCAATTTTATGTCATTTGATTCTCTCGGCCTGAATGCCGATATTTTGCGTGCTGTTGCAGAACAGGGTTATAACGAGCCTACGCCTATCCAGCGTCAGGCTATCCCGGTAGTCCTTGCAGGGCGCGACCTGATGGCCAGTGCCCAAACCGGCACCGGTAAAACAGCCGGCTTTACATTGCCGCTGTTACAGCTGCTGAGCAGCAGCACTCCACACCCTAAAGGTCGTCGCCCGGTTCGTGCGCTGATCTTAACCCCAACCCGTGAGCTGGCGGCTCAGGTAGGGGAAAATGTTCATGACTACAGCAAGTATCTGGACCTGCGTTCGCTGGTCGTGTTTGGCGGCGTCAGCATCAATCCGCAGATGATGAAACTGCGCGGCGGCGTGGATGTGCTGGTGGCAACGCCAGGCCGTCTGCTGGATCTGGAACATCAGAACGCGCTGGACCTCTCTCATGTTGAGATTCTGGTGCTGGACGAAGCTGACCGTATGCTGGATATGGGCTTTATTCACGATATCCGTCGCGTACTCGCCAAACTTCCTGCCAAACGTCAGAACCTGCTCTTCTCTGCCACCTTCTCTGATGAGATCAAAGGTCTGGCGGAAAAGCTGCTGCACAATCCGGAAGAAGTCTCTGTGGCGCGCCGTAACACCGCTTCCGAGCAGATTGAACAGCATGTGCACTTCGTTGATAAGAAACGTAAGCGCGAACTGCTCTCCTTCCTGATTGGCCGTGACAACTGGCAGCAGGTGCTGGTCTTTACCCGTACCAAGCATGGTGCAAACCACCTTGCTGAGCAGCTGAATAAAGACGGCATCACTGCCGCCGCTATTCACGGTAACAAGAGCCAGGGCGCCCGTACTCGTGCTCTGAGCGATTTCAAAGAGGGTAAAATCCGCGTGCTGGTGGCGACCGACATCGCTGCACGAGGAATTGATATCACTGAGCTGCCACACGTGGTGAACTACGAGCTGCCAAACGTGCCGGAAGATTACGTGCACCGTATTGGCCGTACTGGTCGCGCGGCAGCAACCGGTGAAGCGCTCTCTCTGGTTTGTGTGGATGAACACAAGCTGCTGCGCGATATCGAACGCGTGCTGAAGCGTGAAATCCCACGTATTGCTATTGAAGGCTATGAGCCGGATCCTTCCATTAAAGCGGAGCCGATTCAGAATGGTCGTCAGCAGCGTGGTGGTGCCGGCGGCGGCGGCGGTGCAGGCCGTGGGCGCGGCGCACCAGCGGGTAACCGCGGCGGCCCGAGTGCTAACCGTAGCAGCAACGGCGGCGAACGCAGCCAGTCTGCTGGCGGCGAGCGTAGCCAGGCTGCCGGACAACGCCGTCAGGGCGCCGGTTCCGGCACCGCGCGGACGGAAGGCAGCAGCAGCGGGGCACCTCGCAACAAAACCCGTCAGCGCCGTTCTAACCCGGCTTAATACCGTATCAGGGGGACCGCCAGGTCCCCGTTTTAACAGGCTGTCACATGCGCGTTTTACTGGCCCCGATGGAGGGCGTGCTGGACTCGCTGGTGCGCGAACTGCTCACCGACGTTAATGATTACGACCTCTGCATCACCGAATTTCTCCGGGTTGTTGATCAACTTCTTCCTGTAAAATCTTTTACCCGACTCTGTCCGGAACTTGATCATGCCAGCCGCACGCCGTCTGGTACGCTGGTTCGCATCCAGCTTTTGGGGCAGTACCCGGAATGGCTGGCTGAAAATGCGGCCCGCGCGGTTGAGTTGGGGTCCTGGGGCGTGGATTTAAACTGCGGCTGCCCGTCAAAAACGGTGAACGGCAGCGGCGGCGGGGCGACCTTATTAAAAGATCCGGAGCTGATTTATCGTGGCGCGAAAGCGATGCGGGAAGCGGTACCTTTGCATCTGCCGGTGACGGTCAAAGTCAGGCTGGGCTGGGAGTCCGGTAACAAGCAGTTTGAAATTGCCGACGCGGTGCAGCAGGCGGGCGCAACAGAGCTGACGGTTCACGGACGCACCAAAGAGGATGGCTACAGAGCCGAGCGCATTAACTGGGAGGCCATTGGCGAGATCCGCCAGCGGCTCACTATTCCGGTGATTGCCAATGGCGAAATCTGGGACTGGCAGAGCGCGCAGGCCTGCATGAAGACCACCGGATGTGATGCGATAATGATCGGGCGGGGCGCGCTGAACGTGCCTAATCTCAGCCGGGTCATTAAATACAATGAGCCGCGGATGGTATGGCCGGATGTAGTGCAACTGCTGAAAAAGTATGTACAGCTTGAAAAGCAGGGTGATACCGGCCTCTATCACGTAGCCCGCATAAAACAGTGGCTGGGTTATCTTCGTAAAGAGTATGACGAGGCCAGCGAGCTGTTCAGCCTGATCCGGGCGACAAAAACCTCCGATGAAATTGCCCGGCTCGTGACGCAGTATCCGGTAAGCTAAACCAGGATTTTCCCGCATGGGGCAAAATTTTACCCAGGCGGGCTGCCCCATGAGCATGAGAAATGGCAGCTTGCGCCGCTGCACTGCCCTTATCGCTTGAGTCAGAGTGCCGAAAAGAGCCGTCACATTTGTTGCCAATCTTCACAGGATATCTTAGCTTGCTAAGGGTATGATGTGCGTTACATCACACTCTTTTTCTGGCTCCGACATGTCTTCAACCCCGGCGTTATCCAGCGCTCAGCTTAACAAACGCATCATCTCTGTGGTGGTTTTCACCTTCTTCTGTTATCTCTCCATTGGACTGCCGCTGGCGGTTCTGCCGGGTTATGTGCATAACCAGCTTGGCTACAGCTCGTTTATGGCCGGGCTGATTATCAGCCTGCAATATTTTGCTACGCTGCTCAGTCGCCCGCAGTCGGGCCGTTACGCCGATCTGCTCGGCCCAAAAAGAGTGGTGCTGGTGGGGCTGGTACTGTGCGGAGCGAGCGGGCTGTTTACGCTGCTGGCGCTCTTCTGGCAGACCATGCCCTTAACCAGTTTGATTTTGCTGGCGGCTGGGCGGGTTGTTTTAGGGATAGGTGAAAGCCTGACCGCAACCGGCTCGATATTGTGGGGTATAAATATTGTCGGCACGGTACAGAGCGCCAGGGTGATCTCCTGGAATGGCGTGGCAACCTATCTGGCGATGGCGATAGGGGCACCGCTGGGCGTGATGCTTAACGCTGTTTTTGGCATTCCGGGCTTTGCCGTGCTGATTATGCTGATGGCGGTGTTTGGCTTCTGGCTGGCGACCAAACGCCCCGCCGTGAGGGTGGCCGTTGGGCAACGCATTCCCTTCAATAAGGTCTTTTCCCGCATCTGGGTCTACGGGCTGTGCCTGGGGTTGGGCACCGTGGGTTTCGGCAGCATCGCCACCTTTATTACCCTCTACTTTGCCAGTCATAACTGGAACGGCGCGGCTTTCTCACTGACCTTGTTCAGCCTGGGCTTTATCGTTATGAGGCTGCTGTTCAGCAGCTATATCGGGCGCTTTGGCGGCATCCGTGTATCGCTGCTCTCCTTCGCCATTGAGTCTGTGGGGCTGCTGCTGATCTGGCAGGGCACCTCTGCGCTGATGGTGGATGCGGGGGCGTTTCTGACCGGTTCCGGCTTTTCGCTGGTATTCCCGGCGCTGGGCGTCGAAGCCATTAAACAGGTGGCCCCGGAAAATCAGGGTTCTGCATTGGGGCTTTATTCCGCCTTCCTGGATTTTGGCCTGGGTATCACGGGACCCGTGGCGGGCTTGCTGATTGGTCACTGGGGCGTCAATTCTGTCTATCTGGGGGCAGCAGTAGTGGTGTTCTTTGCCTTTGCGCTGACCTTGAGGCTGCAACTGACGGAGCGGCGCAGAGAAGCAGAGAAAACGGGCGTGGCGTGAAGCGCATCTGAACCGGGCAGAGGGCTAAGCGGCCTCACAGACTGCCCTGTCAGAAAGCCGCTTATCCTCCACCCGCTTACTCAGTAGACTTCCGGCACAATCATATTTTCCGGTACCGGTGAACGACGATAATCTTCATTGCGCTCACGCGGGGGCAGGTCAATCTTCTTCTCCTCTGCATCTTCATAAGGTACCTGACGCAGCAGGTGGCTGATGCAGTTCAGGCGGGCTTTCTTTTTATCCACGCCCTGCACTACCCACCACGGCGCTTCGGCAATGTGGGTGCGCGCCAGCATAATCTCTTTTGCTTCGGTATAGTCTTCCCAAAGGCGGCGGCTCTCCAGATCCATGGGACTCAGCTTCCACTGCTTCAGCGGATCGTGGATGCGGCTCAGAAAGCGAAGCTCCTGCTCTTCATCGGTGATGGAGAACCAGTACTTCACGATTTGAATGCCGCTGCGCGTCAGCATTTTTTCAAACTCCGGCACGCTGCGGAAAAACTCCTCCACTTCCTCTTCGTTACAGAAACCCATCACGCGCTCCACGCCCGCGCGGTTATACCAGCTGCGATCAAACAGCACGATCTCGCCCGCAGCGGGCAGGTGAGCAATATAGCGCTGGAAATACCACTGCGTTCGTTCGCGATCGTTTGGCGCGGGCAGGGCGGCAACCCGGCAGGTTCTGGGGTTCAGGCGCTGAGTGATGCGTTTGATCACTCCCCCTTTACCCGCCGCATCGCGACCCTCAAAAATGATCACCATGCGGTGACCTGTACGGGTTACCCACTCCTGCAACTTGACCAGTTCACCCTGCAAACGCAGCAGTTCGCGGAAGTAATATTTACGCCAGGCCTTTTTATCCGGATCCGACGGCTGTTCTCCGCCAAAACGGCTGTCATCCAGCTCCATCTCCAGCTCTTCATCGTAGCTGTCGTAGCACTCCTGCAACAGGCGTTCGTAAAAGCGGTTTTCACTAAAGCCATTATCCTGAGTAGCCATATAAGAGTCCTGTTAAAAGTGGGTAAAGAGCCAGTAGAGCGAGGCGGAAAGAAGGATGGAAACCGGCAGAGTCAGTACCCACGCCATCAGCAGATTACGCAGCGTGGACATTTGCAGACCGGAACGGTTAGCCGCCATGCTGCCCGCCACGCCAGAAGAGAGCACATGGGTGGTTGAAACGGGCAGGCCAAAAGCATCCGCAGCCCCGATGGTGGCCATCGCCACCAGTTCCGCACTGGCTCCCTGCGCATAGGTGAGGTGCGTTTTACCGATTTTTTCGCCCACGGTGACCACGATACGTCGCCAGCCGACCATGGTGCCAAGCCCCAGTGCAATCGCCACCACAACTTTTACCCACCACGGGATAAAGCGGGTGGCGTTATCCAGCTCAACTTTCAGCGCGTCCAGCTCATGTTGCGTCTGGGCGGGAATGCTGGCCTGCTTATCGCTCTTCAGGTGCTTGATGGTTTCCGAGGCAAGATACATATCGTTTCGGGTGTTGGAGACGGCCTGAGCCGGGATTTTCTCTACCGTGCCGTACTGGCGGATCTGATTGCCAATGGCCCCGGTAAGCTTTGCCAGCGCAGGCATCACGTTGGGATTGAGCATGCCGGTGCGCACGTACTCCGTCAGGACTTTATAGGGCGAAGCAGGCGGCGTGACGCCAGGCGAGAGCGCCATCAGCTGCTGCTGAGTGACCGTGGCTAACGCAGCAACGCGCGGACTTTGCTCTGCCGGAATAGAGCGGTTCAGCGCATAGGCGATCGGCATCGTGCCCACCAGGATCAGCATGATCAACCCCATGCCTTTCTGACCATCGTTCGAGCCATGGGCAAAAGAGACGCCGGTACAGGTGAGAATTAACAGGCCACGGATCCATGTGGGCGGTTTTTTATTGCCTTTTGGCGCGCTGTAAAGCTCCGGTTTGTTGACCATGCGCTTCATTACCAGCAGCAGGATGGCTGCGCAGACAAAGCCGATAATGGGCGAAAACAGCAGCGCATAACCCACTTTCAGAGCCTGATCCCAGTCCACGCCACTGGTACCGGTGCGGCCATGGATCAGCGCATTTGCCACGCCGACGCCAATAATAGATCCGATCAGCGTATGGGAAGAGGAGGCGGGCAGGCCAAACCACCAGGTTCCCAGATTCCAGATGATGGCGGAGAAGAGCAGGGCGTACACCATCGCGAAGCCGCTGCCGGTTCCAGCCTGTAAAATAAGCTCTACTGGCAGCAGCGAGATAATGCCAAAGGCGACCACGCCGCTGGACATCAGCACGCCGAGGAAGTTAAAGAATCCTGACCACATCACTGCAATATTCGGCGTCATCGAGTGGGTATAGATCACGGTGGCTACCGCGTTAGCGGTGTCGTGAAAGCCATTTACAAATTCAAACCCCAGGGCTATCAGCAGCGCCAGGCCCAGCAACAGGAAGGGGACGTAGCTGGTAAAAGCCCCTCCCGCATCGCTGACATCGTTAAACAGGTTAACCCCGGCGAAAGCAATGCCAAGGATCACCAGAAGCAGAAAAAGCAGCACGGAAAAGCGGCTGTTCTTGCCATAAATTGGCGGGCGGACGGCATGGTTCTGGCTCTGCTGAAACGCGCTGTTATGGCTCATAAAATCTCCTGGAGTGACCGGGTGACAGAGGATGAACTGCCGGAGTGTGAGAAGGAGGTCTCAGAGAGGGTGTACGCAGGTTTTATGACAAAGAGATGAAGCTGAAACGGCGCTCAGGCTGGCGGTGGATCTGTTTTTTGCGGATACGTTTGCGGCAGGCGGAGAGCACCTCCAGCCAGATCGAGCAGAGTAACTGCATGCTCTCTACCCTGACGGTTATCACTCTGCTGGCGTTGCCCACCCCCATCATTGCGGTTTTTTCGGCATCAACGCGCATCATGGCTCTATTCTGCTGGTGCTGTGATTGACGCAGTTTACCGGCATAGCTGGCGGGCGCTGGAGCGGCGCGATAAAATGTAGCCAGCAGTCTGATTTATGAGATATTTCCCTCTGAAAGTCGCACCAGAATTCCACTAGTGTATAAAGGAGTGATCTTCGCATATGAGTAAAAGCGACCCGTTATGTTTGTCCCCAAACCGGTTCATCTGTTAGCAGGTTGCCTGCTGTTTCCCCCTCTGGTTCATGCCGATACCGTCTGGATGAAAAACGGCGACCGCCTCAGCGGCACTATACGCTCGTTGAGTAACGGCAAACTGGTGATGGACACCAGCTATGGCGGTACCGTTTCGCTTAACTGGAGCGCTGTGAGTACGCTCTCCAGCGATAAGCCGATTGATGTTTCTACCGACAGTAATAACAGTATTAAAGCGCAGCTTGAGGCTGCCGACGCTGGCTACGTTATCGTCCGGCGCGGTGACGATGAGCAACGGGTCAGGGCGGATAAACTGGAAGAGTTCATGAAGCCAAAAGAACAAACGGACGCCATCGACTGGACAGGCAACGTAGATGCGGGCATCAGCCTGAAAAAAGCCTCAACGCGCACCCATGATTACAACCTGGCGTACAACAATAAAATCAACGTGGGGAAATGGCGTAACGACTTCGGTGGCGCCTACAACCGTGAGGAAGAAGATGACAATATCAACACGGAAAATTACAGCCTGCGTTATGCGCTGGATTACATGTTCCGGGAACAATATTTCTGGCAGGGAAGGGCCACCTATAAACGCGACTGGGTGGAAGATATCTCCAGCCAGATAGTGATTGGCACCGGGCCAGGCTATCAGTTCTGGGATAACGAGTTAGGATCTTTTTCACTGGCGCTGCTGGGCGGGGGGTTGAGTTATCGCTACAGTGACGGCAGCACGGACAACCATGCAGGGGCATCTGTTCGCTGGGATTACCAGCGCAATCTTCGGGGTAAAGAGCTGACACTCTTTACGCATGGTGATGTGGGGCATTCACTGGATGATGACGCTATTTTTAGCATGGATGCCGAGGTAGGGTTGCGCTACCAGCTCACCAGCTGGACTTCACTGCATATCACTTACGAACATAACCTGATTAGCGGCACCAGAGACACGCTTAATGAGCGTAACTTCTCCACCGGACTTGGGGTGAAATGGTAAAAAAAACGGGCCATCAGGCCCGTTTTTATTGCAGCGTAGGTTAAGACTGCGTGTTCACTGCGGGAGCCGCAACCGGTGCGGAAACTTTAGCGGGCACCGGGGCGGGTTTGCTTTCATAAACCGGACCCGGCTGTTTTGGTACCACGAAGGTGTTGTTGTCAGGCGTTGCCGGTGCGACTGGCTCGGCGGCAGGAGCAGAGCCACCCGTTTCCGGGTTCATGGCAGGCGCTGAGGGGGTAGCGTTATCCTGAGGCGCTGCCTGATCCACTGGCGCGGCATTATCCTGAGGGGCCGCAGCGTCTGCTGGAGCCGCTGTTGAATTCGGCTCCATCACGTTTGCCCCCTGTGGCGTCACCGGAGTCATTGGCTGCTCTTTTGGCATTGCGTTGTCCATTTCCGGCACGGCAATGGGGGCAGACGGGACATTATCCGCAGCTCCGTTCACTTTGGTCGGCATGCCGGTACGCGCTTTCAGCGCATTTTCCAGCGCGGCCGTGTCTACGCTGGCATCGCTCACCACTTTATTAACAACAGGCGTAATGGTCAGCGGCACTGGCTCGCGTGAATTGAACTGTTCTTCGGTCTGAGAAAGCGGGTTGTGCACTTCCACCAGGCGGGAACCATCCGGCTCAACGGACGCTTTAATCGGCTGGTCGATAAACTGCACGCGGGTGCCGACCGGCACGTTGTCGAACAGCCATTTGATATCATCAGCACGCAGACGCACGCAGCCGTGGCTCACGCGCAGGCCGATGCCGAAGTTGGCGTTAGTGCCGTGAATAGCGTACAGGCGGCCAATGTAGAGTGCATAAAGGCCCATTGGATTATCCGGCCCGGCAGGGAAGATAGCCGGCAGAGGTGAGCCAGCTGCGACCGACTCTTCATGCATTTTTTTGGTTGGTGTCCAGGTCGGGCCATCTTTTTTACGCTGAACCGTGGTGGTCCAGTTGATGGGAGTGTCTTTACCCAGCTCACCTACGCCAATTGGCAGCACAACCACAGTTTTGCTGCCTTTCGGGTAGTAATAGAGGCGCATTTCGGCGCTGTTAATGACGATACCTTCACGCGGCGCGTCTGGCAAAATCAGCTGCTGTGGAATAATGAGTTTGGTGCCCGCTTTCGGCAGATAAACGTCAACGCCAGGGTTGGCTTCCATGATATTGCTCAGGCCCATCTGGTACTGCGCAGCAAACGCTTCCAGCGGCAGTTTACTGTCCTGAGGCACGGTGATTTCCAGGTTCTCACCCAACAGACGGCTGTTGGCCGCTGGCAGAGAGTACACGACGGCAAAGGCTGAGTGGCTGTATGCCGTAACGGCCAGGACTAAGGTGGCTAATGCGCGGATGCTTTTTTTCATATTCTTTAAAATGAAGCGCCTGTAAACAGTGGATAAATGTGCCTGTGCCGGTCTGGTTCAACCGGCTGCACATTATATGGTCATACAACCCAGGAATAAACCCAGATTTGTAACAGTTGAACTAACTTTACTTAAAAATGTCACGGAAACGGTTCCCGCCTGCGCGGGAAAGGAACAAAACCCTTGCCGAAAGGGTGCAGAAGCTCGTTTTGCGCTAAGGCTGCCATAAAGGATCTTCGCCACTGAGTTTACGATTAAGGAAAAAAGCGGCACTAATCAGCGCAAGATGACTCAATGCCTGTGGCGTATTGCCCAGGGCATAGCCCATTTTATCGAACTCTTCCGCGTACAGCCCCAACGGGTTGGCATAGCGCAGCAGTTTCTCAAATTCAAAATGCGCTTCATGCACCCGCCCCGCACGGGCCAGACACTCCACATACCAGAAGGAACAGGTGGTAAACGAGCCTTCATCGCCTTCCAGGCCATCCGCCGGCGTTTCTGACAGATTGTAGCGGCGTACCAGTCCATCGCTGACCAGCTTCTCTTTAATGGTGTCCAGCGTTGCCAGCCAGTCCGGGTCGGTAGCGCTTACAAAGCGCACCAGCGGCATCAGCAGCATAGAGGCATCCACAAATTCACCATGACGAACTGAAACAAAATGGCCGCGCTCTTCATTCCAGAAGTTCTTCCAGATATCTTCACGGATCTCATCCCTTGCCTCGCACCAGCGAGCGTAAGGGAAAGAGAGAGAGCGCTTCTCTCCAAGCCGGATCGCCCTGTCGAGCGCCACCCAGCACATCAGCCTGGAGTGGAGAAAATGTTGAGGTGCGCCGCGCATCTCCCAGATCCCGGCATCGGCCTGGTTCCAGTTTTCGCTGACGTAATCGATCATTTTACTGACATGCTTCCAGCCGCGGTGCGAAATGGCCTCGCCATATTTATTGGCCAGATAAACCGCGTCCATCAGCTCGCCATAGATATCCAGCTGGCATTGATGCCAGGCATCATTACCAATCCTGACCGGCGTGGAGTCGGCGTAGCCCGAAAGGTTCAGCAGCTCGCTTTCGTGCAGTTCAGTACCGCCATCGATGCGATACATTACCTGGAGTTTTTCCACATCGTTATGGCTGTTCTCCACACAACGTCCCACCCATTGCGTGAAGTGTTTAGCCTCATCAACGTAACCCAGACGCATCAGGGCATACATGCTGAAAGAGGCATCACGCAGCCAGGAGGCGCGGTAATCCCAGTTGCGTCCTCCCCCTAACTCTTCCGGCAGGCCGAACGTGGCCGCTGCGGCAATAGAGCCATGTTTCCAGGAGGTCAGCAGCTTTAACGTCAACGCGGAACGGTTCACCATCTCCTGCCAGCGCCCGCGATAGGTACTTTTGGCGCTCCAGTGGCGCCAGTAGTTCAGGGTCTCCTGGAAGCAGTGTTCTGTGCTTTTATCATCCAGATGGTCGTCATCGGCGCTGCCCAGGATAAAGATACGATATTCACCGGCCTTCAGGGTAAAGCGGGCTTCAGCGGCCGCTCCGTCCAGCGTAAAGTCTACCGGGCCACACAGACGTAGCGTAGGCTGCCCTTCGGCGCTGAACGCTACGCTGCCTTCTCCGGGATGGGCCTGGGTATTCGCTCTGGCATAGTCATGGACGGGCGAGCAGCGCAGGGCAAAAGTGGCTTCGCCATGCACCAACTTCACCCGCCGGATGATGCGCGGCTGGTCATCTTCTTTGTGGCATATCGGCATATAGTCGGTGATTTCCGCCACGCCCTCTTCAGCCAGCCAGCGCGTTTGCAAAATATTGGTATCTGGCAGGTAGAGCTGCTGGCGGCGGACATCCTGCCACTCAGGCGCGATGCTAAAGATGCCCGCCTCGTCACCATCCAGCAGGGCGGTGAACACAGAAGGGCTGTCCAGATTTGGCCAGCAAAAGTAGTCAAGGGCACCATCATTGGCGATCAGCGCGCAGGTCCGTAAATCTCCTATCACGCCGTGATCTTCTATTCTTCTTTTAATCTTACTCATGTTATTTCCCGGCATTCAGAGAAGGGCTTGAGAGGTAACTATAGTCATCATTTGTAGTGAGGCGGCGCGTCAGGCGTGAAGCGGCTGAGATTTCCTCTTCTATACTTGCGGTTGGCTATCACCACTGACAGGAGAAAACCATGAGCACAGCAGAGACTAAAGTGGCGGTTGTGACCGCCTCAGATTCAGGGATTGGTCAGGCCAGCGCCATCATGCTGGCTGAGCAGGGATTTGATATTGGTATCACCTGGCGTTCTGATGATAAAGGCGCGCAGGAAACGGCCCGGCAGGTTCGTGAACGGGGGCGCAGGGCGGAAATTGAACACCTTGACCTGGCCGATCCTGAAGAGGGAGGACGTTCTCTGGAGACGTTAATTGCGCGGTTAGGGCGCATTGACGTACTGGTTAACAATGCGGGTACCAATGTCAAAGCCGACTTTCTGGAAACAACGTTCGAAGCGTGGCGTAAAGTCTTTACGGTAGATGTGGATGGCGCTTTTGTCTGTGGGCAGATTGCCGCGCGGCATATGGTCACTCAGGGGGAGGGCGGCAGGATTATCAACATCACTTCGGTTCATGAGCATACGCCATTGCCCGGTTCAATTGCCTATACGGCAGCCAAACATGCGCTGGGCGGACTGACCAAAGCGATGGCGCTGAGCCTGATGCCCCATAAAATATTGGTTAATTCCGTTGCGCCGGGCGCTATCGCCACGCCGATGAATGAGATGAGCAACGAGGACGCCAGCCGCATCTCAATGCCTGAAATCCCGGCGGGGCGGCCCGGCGACACGCGGGAAATCGCCAGTATGGTTGCCTGGCTTTGCTCGCAGTGGTCCACTTACACCACCGGGCAGTCATTTATTATTGATGGCGGTTTTACGCTGGCTAACCCGCAATATTATATGCAGAGCTAGCTGGCCGGGCCGGAGACGGATGGAGCCGTCCCCGGCAACTCATCTGTTGGTTATGACTCATCCTCTGGTTCGCGCTCTGAGCGGCGTTTAAAATAGATCCTCACGCCCCAGACCAGCGCCAGAATCAGCACGACCCAAAAAATCTGCTTGAGATGGCGGTCTACCGCGTGCAGCCAGGGAGCAATAACCTGACCGCCAAGATAGCCCAACGAGACAAAAATCACCGCCCAGAGCACTGCGCCAATCACATTCAGTAGCATAAACTTTTGCGGCTTCAGCTTGCTGGCACCGATGATAATCGGGCCGACAATGCGCAGGCCATACATAAAGCGTACCCCCAGCACAAATAAGACCGGACGTTTACGGATTTTTTTATTGGCTTTGGCGATCTGTTTCTGATGCTTTTTGAATTTCTTTAAAATAGCTTCGCCGTAATGGCGGCCAATAAAGAACAGCGCGGTATCGCCAAGGATCCCTCCCGCCATAGCCACCAGCACTACCCAGCCATAGGTCAGCAACCCTTCATGAGCGGCAATTCCGCCCAACAGCGTGAACGTCTCCCCTTCGGCGATGCAGCCAATAAATAGCGCAAAATAACCGTACTGCGAAATCAGACTGTTTACGTCCATATGAATATTCTCTCCCCCGGTAGATGCGCAGAAAGCCCTAAGTCTAACCGTTATGGCTTAAACCGTGAGGAAAGATCGCCGAATAAGCGTTTATTTTTGCTATGAATTGAATTATTTAGCACAAAGGTGGGCTGCATGAAAAACAAACAATTCACAACCACTTATACTTGAGGTACCCCGCCCTGGCCGCGGCTTACCGAGTAGAGGAGTGAAGAGATGAACCATGTATGGGGACTTCTTGCGCATCCTGACCGCGAGATGCGTGACATCAAGCAAGAGAACGAGACCATTTCTCACCATTATACGCACCATGTGTTACTGATGGCGCTAATCCCGGTGCTCTGCGCCTTTATCGGAACCACGCAAATTGGCTGGGATCTGGGTGCTGAGCAAACTATCGCCCTGTCACTGATGAATGCCTTTGCGCTGGCCGTGCTGTTTTATGCCCTGATCCTCGGCGGCGTGGCCGTAATGGGCCGTGTGATCTACTGGATGGCGAGGGACTACCCTCAGCGTCCCAGCCTGCAACGCTGCACGGTGTTTGCCGGCTATGTGGCAACCCCGCTGTTTCTTAGCGGATTAGTGGCGCTCTATCCGCTGGTCTGGCTCTGCGTATTTGTGGGTACGCTGGCGCTGGTTTATACCGGATATCTGTTATATGTCGGCATTCCGCTGTTTCTGAATATCGACCGGGAAGAGAGCCTGCGCTTCTCTGGTTCCACCCTGGCGATTGGGGTACTGGTACTGGAAGTGCTGCTGGCGATGACGGTAGTGCTTTGGGGTTATGGTTACCGGCTATTTTAACGCGTTCAGCCGCCGGAATTCCGGCGGTTCCTCATTCATCATCAGAAACGAATCTCCACTAGGAAATTCTTCAACCTCCATCGTATGATGCGCTTGCCAGCCCCCGTGTGGCCTGCTTTGCGCGGTGGCGGCGTGTGGTTTTACCGCACCTTAATCACTTCCCGGTTAAGTTTTTATAAGATGCCTGCAAAAATACGCTTGTCTCTTCTGACTCTGGCTCTGCTTTTTACGGCTCAGGCACCTCTGCGCCAGGCCGTCGCCAGCACTCTGGCCGACGCTGCCCCTCTTGTACAGCCGCAGATCGCCTCCGGCAGCGCGATGATTGTCGATCTCAACACCAATAAAGTGATCTTCGCCAGTCATCCCGATTTGATGCGGCCAATGGCTTCCATCACTAAACTGATGACGGTGATGGTGACGCTGGATGCACATCTGCCGATGGATGAGCTGCTGACTGTGGATATCAGCCACACGCCTGAGATGCGCGGCGTCTATTCCCGCGTCCGCCTGAACAGTGAAATCAGCCGCAAGAACATGATGCTGCTGGCGCTGATGTCCTCAGAAAACCGCGCCGCCGCGAGCCTGGCTCACCACTATCCGGGCGGGTACGATGCGTTTATTCGCGCCATGAACG
The DNA here is from genome assembly GCF_039023495.1 of Erwinia magellanica. Lineage (NCBI taxonomy): Bacteria > Pseudomonadati > Pseudomonadota > Gammaproteobacteria > Enterobacterales > Erwiniaceae > Erwinia > Erwinia magellanica. The sequence continues at coordinate 582,353 of NZ_JBCHVC010000002.1, forward strand.
CCAAAGCCAGAGCGCTGGGCATGACTCAGACCCGCTATGTTGAACCCACCGGTTTATCGACGCAAAACGTCTCTACAGCCCGTGATTTAACTAAGTTGCTGATTGCCACCAAACGCTATCCTTTACTCGGCGAGCTGAGCACCACCCATGAAGATATGGCGGTGTTCAAAAGCCCGAATTACACGCTGCCTTTCCGCAATACCAACCATCTGGTTTACCGTCCCGACTGGAATATCCAGCTGACCAAAACCGGCTTTACCAATGAAGCGGGCCATTGTCTGGTGATGCGCACGGTGATCAAACAGCGTCCCGTGGCGTTGGTAGTCATGGATGCTTTTGGCAAATATACCCATTTTGCCGATGCTAACCGTCTGCGTAGCTGGATGGAGACCGGCAAGATTTCCCCGGTGCCGGCGGCTGCGCTGAGCTATAAAAAACAAAAAGCGGCGGAAATGGCCAGCACCGGCAGCACCACCGAGATCGTCGAGTAACGTTTTTTCGTTACTGAATCTTATAGTGTCGGGCCGGGCAAAAGCATAGACTGGCGCGCAAGTTTTATGGTGCCGGAACTGCCCGGCCATGCCTGATACCTGGAAACCTTCATGTCTATGTTGTTAACCTTTTTTCGCCTCTGCCTGTTACTCCTGGTCACGCTGTCACCCGTGCTGGTGCACGCCGCCGATGATGATGAGAGCCAGCAATCCAGCGATGCCCCAGTCAGAGTCAATGCGGCGGCAGAACTGCCAAAAATGCAGAAAGTGCTGGATAAAATTAAGCAGCAGGTTTCTGGCGAAACGAACGACGGCAAACTCAATGCCCTGAATGATATGGCGCTGGAGCTTTCTGGCGATGCCGATACCCTGATGCAGGGCATTATTCCGCAGCGTGCGCAGCTACAGGCGCAGCTGGAAGTGCTGGGGCCAGCGCCCAAAGCAGGCAGCGGCGTTAAAGAGACCGCAGAGGTCACCAGCAAGCGTAAAAGTCTGGAAAATCAGAAAGGGAAGATAGATGACCAGATCAAGCAGGCGGAAGCGATTAAAAGCGGCTCGATCAATCTTTCCGCCCAGATTGTTAAGCTTCGCCGGGACGCGCTGAAAACGCAGCTGGCCCTGAACGCCGGCAGTATATTTGGCCCCCGTTTCTGGGCGCCGCTGTTCAATAAACACAGCGAAGACAGCGATAAAGTCAGCGATTTTGTCCAGGAGCTGAAAGAGACCGCCATACTCTCCTGGCAACCCGGCTGGCGCATGGGAACCGTGCTGTGGATCCTTCTTGGCGCGCTGGTGGCGACGTTAGGGCGGCGTTATCTGGAAGAGTTTCTGGCGTGGGTTGGCATCCATCTGCTGCCGGAAGGGCGCCTGCGCCGCAGCTTCCTTGCCGCCGCAACGGCAATCACTACGCTGCTTGCCGTGGTACTGGCCTTTAATTTCCTCGATCTGGCTTTCACCCGTCATGATGAAGTCGTGGATGAAGTGCGCGACTTTGCCGACAAGCTGGTGGGACTCAGCGTATTCTGTGGGCTGATAGCGGGCCTGGGCAGAGCGTTTTTGTCCACCCGTCGCCCTTCATGGCGTCTGCCAAATATCTCTAATGAAGTGGCCACGGCATTAAAACCCTTTCCACCTCTTACTGCCGCTCTGGTGTTTGTTTTCCAGACGGTGGAAAGCCTGAACAGCAGCGCCAACACCAGCGTAGGCACCACGATTTTTGCCAACGGTCTGACAGCTTTACTGATTGGTGCCACCGCGCTCTCTATCAGTTTCCGTACTAACCGCGTGCGGCGCAGAATGTTGCTGGAAGGTCAGCAGCCAGAAGCGAAATCGACGCTGGTGGGCCTGATCCAGATGGCGATTACGCTGTGTGGCGTGGCGATTATGGTGACGCTGGTGATTGGCTACGTCACCCTGGCCCGCTTCCTGAGTTATGAACTGATCTGGATGGGCATCGTTTTCGGTTCCTTCTACATTGTCAGCCAGCTGGTGGCAGATGGTTGCGAAAGCCTGTTCTCCACGCATAACCCTTCGGGTAAAAGCATTCAGCGCTCGCTGAATATTGATGAGCGTCATCTGGCGCAGGTTGCTGCCTTGCTGGCGGGGCTGGGTAAAACTGTCCTGGTGCTGATTGCTGCCATGGCGCTGCTGAACGGCACTTTTGGCAGCTCGACGCCGATTGAGCTGGTACAGAAAGCGATTGAATTCTGGGGCGGTAAAGGCCTGGAGTCGCTGAATATTGTGCCGGCGCACGTGCTCAACGCGCTGATTACGCTGGTCGTCGGCATCTATGTCCTGCGCTCGGTTAAACGCTGGCTGGACCAGGATTTCCTGCCGAAAACCACCATGGATGTGGGGATGCGCGTCTCGCTTATCACTCTGTTCAGCAACCTCGGTTACGTGCTGGTGTTTCTGCTGGCGCTCTCGATTATGGGGCTGCAATGGAACAAGCTGGCGTGGATAGTCAGCGCGCTGTCGGTGGGTATCGGTTTTGGTTTGCAGGAGATCGTAAAGAACTTTATCTCGGGCCTGATCCTGTTGACGGAACGGCCGGTGAAGGTCGGGGATCTGGTCAGCATCAGCGGGATAGAAGGGGATATCCGCCGCATCAACGTGCGCGCCACGGAGATCCAGCTTGGCGACAAGTCCACGGTGATTGTGCCGAATTCCCAGCTGATCTCGCAGAACGTGCGTAACGCGACGATGGGCAATGCCCAGGGGGTTGCGACCATTACGCTGACCTTCCCGCTGGATATCGATCCCGTTCAGGTGCGCGATCTGCTGCTGGAAGTCTATAACGAGAATGAACGCATTCTGGATACGCCAGAGCCTTCGGTCTCATTTAAGGATCTTACCCCCGCAGGGATTGTGCTGGCTGTCACGGGTAACGTGGCAAGCCCCCGTCAGGTTTCAGGGGCGAAGAGCGATCTGCTGTTTGATATCCTGACAAGACTGCGGAAAGAGGGCGTGGTGCTCTCCAAACCGCAAACCATGATTGTTGAGCAGCGCAACGGCCAGCAGGTGGTGGTTCAGGACGACAAAATTTCTTAATCCAGCAGCCTTCCGCCTCTGCGACTTAAGCAGGGACGGAAGGCGCAAAGATTTCACTGTTACCCAGCCACACAGGCGATTTCCTCACCAGGGAATCGCTCTTACAGCGAGTATTCAGGAGTGCTTCGCTCCGCAGTCGCACTCTCCCCAGTTCTTTGCTTTAGTGGTTTTACCAATACCGGGATTGAAACTGTTGGTCGGGTCAAGCTGCTGGTAGAAAGCCTTCAGCTGCGGCTTAGCGGCATAGAGATGGCCCACGTTATGCTCTGCCGGATACTCGGCCCCGCGATCGGCCAGCATCGCCAGCATCTTCTCCTTGAGCGCATGCACATCCACCCCTTTTTTCACAATGTAGTCCTGATGGAATACGTGGCAGAAAAAGTGGCCGTAATAGAGACGATGCACCAGCGCCTCATCAAATTCCGGCGGTAAACGCTCAAACCACTCACGATCGTTACGACGCAGGGCAATATCCAGCGCCAGAATATCTTCTACCTCGTCACTGTGAACGGCGTGATAGCGTACCGCTGCACCGGCGGCGGCGAAGCGGTGCAGAAAGGCTTTTGCTCCCTCTTCCGGCGTACAGGCAAAAAATTCCCCCTCTGCCTGCCGGAAATAGTGAGAGAGATAGTCGCCTGCTTCAGCAATACCCTCGCCAGACATTTTGATCATCAAATGATGTTCATAGCGGTCGCGGTATTCCTTCAGCCTTTTGGGCAAGTGGGAGGGCAAAACCTTACTGATTTTTTGCAGCAGACGATCGCTAAAGTGGGGTTTTAAAAAAGGCACCTTGCCTGAAAGCGCATCCGCCCGGCCTTTCAGCGTGAAAAACAGCGGCATCTTGTCGGTGCCAAGCTTGTCAATCATTACAAAGGTGTCTTTGCCATACACCTCTGCAATATCAAAAATGTCGCGGTGCATATACTCACCGGCCACGGGCAGGTGGGTGAACGACTGCAACATATGGCGGCGTATCTCATCGAACACGTCGGGATTATTGGTGCCAAGATAAAAAACCTGCTGCTCTTTTTCGCTGACAAAGGTGTCCAGACGCACCGCAAATACGGCCAGCTTTCCTGCACAGCCTGAAGCTTCAAACAGACGCCGTGCATCCGCATTGAAGCGTGAAGGCGTGTCGGCATCTACCTCGCGAACACGGGCCGCATACTCAGCATCTGACGCCTGCCGCTGATCATATTTTACGTCGCTCTGCTGCCAGGTCTCATCATCCAGCCGCGCCAGAATCTGTTCTGGTGTGCTGCCCAGTTCAATGCCCAGATGGTTAACCAGCTTCAGTTTGCCCTGCGCGTCCAGCTGCGCATAAAGCGCCATTTCACTGTAAGCGGGGCCGCGTTGAATCAGGGAGCCGCCGGAGTTATTACATACGCCGCCCAACACCGAGGCGCCAATGCAGGAAGAACCAATTACCGAGTGCGGTTCTCGCCCCAGAGGTTTCAGCACTTTCTCTAACTGGTAAAGCGTACTGCCCGGAAAAGCCAGTACCTGCTTGCCCCCGTCAATCTGCTGAATTTTATCCATTCTCAGCGTGCTGATAATCACGATATCGCGATCGTAATCGTTGCCGTTTGGCGTGGAGCCTTCAGTCAGGCCGGTATTAGCGGCCTGCATCAGCACGATGGTATCGGCCGCCACGCACGCCTGCAAAACGCGCCACTGTTCCAGCAGCGTACCGGGAAAGACCACCGCCAGCGCATCGCCCTGTCCGGAGCGAAAACCTTTACGGTAGCGCGCGGTTTGTTGGGGGTCGGTAAGAAGATGAGAACGTCCGACGATGCGGAGCAGTTCAGCGACCAGCTTCTGGCTGGTCCGGGAAGAGGGGTTGTGCATATCCTTGCTCCTTTTATCGGTCACTTATTAACTTTAACACTACTTTCGGTTCGGGTAGCGGACGGGACAAAATCGGACGCGCCAATATGTTGAAAACTACCTGCTATCCTGAAGTTATGGCACACTGAAATTCTTGTGGCCTTTACTTGCCCCGCAGTTATTAAGAGAACCCAACCTGATGAAATGGATTTACTCTGCCAGCCTTGCTGCCGCCCTGAGCATGCAGCCGGCTTTTGCTGAAAACCTCTCTGCCCCCCATCCGCTCACCCCGGAAGCGCGTGATGCATTTGTTACCGATCTCCTGAAAAAAATGACCCTGGATGAAAAGATAGGGCAGCTGAGATTAATCAGCGTCGGACCGGATAACCCGAAAGAAGCGATTCGTGAAATGATTAAACACGAACAGGTCGGCGCCATCTTTAACACGGTTACACGAAAAGATATCCGGGCGATGCAGGATCAGGTGATGCAGCTCAGCCGCCTGAAGATCCCGCTGTTTTTTGCCTATGATGTGGTGCACGGACAGCGCACCGTTTTCCCAATCCCTCTGGGTCTGGCAGCAAGCTGGGATCTGGATGCGGTCGCTGAAGTGGGCCGAATTTCAGCCTGGGAAGCTGCCGATGATGGCCTGAATATGACCTGGGCTCCGATGGTGGATGTTACCCGTGAACCCCGCTGGGGCAGGGTGTCCGAAGGCTTTGGCGAAGATACTTATCTGACCTCGGCAATGGGCCGCACGCTGGTGGAGTCGATGCAGGGTAAAAGCCCGGCAGATCGCTATTCGGTGATGACCAGCGTCAAGCACTTCGCCGCCTATGGCGCGGTGGAAGGGGGCCGGGATTACAATACCGTGGATATGAGCCCCCAGCGGCTGGCGCAGGATTATCTCCCCCCTTACAAGGCGGCGCTGGATGCCGGAAGCGGTGGGGTAATGGTTGCACTCAACTCGCTCAACGGCGTGCCGGCTACGGCTGACAGCTGGTTACTGAAAGATCTGCTGCGTGATGAGTGGAAATTTAAAGGGATTACTATCAGCGATCATGGCGCCATCAAGGAGCTGATGAAGCACGGAGTGGCCAGCGATCCGCAGGATGCCGTGCGCATTGCCATCAAGTCCGGCGTGAACATGAGCATGAGCGACGAATATTACAGCAAGTATCTGCCGGGGCTGGTGAAAACGGGCGCGGTCAGTGAAAGCGAGATCGACGATGCGGCGCGTCATGTGCTTAACGTCAAATATGATATGGGGCTGTTTAACGACCCTTACAGTCATCTTGGTGCCAAAGAGAGCGACCCGGCAGATAACAATGCTGAAAGCCGTCTTCACCGTGCTGAAGCGCGCGATGTGGCGCGCAAAAGTATTGTGCTGCTGAAAAACCGTCTGGAAACGCTGCCGCTGAAAAAATCGGGTACGCTTGCGCTTATCGGGCCGCTGGCAGACAGCCAGCGTGACATCATGGGCAGCTGGTCCGCAGCCGGTAAAGCGGGGCAGTCGGTCAGCGTATTGCAGGGGCTGAAGAATGCCCTGGGCGATAAGGCCAGGGTGCTCTATGCCAAAGGTGCAAACGTCACCGACAATAAAGGCATTCAGGATTTCCTGAACCAGTATGAAAAAGCGGTGACGGTGGACAGCCGCACTCCGCAGCAGATGCTGGATGAAGCCGTGGCGACCGCGCAAAAGGCAGATGTGGTGGTGGCGGTGGTAGGGGAAGCGCAGGGCATGGCGCATGAGGCATCAAGCCGCAGCGAAATCGCCATTCCCGCCAGCCAGCAGGCGCTGATTACTGCGCTGAAGGCAACCGGCAAACCGCTGGTGCTGGTGCTGATGAACGGCCGTCCTCTGACCCTGGTGAAAGAGAACATGCAGGCCGATGCGATGCTGGAAACCTGGTTCAGCGGCACCGAAGGCGGCAATGCTATCGCAGACGTGCTGTTTGGCGACTATAACCCCTCTGGCAAACTGCCGATGTCGTTCCCTCGCTCAGTTGGTCAGATCCCGATTTACTATAATCACCTTAATACCGGGCGTCCGTATGATGCCAACAAGCCAAACAAATATACTTCGCATTACTATGATGCGGCCAACGGCCCGCTGTTCCCGTTCGGCTACGGTCTGAGCTATACCAGCTTTAAGCTCTCGCCGGTGAAGATCTCCTCCGCCACCATGCCACGCAACGGCACGGTCAATGCCAGCGTTACCGTTACCAATACCGGCGATCGGGACGGGGCGACAGTGGTGCAGATGTATCTTCGTGACCAGATGGCCAGTATCAGCCGTCCGGTGAAAGAGCTGAAAGGCTTTAAGCGCATTATGCTGAAAGCGGGCGAGTCGCAAACGGTCACCTTCCCGATTGACGTCAACGCGCTGAAATTCTGGAATGCCAGAATGCAGCAGGTGGCGGAGCCGGGTAAATTCAGCGTCATGATAGGGCTGGATTCTGCCCGCACCACAGATGCAGAGTTTGAGTATCTGTAAACCCAGACGGCATGGCGGCCGCTTCTGCGCCGGTATAGCAGAAGCCAGCCCATCTCCGTTGCAGAATAAAGGGTGACGGAGTGGTTTAGCTGGCATCGTCGCGGCGGGGGATTCACTGCCTTTACCCTCGCCGCCGCGCCGCTATAAACTTAAGGGAGGATCTTCGTCCCTTTTTCTTTCAGCAGGGTCGTACTATGTCTTCAATTCGGGACAGAATTCAGCAGCAGGTGTTTCGCCTGAATGGTCTGGCTATGAATGAGTTTGATTTATCTGAACCGCAGGGCGATCCGGGATTATACGGGCCTGACAGCGTGATCTGGCGGGTGCATGGAGATTTTCCCTCTATGCTCTGCGGGGGAATTTCAGCACTGCTGATGCAGATGCTTCACCCGCTGGCGCTGGCTGGCGTCTGGGATCACTCCACCTTCCGGCAGGATATGATGGGGCGTCTGCGGCGTACCAGCCAGTTTATTGCCGTGACCACGTTTGGTAACAGCGTGGATGCGCAAACGCTGATCGATCGCGTCAGGCGCATCCATTTGCAGGTCAATGGCGTGGATGCCAGGGGAACGCCCTATGCGGCGAGCGATCCTCATCTGCTCACCTGGGTACACGTTGCAGAAACCAGCCGCTTTCTCGCCGCGCATTTGCGTTATAAAAACCCGGATCTGAGCCTTGCCGGGCAGAACCGCTACTATGCCGAGGCGGCCGTGGTTGCGGAAGCGCTGGGCGCAGAAGCCGTGCCGAAGTCGGTGCAGGAGGTAGAGGCTTACCTGCTGGCAATGCAGCCGGAGCTGCGGTGTGATGAGCGTACCCGTGAGGTGCTCTCTTTGCTGATGAACGCACCAGCACCGAGCTGGCAGGCGCGCCCGGCGATGAAGGTGATGATGATGGCAGGCATAGAGCTGCTGCCGGAATGGGCACAGCAGCAGTTCGGCTTCCGTTTTTCCTCCATTGGTCGCGGCTCTCTGCGTATGCGTATGCGGGTACTGGCGAAAGGGCTGCGCTGGTCGATTCGGCGCGGTGCCTATCACCGCGCTATGCAGCGCATGGGCCGTGAAGGATGAAGTTGCTTTCTGAACCTGATTTTTGAGACTTTTACCCTTGCCGTGGCATGGCACAACGGGACATCCTGCCCTATTCTCCGGGTGGGATCCCCTACATCCATCGTCGAGGCTTTATGACACAGTTGTACCGGATTGCTGAAGTCACCAATCAGCAACAAACGCTGATAGCTCAGGTTGAGCAGGATGAGCGCGCCGCCTATTTCTATATCCGGCCTGCGGAACCTTTCCGCACTCAGTTCGCCGTGCGCGGCTGCTGGCTGCGCAATCTTCTGCCCGCGCCAGCCCGTGAAGATCGGGAAGCGATGGAGCAGGGCATTCCGCCACTCCTGAGCGCAGAATATTGCCGTACGCTGGAAGCGGAGCCAATGCTCGACCCTGCTGGTCTCCAGATTATCTGGGCGCCCAGTGATGACGGGGCGGCATTATGGTATCAGGGGCAATTGCTGGCGGTGATCCCCGGCTGGAGCCTCTATCAGAACAAACAGGTCAGCTTCTCGGCTGGCTGCATCAAAGAAAACCGACTGACGGCCCCGCTGGGTTCCGCCTCAACCAATGACTATTACGCTGAAGCTGAAAAACATCGTCACTTCTGGCGTGACTGGCATGATGGTCATCTCTGGGAGCCGATGCAGCGCGAGCTGTTAAAATGTTATGAATCTCATTATGGCGAGTCGCTGAAATATTACTCTATCGATCAGGGCAACTGGCCCCCGATGGCTATTTCACAGCACTTTCATCAGGGCAACTGGTATTTCCTGACGCTGGGTATGAGCATTCGCCCGCTGCCGTGGGTAGATTTTCTTTTTGAAGATCTGGCTCCCCAGCACCGCAGAATTGAGCTGGCGATGGCGATTGATGCAGAGGTTATGACGGAAGAGAATGCCGTGCAGATGGCGAGTGCGCTGGCCAGCTTTGCACACTACCCCTGGGCAAGAATTAGCTGGCTGGGTGAAGGTCACACGCTGGAGTCTGCCGTTGCGCCAGTGGGTTTTGAAGGTTTTCTGCTCTCGGGCGAACTCAGCGGCGCAGAGGCACAGTTCAATCTGCCCAAACGCGAAGGTGAAAAAGTCACGCTGCTCTGGACCACACCTGTTACCACCGCGGAACGCGAATTCGCAGAGGCTGAAGAGAGCGGCGGCAATCAACTTGTGGAAAGATTGCGTCAGACCGGTGCGGATCATATTTTCCGTCCTCGTCAGCAGGTGGTTGATCCACAGGATTAAATTTTGCCAGCTACTTTTCCGTTTTCCTTTCAACGTCACTTTTGTTTGAAATGAGACGTTTATCACATCAAGTTTCGCCGTAACGCGCCGTTAACACGATCAGGCAATTGTGCCTGAATGAGTTGAGCGGGGCTCGTCATGTTAAAAACAACCCAGGCCAGATTTACCCTCCTGATCGTCGGCTTCTTTATGCTGCTGCTGCTGATCACGGTTGTGGTAATTAATATGTTTGTTGCACCTCAGCTAGCGACCAATGAGAGTCGTCTGGTGCGTTATGAAGTAAATTCTATTGGTTCGCGTATTACCGAAATGATGAACCGCATTCAGGCACAGCAGCGCACTATTACCGAAACGGTCGCCGTGCTCGACAGCGCCACTATCGATAGCGTGCTTCCCGCTTTAGTGAATCAGTATCAGGATATCAACGTCTTTGGCGGCGGCATCTGGCCACTGCCTAAAATGCGCGATCCGGCTACAGATAAATTCAGCACCTTTTTTGCCCGTGACAGCAGTAATAACCTTCAGGTCAATACGTTCTGGAACTCTGCTGAAGCACCCAACTATTATGAACAGCCCTGGTATAAAGATGGCCAGGCCGCAGCGAAAGGGCAGTGTGCCTGGGCGAAGGCCTATCAGGATGCGGCCAGCCCGCAGCCACGCACCAACTGCGCCATGGGTATTTATCGCAACGGTTCCGCCTGGGGCGTAGCCACTATCGACGTTACGCTGGGCTTCTTCAACCATCTGGCAAAAGAGATGGGAGACGCGGTACAGGGGCAGGCGCTGATTGTGGAAGCCGATGGTAAAGTGGTTGGGGATGCGAGCCTGATCGGCGGCACGCCAAAACTGCGTAATCTGAGTGAGCTGGCGACGCCAATGGCCGCTACGCTGCGTACTATGCTGGCAACAGCGGGCAAGGAGCCTCTCCAGAGCACCTTTGACAATGATGATGGCAACCATACGCTGTTTCTCCAGCAGATTGAGGGAAGCCCCTGGTTTATCGCCAGCGATGTTCCCACTGCACTGCTCTCCAAACAGACCGACTCTATCCTGACCCGTCTGGGCCTGGTGCAGATCCCGCTAGCTATCCTGCTGCTGCTGGTGCTGCTGGGCTTTATCCGTACCATGATGAAACGTCTGGCGGGGCTGAACGACAATATTCTGGCGCTCTCTACCGGCGGTGCCGATCTCACACAGCGTCTGCCAACCAGCAGCAGCCCGGAATTCAACGCCGTTTCACAGAGCTTTAATAATTTTATTGAGTATCTTCAGGGGCTGATGCGTCAGGTGGGCGACAGCGCGCTGGCCATCACTTCCGCGTCAAAAGAGATCGCCAGCGGCAACCTGGATCTCTCCGCCAGGACGGAAGAGCAGTCCAGCTCCATTGTTGAGACTGCCGCTTCGATGGAGGAGCTGACCGGCACCGTACGCCAGAACGCCGATAACGCCACCCATGCTAATCAGCTGGCAGGGGATGCTTCACGCGTGGCCGCGCGCGGCTCTAACGTGGTGAAGCAGGTGGTCACCACCATGGGAGAGATCAACACCTCTTCCCGCAAGGTTGTCGATATTATCAGCGTGATTGACAGTATCGCCTTCCAGACCAACATCCTGGCGCTCAACGCTGCTGTGGAAGCAGCTCGTGCAGGAGAGCAGGGCCGTGGGTTTGCAGTGGTGGCGTCTGAAGTACGAAATCTGGCTCAGCGCTCCGCTAATTCTGCAAGGGAGATCAAAAAGCTGATTGAAGAGTCGGTAGCCAATATCGATCAGGGCAGTCTGCTGGTGCAGGAAGCGGGCAGCACCATGGAAGAGTTGATGGGCGGCGTCAGCAGCGTCACGACGCTGATGGCGGAAATCATGTCGGCCAGCCGTGAGCAGAGCATGGGGATTGATCAAATCAACACCGCCATCAACCAGCTTGACAGCACCACGCAGCAGAACGCCTCGCTGGTGGAGCAGGTTTCTGCGGCGGCTCAGGCTATGGAAGAGCAAAGCGTCCAGCTTGAACTGGTGGTCAGCAGCTTCAAATTATAAACCGTTGTTTCCCTTCACCGGGGCAGCCTTGTGCTGCCCCTCATATTTCCGCACGATTTTACGCAGCAGGATCCCGCAGTGATGTGCCACAATACCTGAGATAAGTCTTAAGGAGCGCGCATGTCTGCAATCGAAGTCATTCTGGTTGATCGCCACGATCGCCCCACCGGCAGGATGGAAAAGCTTGAGGTTCATGAGAAAGGATTACTGCATCGCGCGGTAACGATCTACGTGTTTAATTCACGGCATCAACTGTTGTTGCAACAGCGCGCGTCAGGGAAATATCATTGCGGCGGTTTATGGAGCAACACCACCTGCGGGCACCCTTATCCTCAGGAGCTGACGCAGCAGGCGGCAGAGCGCCGTTTGCAGGAAGAGATGGGCATGTGCCTGAAGCTCCACCCGGTGTTTGAGCTGAGCTACAACTTGCCGATGGGAAATGGGCTGACCGAGCATGAATATGGTCATGTCTATTTCGCCTTCAGCGATGCGCTTCCCAGGCCCGATCCCGCCGAGGCTGATGGCTGGCGCTATGCTTCACTGGCAGCTATCCAGCAGGAGATGCAGGCTCAGCCACAGCGCTTTACTCCCTGGTTTCTGCACACCTTTTCCCGCATCCCGGCTGCTTTTAAAGCTTTTACGGCTCAGCAACAGCTCTGCTGAACGCCCCAAAAAAAAGCCCACAGCGATTAACGCCTGTGGGCTTTTCTATGCGCTTAACGTCAGGTTTCGCGCACGTAATCTTCCGCATCCACATCATAGCCGGACGGTTCCCAGCGGATTGCCAGCAGCGCAATAAGACCTGCCAGCGGGGCGAGGGCAATGACCCAGAATACATTGGTGCTTAACGCCGCAGAAAGCAGTGGGAACATAAACAGCGAGACCGTGGAGCTGCCGCGCATCAGCGTCTGGTTGAAGCCGACGCCGACGCCACGTAAAGAGGTTGGGTAGCTGAGGGAAGCGAAGGTCATGGTATGGGAGCCAGGACCAAACCCCTGACCCAGCAGGAACAGCGCCAGCATCGCAATTGAAATAGCCGCTTCTGCGCCATCGCCCGGACGCCCCACCAGCGCCAGCCCCACCAGCGCGACAAACTGGAAGCAGTAGCCCAGCGTCGTCATCTTCCAGGCACCAAATTTTGGCACCAGCCGCACGGCCAGTATGCCGCCAACAAATGCAAACAGCAGGTTTAACGCCAGCGAGACCAGAATGGTGGTCAGCATCGACTGCGCCAGAAAGCTGGAGAGGATCACCGGCAGACCAAACGCTACGGCGTTATAGGCAAAGGCGGAAGCAATTGCCGTCACCGTTGCCAGAATGGTACGCCGCAGGTAAACCCCTTTCAGCAGTTCACCATAATTACGCCAGCTGGCGCGCCGACCACGCGTGGCGGGCGACAGGTCAGCATCCCCGGCCACATGCGCGTTAATGCCGTAAGAGTTACGTAAGATGGCTGCCGCGCCATGCAGGTCACCCTGGTTGGCTGCCCAGACCGGCGACTCGCTCATGTAGCGGCTACGAATGCAAATAATCAGGATGGCGGGAACGGCGCCAAAGCCTAAAATAATTCGCCACAGCAGGCCGGCATGCGCCTCTGGCAGCACCGTGTAGAAGAACAGCACCAGCAGATAGGAGATGGAGATCGCCGCATACCAGGTGGGGCACCACATCGCAATGCTGGCGGCTTTATTGCCCCGTCCCTTAAGCTTTGAAAATTCGGCTAAAAAGGCCATCGCCACCGGCAGGTCGATACCCACGCCCAGCCCCATCACAAAACGTGCGGCTGTCAGCACATACTCATTCGGGGCAAATGCACACGCCAGCGCGGCAAAAACAAAGAAGAACATATCGGCCATAAAGACGCGGTAACGGCCGATTTTGTCGGTAAGGTAACCGCCAATCAGGGCGCCGACAATGGCACCAAAAGCTATCGCGGAAGCCACCATACCGGCACCGGTTGGCGACAGGCCAAACTCGCGGGTAACATCCTTCATGCCGAATGCAAGGGCGCCCAAATCGTAGGCATCAAGAAAGACACCGCCCAGCGCAATGCCAATCACGATGCGGGCGTTGCTGCGCGCCTGGGTACTGCTGTTGACCAGATGAGAAACATCGGCCGCTCGCCGGAGGGTGACGGCTTCACCCGTCGGGGGAGTCCCTGTTGTGGCGACATGCGCCGAAGTGGTTAAATCAGTCATGATGTTGGGGTCTGTTTTATAAGAATAAGCTCAGAGAATACTCCCGGTCGTAACAGAGTTAAATTCCTGCTGGTTATAACTTAAAACTAAATGCATATTGAAAAAGTCAGCCCAGGCAGGTTCTCTTTGCTTACAGCGGATGTGTTTTTTGCCGTCTGGCTTTCTGCCGGGCTTTATTAGGCTACGCTTGTTACTAACCTGACGAAAAGGAAAAGAAAAATGGTGAAGAGAACAGGGCTTGCGCTCGCACTGGCGGGTTTACTCGCACTGACCACCACCGCTGGCGCGGCGGAGCCGGTGAAAGTGGGGTCGAAAATCGATACGGAAGGATCGCTGCTCGGCAATATTATCCTTCAGGTACTGGATAAGCACGGCGTGAAAACGGTGAACAAAGTGCAGCTTGGCACCACTCAGGTCGTCAGGGGAGCCATTACCGCTGGTGAACTTGATATCTATCCTGAGTACACCGGCAACGGCGCTTTTTTCTTTAATGATGAGCATGACCCCGCCTGGAGAAATGCAAAGGCTGGTTATGAGAAAGTGAAAAAGCTGGACCAGCAGAAAAATAAACTGACATGGCTCACTCCGGCACCCGCGAATAATACCTGGACCATTGCTGTGCGCGGTGATCTGGCACAGAAGAATCAGCTCAAATCTCTGGAAGACCTCAGCGCCTACCTGAAAAAGGGCGGTGAATTTAAGCTGGCCGCTTCCGCAGAATTTATCGAGCGGCCCGATGCGCTGCCAGCGTTCCAGAAAGCCTATGGCTTCACGCTGAAACAGGATCAGCTGCTCTCCCTGGCTGGCGGCGACACGGCGGTCACCATCAAAGCCGCAGCGCAGCAGACCTCTGGCGTTAATGCGGCGATGGCCTACGGCACCGATGGCCCGGTTGCGGCGCTGGGGCTGCAAACGCTGAGCGATCCAAAAGGGGTGCAGCCCATCTATGCGCCAGCCCCGGTTATTCGTGACTCGGTGCTGAAGGCTTACCCACAGATTGCTGACTGGCTGAAACCGGTCTTTGCTTCGCTGGATGAAAAAACGCTGCAAGAACTCAACGCGAAAATTGCCGTAGAAGGGCAGGACGCGAAAAAGGTGGCAGCAGACTATTTGCAGCAGAAAAAACTGCTGTAGCGAAACCCGGGTCGGCTGAGCCGGCCCGCAAGCTATCGGAAAAATTTTGCGCCCTACTATCCATAATCGCGTGCTGCTAACGCTCTCCATCCTGCTTGGCGTGGCGGCTGCGCTGTTCCCCTTTTTAAACTATGCCCCCAACCGGCTGGTCTCTGGTCACTCCCTGCCGCTGCAACAGATCCTGAGCGGTGCAGAGTGGCTCCTTCTCCTGCCGATGCTGCTGCTGTTCTTACAGGCTTTTATCCCTGGCAGCCGCCTGAACCTGCTTTTCACGCTGCTGCTGTGCGAACTGCTTTTTATCGCCCTGGTCGCCCTGAGCGGCTATCACGCCAGCTTACTGGCGCAGCAGGGCAGTCCGCTTGCCAGAACATCCTGGGGAAGTGGTTTCTGGCTTTGCGCAGGCCTTTGCCTGCTGCTTGCTGCTGACGCCAGCGCGCGGCTGACAAAAAGTGCACTCTGGCGACTGCTGCTCAACGGGCAAATCTGGCTACCGGTTATCCTGTTATTGCTGAGCGGCCAGCTCCATGAGCTGGCGCTGCTGAAAGAGTACGCCAACCGTCAGGAAGTCTTCGACCAGGCGCTGTCACGTCACCTGCTCCTGCTGGCAGGGACGCTGGTTCCCACGCTGCTGATTGGGATTCCCCTTGGCTGGCTCTGTGCGAAAAAAGCTGCCATCCAATCGCCCGTGTTTGCCATCCTGAACGTGATTCAGACCGTGCCTTCCATCGCCCTGTTTGGTCTGCTGATTGCGCCCCTGGCGGGGCTGGCCCGCTCTTTTCCGCTGTTGTCGGAGATCGGCATTAGCGGCATCGGCATGGCACCCGCGCTGATTGCTTTAGTGCTATATGCGCTGCTGCCGCTGGTGCGTAGCGTGGTGGCCGGGCTGCAACAGGTGCCGAAAGAGGTGATTGAAACCGCGCAGGGCATGGGCATGACCGCCAGGCAGATCTTCTGGCAGGCTGAAGTGCCGCTGGCCCTGCCTCTCCTGCTTGCCGGCGTGCGGGTTGTGGCTGTGCAAACCGTGGGAATGGCAGTGATTGCGGCCTTGATTGGTGCCGGAGGATTTGGCGCCATCATCTTCCAGGGATTGCTCAGCAGCGCCCTGGATCTGGTGCTGCTGGGGGTGATTCCGGTCATCGCCATGGCGGTAATTATCGATGCCCTGTTTAAATTTACTCTTTCCGTTATTGAGGCGAAGCGCCAATGATCAACTTCAACCAGGTGAGCAAGCATTTTGCCGGTAAAGCAGCTGTCAGTAATCTGACGCTGAATATTGCTGAAGGTGAGTTCACGGTACTGATTGGAACATCCGGTTCTGGCAAATCTACCACGCTGAAAATGATCAACCGGCTGATTGAGCATGATGAAGGCACCATCCAGTTTGCCGGAGAAGAGATCCGCGGATTTAATCCCCAGGCGTTGCGCAGACGAATGGGTTACGCCATCCAGTCTATTGGTCTCTTTCCCCACTGGACGGTGGAGAAAAACATCGCCACGGTGCCCGCCTTGTTGAAATGGCCTGCGCAGCGTATCGCTGACCGGGTCAGTGAGCTGCTGGCGCTGCTGAATCTGGACGAGCAGTTTCGTCACCGCTTTCCCCATCAGCTTTCCGGCGGTCAGCAGCAGCGTGTCGGCGTCGCCAGAGCGCTGGCGGCGGATCCGGAAGTGCTGTTAATGGATGAGCCTTTTGGCGCACTGGATCCGGTGACCCGTGGCGCGCTTCAGCAGGAGATTGTGCGTATTCATCAGATTTCCGGGCGAACCATCGTGCTGGTCACCCATGATATTGATGAAGCTTTAGCGCTGGCCGACAGGCTGGTGTTAATGGATGGCGGAAAGATTATCCAGCAGGGCACGCCGGTTGAACTGCTTACCCAGCCGGTCAATGATTTTGTCAGAGACTTCTTTGGCCGCAGTGAACTGGGCGTACGCCTGCTCTCGTTAGGAAATGCAGGCGCGGCCGCACGGCGTGGTGAATGGCTGGAAGAGGAGTCTATTTCTGAAGAGATGACGCTGCGGGAAGCCCTTTCGCAGTTTATTGCCCGCCAGACAGACCGGCTGCCGGTGACGGATAAAGCCCTTAAACCCCTTGGCGTGCTGCACTTTGCCGATCTCCTGAAACAGAGGAGGACGTGAAGATGCGCTGGTTACGTGATCCCTTACTGTGGCTGCTGCTCTTCTTTGTGGCGCTGCTGGTAGCGATGCCCTACAGCGGGCCGCTGTTTGCCCACTGGTTTCCCACTCTCGACAGGCCTTTATATCAGCAGGAGAGCTTTTTGCAGCTGGCGCTGGCCCATATTGAACTGGTGGCTCTCTCAAGTCTGTTTGCGGTGATAACAGGCATGGGCGCAGGCATTCTGGTCACCCGCTCGTGGGGAAGAGAGTTCCGCTCCTTGATTGAAACGCTGGTAGCCGCAGGGCAAACATTTCCTCCCGTCGCCGTGCTGGCAATTGCCGTGCCGGTGATGGGCTTTGGCGAAAAACCGGCAATTATCGCCTTACTGCTTTACGGACTGTTACCGATTTTGCAGGGAACCCTGGCGGGGATCAGCGCCGTTCCGGCGAGCGCAAGGGAGATAGCCGAAGGTGTGGGCATGAGCCCCTGGCAGATTTTATACAAAGTGGAATTGCCGCTGGCCCGCCCGGTGATCCTGGCTGGTATCCGGACTTCGGTAATTATCAATATCGGCACGGCGGCCATCGCTTCAACGGTGGGTGCAAAAACGTTGGGATCGCCGGTGATTATAGGGCTGAGCGGATTTAATACCGCTTATGTTATCCAGGGAGCCTGCCTGGTGGCGCTGCTGGCTATCGTGACCGACCGCCTTTTTGAGCGCCTGCAAAGACGTTTTACGCGCGAATAAGAATAGTGTAGCCCGTCAGCATAACGCCACCGATGCCGCCCAGGGCCATCAACAGGAAGATAAAAATGACGCCAATTTTTTGCCAGTTCATGCCGGTATGTCCGTTGGTCTGCCGCAGAAGAGGGCAAAGTATACCGCTTTTCACCCTGGCTGGTTAAGCCTTTGCTGGCTTTTTGTTGTTTCAGCCAGCCTCCATTCCTGACCTCTGTATAAGCTTTGAAGAGAGGCCGGTCAGGAGGAGCAACAGTGAAGCGCGGCCAGGAGGTTCAGGCAGTACTACCCGGCAGATGGGTAATGGCAAAACCCTGCTCCTGCCAGTGTGCTAATTGTTCCTGCTGCCGGTGGGTAAGCGACTTACCGGTAAAGATAAAGAGTTTCTGCCCAGGGAACAGTTCCGGACGCGGCATTTCAAGCGGTTCTGCCAGCACATCCATTCGCCACCCCTGTTGTGAGAGGCGCCAGGCTTCCAGCCAGAGTCGGGTGCGATCTTCGTTAGCCCAGCCAATCAGCAGCGCATCTTTTCCCGGCTTTTTACGGGAGCCTGTTAAGCAGAACGCAACATAATCGATTAGAGCGCCGTCGAGCAGGCTGCACATGGTACGGGCGGTGTTCTGATCCAGCCCAAGGCGCTGCCGGATAGGTATAAACACGTGATCGATTAAAGCATCAGCCGGATGTTCACGCCCCATCGCCGCAATTTTAACCCGGAGTTTAGCGGGCCTGACATGGCGAAGCACGGCCATCATCTCTTCCTGCAACTTGACCCATCCGTCATGGACGTTGACATTTTCTCCCTCAAGCAGCGCCTTGACCTTGCCTACCGGCACGCCGCTCTCAATCCAGCGTTTGATCTCTTCAATGCGCTGAATATCTTCCTCGTCAAACTGACGGTGTCCTCCCTCGGTCCGCTGGGGCTTCAGCAAGCCATAACGGCGCTGCCACGCCCGAAGGGTGACGGGATTCATTCCGCAGCGTACCGCTACATCACCAATACTGTACAATGCCATGCAGATCCTCTCATCTTTACCACTCAGTCTACCGTAGCGGACTCTTCATTACTGTACAACTATTATTTAACTGTACAAGTTGATACTTTGCCTTAAAATCTGTAGATCTCATTAAAGAGAATAATTCCCATAAATGAGAAAACCATGCCTGATTGCGCCTCTACTGAACAACGTCTCGCCCGGCGACTGGCGGCGCTGCGTGTTGAAAAAGCGTGGTCGCTGGAGACGCTGGCTGAGATGACCGGCATCAGCAGAGCCTCGCTCTCCCGCATCGAACGCGGCGAGACCAGCCCCACAGCCTCTTTAATGAACCGTTTATGCATCGCCTATGGGCTAACCATGTCGCGGCTGTTAAGCGAGGTAGAAGAGCCGGGGCCGCAGCGTTTACGCCGTCACGAGCAAAGCGTCTGGCACGACCATGAGAGTGGCTTTCAACGGCGGAGCATTTCGCCACCCGCCAGCAACTTTCACGGCGAGCTGGTAGAGGGAAGGCTGATAAGCGGTGCAAGGATTGACTATGATGCGCCGCCGGTGGAAGGGATAGAACAACATATCTGGATGCTTGCAGGCGTGCTGGTGTTCAGCATGAACGATCAGCAGTGGCGGCTGGAAGCGGGCGACTGCCTGCGCTTTCACCTCTCTGGCCGCTCCTCTTTCCACGCGCCAGAGCCTGAAGGCGCGCATTATGCACTGGTGGTGTGTCGTTGATGAACAATCTTCAGTATCAGACCCTGACTGCCGCACAGGCAGAATCTGAACAGGCAGCCTTGTATAATGTGCTGCACGCTTGTGTGGCAGAGGGTGCCAGCATTGGTTTTACTTCTCTGGATGCCAGACCCATGCAGCGTTTATGGCAGGGGGTTATCACCAGCCTGGCAAACGGCAGCAAACAGCTGATTGTTGCCCGGCAGAACGGTGAGATTGTGGCGACAGTGATTGTGGTGCTGGAGATGCCGCCAAACGGCGAGCATCGGGCTGAAATAGCCAAACTGCTGGTGCACCCCAAAGCCAGACGTCAGGGCATTGCCCGCATACTGCTGCAACAGGCTGAAAAGCTGGCGCAGCAGGCGGGGCGATCGCTGGCGGTGCTGGATACCCGCACGGGCGATGTCGCGGAGCAGCTTTATCTTTCGCAAGGATGGCAGATAAGCGGGCAGATCCCCGCTTATGCACTCTCCACGGCAGGCGTATTAGATGCCACTACGGTGATGTACAAATTTTTGCAGTGAAAAAGGGCTAAGGTCAGCCCTGGAGAGGCCGCCCGTGAAAAGGCAAAAAAGCTACAGCCATGTTTAACCGCATCGTGCTGCACAGGAAGCCGCAGCAGAGGAGCAGTAAAGCACCGGCTGTTGAACCGGAGATACATCGCCCTGCGCTGCCGTAAACAAATTACCTTGCCGTCAGGATCATCACAAAATCCACTGAGCGACAGGGCGCTCACGGCAATTCGCTGAATTAACGGCCCGCGTGTTAGTGGCAGAACAACCGCAGCAGCGCACCATTTTGCCGCTCATTGCACACATTATGCTGTGCAAAGAATAATCATTGAACAGCGGCAGCTATTTCAGTAATGTGACAAATATCACCTTCCCCGAGTCTGACGACGCCCTGTCCCAGCCGCGAAATCAACCCAATCCGAAACACATTTTTTACCCGCTCAGTAGGGGTGGACAAAGGAACTATGCTCTATTTGAAATTCATCACTTTAGGCTTTCTTTGCATCATGCTGCTCTCTTTTGGTCAGAGCTACTATAAAGCCACGCACAGCGGTGTGGAACTCCGCGGACAGAGCTGGTCTACCGCAAGACGCGACTCTGCGGAGATGGCGCCAGACCCGGTAACTTTCCGCCAGATGGCCATCGTGCAGGTCTATGTCGCCCCGACCTTTGGCTGGCGGGGACTGTTTGCCGTGCACCCCTGGATCATATTTAAAAAGGCAGGGGAGACGCAATTCAGCCGCTATGAGGTGGTGAGCTGGGGCAGCAGCAACGTTATCCGCGAAAATTATGCGCTGCCGGACGGCTACTGGTTTGGCGCAAAGCCGCAGCTGATTGTTGACCACCGTGGAACTGCTGCCGCGGCAATGATCCCGCAAATCGAGAAAGCGATAAAAAGTTATCCCTGGCCGCATACCTACCGGGTCTGGCCCGGCCCGAACAGCAACACCTTTCTGGCGCATATTGGCAGGGAAGTGCCCACGCTCCGGCTCGATTTGCCTGCTAACGCCATTGGAAAAGATTTCCGTCCGCTTAAAAATCCGGTTGGCTTACCACCATCAGGCCGCGGGCTACAGCTTTCGCTGTTGGGCGTGCTGGGCCTGACCCTGGGAGGAGAAGAGGGGCTGGAAGTGAATATTCTGGGCTTCAATATGGGCATTGATGTGAAATCTCCGGCGCTGCGCTTGCCATTTGTTGGTCGTTTAGGGCAAACCAAGCTGGAGAGTGAGGTCGCGGGATAACCACTGCGGTACAAGAGAAGTTCGTCAGCACATTCTCTTCTGGCGGCGCCTCCGCAGGCGGTCAGCATAGCCGGATGGCACCAGTTTTTCAGGGCGATCCGGCTAGTTGAACCGGAAGGCATCGCTATCCTGCGGAGCCTGCAACTCTTATGCAGTCTCCGCAGGGCACTGTCAGCAGTGACGCTGCGGGATCACCGTCTGCCGTTTCCAGACCAGAAATAAAGGAACATTACCGCCCGACCGCCAGCGCTTCCACCCGGCGGATAGCCTGATAAAGCGCCTCAACAGTGACCGGGTGCGCCATATTTTCCATATCTGGCGCGTGCACGGATTCGCGAACAATTATCGCCAGTTCCTCATCGGTCAGATCGGCAATCTCCTTAAGAGTGAGTGGTACGCCACACTGGCGGGCCAGCGCCATCTCGTGCAGCAGTTCTTCATCAGGACGGTTTTCCAGCGCCAACAGGCAGAGATTACCGTAGGCCACCAGCAGGCCGTGACCAAACTCACGGGTTTTGTCGCAGAAAGTAAAGCCTTCATAAATGGCGTGTGCCGCCGCAGCGTGAGCGCCGTTGCTCATCAGCGAGGTCAGCCCGGCATAGGTAAAGATTGCGTCTAAGGCCTGATCAAGATGGTAATCCGGCAGATTTTTGCGCACCGCTTCACAGGCTTTCGGGCCATGTTGGGCAATCACTTCATAGCAAATCTGGCTGTGCGCCAGCGAGGACCTGGCGCTGGCATCAACCGGTGGATGGCGCTGACTGACGGCGCGGAACTCATACCATTTCGCCAGCGTATCGCCCAGCCCAGCCGACAGCCAGCGCAAGGGCGCCTGGGCCAGCAGTTCGCTGTCGATAATCACCGCTGCCGGTGCCTGTGACAGCGGGAAAATATCGTGGAAATTTCCGTTGTCATCATACCGAATCGTCAGCGGCGTAACGGCTGAGCAGGTGGCAGCAATGGTCGGAATAGTGATTACCGGCAGGTTATGTTCCGCGCCTACCGCTTTACAGGTATCCAGCGATTTTCCGCCGCCAGCGGCGATGATCACCTCGACATTCAAAGAGGTTGCCAGCTCCCCCAGCCGCTGAATTTGCGCCAGAGACGTTTCGCCGCCAAACCATTCGCAGCCCAGCAGGGTCACTTCAGCATCGGCAAGCTGGGTGCGAACCTGGGACTCCACAGCTTTTATCGCCTGATGTCCGCCTATTAACAGCGCGCGCTGGCCCAGTTCCCGGCAGATCTCACCTAACTGATGAATAACGCCCGCACCACGCAGCACGCGTGCAGGAAAAACCAGATTTTGTTCAGACATGCGTGACCTTTTGAAAGTTGACGCTCAGAGCCTTCAGTTGTACTTCACTCCGGGTAATATGCAGAGCTTTTCATAAAGAATATTTGCCGCTGACCCTATAAGAAGGTGGAACCTCCAGCAGATCGCTGCCGGTCAGCTTAAGGCCCAACCGTGCACAATCTCTACCTTTGAATGGAGGGCAGCGCGCCCGGCTTCAGCGTGCAGGCGTAATACTCTGTCCGGATTCAGGCAAATGACAGCTGTTGCCTGGCCTCTCACCGGGTTCTGCGCCTCTTGCCATCTGGCCAAACTGCGAGCTGCCCCGAGGCAATAAGTGAAGAAGGCTGACGCGAGCCTGATACTGTGTAAAAATACAGGCCGTTTCAGTAAAAAGTGGTTGTTATGGCGTTATCTGCCGCGTTAAAAGCGCAAATTGCGGAGTGGTATAAAACCCTTCAGCAACAAATTCCTGACTTTATTCCCCGCGCACCGCAGCGGCAGATGATTGCCGAAGTGGCGAAAACGCTGGCGGGGGATGATGGCCGTCATCTGGCGATTGAAGCGCCCACCGGCGTGGGGAAAACGCTTTCTTACCTGATCCCAGGGATCGCCGTCAGCCGCGCGGAAGAGAAACCGCTGGTGGTAAGTACGGCTAACGTGGCGTTACAGGATCAGATATTCAGCAAAGATTTACCGCTGCTGAAGAAGATCATTCCGGATCTGCGGTTTACCGCCGCCTTTGGCCGTGGCCGCTATGTTTGCCCCCGTAATCTGTCGGCTCTGGCCACCGATGAGGAAAAACAGGGCGATCTGCTGCTCTTTCTGGATGAACAGATGACCGCCAGCAAGGATGAGCGGGCGCTCTGTACCACTCTTGAAAAAAACCTTAACCGGCATCAGTGGGATGGTCTGCGCGATCACTGTGAAGATTCTATTGAAGATTCGCTCTGGCAGCGCCTGAGCACCGATAAAGCCAACTGCCTTGGCAGCAACTGTCACTGGTTTCGCGAATGCCCGTTCTATGTGGCGAGGCGTGAAATAGAAAACGCGGATGTGGTGGTGGCGAACCATGCTTTAGTGATGGCGGCGCTGGAAACCGAATCGGTACTGCCGCCGCCGAAAAATCTGCTGCTGGTGCTGGACGAAGGGCATCATCTGCCGGATGTGGCGCGGGATGCGCTGGAAATGAGCGGGGAAATCACTCCCGGCTGGAATACGCTACAGCTTGATCTCTTCTGCCGCCTTGTGGAGCAGTGCCTGGCCCAGTTTCGCCCCAAAAGGCCGCCAGGCCTGAGCAATCCTGAGCGTCTGAAAGCGCACTGTGAAGAGGTGCGCGAGCAGTTGCAGCAGCTCTCTCATATTCTTGCCCAGCTGCTGCCGCCCGGCAATCAGGAGGGCGAATACCGTTTTGAAATGGGGCTGCTTCCCGAAGAAGTGCTGACCCTGTGCGCCCGTCTGTTCAAACTGTGCGATGGTCTGCGCGGGCTGGCGGAAGCGCTGCTGAACGATTTAAGCGAAAAGTCGGGGCAGTTTGATGTGGTCAGGCTGCACCGCGCGCTGATCCAGATGAATAAAGCGCTTGGCTGGTTTGAAGCCAGCAGCAAGCTCTGGAAACTGGCGGCGATGGAAAAAGCCTCTGGCGCACCGGTCTCTAAATGGGCAACCAGAGAGATCCGCGACGGCAACGTCCACTTAATGCTTCACTGCGCCGGCATCCGCGTCAGCGATCAGCTGGAAAAGTTGCTGTGGCGCAAAATCCCCCATGTGGTGCTCACTTCCGCCACGCTGCGCTCGCTAAGCAGCTTCCAGCGCCTACAGGAGATGTCCGGCCTGTCGGAGAAGGTGGGCGACCGTTTTGTTGCGCTGGATTCGCCGTTTAACCATATAGAGCAGGGCAAGCTGGTGATCCCGCAGATGCAGTATGAGCCGATGCTGGCTAACGAAGTGAAGCATCTGGCGGAGATGGCGCACTTCTTCCGGGCGCAAATTAAACTTGGCCTGCACAAAGGCATCTTAGTGCTGTTTGCCAGCGGCCGTGCGATGCAGCAGTTCCTCTCTTATCTGCCTGAGCTGCGTCTGATGATGCTGGTACAGGGCGATAAACCCCGTCCTGCGCTGGTGGCGCTGCACCGCAAGCGCGTTGAGCAGGGGGAAACCAGCATTCTGGTCGGGTTGCAATCTTTTGCCGAAGGGCTGGATCTCAAAGGGGATTTGCTGTCGCAGGTGCATATTCATAAAATTGCTTTCCCTCCGGTGGACAGCCCGGTTATTTTGACCGAGGGAGAGTGGCTGAAAAGCCTGAGACGCTACCCGTTTGAAGTACAAAGTCTGCCCAGCGCCTCGTTTAATCTGATCCAGCAGGTCGGCAGACTGATCCGCAGCCATGAATGTTTTGGTGAAATTGTCATTTACGACCGGCGACTGCTGAGCAAAAGCTATGGCGCCCGCCTGTTGGGGGCGCTGCCGGTCTTCCCGATTGAGCAGCCAGCAATGCCGGAAGGCGAGTTACCCAAAGCAAGTCTGGCACCTGCGGGAAAGAAACCCTCACCGCGCCGTCGTCGCTAATAACCGAAGAGCAGAAGCATGGAATATAACAAGATCATCAAAGAAGTGGGGCGCGGTAAAAACCATGCCCGTGATATCGATTTTGCTACCGCGCGTGAGCTTTACCGCCAGATGCTGGCGGGCGAAGTGCCAGATTTGGAGCTGGGTACGATTCTGATTGCGCTGCGCATCAAAGGCGAAGGCGAGGAGGAGATGCTCGGCTTTTATGAGGCGATGCAGGAGCGGGTTATGAAGCTCACTCCGCCTGTGCATTACCCCATGCCGGTGGTTATCCCAAGCTATAACGGCGCGCGTAAGCAGGGGAACCTGACGCCGCTGCTGGCTTTACTGCTGAGCAGGCTGGGCTTTCCGGTTGTGGTGCATGGCGTCAGTGACGATCCTACCCGTGTCACCAGCGAAGCGGTCTTTCAGGCGCTGGGCGTTGCCGCTGTGCAATCTGCTGAGCAGGCGCAGGCGCAGCTTGAGCAGGGTGAACTGGTGTTTATGAGCGTTGCCACACTCTGTGCGCCGCTGGAAAGGCAGCTCTCGCTGCGCTGGCGTATGGGCGTACGTAACAGCGCGCATACGCTGGCAAAACTGGCGACGCCGTTTGCGGAAGATGCCGCGCTGCGTCTCTCCAGCGTCTCTCATCCGGAATATATCCCCCGCGTAGGGCAGTTTTTCCGGGCTATCGGCGGGCGGGCACTGCTGCTGAACGGTACCGAAGGGGAGGTCTATGCCAACCCTCAGCGCTGTCCCGCTATCAGCCTGATTGCGGGCGGTGAGCCAGAAGTGCTGCTGCCCCGGCAGGAAGAGGAGGGAGCGGCACGCGATACGCTGCCAGCAGCGAAAGATGCCGCTACCACCGCGGCATGGATAGCGCGATGCCTGAACCGTGAGCTGGCTGTACCGGAGTCGCTTCGCCAGCAGATCGCCTGCTGCTATATGGCAACTGGCCGGGCGGCAGACCGACAGGATGCGCTGGAACAGCTCGTCCGGGCGGGTTACTGAGGAGGGTTGCCTGCACAGGCTGGGGCTGAATGCAGAAGGCTACATTGGCTGCTCCAGCCTGGCAGGCTCTTAACGCCGGGGAAGCAGTTGTTCGGCCAGCGCACTCCAGAATGCGATGCCTTTGCCGATCAGTTGGTCATTGAAGTCGTAGTGCGCATTATGCAGCGGTCGGGAAGGCGTCTCGCCATCGGCTCCCAGCCAGAAGTAGGCGCCGGGGCACGCTTCCAGCATACAGGCAAAATCTTCTGAGGCCATCGACGGGCTTACTTCCCAGTGCACCTGCTCAGCGGGTAACAGCCCCAGCGCGCAGTCGCGTACTTTCAGCGCTTCTGCCGCGTTATTTTTCGTCACCGGATAATCGGTGAGATACTCAATACTGCCCTCAATGCCCAGTGGCGCGGTAAACGTGGTCACAAACTCATCTATCATTTTGCGTACTTTGCTGCGCACGTCGGCCTGCAAACAGCGCAAGGTGCCGCGCAGCACCACATTTTCCGGGATGACGTTAATCGCCTCGCCGCCGTTGATCTGCGTGATGCTGACTACGGCTGAAGCCAGAGGGGATAAACGACGGGAGGGAATGGTTTGCAGCGCCAGAATCAGCTGGGCCGCCGCCACCACGGGGTCGGCTCCGTTTTCCGGCATGGCGGCGTGGCAGCTTCTGCCGCGTAGGGTGATTTCAAACGCATCAAGGGAGGCCATCATCGCTCCGCTGTTCACCGCAATATGCCCAGCAGGCAGGCCTGGCCAGTTGTGCATGCCGTAGATAGCCTCCATCGGGAAGAGCGTAAACAGACCTTCGGCAACCATTTTCCGCGCTCCGCCCAGATTCTCTTCCGCAGGCTGGAAAACGAAATGCAGGGTGCCGCTGAACTGACGGGTCTGGCTGAGGTGCTTCGCCGCGGCCAGCAGCATGGCGGTGTGGCCATCATGGCCGCAGGCATGCATCACGCCCGGCCGCGTTGAGCGCCAGGCGGGTTCGCCCCGTTCGGTTATCGGCAGCGCATCCATATCGGCGCGAAATCCAATGCTGGGGCCGGGGCCGTTTTCCAGCGTACCCACCACGCCAGTACCGGCCAGGCCGGTATGTACCTGTAGCCCGAATGCCCGAAGCTGCTCCGCGACTCTGTGCGAGGTTTGATGTTCCTGATAGCCCAGTTCCGGCAGGGCGTGCAGTTCTCTGCGCCAGCCGGTGGCCTCTTCAATCAGCGAAACGGGAATTGTCATGACGTCCTCTCCTCTGAGCCGCAAATTCCTGATATCTGGCTGGATCAAGGTAGCATAAAAAGGGGGGCAGCGCTGGCGGTGAAAATGAGGCAGGCCGGGCAGGGCGCCCGACCTGAAAAGATTACTTCACCATCGGCAGGTTCAGCTCGTGCTTAGCGGCACATGCCTGCGCCTGTTCATAGCCTGCATCGGCGTGACGCATCACGCCAGTGGCGGGATCGTTCCAGAGCACGCGGCTCAGCCGCTTGTCCGCTTCAGCGGTGCCGTCACAGACGATAACCACGCCCGCATGCTGAGAGAAGCCCATGCCCACGCCGCCGCCGTGGTGCAGGCTGACCCAGGTGGCGCCCCCCGCAGTATTGAGCAGGGCATTCAGCAGCGGCCAGTCAGAAACGGCATCAGAACCATCCTTCATCGCTTCTGTCTCGCGGTTTGGCGACGCCACAGAACCGCAGTCCAGATGGTCACGACCAATCACCACCGGCGCTTTCAGCTCGCCGTTGCGCACCATTTCGTTAAAGGCCAGCCCGGCAAGATGACGTTCACCCAGCCCCAGCCAGCAGATACGCGCCGGCAAGCCCTGGAAAGCGATGCGCTCCTGCGCCATATCAAGCCAGCGATGCAGGTTTTTGTGATCCGGGAACAGCTCTTTCAGTTTGGCGTCGGTTTTATAGATATCTTCCGGATCGCCGGAGAGCGCCACCCAGCGGAACGGGCCTTTGCCTTCGCAGAACAGCGGCCGGATATAGGCGGGAACAAATCCCGGAAAATCAAAAGCGTTCTTTACGCCTTCGTCGAGAGCGACCTGGCGGATATTGTTGCCGTAATCCACTGTGGGCACGCCCATGTGACAGAAGTCGAGCATCGCCTGCACATGAACCGCCATAGAGGCCCTGGCTGCTTTCTCAACCGCTTTAGGATCGCTTTTCCGCGTCTCTTCCCAGCGCGAAAGCGACCAGCCAACCGGCAGATAGCCATTGATGGGATCATGGGCGGAAGTCTGATCGGTAACGATATCAGGCTTCATGCCGCCTGCCTTGGCACGCTTAACCAGCTCAGGCACGATTTCTGCGGCGTTGCCCAGCAGCCCTACAGAGATGGCGCGCTTCTGCTGGTTAGCCTGGTCGATCATCGCCAGCGCCTCATCAAGCGTGGTGGCTTTGTAATCCACGTAACGGGTACGCAGCCGGAAGTCGATACGTGATTCCTGGCACTCAATCGCCAGCACAGAGGCCCCGGCCAGCACGCCAGCCAGCGTCTGTGCGCCGCCCATGCCGCCCAGTCCGGCGGTAAGGATCCATTTGCCGCTCAGGTCACCGTTGTAATGCTGACGGCCCGCTTCTGTAAAGGTTTCAAAAGTACCCTGCACGATGCCCTGAGCACCAATGTAAATCCAGGAGCCTGCGGTCATCTGGCCGTACATCATCAGGCCCGCTTTATCCAGCTCGTGAAAATGGTCCCAGTTCGCCCAGTGCGGCACCAGGTTGGAGTTAGCAATCAGCACGCGCGGCGCATCGGCATGCGTACGGAAAACGCCAACCGGCTTACCAGACTGCACCAGCAAAGTTTCCTCCGGTTGCAGGGCTTTAAGCGAACGCAGGATCTGTTCAAAGCACTCCCAGTTACGTGCGGCTTTCCCAATGCCGCCATACACCACCAGATCTTCAGGACGTTCCGCCACATCCGGATCAAGGTTGTTCTGGATCATGCGGTACGCCGCTTCAATCAGCCAGTTAGCGCAGTGGAGTTCGCTGCCGTGGGGAGCACGGACTTCACGCGCCACCGCTTTGCTTAGGTTGTCACTCATCATCAAATCCTTAATTTGGGGAGGAAACTGCCGGTGCTGAGCTGGGGAAAAGGGCGGCGATGGGATCAGGCCAGCTGTCGCTGCTTGCCCAGAGCCGCATCTGTTCAATATCCGGCGCCATCAGGCGATCTTTTTCGAGCCAGGCCACGCGCTTGCGCAGGTTAGCCATCTCCTGTTCAATCAGGGGCGAACTTTGCAACGGACGATGGAAATCGATGCCC
Source organism: Erwinia magellanica (assembly GCF_039023495.1). Taxonomy (NCBI): domain Bacteria; kingdom Pseudomonadati; phylum Pseudomonadota; class Gammaproteobacteria; order Enterobacterales; family Erwiniaceae; genus Erwinia; species Erwinia magellanica. The sequence continues at coordinate 611,807 of NZ_JBCHVC010000002.1, forward strand.
TGCGCCGCTGCCATGGCTTCAATACCAACCACCACTGCGGTGTTAAAGCACATCGCGCCGAGACGGCGGGCGGCATAGGTAGCCATCGAGACATGGTCTTCCTGATTGGCAGAGGTCGGCAGGCTGTCGACGCTGCCGGGATGCGCCAGAGATTTATTTTCCGAAGCCAGCGCGGCTGCGGTGACCTGAGCAATCATAAAGCCGGAGTTGACGCCGCCATCGTTGACCAGGAAAGGAGGCAGGCCGGAGAGTCCACTGTCCAGCAGCAGCGCCATACGCCGTTCCGAAATCGCGCCAATTTCGGCAATCGCCAGCGCCAGGATGTCGGCGGCGAAGGCAACGGGTTCGGCATGGAAGTTACCGCCGGAGATCACATCTCCCGTCTCGCTGAAGACCAGGGGATTGTCGGAGGCGGCATTGGCCTCGATTTGCAGCACTTTAGCCGCATGAAGCAGGTTATCCAGACAGGCACCCATCACCTGGGGTACGCAGCGGATGGAGTAGGGGTCCTGAACGCGGCCACAGTCAGCATGGGAATGCAGAATATCACTGCCTTCCAGCAGCGAGGAAACCGCCGCTGCCACTGCAATCTGCCCATGCTGCCCACGCGCTTCATGGATGCGGCTGTCATAAGGTTTGACAGAACCTTTGATCGCTTCCAGCGAAAGCGCCCCGGCTACCAGCCCCGCCGCAAACACTTTTTCGCCTTCAAACAGCCCACGCAGGGCCAGCGCGGTGGAAACCTGTGTGCCGTTTAGCAGCGCCAGTCCCTCTTTCGGCCCCAGCACAAAGGGTTGCAGTCCGGCCAGCGCCAGTCCCTCGGTAGCCGGGATCAATTTGCCCGCGACGCGCACTTCCCCTTCGCCAAGCAGCATCAGCGAGAGGTGCGCCAGCGGGGCCAGGTCGCCTGAGGCGCCCACGGAGCCTTTCTCGGGGATGCAGGGCATCACACCGGCATTGAACAGCGCCAGCAGGCCCTCTATCAGCGCTATCCGGACACCGGAGTGGCCGCGCGCCAGGCTGATAATTTTGGTCGCCATAACCAGCCGCACTACGTCATCCGGCAGCAGCTCGCCAATGCCCACGCTGTGGGAAAGCACGAGGTTGCGCTGCAATTCGGCAAGCCGCTGGGCAGGAATAGAAGTTTGCGCCAGCTTACCAAAGCCGGTATTGATGCCGTAGGTCACCTTGCCTGACTCAACAATGGCCTCGACGGTTTCATAAGCCCTGAGAACGCTGGCGCGGGCGCTTTCATCCAGCGAAAGCTGAACGTTACCGTGATAAATGCGTTTCAGTGTGGCCAGCCCGACCTTACCGGGGGTCAGCTGACAGAGAGAGGGGGCGACTGGCATGGTATACTCCTGTATAGACAAGTTGGTGTGCACTAACCCCTTTTCAGGGGGCCGGGTTCACAGACCGCGACAGGCTACTTTTTGCAGTGAACCAGATGTGTATAGTCTTGTCTATACAATTAGCAATGCTTGTGCCAGGTCGATCACAAAACTTTTTTGCTGTGAGGTTTAGCTGTTCAGGAGGGAATCACCCGCATTCATTGGCCATTTTGTTTCCAGCCCTGAAGAACAGCAGGCAGAGTGGGCAGCCTGTTTGTGCACTGTAACGGGCTGTACTGCACTGCAACGGTGCAGGGCGCGTCCCTGAGATGTATATACATTTAAGAGGCTAAACAGTAAACTGGCGAAAGTATCTTTATCAAGGAAGCGTTTTATATGGTTGAACAGACTGCCATTTCCCAACTCTCTGCCGCCATGAGCGATCAGCCTGCGCCGATTTATCAGCGGGTCAAGCAGGCGATTATCAGCCAGATTTCGGAAGGCGTCTGGAAACCGAACCAGCGTGTTCCTTCGGAAAGCGAACTGGTCAACGAGCTGGGCGTCAGCCGGATGACCATTAACCGGGCGCTGCGGGAGCTGACCAGTGAAGGCTACCTGATACGTATGCAGGGGGTGGGGACATTTGTCGCGGAGTCCAAGGGTTACACGGCAATGCTGGAAGTGCATAACATTGCCGAGGAGATTGCCCAGCGCGGGCACCGGCACAGCTGCAAAATCCTCGAGCTGCGGGAAATCAAAGCGGACCCTGAACAGGCCGCGGTGCTGGGGCTGAGCACCGGACAGTCGGTGTTTCACTCCACCATTGTGCATTTTGAGAATGAGCTGGCCGTGCAGCTGGAGGATCGTCTGGTTAATCCGCTGGTGGCACCCGACTATCTGCAACAGGATTTTCAAAACCAGACCCCTTACACCTACCTGATGCGTGCAGCGCCCTTAACGGCAGGAGAACACATCGTGGAAGCGGTACTGCCCCTGCGCCAGCAGTGCAGCGCGCTCTCTATTGATGCCAACGAGCCTTGCCTGCTGATCCGCCGCCAGACCTGGAGCGATACCAGGATTGTAACTTACGCTAAGCTGCTCTATCCCGGCTCTCGCTACAAACTGTTGGGACGGTTTAAAGGGCACGGTTAATTACCGCCCGGCAATCTCAGCCAGCAGTAAAAGCGCCCCGGAGGATGCCGGGATAAAAGAGGGCGCGGCAGAACGCCACCAGACCCCCTGACCCTGAGTAAGGGGTTGCGTATCGGCTAGCCATTCTCCCGCCAGTACGTACACCACGCCTGCGTTTTGTGGCGCAGGGGAACAAGCCTCTGCACTCACTCTGACCGCTGCACGATGCGTTTCACGCCGGGTCATAACGTTGAAATCGGTACTGACGCCGCCGATCAGCCTGGCCTCAATCTCATCTTCTCCGGCAAAGACAAACGGCTGATGTGGCCGTAGCAGCTGGGTATACCGGCTACCGGCCTTCAGCTCCACGCCTTCGCCCTCCAGCAGCGTAATAACCCTGTCGATGCCGGGAAAGCGCGAAAAGGCGCCGTCTGCGGCAATGGTGGCTATGCTGATGCGCCAGCTGAACTCTGTGCTGTCAGGCGGAAAGCTGACAATCTCTCGCGTTTCGCCACCGCCGTTGCGCCAGCGGCTTACGGGCAGCGTGGCGTTGTCGTAGAAGTGGATCATTGCAGCCCCTCTACCGCTTCGCGAAATGCGGCATCAATCTGCTGCTGCTGCGCATGCTGCCCGTGCCGGATAAGCTGCCTGCCAGCGACAAAGACATCCTGAATTTGTCCACGATGACCGGCAAACAGCCAGCGGTTAAGCAGCGACCGATCGGGTGTCGTGCCCAGCATGGCATCGTCCGCCAGCACCAGCCAGTCGGCACGGAAACCGGGAGCGATCTGCCCCATTTTCACCCCACAGGCCTGAGCGCCGCCCGCCAGCGCCTGGCGGTAGAGCAGATCGCCCACCGAAATCTCTTCGCCAGCTACAATGCGGTTACGACGGCGGTCACGCAGACGCTGTGCGTACTCCAGCCAGCGAAGCTCTTCCACCACATCCAGCGAAACGTGGCTGTCGGAACCGATGCCCCAGCGCCCGCCCTGAGCGACATACTCCGTGGCGGGGAAAATGCCGTCGCCAAGGTTGGCCTCGGTTGTCGGGCATAAACCCGCTACCGCACCGCTTGCGGCCAGGCGTGCAATTTCGCTCTTATCCAGATGTGTGGCATGAATAAGAGTCCAGCGGGCATCAACCTCAAACCGGTTCAGCAGCCAGCTCACCGGGCGTTCACCGCTCCAGGCCTGGCTGTCTATGACCTCTTTTTCCTGTTCAGCAATATGAATATGCACCGGTAGGGTGTCAGGCAGTGCCGCCAGCACTTCCTGCATCTGCGCTTCGCTCACGGCACGCAGCGAGTGGAAGCAGATGCCCTGATTGTGCAGCGGCTTACCGGTGAGAGCGTCTCTGAGGTGTTGCTGCTGACGCAGATAGCGCGCCGTATCCTGGATAAAGCGTTTCTGTCCCGGCTGAGGCGGCTGCGCGCCAAACCCGGCATAACTGTAAAGCACCGGCAGCAGCGTCTGCCCAATCCCGGCGCGTTCAGCACCCGCAATCAGCTGCTGAAGCATCTCATCTTCAGGATAGGGATTGCCGTCAGGGTCATGGTGCAGATAGTGGAACTCAGCAACCTGGGTGTAGCCGCCTTTCAGCATCTCAACATAGAGATGCGCGGCGATAGCGCCAACCTGCGCTGGGGAGAGCCGCTGCACCATGCGGTACATCAGATCACGCCATGTCCAGAAGCTGTCCTGCGGATCGCCAGCCACTTCAGCCAGCCCCGCCATTACCCGCTGGAAAGCGTGTGAATGCAAATTCGCCATGGCTGGAATCACCGCGCCGTGCAGGCGCTGCGCGTTGTCGGGCAGGGCATCAGCTGTCAGAGAGTGGATAAATCCTGCGCTGTCCACTTCCATCAATACGTCGTGGTGCCAACCGTCCACCAGCAGGACGCGTGGCGCAAAATAGCGAGCCATCATGGTTGATTCCCTGGCAATGTAGTTGTATATACATATACATACTTATGAAACAACAGTAAAGCCGGGAGAGAAGATGAGCGATGAACTGCGCTGTGACAGCCTCTGGTACGGGGCCGATCTCGTCACCATGCAGAACGGAAAATATAACATCATCCCGGACGGCGCTGTCGCGGTTCGTCAGGATAAGATTGCCTGGATTGGCCCGCGCAACGAATCAAAACATATCAAAGCGGAGAAGCATACTAACCTGGGCGGCGGCATTGTGACGCCGGGTCTGGTGGACTGCCATACGCATCTGGTATTTGGCGGCGACCGCAGTCATGAGTTTGAGCAGCGGCTCAATGGGGTAAGCTACAGTGAGATTGCCGCACAGGGCGGGGGAATTATCTCCACCGTTAACGCCACCCGTCAGGCCACCCTCGATCAGCTCGTCGCCTCTGCCAGCTGGCGGCTGGAAAGATTGCTGGCGGAAGGCGTCACCACGGTGGAGATTAAATCGGGCTATGGTCTGGATCTGGCGAGCGAGATACGAATGCTTAAAGCTATCCGGCAGCTGGCAAAAATGCATCCGGTTCAGGTGCAGGCGACCTGTCTGGCAGCACACGCCACGCCCCCTGAATTCAAAGAGGATCCGGACGGCTGGATAACCCTGATTTGCGAAACGCTGTTACCGCAGGTCGCCAGCGAGAAGCTTGCCGATGCAGTAGATGCTTTTTGCGAATATCTTGCCTTCTCCCCGGCTCAGGTCACTCGCGTTTTTGAAGCGGCTAAGCGTCTCGGGATGCCGGTTAAGCTCCATGCAGAGCAGCTCTCTTCGCTGGGCGGCGGCGAGCTGGCGGCGAAGTTCAGCGCGCTCTCCGCCGATCATCTTGAATATGCGCAGGAAAGTGACGTGGCGGCCATGGCGAAAAGCGGCACCGTCGCGGTGCTGCTGCCCGGCGCTTTCTATCTGCTGCGTGAAAAACAGCTTCCACCGGTGGCGCTGTTCCGTCACTACAAGGTTCCCATGGCGCTGGCCAGCGATGCCAACCCAGGCACCTCACCCGCGCTCTCACTGCGTCTGATGCTGAATATGGGCTGCACGCTGTTTGGCATGACGCCGGAAGAGGCGCTGGCAGGCGTGACCCTCTACGGCGCGCAGGCGCTGGGGCTGGCCGCTACGCAAGGCTCGCTGGAAACCGGCAAATATGCAGATTTCGTTCACTGGCCGCTTCAGCGCCCGGCGGAACTGGTTTACTGGCTGGGCGGAGAACTGCCTTGCCAGGTGATCTTCAGAGGAGAGGCCGTACGATGAAACCGTTTGAATTTACCCAGGGCACGCTGCCGCTGCTGTTCAGCGCTCCCCATGCCGGGACGGCGCTGACGCCAGAAGTGGAGCAGGGGCTTAGCGAAGCGGCCAGTGGCCTGCCGGATACCGACTGGCATATCCCACAGCTTTACGATTTTCTTAAAGAGAGCGGGGCCAGTATGCTGGTGGCGAACTATTCCCGCTTTGTGATTGATCTCAACCGTCCGCCAGACAATGAAGCGCTCTACACCACGGCCACTACCGGCCTCTATCCGGAAACGCTGTTTGACGGTACGCCGACGTTTAAGCCAGGAATGACGCCCACCGCTGCTCAGCGACAGGATTATCTGGAAACCATCTGGATGCCGTATCACCAGCAAATTCAGCAGGAGTTAGCCAGAATCAAACAGCAATTTGGCTATGCGTTGCTGTTTGATGCGCACTCCATCGCCTCGGTTATTCCACGTCTGTTCGAGGGTAAGCTACCCGACCTGAATCTGGGCACAAACGGCGGCCTGAGCTGTAGCCCGGCTATCGCCGAGGCATTAACAGCGTGCTGTACGGCACAAACAGAGTTCAGTTGGGTGATGAATGGACGCTTTAAAGGGGGCTATATTACCCGCGCCTATGGCAAGCCAGAGCAGAACCAGCACGCGTTGCAGCTTGAGCTGGCGCAGTGTAACTATATGGATGAAGCGCCGCCGTTTGGCTGGCGGGGTGATAAAGCGGCCAGACTTCAGCCGCTGTTAAAAGCGCTTATTAAAGCGATGTTCCCTTAACGTCGTGCATCCGGCCGCTGTAGATCAAAGCGCAGATCTTCGCTGATGGCGTAGTAGGCACTGGGGCCGCCAGCCCGCAGGATGGGGTTGGCTTTCGCCGTCTGATAGATCCCTTCTTCCAGCAGATCGTGATCGATATGGATCGCCACGGCTTCACCAAATACCATCCACTGCTCCAGTTTCTCGCCATCTGCGCCTTCAAGCTGGAGTACCTGAGTCAACTTACACTCAAAGTTCACCGGGCTTTCTGCCACCATGCTGACGTTGACCTGCGTACCAGGTAGCGGGGTCAGCCCGGCAAGGGTGAACTCATCGTCACCATGGGGCACCGAGGCGGAGCTTTCATTCATCGCGACAGCCAGCTCACGGGTCGCAAGGTTCCAGACGAACTCGCCGGTTTCAACGATATTCGCGACGCTGTCCTTCCAGCCCTGGCTGGAAAAGCCAATAATCGGTGGCTTATAGTTGAAGCAGTTGAAAAAACTGTAGGGGGCCAGGTTGCGCTCACCTTTAGCGCTTTGTGAACTGATCCAGCCAATCGGACGTGGCCCGATAATGGCATTCAGCGGATCGTGGGGCAAACCATGCCCAAGGCGAGGCTGATAAGTGTGGCGGGAACGCGTCATGCAAACTCCTTAAAATGAGGGTAATTTCATCATCATAGACTACTGGCCCGTGGAAAAAAGCCGGGAATGGTTTACGATCCTGACCTGAGCAGGTATCTTACGCGCCTTCAGACCAGAGAGCCGCACATGAAAAACACCGTCGAAAAAACTCAGCTTCATCCCCGCAACCGCCATCGCGGACGCTATGATTTCCCCGCTCTGATCCAGAGCCATCCGCCGCTGGCGGAGTTTGTCTCTGTCAACCAGCATGGCGATGAGTCGGTGGATTTTGCCAATCCGGCGGCAGTGCGGGCGCTGAATCAGGCGCTGTTATTGCACTTTTATCAGATCCAGAACTGGACGATCCCGGAAGGTTTTCTCTGCCCGCCGGTACCGGGCCGGGCCGACTATGTTCATCATCTTGCCGATCTGCTGGCTGAAGATCACCGCCGGGTTGTGCCGCGTAAACTGACTATCCTGGATATTGGTTGTGGCGCTAACTGCATCTATCCGCTGATTGGTCACCGTGAGTATGAGTGGCGCTTTACCGGCAGCGAAGTAAACGAAGAGGCGATGAAGGCAGCCAGTGCGATCCTTGCAGCGAACCCGGACCTGAACCGTGGCGTTCGTCTGCGCCGTCAGAAAGAGGCGAAGGCCATCTTCAGCGGCATCATTCACAAAAATGAATTCTACCATGCCGTGATGTGCAACCCGCCGTTTCATGATTCAGCCGCCGCCGCTCAGCAGGGCAGCCAGCGTAAAATCCGTAACCTGGGCTTAGCTAAAAATGCCCCGCTGAACTTTGGTGGGCAGCAGGATGAACTCTGGTGTGAAGGCGGCGAAAAAGCCTTTATCGGCCGCATGATCACAGAGAGCCTGAACTTTGGCCGTCAGTGCATCTGGTTTACTTCTCTGGTTTCCCGCAAAGAGAACCTGCCTGATATCTGGCGCGCCCTGGAAGAGGCTGAAGTCACTGCCTACCGCACCATTGAGATGGCGCAGGGGCAGAAGCAGAGCCGGATTATCGCCTGGACCTTTATGGAAAAACCGGCTCGCGAACGCCAGATGAGCCGCGTTTAATCCGGGCGTTCACATCACAGTTCGCCATAAATAAGCCGATGCCGCGCACGAAGCTGGCAAAGGTGGCAGGGAAGGGTGTGATACGCAGCGCTTCCTGCCGTTAACCGCTTTCGGATGTGAGCGCCTGGCATCGGCCTGCCCTGTGAGTCAGAAGCGAGTCAGCTTCTCCAGTGGCGGCGCGGGAAAGCAGCAGGGAAGTGTGGTCGGCGGGAAAGTCGTAAGGGAATGAGGCTGTTTCCAGAGAGCGACCAGGAGAGCAGGGCGGAGAATTCTCCGCCCTGGCGATCAGGAAACGTGCTGGAGGAACTCACGCAGACGGGCGCTGGGTGGGTTATCAATCAGCTCATCCGGGTTGCCATCCTCGGCAATCCGTCCTTTATCTATAAAGATCAGGCGTGAGGCGACTTTTTTGGCAAAGCCGACTTCATGCGTCACGATAACCATCGTCATGCCTTCTTCTGCCAGATCCTGCATCACTTTTAACACTTCGTGGCGCAGTTCCGGGTCCAGGGCTGAAGTGGGTTCATCAAACAGCATCATTTTCGGCTTCACTGCCAGCGCACGGGCAATAGCGACGCGCTGCTGCTGTCCGCCAGAGAGTTCAGACGGGAAATGATGCGCACGCTCAGCAAGGCCTACTTTACCCAGCAACTCTTTTGCCAGACGGTGCGCTTCTGCTTTTTTTGTCCCACGTACGCGGATAGGGCCAAAGGCCACGTTATCCAGCGCGTTCATCTGCGGGAAGAGATGGAACTGCTGGAAGACCATGCCCGCTTCCTGACGGATCAGGCGCTCATCCACTTTTGGGTCGTTGACTCTCAGCCCATCAACAATCAGCTCGCCGCTGGTGATCTCTTCCAGCTTGTTAATGCAGCGCAGCAGGGTAGATTTACCTGAGCCGGAAGGGCCGATAATCACCACCACTTCACCCTGTTGAATGTTCAGATCGATGTTATGCAGTACCTGCGTTTCGCCAAAATGCTTGCAGACGTTCTTGAATTCAATCACAGGATTTTCATCCTTTTCTCAATGCGACGCAGAACAAAGCTCAGCATCAGCGTAATAAACAGATAGATAACGGCCACAGCGCTCCAGATTTCCAGCGCGCGGAAATTTCCGGCAATGATTTCCTGCCCCTGGCGGGTCAGTTCGGCCACGCCAATCACGATAAACAGGGAAGTATCCTTGATGCTGACAATCCACTGATTTCCCAGCGGCGGTAGCATACGGCGCAGCGCCAACGGCATAATCACATAGCGCAGCGTTTCACGGCGGGAGAGGCCCAGCGCCAGACCAGCTTCACGGAAGCCATTCTGGATAGAGAGCACGGCACCACGGGTAATTTCAGCGATGTAGGCACCGGAGTTGATCATGATAGTGACGACGGCTGCGCTGAACGGGTCGATGCGCAGATCGGTAAAGGCCATAGGCAGGGCAAAGTAGATAAACATCACCTGCACCACGATAGGCGTACCGCGGATCAGTTCGATAAATACCAGCGCAATATTGCGCGATAGCCACCCGCCGTATGCACGGGCAAAGCCCGCTACCAGGCCAATGATCAGGCCGCCTGCTAACCCCAGCACCGAAATCCACAGGGTCAGCTTTGCGCCTTCAAGCAGGGCCGGAATTGATGGCCAGATGGCGCTCCAGTCAAACTGCATGCTTTATTTCTCCGGTTCAAAAACCATTTCTTGTTGGTGGTAAAAAAACGCAGGCAAACGCCTGCGTTAAAAGAGGGCAAAAATTATTTAGGATCGCTGCCGAACCATTTTTTATAGATTGTGTTGTAAGTGCCGTTCTCGCGCAGGGTTTTCAGCGCACCATTCACTTTTTCACGCAGGTCGTCACTGCCTTTCGGGAAGGCGACACCATATTGCTGCGCTTCGATAGAGTCGCCTACAGCCTTGAACTGGCCTTTACCGGCGGTGTTGATGAAGTAGAGAATATTTGGCGTGTCATGCAGAACCGCATCGGCACGGTTGGTGCCCAGTTCCATGTAGGCATTATCAATGTTGGGGAACTGGCGCAGATCTTTGGATTTGATATGTTGCTTAGCGTAATCCACCGAACCTGTCCCGCTCTTAACCGCAACCACTTTGCCGTTCAGATCATCAATGCTTTTAATCTTGTCGTTATTGGCTTTCACCATAACCAGCAGGCCGCTTTTATAGTAACCATCAGAGAACTCGATGGCTTTTTTACGCTCATCGGTGATAGTGATGCCGGCCAGGGCCAGATCGATATTACGGGTCTGCAACGCTGGAATGATGCCGCTGAAATCCATCGGCTTAAGGGTATATTCAATGTTCAGCTGTTTAGCGATAGCGTCCCAAAGGTCGACATCAAAACCGACATACTTGTCGCCCTGCTTAAATTCGAAAGGAACAAAGGCGGTATCGGTAGCAACTACCAGTTTTTTTTCTGCGGCGGTAGAAGAGACGGCGAACGCCAGCGTCAGCGCTGCCAGGGAAAATTTAACAATCGACTTCATCTTTTAATCCTTTTTGCCGTCAGGCAAGCTTTTTGCCTGATTGGGTGACAAGCCATATGAAAAAATTATGCCAGGTTTTTAAAATATATTAAAAACAGCACGTTAAATCAAATTAACCTGACGGGGAGAGAGGTAAACCTTATGGCGCACCATTATGGGGCCTTATAATGGTGCGTCGGTATTATTTTGGTGCAAAGGCTTTTGTAGCAAAACAGCGGGAGAATAACCAGGAGAAGTAACAGAGGGGATCGTAATTTGTTAAACAAGTCTGATTTTGACAATTAACTCTCAGCGCAGCTGGCTGTCTTTACTGCCACGACGATTATAAAGCGTGTTGGCCTGCTGTTTGTCACGTTGTTGCTGACATTGCACACAGAATTGCACGCCTGGCAAAGCCATGCGACGCGCTTCAGGGATCGCTTCTCCGCAATTCTCGCAAAACTCTGCGCTTTCGCCAGTATGTATTGCCCGGCGTGCTCGCGTGACAGCATCTTCAATAGTGGAGTCAATTTGCTCCTGAACGGCATCATCATGTGCCCATCCGCTTGCCATACTTATACCCTCCAATGCAAAAGAGCAGATGAAAGACCTCATCTGCTCCTGAATGCTGCTCTGTAACGCTACGCCCGGAGGCGCAACGAAAGGCAAAAACTTACTCGATGTTAGATTCAATGAACCACAGGAATTTATCCAGATCGCGTGAGGCCGCGGTAAAGATATCTGCTGTGTCTTCATCTTCAACTTCGCTAATCGCTTTGCGGGTATCGTTAGCCACTACAGCATAACGTTCCGCCAGCGCTTTCAAGTGATCCTGCACGCTGTGAATATTCAGCGGGTAGCTCTGTAATGGCGTTCTGTCGCTGACAATCTGCGAGGTGCCCAGCGCAACGCCACCCAGCTGTACCACACGCTCAGCGATGGTATCCTGATGGTCAGTAATCGCCGTACGGAACCCATCCAGCATTTCGTGTACGCCAATAAAGTTCGCGCCGCGCATGTTCCAGTGCGCCTGCTTGGTGATCAGGGACAAATCAATGAATTCCGTAACCAGACGATTAAGCACCTCAATGGTGGCTTTTTTCTCGTCGTCAGCCACGTTGTTACGGGTGTAAATCAGATCAGAAGATTTTGCTTTAACCAGTTTAGCGGTACTCATCATTAATATCCTCTTAATGTTGGTTGTCCTAATTAATTACGGAGTTAAGTATAGCACCGGTTTCACACTTTGCCGGAAAGTTACTGCCTATTGGTTAAATAGCAGCGGCCTTTGTGCTTGCCCAGCCCCATTAATAAGGAAGATTTAACGTAAAAAATGCGAGTGAGAAATGTTATCACTCTTGTTCAGGCTGCTATCTTTTTGATATGAAATGATATTTCTATAAAGGCGGAAAGCCAGCTCGCCGCCTGTTATTTTTAATGAGCAACTCTTACTAAATATTTCAGTGCGGATTTATCTTATAACGGATTCAACTAACTGCGCTATTTCAGGGCTTACAAGTAAAAAAGAAACCGTGCGGATAAACAGGTATAAGGTTTTATTCTCTTAACTCACTAACGGGATCGATTTTTTGTTTTGCAGGGCGCATCGTTAACGTTGAACCTGCTGAGGCAAGGATAATAGCCAGCAGACCAAACCACTGAATCAAGGACAACACTTCGCCTAAAAAAAGCATACCCGATAAAGCGGCCATCGCAGGTTCCAGGCTCATTAATGTGCCGAAGGTTTTTGCCGGCAGGCGAGTCAGGGCAATCATCTCCAGAGAGTAGGGCAGGGCGCTGGAGAGAACGGCAATGGCCAGCGCCAGCGGTATCAACGACAGCGTCCAGATGCCTGCGCTGGCATAGACCAGACCCAGCGGCACATAAATCACCGAGGCGATCAGCGACCCCATCGCGACCGTGGCCGGGCCATGCTCAGCCCCGGCCCGTTTTCCCGCAAGGATATAGACAGCCCAGAATGCACCGGCCAGCACGGCCAGCAGGGCGCCCTGGGGATCTACACTGGAGATCTCTTTGCCAATAGGGAGCAGCAGCCATAACCCCAGCAGGGCAAGCAGCACCCAGACAAAATCTGACGGGCGTCTGGAGCCTGCCAGCGCCAGCGCTAAGGGGCCGGTAAACTCCAGCGCAACGGCAATACCCAAAGGGACGGTACGCAGCGCCAGATAAAAACTGTAGTTCATGCCTCCCAGCGCCAGGCCATAAAGGCACAACGGCAAAAGCTGCTTTCGGGTGAAACGCAGACGCCAGGGTTTAAAGATGACGCACAGGATGAGCGTTCCCAGCCCCAGACGTAACGCGGTAATGCCAGGAGCACCCACTACAGGGAACAGCGTTTTAGCCAGCGCTGCACCGCCCTGAATAGAGGTCATAGCGATGACAAGAACCAACACCGGGAGCCAGAGCGAAGATTTGTTGTAGGAAGACATCCTGTATACCAACCTTATTCGTCCATCAAAGCGGGAAAAAGTTCCCTGAAGTGTACTGGATGGGCAGGTAAAACGTATCGGCAGAGGCGAAAAAAAGTAAAATTGGGTCGAAAAACAGGGCCGTTTTGGTAAAGAAATGTCAGGTTTAATTAAGAATTATCTCAATGAACATTTTTTTACATTAACGCTGAGAGAAGAGGGGAACTCTATAAATATAAGAGAAAAGAATGACATAGGATGCATCATTAACGTCCTGTTACACCAAACATTGTATTGGACAACAAAATCAGGGCAGAGTTTCTGGCTGAGTTTTGTTATATTTTCAGCGTTGTCAGGAGAATAAGTCTTTTCACATTTGAGGTGGTTATGAAAAAAATTGCATGTCTTTCAGCACTGGCTTGCGTACTGGCAGTTTCTGCTGGTTCAGCAATGGCGCAAAGCACTGTTTCTGGCGGTTACGCTCAAAGCGACTACCAGGGCGTTGCTAACAAAGCAAACGGCTTCAACCTGAAATACCGTTACGAAAATGGTAACGATCCACTGGGTTGGATTGGCTCTTTCACCTACACCGAAAAAGACCGCACTGACGCTGGCGTTTACAACAAAGGCCAGTACTACGGCATCACCGGTGGTCCTGCGTTCCGTCTGAACGACTGGGCAAGCATCTACGGCGTTGTTGGTATCGGTTACGGCAAGTTCCAGGAAAATGGTCCAGACCGTGACAAATCTGATTCAAGCGACGTAGGCTTCTCCTACGGTGCTGGCATGCAGTTCAACCCAGGCATCGAAAACGTTGCTCTGGACGTTGGTTACGAGCAGAGCCGCATCCGCAACGTTGACGTTGGCACCTGGATCGCAGGCGTAGGCTACAGCTTCTAAGCTGTTGTCCTCAAGCCCAGCCTGACTGGTGCAATAAAAAATCCGCCCAATGTGGCGGATTTTTTTATGGCTGCTTGTCAGGAGAAAGTTGGGGCTGTTCCGTTAACATCTCCAGGAGCATCAGGCGTAACGTAAACGGTGAGCGACCAAGCAGCTTAAGCAAAAGTGGCTTTTTCATCATTTTCCTCCGTTCACTTTATAATCAGGTATAGCACAGGCTATATTATGTAGCCACAGCTATTACGCGAATTTACGCGAAAATTTGTGCTTCTTTGAGCTTCGTTTACAATGTGGCACCCGTGACGGGTGCCAGCGTTACAGGCATCAGAGAATAAGAAGAGGAAGCTGAATGAGTCGTCGCGCAAAAAGTGCAGTGCCCGCGCCACTAAAAGATATCGAAGAGCATGTCGAAGGCTTCCGCCAGGTGCGTGAGGCCCATCGTCGCGAGCTGATCGATGACTATGTTGAGCTGATTTCCGATCTGATCCGCGAATTTGGTGAAGCCCGTCAGGTTGATATGGCTGCCCGTCTTGGCGTCTCACAACCCACCGTTGCCAAGATGCTGAAAAGGCTGGCCGGAGGGGGGCTGGTAGAGCAGGTGCCTTATCGCGGCGTATTTCTAACCGCTGAAGGGGAAGCGCTGGCGGAAGAGAGCCGCAAACGGCATTACATTGTAGAGACATTCCTGCTGGCGCTGGGGATCAGCCCCGACACCGCCCGCCGCGATGCGGAAGGTCTTGAGCATCACGTCAGTGATGAAACGCTGGCTATATTTCAGAAGTTTTACGAAAGCCGTCAATAATAACTGTCCCGGTTCAGTGAGTCTGTATGACAACGCTCCTCAGGCCTTTTCTGCACGATCGCTTTTTGCATCTGTTAGTTTTGCTGGGGCTGATACTGGCCTGTTTTGTCCCTTTCTCACTGCGGGCGCTGCCTGCTGCCGTTGACTGGCCGACGATTATTACGCTCTGCGGCCTGTTGATGCTGACCAAGGGCATCGAGGCCAGCGGCTATTTTGACGTGCTGGGACGGCGGCTGGTTAAAAGGTTCCACCGGCAGCGCACGCTGGCGCTGTTTCTGGTGGCGGCCTCTGCGCTGCTCTCCACCTTCCTGACCAACGATGTGGCGCTGTTTATCCTGGTGCCTTTAACGCTTTCGCTGCGGCGCTACTCCGCCTTGCCCGTCACCAGAATCATCATTTTTGAGGCGCTGGCCGTAAATGCGGGATCGCTGTTAACCCCCATCGGCAATCCGCAAAACATTTTACTCTGGCGCCATGCCGGTAGTGGTTTCGCCGGATTTGTCTGGCAAATGCTGCCGCTGGCTGCGGTAATGGTTGGTAGTTTACTGCTGCTCACCGCCTGCTGTTTCTCTGGCAAAAAGATCGGCTCTGTTACAGAGCAGGAAATGCCACAGTGGCAGCGGCCTTTATTGATCGTCAGCGTACTCCTTTATGGTGTCTTTCTGTTGGCGTTAGAAATGGAGTGGGCCATCTGGGGCTTACTGCTGGTGTTTGTTGTTTTCCTGATCAAGGAGCGGCGTATCCTGCTGACCCTGGACTGGAGCCTGATTGTGGTCTTTATCGCCATGTTTATCGATGTGCATTTGCTGACGCATTTGCCCCTTCTGGCGTCTTCACTTCACCATCTGCCCGGCTTACCGCCAGCAGGGCACTATCTGCTCGCCATTGGCCTGTCTCAGATTATCAGCAATGTTCCTGCCACCATCCTGCTGTTAAGCACGCTGCCTGCTACAACGCTGCTGGCCTGGGCGGTCAACATTGGCGGCTTTGGCCTGTTGCCCGGTTCGCTGGCTAATCTTATCGCGCTGCGCATGGCCAAAGATCGCGCTATCTGGTGGCATTTCCATCTCTATTCCCTGCCCATGCTGCTCTGGGCTATGGCGGCGGGATGGGGGCTGCTTTTGTTATTAAATGCGGTTTGAGTTCAGGTTTATCTGAATTCATCTCCTTGATTACGTCACCAAAATCGCTTCATGTATAGTGACGTAAAGCTGCGTTTGATTTTGTCAGTTTTCCATCTATGGTTAAGGCAGCTTGAATGTTTTCAGGTCCGCAACGGGCCTTTGCTAACTGATGAGAATTATGGCTAATCAATCGAATAATGAGTCCGAAGACGAGCAGCGTCAGCAGGACGACGAAGAGCAGCAGGAATCTTCACAACCTGAACGTAAGCGCCCCGGTAAAAAGCCGCTAATTATCCTGGCTGTGGTGGTGGTGATTGCCATTGTTGTGGCGCTCTGGTACTGGTTTACCACGCGTAACATCGAAACCACCGACGACGCCTTTACGGAATCGGATGCGGTAACCATTGCACCCAAAGCCTCTGGTTACGTAACGGAACTGCGAGTTAAGGATAACCAGCGGGTGAAGAAGGGCGATCTGCTGGTGGTTATTGATCCCAGAGACAACGCTGCGCAACGCGATCAGGCTCAGGCGCAGCTTGGGCTGGCTGTAGCACAACTCCATCAGGCGCAGGCTTCGCTGGCGCTCTCCAGAGTGCAATACCCGGCGCAGAAAGATCAGGCACTGGCACAGCAGGCCAAAGCGGAAGCAAACTATCTGAACGCGCAGGAAGATTACAAGCGTCAGCGCGGCGTTGATCCACGGGCAACCTCGCAGCGTAATATCGACGCGGCCAACTCCCAGTTAAGAAGCGCACGCGCGGAACTTGAAAGCGCTAAGGCGCAGGTGGAAGTGGCTTCGCAGATCCAACTGCAAATCCGTCAGCAGGAAACCAATGTTGAGGCTCGCCAGCAGCAGGTTGCTCAGGCGCAGGCGCAGCTCAATACCGCCAACCTTAATCTTTCCTATACGCAAGTGCGCGCGCCTTACGATGGGTTTGTCACCAAACGTAATGTACAGGTTGGGACGCTGGTTCAGGCAGGATCGTCACTGTTCTCACTGGTTTCGCCGGATGTCTGGATCACCGCCAACTTCAAAGAGTCTCAGCTTGAGCGAATGAATCCGGGTGACAAAGTAGAGATCACCGTGGATGCCTGGCCAGATATGAAGCTGGAAGGGCATGTGGACAGTATTCAGATGGGATCCGGCTCACGCTTCTCTGCCTTCCCATCGGAAAACGCCACTGGTAACTACGTGAAAATCGTTCAGCGTGTGCCGGTAAAAATTGTGGTTGATAAGGGGCTGAACCCTGATAAACCGCTGCCGCTGGGCCTGTCGGTTGAACCCAAGGTTACTGTGGAATGAGTCACAGCCAGAGCTGGCAACCGGCCAGCAACCCCTGGCTGGTCGCGATGACGGTGACGCTGGCGGTGTTCATGGAAATTCTGGACACCACCATTGTCAACGTGGCGCTGCCGCACGTTGCCGGTTCGCTCTCTTCAAGTTATGACGAATCCACCTGGGTTTTAACCTCCTATCTGGTGGCTAACGGCATCGTGCTGCCCATCTCTGCTTTTCTCAGCCGGGCATTGGGGCGTAAGCAGTTTTTCCTGATCTGTATCGTGATGTTTACCATCTGCTCCTTCCTGTGCGGCATCGCCACCGAGCTGTGGCAAATCATCCTGTTCAGGGTATTGCAGGGCTTCTTTGGCGGCGGGTTACAGCCGGTGCAGCAATCGGTACTGCTGGATTATTTCAAACCCGCAGATCGCGGCAAGGCGTTTGGCCTCTCTTCTATCGCCATTATTGTGGCACCCGTCCTGGGGCCTACGCTTGGCGGCTGGATAACGGATAATTACAGCTGGCGTTGGGTCTTTTTTATTAACATCCCGGTGGGGATTTTCAGCGTCCTGGCAATTTATCAACTGCTGGAAGATCCGCCGTGGGAGCGCAAGCAGGCGAAGGGGAAACTGAATATCGATTATATCGGTATCGGCCTTATCACGCTCGGCCTGGGCTGCCTGCAAGTGATGCTGGATCGCGGTGAAGATGACGACTGGTTCCATTCAAATTTCATTATCACCTTTGCCGTTCTTACCGCTATTGGCCTGGTAGGGGCTGTCTACTGGCTGCTCTATGCGAAAAAGCCGGTGGTAGATCTGCACTGTCTGAAGGATAAGAATTTTGCGGTTGCCAGCATTCTGATGGCTGGTATGGCCGCCATTCTTTATGGCAGTTCGGTGGTGATCCCGCAGCTGGCGCAGCAGGATTTAGGCTACACGGCAACCTGGTCCGGGCTGGTGCTGTCACCCGGCGCGGTGCTGATTGTGCTCTCGATCCCGCTGGTGCTGAAGCTGATGCCGATTGTGCAGACGCGATGGCTGATCGCTTTCGGCTTTACCTGTCTGTTCGTCTCGTTTGTTTACTCCGCCACGCTGACGCCGAATGTGGATTTCACCACCCTGGTGATGATGCGCAGCGCACAGACCATCGGGCTGGGCTTCCTGTTCGTACCGCTGACCACTATCGCTTTTGTGACCATTCCGCAGCGGCTCAACGCCGATGCGTCGGCGCTGTTTACTATGTGTCGTAACGTAGCAGGTTCGATAGGCATCTCGCTCTCCACGGCGATGATTACCGAAAGGGAGCAGGTGCGCAGTGCGCATATGGTGCATAACATGTCCCCACTCAACGAGCAGTTTAATCTCACTGTAGAGCGCTGGGCACAGGGCGTAAGGGACTTCACCTCCGTGGTGGGCGACCCGGTCACCATCGCTACCGGACAGTTATATCAGGAGATGATCGCCCAGGCCCGAATTCTGGCCTATATCGACGTCTTTATGGGCCTCAGTATTGTTGCCCTGGTCCTTATTCCTTTTTGTTTACTGCTTACGCCGATTAAGAGCGAGGGCAGTGCTGGAGCACACTGACATGAACGTTTCCCCTCTTTTCCTGCGTTCGCGGCTTAGCGTGGTGCTGGCCGCGCTGGCTCTGTCGGCCTGCTCTGTCGGGCCTGACTATCAGGCACCCAATCCTGTGGTGCCGGGATCGTTTAACAATATTCAGTCCGGCAGCGGTTCCAATCCTCAGGCCAGGGCCACCAACCCGAGCTGGTGGCGATCGTTTAACGATCCTCAACTGGACAGCCTGATCGATCGCGCCATTGCTGGCAACCTCAGCCTGCAACAGGCAGTGCTGCGCATCGCCGGTTCGCGTCAGCAGCTGAATCAGGCGCGCGGTGCCTGGTTCCCGTCGGTTAACGGCAATCTTTCAGCCCAACGCCAACAGTTGGGGATCAAAGGTGAGCTGGAGTCCAATGGCGTCTATAACCAGGCAAACCAGGTGGATCCGGAAATCAGCTCCGCGCTGAACGGGCTGACCCAGCCAGTCTCGCTCTATCAGGGCAGCTTTGATGCCTCCTGGGAGCTGGATTTGTGGGGCAAAGTGCGTCGTCAGGTCGAGACGGCTGACGCGCAGCAGCAGGAGTCGGTAGAGAGCCGCAATGATGCGCTGGTTTCGCTTGAGGCGGAAGTTGCCAGAACTTACCTGCAACTTCGCGGAGCGCAATCTGTGAGCCAGACGCTGCAAACGCAGATTGAGGTGGCGCAGCAGACGCTGGATTTAACCCAGAGCCAGCAGCACAACGGGCTGGCTCCGCAGATGGATGTAGAGAATGCCCGTGCTCAGCTACATTCACTGCGCGCCCAGCTGCCGCAATATGAGTCGCAAATTCATCAGGCGATGAATGGCCTGGCCGTGCTGACGGGCAAGCCGCCCGGCGCGCTGGACAGTGAGCTGATGGCGAACAAAGCCTTGCCGCCGCTACCTGAGGTCGTGCCGGTGGGGCTGCCTTCCACGCTGGCAAGGCGCAGACCAGATGTGCGCCAGGCGGAAGCCCAGCTGCATGCTGCTACCGCCAGCATCGGCGTGTCGGTCGCCCAGCTGTTCCCGGATCTCTCCCTCACCGGTCAGTTCGGCATGCGCAACACCGAGGCCAACTATCTGGATAACTGGAGCAGCCACTTCTACAGCTTCGGCCCTTCGCTCTCTATCCCGATTTTCCAGGGTGGCAGGCTGGTTTCCAGCGTCAAGCTGGCCAGAGCCGAGCAGGCCAGCGCCGCCCTGGGCTACCGCCAGACCGTGCTGACGGCTCTTCAGGATGTGGAGAACGCGCTGGTCAGCTATCGTACCGATCAGCAACAGGTTGAGGGGCTGGATGAAACCGTGGAGGCGTTGCAGAACGCCTTTACGCTGGCGAACGACAGCTACAGGCAGGGACTCTCTTCCTTTATCGATGCGCTGGATGCGCAGCGTCAGCTGGCGCAGGCAAAGCAACAGGCAGCCCAGGCCAGGGTGCAGAGCAGTCTGGACCTGGTTGCGCTTTACAAGGCGCTGGGCGGGGGCTGGGAACTTTATCAAAACGTGAAGATGCCTGACTATTCGGTGTTTGGCCCTGCTGAACAGGCGGACAGCCCCATCCAGTAACAACAGCGAATCCACACCTTCGCGCTCTACAGGACTCGCCAGGCCATAAAAGAAAATGTTTTTATGGCCTGGCGGCATCACTCTTACATTTTCCGGGATCGGCAGTTAAGCAGTAAAATTTCAGAACCTCGTAAGAAAACCCCTCTCCCAGATTAAATTGCTTCCCCGTTTCTTCTCTCCAGCCCTGATTTCAGGTTAGCGATTTCCTTTGGCCATTTTTCACTGTCTGGTTGCCAGCTTCCCGGTTCCGGGATCTTTTCAGAGACATAATTTCCCCGCTTCAGGGAGCCTGGTCTCTTTTAAAAAAATTCATGCTGTGAACAGGAGGAGAAGGGCATGGCCAGCGCTTCAGAGAACTGAAACGTATTTTCTAAATGCGTCTGGATAAAATTTAAACAATTTCATTCCTGCACATGACTTTAAGCCAGTGACAAGTTTTACAGGCTGTATCTGCGCTGTTGGTCACAGATTGATCGGTGAGATGCGCGCCAGGTCTCAAAATTTAATTTTCATTGTTAATGAAAATGAAAAAAATAAACTAAATTGTTTGCCATACCAGTTGAATGTTATGACATCGTGACTTTCTCTGATCCGTTCCTTTCCACCCGGTAAAAATAAGAGGTAGAAAACCACCATGGCAAAAGAACAGTACATAACCCCCAGTCGGGCTTCTGGCCCCAACAGTGAGACGCCTGCCGAACCCTTTGTAAAAGTTATCGCCGTTATTGCCACGCTGGGCGGCCTGCTGTTTGGTTATGACACGGGCGTTATCTCAGGTGCGCTGCTGTTTATGGGTAATGAGCTGCACTTAACGCCATTTACCACCGGGCTGGTCACCAGTTCTCTGCTGTTTGGCGCAGCTTTTGGCGCACTCTTCTCTGGTCATTTCGCCGCTGCCGCCGGGCGCAGGAAAATCATCATTATCCTTGCGGTGATCTTCGCCGTCGGGGCGTTGGGAACCTCACTGGCACCGGATGTGCACTGGATGATTTTCTTCCGCCTGGTGCTGGGGGTGGCTGTAGGTGGCGCCGCTGCCACGGTGCCGGTCTATATTGCGGAAATTGCGCCGGCCAACAAACGCGGACAGCTGGTAACGCTACAGGAGTTAATGATCGTTTCCGGCCAGATGCTGGCCTATATCTCCAACGCCGGTTTTAACGCAGCGTGGGGCGGCGAAAGCACCTGGCGCTGGATGCTGGCCATTGCCACCATTCCCGCTGTTGCACTCTGGTTTGGTATGATGTTTATGCCCGATACGCCACGCTGGTATGCAATGAAAGGACGGCTGGCCGAGGCGCGTAAAGTGCTGGAACGCACGCGCGCTAAAGGCGACGTGGATTGGGAGATGACCGAAATTGAGGAAACGCTCGCTGAAGATGAAAACAGAGCGCCGCCCAGCCTGCGTGAGCTGAAAAAGCCCTGGCTGTTCAGGCTGTTCCTGATTGGCGTGGGGGTGGCGGTTATTCAACAGCTCTCCGGCGTGAACACCATTATGTATTACGCTCCCACCATGCTGAAGGCCGTGGGCATGAGTACCGACGCGGCGCTGTTTGCTACTATCGCTAACGGCGCGATCTCGGTATTGATGACCTTTGTGGGCATCTGGCTGCTGGGGAAAATTGGGCGCCGTACCATGACCATGATTGGCCAGTTCGGCTGTACTGCCTGCCTGCTGTTTATCGGTGCCGTGAGTTATCTGATGCCGGAAACGATTAACGGTGAGGTTGACGTTTTCCGGGGATATCTGGTGCTGCTGGGCATGCTGATGTTCCTGAGCTTCCAGCAAGGGGCGCTCTCTCCCGTTACCTGGCTGCTGCTGTCAGAAATCTTCCCGACCCGCCTGCGCGGCATCTTTATGGGCGGTGCCGTCTTCGCTATGTGGATTGCCAACTTCCTTATTTCTCTTACTTTCCCGCTTCTTCTGGCGACAGTGGGTCTGGCAGGCGCCTTCTTTATCTTCGCCTTTATCGGACTTTTCGGGGCGCTGTTTGTAATCAAATGCGTGCCGGAAACCCGTAACCGCAGCCTGGAACAGATAGAACATTACCTGCATGACTGGCTGAGCGATGAGGTGGAAACGCGGCCGATGCCCGCGCCAAAACGTGAGCTGGAAAGCCATTAACGAAAACTAACTATGCTCTGCGGGGTGGTGGTGTATTCGCCGCCCCTTTTTTTTGGCATAATGCGCGCTGGTTCACATTCTCCATCGCAAACGAAAGGCAATCCCTGTGCTAGTTTCCAGCAACGTCACCATGCAGTTTGGCAGTAAGCCGCTGTTCGAAAACATCTCTGTCAAATTTGGCGGCGGTAACCGCTATGGCCTGATCGGTGCCAACGGTAGCGGCAAGTCCACCTTTATGAAAATTCTGGGCGGGGACCTGGTTCCTTCCGGCGGCAACGTGTCGCTCGACCCTAACGAGCGTATCGGTAAGCTGCGTCAGGATCAGTTCGCCTTTGAAGAGTATACCGTGCTGGATACCGTAATCATGGGCCACGGCGAGCTTTGGGAAGTGAAAGAGGAGCGTGACCGGATCTACTCGCTGCCAGAAATGACCGAGGAAGATGGCTACAAAGTTGCCGACCTGGAAGTCAAATATGGCGAAATGGACGGTTACACCGCAGAAGCGCGCGCGGGCGAACTGCTGCTGGGCGTGGGCATCCCGCTGGAGCAGCATTACGGCCCGATGAGCGAAGTCGCACCAGGCTGGAAACTGCGCGTGCTGTTGGCACAGGCGCTCTTCTCTAACCCGGAAATTCTGCTGCTCGACGAACCCACGAACAACCTGGACATCGATACTATTCGCTGGCTGGAACAGGTGCTGAACGAGCGCAACAGCACCATGATCATCATTTCGCATGACCGTCACTTCCTGAACATGGTCTGTACTCATATGGCGGATCTGGACTACGGCGAGCTGCGCGTTTATCCGGGCAACTACGACGAATACATGACTGCGGCAACGCAGTCGCGTGAGCGCCTGCTCTCTGATAACGCCAAGAAAAAAGCGCAGATCAACGAGTTGCAGTCCTTTGTCAGCCGCTTCAGTGCCAACGCCTCTAAGTCGCGTCAGGCAACTTCACGTGCGAAGCAGATCGATAAAATCAAGCTGGAAGAAGTTAAAGCTTCCAGCCGACAGAACCCGTTTATCCGCTTCGATCAGGATAAAAAGCTGTTCCGTAATGCTTTGCAGCTTGAGTCGCTGACCAAAGGGTTCGATCAGGGGCCGTTGTTTAAAAACGTTAACCTGCTGCTGGAAGTGGGCGAGAAGCTGGCTATCATCGGGCCGAACGGTATCGGTAAAACAACGCTGCTGAAAACGCTGGTCGGGGAATTGCAGCCCGATGCGGGTGAAGTGAAATGGTCTGAAAATGCGCAGATCGGCTACTACGCGCAGGATCACGCCCACGACTTCGCGGATGACCTGAGCGTATTCGACTGGATGAGCCAGTGGAAGCAGGAGAGCGATGATGAGCAGGCCGTACGCGGTATCCTGGGTCGCTTACTCTTCAGCCAGGATGATATCAAGAAGCCCGCTAAGGTACTTTCCGGGGGCGAAAAGGGTCGTATGCTGTTCGGTAAGCTGATGATGCAAAAACCGAACGTGCTGATCATGGATGAACCCACCAACCACCTTGATATGGAATCCATTGAAGCGATCAACATGGCGCTGGAGATGTATGAAGGGACGCTGGTGTTTGTTTCCCATGACCGTGAATTCGTCAGCTCGCTGGCCACCCGCGTGATCGAAATGACGCCGGGCAAATTCAATGACTTCACGGGTAACTACGAAGACTATCTGCGCAGTCAGGGCATTAACGGCTGATCTGCCGAACGGGAAAAAGGGGATCTGGCGATCCCTTTTTTTCTGGTTGTTGCCGCCTCCCTTACACCACCTCAACCCGATTTTTACCCATAGTTTTAGCCTGATAAAGGGCTTTATCCGCCTGGCCAATCAACGTCTGTCGCGGATCTGCCGCTACTCCTCTCTCCATCACGTGCAGTCCGATACTCACCGTCACGATTTTCGCCGGATGATCGCTGTTCTCATGGGGAATGGCCAGTGCTGCAATCCCGGCGAGCGCCGATTCAGCAAACCGTAAAGCCCCTTCCTGATTGCTGCCTGGCAGGATCACCGCAAACTCCTCCCCGCCAAAGCGCGCAATCATGTCATCCGAACGATGAGAGATATGCAGCAGGGCGTCTCCGACACGTTTCAGGCACTCATCACCAGCCAGATGTCCGTAAGTGTCATTAAAGCGCTTAAAGGAGTCCACATCGATCATCAGCAGCGCCAGCGGCTTGCGGAGCTTGCTGGCGCGCTCAAGGCAGCGGTCAAGATAGAGGTCGAACTGCCGCCGGTTCGCCAGCCCGGTCAGGCTGTCCACCAGCGCCAGCGTTTGTAAGGTGCGGTTCATGGCGGTAAGCTGGTCGCGAATCCGCGACAGCTCTGCCTGAGAGCGAATATTCTGGCTGAGGTTACGCAGCAGGAAATACCCCAGCGCAAAGATAATCAGCAGCAGCAGGGCGCACATAACCAGGTAAACCAGCAGATCGGCAAACCAGGCATGCAGCAGCGCATTATGGTCATAACCCACGGCCACCACCAGCGGATAGCGTTTCAGGCTGGCGTAACCAAATATCCGTTCAATGCCGTCCAGTGCCGCTTTATAGGTGGCTGTGCCGTTGGGGGCTGTTTTAAGCAGTTCGGTAAACAGCAGGCTTCTGGAGATATTGTGGTTAATGGTGCTGTCGGGGAAAGGACGGGCAAACAGCACGTTGCCTTCATTGCTTAACAAGGCTATCAGACCGCGATCGCCCAGATTATAGTAGCCAAAAATTTGACGAAAATAGTCGATGCGCAGCGTGCCAAGCAGCACGCCACGGAATGAGCCATCAAGGTTATTCAGCCTCATTGAGATGGGGATAACCAGATCGCCATTGGTGCGGCTGCGGATCACTTCGCTGATATGCACCCCATCGCCAGGGTTTTGCTGATGGTAGCGGAAATAGGCCCGATCGCTGTTGTTGTATTGCTGCCGAAGCGGGCCTTGAGAAGTGATGACCCAGTTTCCTTTACTGTCATAGATAAACAATCCATTCAGTTGGGGCAGCGAGCTTTTGCGCTCGATCAGCAGGTTACGCAGATTGTTTTGCCGCTCCGTATCAAGGCCAACCAGCGTGATACGATCGCGCAGCTCCTGAAGCGTCAGTTCGACCTGAAGAAAGGAGTCCTCTGACTGCCGCGCCACCGATTGCGAGAGGTTACGCGCATCGTTCTGCGTCTCATTCACCATACGTTCCCAGGTGTTGAGCACAACCCAGCCGGTCACCAGCAGCACCGCGCCGCTAATCACCACTAAAAAGACGATCAGCATCCGCCGAAAGTTCTGCATGCTGACGTCAGGCTGTAAACCAGGCTCTCCGGTCATTATGTCCAGGCTCCTTTGGCTGGCCGTATCATGCACTAACTATAGTGCCAGCCAGCTAAGGACGTTGTTTTTATTCCGGAAAAAGAGAAGAAGTGCGCAGGCGGCGGCTATAAACCGCCCTTAAAGAGCGTAACGGGGATTATCAAAACTCAGTGGCTGCATACTTCGCAGGCGGGATCTTTTGCCACTTTCATTTCACGGAATTGCAGAGTCATCGCATCATACATCAGCAGTTTTCCCGCCACGCTGCTGCCATAGTGAGTAAGCAGGCGGAGAGCTTCCATCGCCTGCAACGACCCCACAACGCCAACCAGCGGCGCCATCACGCCCGCTTCCACACAGCTAAGCGTGGCATCACCAAACAGCCTGCTGATGCAGCGATAGCAGGGGGCCTCTTGCTGCCAGCTAAACACGCTGATTTGACCTTCCATGCGAATCGCCGCACCAGAGACCAGCGGCGTTTTGCTGGCATAACAGAGCTTATTAAGCTGTTCACGAGTGGCGACATTATCCGTACAGTCCAGCACCACATCATGACGGGCAATCAGGGCGGCGAGCTGCGCATCATTCTGCTGTTCATCAATGGTTTCCAGCGTAACATGCGGATTTATGGCGCTGAGCTGCTGACGGGCCGACTCGACTTTTGCCACGCCAATTCGATCGTCGTGATGCAAAATCTGCCGCTGTAAATTAGAGAGCGAAACGACATCGAAATCCAGCAGCGTGAGGTGGCCCACGCCTGCGGAGGCGAGATAGGGGCTGGCAGCGCAGCCCAGCCCGCCCAGCCCCACAACCAGCGCCTTTGACGCTTTCAGCTTCTCCTGTCCGTCAAAATCAAAGCCCCGCAGCACAATCTGGCGATTGTAGCGCAGGGTCTCTTCATCGCTGAGTTCCGGCAGCATGTTACCCCTCCAGCAGGAGGTTGAAGGGTTCGACATCTACCCATTCGCCAGCTTCAACATCGCCGCGATCCCGTTCCAGCACGATAAAACAGTTTGCCAGGCTGAAGGAGCTGAAAACATGCGAGCCTTGTGAACCGGTGGTGTGCACCTCCAGCTCGCCCTGCGCATTACGCAGCAGGCGGCCACGCTGGAAATCAAGACGTCCCGGCGACTTCTTCAGTTTGCTGGCAGCTTTCACACGCTGGCGGGGTGGCAATGCCGGGCCTTGTTGCCCGGCTAGTTTTGCCAGCAGCGGCTGAACGAGTTGATAAAAAGTCAGGGCGGCAGACACCGGATTGCCGGGCAGGCCGCAGAACCAGCTCGCTTTCAGCCGGCCAAAGGCGAAAGGTTTACCGGGCTTTATCGCCAGCTTCCAGAAGCTGATTTCACCCAGTTCTTCCAGCATCTTTTTGGTGTAATCCGCCTCGCCGACCGAGACGCCGCCGCTGCTGATCACCACGTCTGCCTGGCTGTCCGCCTGGCTGAACGCTTGCCGCAGCGCCTGCTCATCGTCGCGGATAATCCCTAAATCAATGACTTCACATCCCAGCTTATCCAGCATGATATGAACCGCAAAGCGGTTAGTGTCATAGATCTGGCCCTCCGCCAGCGGCTTGCCTACAGGCTGTAGCTCATCACCGGTAGAGAAAATAGCCACCCGCAGCTTGCGCAGAACCTTGACTTCAGCCACCCCCAGCGAAGCCAGCAGCGGAAGTTCAGCCGCGCCCAGCCTGACCCCCGCTTCCAGCACGGTAGCACCCTGCACAATGTCTTCACCCGCCAGGCGGATATTCTGGCCTTTCACCACCTCCGCAGTAATACGGATAGCTTCGCCCAGCTGCTCGGTCTGCTCCTGCATCACCACCGCTTCAGTTCCTGGTGGAATGGGCGCGCCTGTCATAATGCGGATACAGCTTCCTGCTGGCCACTCACCTTTATAAGGCGCACCGGCGAAGGCTTTTCCGGCAACGTTAAGCACGGATCCAGCCTCTGCCAGACGCAGCGCATAACCATCCATCGCTGAATTGGCAAAAGGCGGCACATCAATGGGTGAAGTTACGGCACAGGCAGTGATACGACCTACGGCTTCAGGCAGCGTCAGCGTTTCCGTCTCTGTTACCGGTGTAAGGGGGGCCAGCATTGTTGCCAGCGCATCATCCAGCGAGATCAGTCCCGCGGTAAAAGCTTCCATTAGCGTCTCCAGCGTGCCTGAAAAGTCAGGCAGGCATCCAGTCAGATGGCTCTATTATGGCGCGATTTGCGCATCAGGTCACCTCGACCACCGTCGGGGGTATGAGATAGAACACTTTGGTATTATCAGGCAGCGAACATTCTGCTTTACATCACTTTACAGCCTGCCTATAGTCAAAAACAGCCTGATATTTAACTAATTGATTCTAACCCAGTGTTTTTCATGCCGATTTGGTACCCAGGATAAAGCAATTATGGTCAGAGCAGTCATTGCCATTCACGGTGGCGCAGGCGCCATCGCGCGCGCCAGTATGAGCGCAGAGAAAGAGCAGCACTATATTCAGGCCTTATCAGACATTGTGTCAGCCGGGCAGGCAGTGCTGGCCAGCGGCGGCAGCGCCCTTGATGCCGTGACAGAGGCCGTGCGGCTGCTGGAAGAGTGCCCCCTGTTTAATGCCGGAAAAGGGGCAGTATTCACCCATCAGGGCACGCATGAGCTGGATGCCTGTGTAATGGACGGGCGCTCGCTGGAAGCCGGTGCGGTAGCGGGAGTAAAAACTCTCCGTAATCCCGTGCTGGCAGCGCGTGCGGTACTGGAAAAGAGTCCTCACGTCTTATTTATCGGCGAAGGGGCAGAGCAGTTTGCTGCGCTTCAGGGACTTGAGCAGGTGCCGCCCGATTTCTTCTCTACGCCGGAACGTTGGGAACAACTTCAGCGTGCACTTCACTCAGACCACGCGGTGCTCGATCACGATGGCGCAGCCCGTACCCCGGACGATCCTCTGGACCCGGATCGTAAGTTCGGTACGGTTGGCGCCGTGGCGCTGGATCTCTCTGGTAATCTTGCTGCCGCCACCTCAACAGGCGGCATGACCAACAAGCAGGCTGGACGGGTGGGCGACACCCCCCTTATCGGCGCGGGCTGCTATGCCAATAACGCCAACGTGGCGGTCTCCTCTACCGGAACTGGTGAAGTGTTTATGCGCACGCTGGCGGCCTATGATATCGCCGCGCTGATGGAGTATGGCGGTCTTTCGCTGAAAGAGGCGAGCGACAGGGTGGTGATGGAGAAGATCCCGGTGCTGGGCGGCAGCGGCGGCGTGATCGCCGTGGACCGTGAGGGCAATGTGGCGCTGCCTTTCAACAGTGAAGGAATGTATCGCGGCTATGGCTATGTTGGCGATGCGCCGAATATAGGCATTTATCGCGAAGAATAAGGAGGCAGGATGTCGGTGACCCCTGAACTGCCTGCCGGGCAGGTATTATCAGTCAGAAACCTCAGCGTGAGCTTCCGGCAGGAAGAGGACGTTGTTCATGCAGTGAAAAACCTGTCGCTTGATGTCCAGCGGGGCGAAACGCTGGCGATTGTAGGCGAGTCTGGTTCAGGGAAGTCCGTTACCTCGCTGGCGCTGATGCGCCTGGTGGAGCAGGGTGGCGGCCAGATAGAGAGCGGTGAGATGTGGCTGCGCAGGCGTGACGATCGGGTGATCAATCTGGCCAGCGCCACGCAGTCTCAGCTGCGCACTATCCGTGGCGCCGATATGGCGATGATCTTCCAGGAGCCGATGACCTCGCTGAATCCTGTGTTTCCGGTGGGAGAGCAAATTGCGGAATCTATCCGGCTGCACCAGGGGAAAAGTCACCGGGAGGCGTTAAAAGAGGCTGAGCATATGCTCGACCTGGTGCGTATTCCGGAAGCGAAAAACGTCCTCTCCCGCTTTCCTCATCAGCTCTCTGGCGGCATGCGCCAGCGGGTGATGATTGCTATGGCGCTCTCCTGCCGTCCTGCGCTGCTGATTGCGGATGAGCCTACTACGGCGCTGGATGTGACAATTCAGGCGCAGATCTTGCAGCTGATCCGCGTGCTGCAAAAAGAGATGCAGATGGGGGTGATATTTATCACGCATGACATGGGGGTGGTCGCTGAGATGGCAGATCGCGTCCAGGTAATGTACCGCGGCGACGTGGTGGAAACCGGTCCGGTTGAAGCCATTTTCCGCTCGCCTCAGCAGCCCTATACGCAGGCCCTGCTGGCCGCCGTGCCAAAACTTGGCACCATGACCGGTCAACCCTTCCCGGCCAAATTCCCCTTGCTGACGACAGAGGGCCACGACGAGATTAGGGTGCCTCAGGATACCGTATCGCCAGGCGCTGAGCCGGTATTGCAGGTCAGGGATCTGGTGACCCGATTCGATATTCGCAGCGGGATCTTCAACCGCGTTACCCGCCGTGTACACGCGGTGGAAAAGGTGAGTTTTGACCTCCGCCCAGGAGAAACGCTGGCGCTGGTGGGGGAATCTGGCTGCGGCAAATCCACGACCGGCCGCTCGCTGCTGCGGCTGGTAGAGAGCCAGGGCGGCACTATTACCTTTAACGGCAAGCGCATCGATAATCTGACGGGGCCGGCACTCTCCCATCTGCGGCGGGATATCCAGTTTATTTTTCAGGATCCTTACGCCTCGCTCGATCCCCGGCTGACCGTAGGTTTTTCAATTATGGAGCCGCTGCTGGTCCACGGACTGGCAAAAGGGCAGGCGGCAGAAGATCGCGTTGCCTGGCTGCTGGAGCGTGTGGGCCTGCTGCCGGAACATGCACGACGTTATCCGCACGAGTTTTCCGGCGGCCAGCGTCAGCGGATCTGTATTGCACGCGCGCTGGCCCTCAATCCCAAAGTGGTGATTGCCGACGAGTCCGTCTCGGCGCTGGATGTTTCTATTCAGGCGCAAATCGTCAACCTGATGCTCGATCTTCAGCGCGAGTTCGGTATCGCTTTTCTGTTTATTTCACACGATATGGCGGTGGTGGAACGCATCAGCCATCGCGTAGCGGTTATGTACCTCGGGCAGATTGTGGAGATCGGCCCCCGTCAGTCGGTGTTTGAAAACCCACAGCACCCCTACACACGCAAGCTGATGTCTGCCGTGCCGGTGGCCGACCCAGGCCATCGTCGTCGCGAGCGGGCGCTGCTGGTGGATGAGATACCCAGTCCCATCCGTGCCCTGGGGGATGAACCGGTAGTGGCACCGCTGGTCGAGGTGAGTGCCGGACACTATGTTGCCCGCCATCTGATTGGCGGAGCCTGATATTGCTGCAACCAACAAGGACTTCAGGAGATGAACGCAAAATGATGATTCATAGTAAACGTAAGTTACTGATTGCTGCCGGTTTACTGAGCAGCGCTGCCGCCATTCCTGCCTGGGCGGCAAAAGATGCGGTGATCGCCGTCGGCTCCAATTTCACCACCCTCGATCCCTATGACGCCAACGATACCTTGTCGCAGGCTGTCGCCAAGTCCTTTTATCAGGGGCTGTTTGGCTTTGATAAAGAGATGAAACTGCAAAACGTGCTGGCAGAGAGCTACGACGCCAGCAAAGATGGGCTGATCTACACCATCAAGCTGCGCAGCGGCATCAAGTTTCAGGACGGCACCGACTTTAACGCCGAAGCGGTGAAGGTCAACCTGGATCGCGCCAGCAATCCTGACAACCATCTTAAGCGTTATAACCTGTTCAAATCGGTAGCCACCACTGAGGTGATTGATCCCACCACGGTTAAAATTACCCTGAAACAGCCGTTCTCGGCCTTTATAAATACGCTTGCCAGTCCGGCAGCGGCGATGATTTCGCCCACGGCGTTGAAAAAATATGGCAAAGAGATTGGCTTTCACCCTGTGGGCACCGGTCCTTTTGAGCTGGAGACCTGGAACCAGACCGATTTTGTGAAGGTGAAAAAATTCGCCGGCTACTGGAAGAAAGGCTATCCGAAGCTGGATACCATTACCTGGCGTCCGGTAGTGGATAACAATACCCGCGCGGCCATGCTGCAAACCGGTGAAGCTAACTTCGCTTTCCCTGTTCCTTATGAGCAGGCCAAACTGCTGGAGAAAAATACAAAGCTGGATCTGGTGACGTCGCCATCGATTATGCAGCGCTATATCAGCTTTAACGTTACCCAGAAGCCGTTTGATAACCCGAAGGTGCGCGAGGCGATTAATTACGCCATTAACCGCCAGGCGCTGGTGAAGGTCGCCTTTGCGGGCTATGCCACGCCAGCCACGGGAATTGTACCGCCAGCCATCCAGTATTCTCAGGCCTATCCAGCGCCGGAATATAATCCCGCTAAGGCGCGTCAGCTGCTGAAGGAAGCGGGCTACCCGAATGGCTTTACCACTACGCTGTGGTCCTCTCATAACCACAGTACTGCGCAGAAGGTGTTGCAGTTTACGCAACAGCAGCTGGCGCAGGTAGGGATTAAAGCCAAAGTAACGGCGATGGATGCTGGTCAGCGTGCGGCTGAAGTGGAAGACAAAGGGCAGAAAGAGAGCAATGTGCGGATGTTCTACACCGGCTGGTCTGCTTCCACGGGTGAGGCAAACTGGGCCTTAACACCACTGTTCGCCACGCAATCCTGGCCGCCAACTATCTTTAATACCGCGTTCTACAGCAATCCTCAGGTGGATACTGATCTGAGCGATGCGCTGAAAACCACGGATGGAGAGAAAAAGGCCGCGCTCTATAAAGATGCGCAGGATCGTATCTGGAACGATCGCCCCTGGGTGCCGTTGGTGGTGGAAAAACTGGTATCTGCTAATACCAAAAACCTCACCGGTTTTTACGTGATGCCGGACACCTCGTTCAGCTTTGATGACGCCGATCTGAAGTAATCCCGTAACAGAGAGCCGCCCCTTCCCGGTGGGAGGCGTGGCTCTCTGAGCGGCAGGACAACGCATGCTCAACTATTTTATCAGACGTTTACTGGGACTGATCCCCACGCTGCTTATTGTGGCGGTGCTGGTGTTCCTGTTTGTTCATCTGCTGCCTGGCGACCCGGCGCGCCTGATTGCCGGGCCGGAAGCCGATGCCACCGTCGTGGCGATGGTTCGGCAGCAGCTGGGGCTGGATCAGCCGCTTATCCAGCAGTTCTGGCATTTCATTATTAATGCGGTTCAGGGGGATTTTGGCCAGTCGATGGTCTCCAGGCGGCCCGTTTCCTCCGAGATTGCCGCACGCTTCTTCCCCACGCTGTGGCTGACGTTGAGCAGCATGGTGTGGTCGGTGATTTTCGGCATGACCATTGGCATCGTTTCTGCTGTCTGGCGCAACCGCTGGCCCGACAGAATTGGTATGACGCTGGCGGTCTCCGGCATCTCCTTCCCGGCGTTTGCGCTGGGCATGTTGCTGATGCAGATCTTTTCGGTGGAGCTGGGCTGGCTGCCTACGGTGGGCGCTGATGGCTGGCGACACTACATTTTGCCCTCTCTCACCCTTGGTGCCGCGGTTGCTGCGGTAATGGCTCGCTTTACCCGTGCCTCTTTTGTGGAGGTGATGCAGGAAGATTATATGCGCACCGCACGCGCCAAAGGGGTGCGTGAATCTCTGGTGGTGGTGAAACATGGGCTGCGTAACGCGATGATCCCGGTAGTCACCATGATGGGCCTCCAGTTCGGTTTTCTGCTTGGTGGGTCGATTGTGGTGGAAGTGGTCTTTAACTGGCCAGGCCTGGGCCGACTGCTGGTGGATTCGGTTGAAATGCGTGATTACCCGGTGGTGCAGGCGGAAGTGCTGCTGTTCTCACTGGAATTTATTCTCATTAACCTGGTTGTGGATATGCTTTACGCCGCCATCAACCCCGCGATTCGTTATAAATAAGGACACGCGATGAAAAACTGGCGACGTAGCGCGGCGCTCTCCGCGATGCCAACGGTAGAGCGAGTCCGTACCCCCTGGCGTGAGTTCTGGCGGCGTTTTCGTCGCCAGCCGGTAGCGATGGTGGCCGGTGTGTTCGTTATGCTGCTGATTGTTATAGCGGTAATCGCGCCCTGGATAGCGCCGTTTGATGCCGAAAATTATTTCGATTATGACCGGCTGACGGAAGGCCCATCGGCGATGCACTGGTTTGGCGTGGACTCTCTCGGGCGGGATATCTTCAGCCGCGTGCTGCTGGGCACCCGTCTGTCGCTGATCTCCGGCTTTTTTTCGGTGGCGATAGGCGCAGCCACAGGCACGCTTCTTGGGCTGCTGGCGGGCTATTATGAAGGATGGTGGGACCGGATCATTATGCGCATCAGCGATGTGCTGTTTGCCTTTCCGGGGATTCTGCTGGCGATTGCCGTGGTGGCGATCATGGGTTCCGGCATGTCGAACGTGATTATAGCGGTAGCGATTTTCAGTATTCCCGCCTTTGCCCGTCTGGTGCGCGGCAATACGCTGGTGCTGAAGCATATGACTTTTATTGAGTCCGCGCGCAGCATTGGCGCATCGGATTTTACTATTATCCTGCGTCATATTTTGCCGGGTACGCTCTCTTCCATCGTGGTCTATTTCACCATGCGTATCGGCACCTCAATTATCACCGCTGCCAGTCTCTCTTTCCTTGGGCTTGGTGCACAGCCGCCCACGCCGGAATGGGGGGCGATGCTGAACGAAGCGCGGGCTGATATGGTGATGGCACCGCATGTGGCTATTTTCCCCAGTCTGGCTATTTTTCTGACGGTGCTTGCCTTCAATCTGTTAGGAGATGGGCTGCGCGATGCGCTGGACCCCAAACTCAAAACCTGAGTTTATGCAGTCTTCCCTGACAGGCGCAGCCAGCAACTTTTTGTGCCAGGCTTGCTGTTATTTAGGGAGAGAGTGGATGAAAGAGTTCGACTATGAGCAGGATTTCAGCAAGATCGATTTTCGCCAGCATCCGGAGCGGTATCAGGTAGGGCGGGGCGAACAGGGTGTACTGATGGTAGAGCCTTATAAAAGCGAAATCCTGCCGCACTGGCGCTTTAAAACGCCCGCTATTGCTGAAGTCTCCTCCAAAAAAATTATGGAGCTGTTTGAGGCGTACCGGGCCAGCGATGATTTTGTCGGCATGGATATGGCCCGAAAATTCATTCAGATGGGCTACACCCGCGCCAGACGTTATGCCAATCATAAAGGCGGCAAAAAATATGGTGTGGACCGCGAAATCCTGCCTTATGAACTGAATGAGGAAAAAGCGGCGGCGGCGGCTGTTTTCAAGCGCTGCTGGGACAAGCTGCGGGAGGATAAAGATTACTTAGCCCGTAAAAAAAAGCATCAGGCTGAGTATGGCTGAAAACAGCGCCAGGCGGAAAGCGGCAACAAGCGCACCTGTCGCCGATGCCAGCCTGACCTGAAGAACGGCCTTTGATGCCTGCACCTCAGAGGCATAACCGTCCCGCCTGAAGAGTAACGGCGGGACGGAGAGCACGTCAGAGTTTAGAGGCCCACAGGTCGTATTCGTCGGCGTTCTCTACCCTGACACGAACCACATCGCCTGGCTTCAGGGATTTTTCACCGTTCAGGTATACGGCACCGTCGATCTCTGGCGCATCCGCCATGCTGCGACCAATGGCACCTTCTTCATCCACTTCATCGATGATCACCAGGATTTCACGGCCCACTTTTTCCTGTAGGCGCTCTGCTGAAATGGCCTGTTGCAGCTGCATAAAGCGATCGTAACGCTCTTCTTTCACTGACTCCGGCACCGGGTCTGGCAGCTGGTTCGCCGTTGCGCCCTCAACCGGGCTGTATTTGAAGCAGCCAACGCGATCCAGCCGCGCCTCTTTCAGGAAGTCCAGCAGCATCTGGAAATCTTCTTCCGTTTCGCCTGGGAACCCCACGATAAAGGTTGAGCGCAGCGTCAGGTCCGGACAAATTTCACGCCAGCGCTTGATGCGCTCCAGCGTACGCTCTACGGCACCAGGGCGTTTCATCAGTTTGAGAATACGCGGGCTGGCGTGCTGCAAAGGAATATCCAGATAAGGGAGCAGCTTGCCTTCCGCCATCAGTGGAATGACATCATCCACATGAGGATAAGGATAGACGTAGTGCAGGCGAACCCAGACGCCCAGCTTCGCCAACTGTTCGCAAAGGCTGACCATGCTGGTTTTCACCGGCGATCCGTTCCAGAAACCGGTACGGTGCTTAACGTCCACGCCGTAGGCTGAAGTATCCTGGGAAATAACCAGCAGCTCTTTCACGCCAGCCTCAGCCAGGCGTTTAGCTTCATCCAGTACGGAGCCAATCGGACGGCTGTCGAGGTCGCCGCGCATGGAAGGGATAATACAGAAGGTGCAGCGATGGTTGCAGCCTTCAGAGATTTTCAGGTAGGCGTAATGACGCGGCGTCAGCTTCACACCCTGTTCCGGCACCAGGCTCAGAAACGGGTTGTGTTTGGGTTTGGGAACGTACTGGTGAACGTGCGAAAGCACCTGCTCGTAGCTGTGAGGCCCGGTAATTTCCAGCACTTTGGGGTGCACTTCACGGATCTGGTCCTCTTTTGCCCCCAGGCAACCGGTGACAATCACCTTACCGTTTTCATTCAGCGCCTCGCCAATCGCTTCCAGCGACTCCTGCACCGCGCTGTCAATAAAGCCGCAGGTATTGACGATAACGATCTCCGCATCATCATAGCGCGGCACCACTTCATAACCTTCGGTTCGTAACTCGGTGAGGATCCGTTCAGAGTCAACCAGATTTTTTGGGCAACCCAGCGAGACGAAACCGACCCTGGGCGCCATTGTTATATTTTGCGACATAGCTCATATCCTGTTCTGCACAGCAATTTTGCGCGGGATTCTACCCATCTCGCAGCAAAATTTATACAGCAATATGAAGTGTAGGGTGATTCTTATCAGAAACGAGGTAACAAAACGTCAGTCGCGTGCTGTGGCCTGAGCTAAATCCTTACGGGCTGTTGGTGCTGGCTTTTTACTGCTGGAATAAATAAAGGCCAGCGCAATCCCCAGACAGACAATTGCCCCAAGACGGCTCACAGAGAACGGAATGGCGTCATTGCCTAACCAGCCAAAGCTGTCGATGAGCATACTCATGGTCAGCTGACCAAAAATAACCGCCACGGTTGCGACAGCCGCCCCAATTTTTTGGATCGCCAGCACCATAACAACGATATAAGGCACGCCACAAAAAGCACCCAGCAGCTGCCATTTCGGCACGTCCAGCAGGCTGACAGCGTGCTTCGGTTCAAAATATAAAATCAGTAAGGCGGTAACCAGCGCGCCCACGGAAAAGGTCAGAAACGCACTTTTGAAAACGCCCACTTTGTTGCCAAGCTGGCCGTTAATTGCCGCCTGAATGCTGAGCGTCATGCCACCCACTACCGCCAGGATAATCATTAAAATAGTCATCAGTTTCCCTCAGCCACAAGCAGTAAGGCCGCAATAATAAAAATCAAAGCAATGATACGCTTACCATCAATTTTGCGATGAGGCGTGCCGAATAAGCCAAAATGGTCGATGACCAGGCTTTTAAATACCTGCCCGGCCAGGATGCCAATCATGGTCATGGCAATGCCGATGGCGGGTGTGGCAAGCGTCAGGATCACCACATAGACAGGACCCAAGACACCGCCCAGTAACTGCCAGCCTGGCTGGGCAAAAAACGAGGGGCTGTTGCGTGGGCTGAAAAAGAGCATCAGGAAAAAAGTCAGGACTGCACCCACGCCAAAGATGCTGAAAGTGGCCCATAAATCGCCTACCTGGCCGCCTAAAGGCCCCAGCAGACCCGCCTCCACGGATAATCCCATCCCGCCGCACACTACAAGTAAAATCAGTAAAAGCTGCATAAATCTGCTCTCATATTATTAAGGTTGGGAAGAATAGAGCAGCCCGGTATAATGAAAAACAGCATAATCTGACAAACACCTTTGCAGGAATTGCATCAATGAAGGCCGGCGCAATAACTATTCGATCGTTACAGCTCTTTATCAGCGTTTTTAACGCGCAGAGTTTTTCGCAAGTGGCCAGGCGGGAAGGGGTGTCTGCTTCACTGGTATCACGTACTGTGCAGCAGCTGGAAGAGGCGCTGGGGCAACAGCTTTTTTACCGCACTACACGCGCGGTCATCCCGACTGAAGCGGGTCGCCTGTTCGTTGACTATGCCAAAAATATGACTGAACAGCTCAGCGAAGCCCGCAAGGAACTTCAGGATCGTGCCCTTGAACCCGCAGGGCTGGTCAGACTCAACGCACCGGTATTTTTTGGGCAGCGCCATATTGCCCCCTGGCTGCCGGGTTTCGCCGAACGCTACCCACGCCTGCAAATCGAACTTATTTTGACCGACGATTATGTCGATCCTCATCGTGAGGCAGCAGATGTGATCTTTCGCATTGGCACGCTTACGGACTCCTCCTTCCATGCCCGCATCTTCGGCACGCAACGCTATCATGCGGCGGCATCGCCCGCCTATCTGCAACGTCATGGCATTCCTCTTGCGCCACAGGAACTGACCGCACATAACTGCCTGGTCTACAGCGGTTATGCCGGGCCAAATCGCTGGCTGTTCCGGCAAAATAGTGCCCCCTGGGTTCACTATCAGGTGAAAGCTTTATTGACCTCGAATAATGCCGAAACGCTGCTCACCGCTGCGCTGGGCGGGATGGGGATTGTTCTTTTTCCGGACTGGCTGATAGGCGATATATTGCAAACGGGCGAGCTGGTGAAAATCCTGCCTGAATTTGAAGCAGCGAACAAAACCGATGGGCAGCAGATTGCAGCTATTTACCCCAATTCACGTCGTCCCCCCTTAAATGTTCGTGCCGTCATCGATTATTTTGTTGAAGTCTACGGCTCGCCGCTTTACTGGAAATATGATTAAAAGCGGGCGGCGTAATTTCCCATGCTGGCAACCTGAAGTGCCGAACTCTTCTGCTCCTGTTTAATGTTCGGGGGCTGCTGCATAAACTTACGCGCTTAAGGTTTTGTAAAAACAGACCGTTGTTTACCTCCCTTCGCTAAATTTAACAGACACCCCTTCAGGAGAGTCGATATGCCTCGTTTGCTTACCCTTTGTCTGCTGGCTGTCTCAGCCTTTACGATCTGGCCCGCACTGGCGGCGAAAGTGGAGGTCAAAGAGCTGCAACAGGGGCTGGATCATCCCTGGGCGCTGGCATTTCTGCCGGAAAATCAGGGGATTTTAATCACTGAACGATCGGGGCAGCTGCGCCGCTGGCAGCAGGGAAAAGGGATATCCAAACCGATTGCCGGCGTACCCGCAGTCTGGGCGCAGCGCCAGGGCGGCTTGCTGGATGTGGCACTGGCACCAGACTTCAGCCAGAACCGACACCTCTACCTGACCTGGACTGAAGCTGACAGTTCAGGGCGGGCGGGAGCAGTAGTGGGATATGGCGTGCTCAGTAACGATATGACCCGGCTGAACGATTTTAAAGTTATTCTCCGCCAGCAGCCGCCGCTTTCCAGCGGGGCGAATCTCGGTTCCCGGATCGTTTTTGATAACCAGGGCTATCTCTATGTGACCTTTGGCGATAACTTCCAGGCCGCTTCAGCGCAGGATCTCGCAGCCCTTAGCGGAAAAGTGGTGCGTCTGAACGCCGATGGCACCGTTCCGCCAGATAATCCTTTTGTGGGTAAACAGGGGGCCAGAGGTGAGATCTGGAGCTACGGCATGCGTAATCCACAGGGCATTGCCTGGAACCCCTGGACGCAGGAGATATGGGAAAATGAGCATGGCCCGCGCGGCGGTGATGAGGTCAATATTCTGCGTAAAGGCGAGAACTACGGCTGGCCGTTGGCAACCTGGGGCATCGATTATAGCGGTGATAAAGTGCCAGGGTCTGAAGGGGGAACGGCTTCGGGTACTCTCCAGCCCGCTTTCTGGTGGAAAGTCTCTCCTGCCCTCAGCGGCATGACTTTTTATACCCATTCACGTTTTCCGGAGTGGAAAAACTCGCTGTTTATCGGTGCGCTAAAGGATAAAAGCCTTATTCATCTCACCGTAAAAGGTGAGCAGGTAACAGAGAAAGAGCGGTTGTTAGCAGATCGCGGGGAACGCATCAGGGATGTTCGTCAGGGGCCGGACGGCTATCTCTATGTGCTGACGGATGAATCTGACGGCAAATTGTTGCAGGTTGGATTAGCAGAGTAAGACCCCGGGACGATGGCGCAAGTGGCCCATAAAAGTGGACCACTTGCGCCAGGGTAAAGCACGCTTTTATCCGTCAGAACGCTACCTCACCCAGCGGCAGACTTCCCAACCACGCTGCTGCGCCAGTTGATGCAAGGGTTCACTGGGATTAACCACACAGGCGTGATCGGCATGCTCAAGCATCGGCAGATCGTTAATGGAGTCGCTGTAAGCCCAGGTTTTGGCAAAAGCGCTCTCCTGCTGCACGGCAAGCCAGTCATTCAGCCGCGTGACTTTGCCTTCTTTGTAGGTCATGGTGCCATAGCTCTGACCGCTGTAACGGTCATCAACTATTTCCACGCCTATCGCCAGCGCGCCCTGTGCGCCAAGCTCTTCAGCTATTGGCACCACCAGATGTTCTCCACTGGCGGAGACCACCATGATCATATCACCGCGCTGCTGATGCCATGCCATACGTTCCCGAGCGGCAGGATAAACGCGAGGAAGGATATCTCGCTGAATAAAACGCCTTACCCAGCCGGAAACGGTCAGCGTACCCATACCCTCCAGCGGCGACAGGGTGGTATGCATATACTCT
The DNA here is from genome assembly GCF_039023495.1 of Erwinia magellanica. NCBI lineage: Bacteria > Pseudomonadati > Pseudomonadota > Gammaproteobacteria > Enterobacterales > Erwiniaceae > Erwinia > Erwinia magellanica. The sequence continues at coordinate 652,148 of NZ_JBCHVC010000002.1, forward strand.
TCAATGGAGAGCGATCCCTGATAATATTGCGCCATCAGCGCCTGCTCCTGCTCTATCAGCGCGGCCGGCGCAAAGCCCTGCGACACCAGCCAACGAAGCCACAAACCGGTACTGTCTTCACAGATTAGCGTTTCATCCAGATCGAACAGAGCTAAATCCATCGTTATTACTCCTCAGGCTGATTCATTTCAGGTTAGCGGAATTTTGTGACGGACTTAACTGTTCTGCGAAAATTCGGAATTTCGCCTGGTTTCACTGCCGACCGCAGGCGAAAAAAAACACAGTGGTGGGGCAGTTCCCAGATTTATCTAATAAACTCTGAATAACTTTACAGTAATGCTGTTCTTTTTCCGCTCAGAAAACGTTAGCGTGGCAGGGTCTGCGTCCGCCCGCAGCGAAAATAGTTACCTTTCAAATGGATATTTGGGTCCCGCCATGAAGAAAATGTCTCTCTCTGCCACTGTAAAAACTCTGCTTCTCTCTACGCCTGTTTTACTTCTGACGCTGACTGCCCGCGCCGAGGAGGCCCCCGCAGCACCACAGATAGAAGCCAAAGCCTGGATACTGCTGGATTACCACAGCGGAAAAGTGCTGACGGAATCCCATGCTGACGATCGTCTTGACCCGGCCAGCCTGACTAAAATGATGGCAACCTATGTTATCGGGCAGGCTATTAAAGCCGGAAAAATTACTAATGACGATATGGTGACCGTAGGCAAAGATGCCTGGGCTACCGGCAACCCGAAGTTACAAGGCTCGTCGCTGATGTTCCTTAAGCCCGGTGACCGTATCCCGGTTTCCGAACTCAATAAGGGCATTATTATTCAGTCCGGGAATGACGCCAGTATTGCGCTGGCGGATTACGTCGCGGGCAGCCAGGACTCTTTTGTCGGCCTGATGAATAACTATGTTAAGGCGCTGGGGTTGCAGAACACCCATTTCAAAACTGTGCACGGGCTGGATTCCGAGGGGCAGTACAGCACGGCCAGAGATATGGCGCTGATAGGTCAGGCATTAATTCGTGACGTGCCTGAGGAATATGCCCTGCACAAAGAGAAGGAATTTACCTTCAATCGTATCCGTCAGCATAACCGCAACCGTCTGTTGTGGAGCACGAACCTGAACGTTGATGGCATTAAAACCGGACATACCGAGGGCGCCGGTAACAATCTGGTGGCTTCAGCTGTGCAGGGCGATCAGCGTTTGATCTCGGTAGTGTTAGGTGCCGCTACGGATGCCGTCCGCTTTCGTGAAAGTGAAAAGCTGCTGACCTGGGGCTTCCGGTTTTACGAAACGGTAACGCCGATAAAAGCGGACAAGCCATTTTCAACCCAGCGCGTCTGGTACGGCGACAGGAAAGAGGTCAATCTTGGCGTCGCGAAGGATGCCGCCATTACTCTGCCAAAAGGACAAATAAAGAATCTTAAGGCCAGTTTCACGCTTAATCAGCCGCAGCTTACCGCCCCGCTTAAGAAAAATCAGGTGGTGGGAAATATCGACTTTCAGCTGAATGGCAAGACCATAGAGCAGCGTCCCTTGGTGGTAATGGAAGAGGTGAAAGAGGGCGGCTTTTTAAACCGCATCTGGGATTTTGTAATGATGAAAATGACCGGATGGTTTGGTAAATGGTTTGCCTGATCGGCCAGAGAACAGATGTCGACTCAGCGCGCGGTAAATAAAAATCTGAAGGGGCGAAAGGTATCGCCCCTTTTTGCCAGATTAAATCAGGTCGTAAGCGATAGCGGAAATAGCTACCAGACCGGTCAGCACCACAAAGATATTGCTGATTTTACCGCTGTACTGGCGCATCGCAGGGACTTTATTGATTGCGTACATCGGCATCAGGAACAGCAGAACCGCAATAACCGGGCCGCCGAGCGTTTCAATCATCCCTAAAATGCTGGGGTTCAGCGTGGCTACAATCCAGGTAGTAACCAGCATAAACAGGGCAGTGATCTTATTCAGCTTCGCTTCCGGCAGATTTTTCCCTTTCTCACCCAACGTTTTGACAATCAGACCGTTGAAACCTTCCCGCGCGCCAAGATAGTGGCCGAGAAAAGATTTAGTAATAGCGACCATGGCGATAATGGGGGCGAGCCAGGCCATCAGCGGCGTGTTGAAGTGGTTCGCCAGGTAGGAAAGGATGGAGATGTTCTGTGATTTTGCCTCAGCCAGGTTCTCCGGCGAGAGGCTAAGCACGCAGCTGAAGACAAAGAACATCACCGTCACCACCATCATCAGGTGGCTGAAGGCCAGAATTTTCGAGCATTTCTGCTCAGCCTTATCGCCATACTCTTCCTTTTTGGCAACCGCAAAGGCTGAAATAATGGGGGAGTGATTAAACGAAAACACCATCACCGGAATGGCCAGCCACAGCGTTATTCCCAGCCCGTTGCCGCTGCCGGCCAGGCTGACGTTATGGAAGAGCGAACTGTTCCAGTGCGGCACTAAAAAGAGCGCCAGTACCATCAGCACCATCACAAAGGGATAGACCAGTACGCTCATGGTTTTGACAATCATCTCTTTGCCGAAACGCACAATGGTCATCAAACCCACAATCAGGATCAGCGCCAGCAAAAATCGTGGCGGTGCCTGCATATGCAGCTGATGGGTCATAAAGCTATCAACGGTGTTGGTAATAGCTACGCTGTAAACCAGCAGAATGGGATAGATGGCGAAGAAATAGAGCAGGGTCAGCAGCTTACCGGCGCCTTTACCAAAATGCTCTTCCACCACGCCGGTAATATCTTCACCGGCTTTGCGGCCGGAAAGCACGAACCTGCAAAGGCCACGGTGGGCAAAGAAGGTCATCGGGAACGCCAGCAGCGTCATAATAATCAGCGGTATCAGCCCGCCAATACCGGCATTGATAGGCAGGAAAAGCACCCCAGCGCCAATGGCCGTCCCGTACAGGCCTAACATCCACATTGTGTCACTTTTGCGCCAGCTGGTGGTCTGTACAACACCGCTACCCGCCAGCGTGGCCGTCTTAGATGACTCCATCATTATCTCCTGATTGAATACAGTGAAACAATTATCGACAGGCAGGGGTGCCAACCCACTATTTTGATCCCTGTCCGAAACGCGGACACTCTACCATTTAAATAAAACGAGAAAAGGAGAAACAGAGGCACTTCAGGCGATCTGAATCACATTCCTGCTATTATATTTGGCGAAATATTCGGTATGAGGTTTTAAGTGCAGAGGAATGCACGGGTTGCTGCGGATTTTATTGGTTTTTTTCACTACTGTAACCAGGTTCAAGGCTGGTTAAATAGTGTTCAATTCAGCCAAGACAGAAAAAGATGTGAAATAAAAATGGTTATTTATCAGTGAGTTATGTTTTTTGAGTGGTTGAGGGTGACTTGTCATAATATCAATTGCGCAACACATTAATAGAAAGTCTTTAATTTTTCATTATGTTGCGCAATAAATCAGGCGTCTGTTTAACCGTTATTATGCCGGGTGCATCTCACAGAGAGCGCCGTGCGCTAATTACGTACCCAGCCCTTGCGTATGGGAAAGGAAAATACCAGTCGGTAAAGTGAAGAGATATTTTGCAATAAGCGGCGGCCAAAAAAGGACCATGCCACCTGGGCAAACAGGCAGGAGAGTCCGCCAACCAGCACTCCGCCCAGCATATCCATCGGCCAGTGAACGCCAAGGTAGATGCGTGACCAGGCGATAGCGATGCCGGTCACAATCAGCAGCCCGCCAGACCAGACGCGGTGCCAGCAAAGAAACGCAATCGCGACGGTAAAAATAGCGGTGCCGTGATCGCTGGGATAGGAATCATCGGCCGCATGCGGCAGAAACTGATGGCCTATACCCAGGACAAAAGGTCGTGCATGGGGGAACAAATTCCCTACGCACCATGAAATACTCAGGGCATAAGCCAGCGCGATACCGGTTTTCAGCACCAGCTTACGCTGTAAACCGACCTGACGCTCTGGCCCCCACAGCCACAGCGTGATAATAAGCACCGGGACAATGGCAATCAGATCGCGGGCAATAAAGGTAGCAAGTGAGAGCAGCCAGGCAGGGGATAAGGGGGTGGCATTGATCCAGAGAAACAACGTCCGGTTAAGTTCTTCCATATTTATATTTTCCTCGTCTTATTCACCAGGTACGAAACGCACCCGAAAGTTAAACATTGGCTCAGCCAAACCCACCAGCCAGCCCATAAATTGTGTGAAAGGAAATGTGCTCCGCGCATCATCTGGCCATAGCCCATCACCATGCCCAGCGACACGCCGAGCGCAAAACAGCACCATGCTCTGACCGGGCGGCGGGGCCAGTACCAGAAAAAGAGCGCCATCATTCCAAACCCGCTTGATGCATGACCGCCCGGAAAGCACCGGCCTGGCCCGCTGTTGAAGGGGATGGCAGAAAAGAGCGGGAAAGAGACCGCTTTGCCGCCAAATTCCACCAGATCCCACGGGCAGGAGTGCGCGCTGTTCGCTTTAAGAATGCCTACCACCAGCGGCCCTATGCCAATCAACGCTGGGATCAGCACTAAACGGGCATTGCGCTGCACAAGGCCTCTTACCAGCGCAACTGCCGCAGCGGCTATCACCATGTCCTTTAACAAACGGTGATTGATCAAATCCAGCCAGCGGTTATCTTTCCAGGGAAATTGCTGCGTCACAGGATCAAACCACACCCGTATCAGGGCGAGATCCCAACTTTCATGGCGGGAAATCCAGGTGAAAATCAGCCCTGTTACCGCCAGTAAGATCAGCTGGACAAGATAAAAGCGGGCAGGAAGAAGATAAATAGCTTCGTTCCTAATTACGCGGGTGGTTGTGCTTCTGTTAAGAATGGAGGGTGATTTCATGACAGTCAGAGATTATGAACAGGGAGTGCTATGGTGCGGAAAGGGGATTAAGGAAACATTAAGAGAAGAGAATGGAGATAAGTCTTATTGTGAAAAGTCTTATAAAGCGGCGATAAAAAAACCCGCTAATCATCAGATTAACGGGCTCCACAATTTAGGGATTTCAAAGAAAAGCAGTGGCACTAATTATGACTCCGGCCAAATACAAAAGTTCTGATAACGGAAGAAATAATTTTTTTTCATTTAAAAAGCGTAAAAATTACGTTGCAAAAGCGGGATCCGGAAGGCTCGGAGAGTTCTTAGAAAACGAGGGGTTACGCCTGAGAAACCGTCTGGGATAAACAGATAGTTTTTTTCATTTAACAAATATGTGACCTTTTTGAGCCTGATGTAACCTCCTGTTTACCAGTAACGTGTTGAACTACTTCATTTTTTATTTTATATTGACCTGGCTGTCAGCAGAGCAGCGGCAATATTCAGGAATTTCCACGAATTACAGCCCAATGCCAGCGCCGCTGGACATCTTTTCATTCTTTTCAGCCAGTAATAGCCGCAACATTTGTCACGGCGACGTTAAGTTTTATCCGAAATTACCTAGCCGGGAGAAGATCCTATGGTATTTAAAGGGATGACCTGGACAGGCGTTATCGTCTGTTTTGTCCTTTACTGCCTGGTGTTTGTTGCCGTGCGGTTTGAAATGAATGTTGATACTACTCTTCACTCTGAACCCCGTTTGGGGCTGCTTATATTTATCGTGCCTGGCGCTATTGCGGCGCTGACTTCAAAAGAAGCGCCGTTAACGGTCGCTCTTGCAGGCGCTTTTTTAGCAACGCCGGTGATGCTGCTGGCCATGCATTTTTCACTGGCTGCGCATGGCTCTTTGCTACAGGAGTTAGCTTTTACCACCAGCGCTGCCTTCTGGTGCGGCTCCGGTGCCCTGGTGGTTATGCTTTCCCGGTCCTTGCTGGGCGATGAAAAGCGGCCCTGACACCAGACGAAAAAAAAGCCGATTTTAATCGGCCTTTTTTTATGCGTCAGTCACCGGTTCCTGGTTAAGGCGGTGATGAGAGAAGATTACTGGAACAGGCCCAGATTCTCTTTGGCATAAGCTTCAAAATCAGTGCAGCCACCAATGTGGTTCTGATCGAGGAAAATCTGCGGTACGGTTTCAACAGGCTTGCCGACGGTTTTTTCCAGATCCGCTTTAGTGATGCCTTCAGCGTGGATGTCGATATAACGGAAGTTGAAATCTTCACGCTCTGCGGTCAGCTTCTCAGCCAGCTCTTTTGCACGGACACAATAAGGACAGCCAGGACGTCCAAAAATCACTGCAAACATAGGTTTCTCCTCAAAGGTCAAAATTAGTGTGATGTACATCACAACTTATTTGTTAATGGCGATCATCATGCCCGCATCTACCAGGGAAAGGAAGAAGGAATTACCTGTTGATCTGATTCGTCCAGACTATGCAGAGATCGCTAAGGTGGGCTTTAATAACGGCAGGTAGGGTAGAGCAACCCTGCGTAAGGAGATACGCCATGCGTGCTTTTAGTCGTTTACCCAAACCCGTGCTGTTTATGGAAGCCGTGGGGGGAATATTGCTGGTTCTCTCTTACTTCACGCTGCATCAGATGCTACCCTTGCCGGCACCTTTTTCCGGCCCGTTCGCCGCAACAGTGATGATTTTTGCAGGTATTGCGTTAATGCTTCCAGCCGCAATCGTGATGATGTGGCGTACGGCAAAAGCGATGGCGCCGGAACTTTTTAACGCAAAGCGTGACACCCCCCCAGGAGATAAGCATGACGCCGACCATTGAGCTTTTGTGCTCGCACCGCTCGATTCGGGCCTTTACTGACAGGCAAATTGATGACGCACAGCGTGAAGCCATTTTGGCCGCTGCGCAGTCCGCGTCCAGCTCCAGCTTTTTGCAATGTTCGTCAATTATTCGGGTTACCGATAAGACACTGCGTGAAAAACTGGTTGGTCTGACAGGTGGACAAAAGTATGTCGGGACTGCCGCAGAATTTTGGGTATTTTGTGCCGATTTCAACCGCCACCAGCAAATCTATCCGGAAGCTCAGTTGGGACTGGCGGAACAGCTGCTGCTGGGCTGCGTGGATACAGCGCTGATGGGACAGAATGCGATGACCGCCGCTGAGTCTTTAGGACTGGGCGGCGTCTATATTGGCGGGATTCGCAACAGCATCGCAGAAGTGACCGAACTGTTGGGCCTGCCTGAATTTGTTCTGCCACTCTTTGGCCTTTGCCTCGGCTGGCCTGAACAGATCCCGCAGTTGAAGCCGCGTATGCCCGTCGCCATGCTGGTGCATGAAAACCACTATCAGCCAATCGATCCCCAGGTGCTGGCTGAGTATGATGCGGAACATGAAGCCTATTACCTGTCGCGTGGCAACAACACGCGTCGGGAAAGCTGGAGTGAGCACATTCAGAAAACGCTGCTCAAAGAGAGTCGCCCCTTTATGCTGGATTACCTGCATAAACAGGGTTGGGCAACGCGTTAAGCTCTGCGGAGGCAGCTGGTGAAAATTGCGATACTTTCCCGTGACAGCTCACTTTATTCCTGCAAACGTCTGTTGGAGGTCGCGCGGTCGCGCGGCCACCGCGTTGAAGTGATCGATCCGCTCTCATGTTATATGACCATCAATCCCGGTTCATCGGCTATTCACTACCGCGGCAAGCAGCTGGAGCATTTTGATGCGGTGATCCCCCGCATAGGCTCCGCCATTACCTTTTACGGCACGGCCGTGCTGCGTCAGTTTGAGGTGTGTGGCAGTTATCCGCTGAATGAGTCGGTAGCCATTACCCGCGCCCGTGACAAGTTACGCTCGCTGCAACTGCTGGCGCGGCAGGGGATTGATATGCCGGTAACCGGGTTTGCTCATTCACCGGACGATACCAGCGACCTGATTAAAATGGTGGGAGGCGCACCGCTGGTGGTCAAGCTGGTGGAAGGGACGCAGGGTATTGGCGTCGTGCTGGCGGAAACCCGCCAGGCTGCGGAGAGCGTGATAGACGCGTTTCGTGGGCTGAATGCGCATATCCTGGTGCAGGAATTCATCAAAGAAGCGCAGGGAAAGGATATCCGCTGTCTGGTGATCGGCGGGGAAGTGGTCGCATCTATCGAGCGCAAGGCCAAAGAGGGCGATTTCCGCTCTAATCTTCATCGCGGAGGCAAAGCCCGCAGTGTGGAGATCACAGAGCGTGAACGGGAAATGGCGATTGCGGCAGCCGCCACGCTGGGCCTGGATGTAGCCGGTGTGGATATCCTGCGGGCGAAACGAGGCCCGCTGGTGATGGAGGTCAATGCTTCACCCGGCCTTGAAGGGATTGAAAAGACTACCGGACTGGATATTGCGGCGATGATGATCGCCTGGATTGAACAACAGGCTCGCCCCGGCTTCAGTCTGAAAACCGGCGGATAAAGGCATATTTCTTTCGCTATCGTGGTATTTGGCAGGGATTTTCCGTAAGCTAGGGCGCAATTTTAAGGCGGTAAGAGAAATAAAATACATGGATTCACTCGTCGTTCCAGATATTGACGTAATACGACGTTGGCTGGATCAGCAAAGCATCACCTGGTTTGAGTGTGACTCTTGTCAGGCCCTTCATCTGCCGCATATGCAAAATTTCGACGGTGTGTTTGATGCCAAGCTGGATTTGGTCGATAACGTTCTCCTGTTCTCAGCTCTGGCAGAGGTCAAACCCACTGCGCTTATCCCGTTGGTTGGCGATTTATCACAAATTAATGCCAGCTCTTTAACGGTGAAAGCCTTCCTGGATATCCAGGATGATAATCTGCCCAAGCTTATTGTTTGTCAGTCGCTGAGCGTCTCCGCCGGGGTGACTTTCGGGCAATTTGTTCATTTTATGAAGCAAAGCGAAGAGCAAGTTTCTATGGTTGTGCTGGAAGCCTTTGCCAATCAGTTGCTGGTACCGGGCGAAGAAGAAGATCGCTCAGAGATCGTCACTACCCATTCTTTGCTGCATTAATGCCCCTGGGTTAATCACCGATTAGCCCATTCCTCTTTTTCCCCCGCTGTTAAAATATCCATTCACGTTTAACTGTTGCTATTTTCAGCATCTCTCACCGCTTTGCTACACGCATTTATGCTGGTTTATGCCCTGAATGCCGGATATCTGTCGCCGTTTGTGCCATGTATGCCCTATCACAGAGAGGAAACATGCATTAAAAATCGATAAAAGGCGTTTTTTACGCCGGGGGCTGGCCTGGGGGGAGCAGGGGGGCTATTCTTGCGAAGCTGCATTTCGCGTGCAACGTCACCAGAGGTATAGGTTTTTTCTATTTAACAGCGCACTGAATAATCATTCATTGTAGAGCCTTAAAAGGTCAGCTGTGAGTAGCTTGTGCCTCAGGCTGTAATTATCCCTGTTCAGGAGAATGGAAAACATGAGCGCCCTTCGTAAGAATTGGTTGTCAGGTGTGGTTGCTGGCGTGTTGATGGCGGTTTCCGCTGGCGCGAGTGCTGCTGATAAGACGCTGCACGTCTATAACTGGTCAGACTATATTTCACCCAATACCGTACCGAATTTCGAAAAACAAACCGGTATCAAGGTGGTCTACGACGTGTTTGATTCCAATGAGGTGCTGGAAGGCAAACTGATGGCCGGCAGCACCGGCTACGACGTGGTAGTGCCTTCCTCCAGCTTCCTGGCGCGTCAGTTACAGTCTGGCGTTTTCCAGCCGCTTGATAAGAGCAAGCTGCCAAATTATAAAAATCTGGATCCGGATCTGCTGAAAAAGCTGGATCAGCACGATCCAGGCAACAAATACGCAATCCCTTATCTCTGGGCGACCACCGGCATCGGTTATAACGTTGAAAAAGTGAAAGCGGCTCTGGGTAAAGATGCGCCGGTAGACAGCTGGGATCTGGTGCTGAAGCCTGAAAACCTGGAGAAGCTGAAAAGCTGCGGCGTCTCTTTCCTGGATGCACCCGAAGAGATTTTTGCCACCGTCCTGAACTATCTTGGCAAAGATCCGAACAGTTCCGATGCTAAAGATTACTCTGGCGCCGCTACAGACCTGTTGCTGAAGCTGCGTCCAAGCATTCGTTACTTCCACTCTTCTCAGTACATTAACGATTTGGCGAACGGCAATACCTGTGTGGCTATCGGCTGGGCAGGCGACATTTTGCAGGCGAAAAACCGTGCCGTGGAAGCGAAGAATGGCGTGGACATTGCCTACAGCATTCCAAAAGAGGGCGCGCTGGCCTTCTTTGATATGTTCGCTATTCCTAAAGATGCCAAAAATCTGGATGCGGCCTATCAGTTCCTCAACTATATGATGGAGCCTAAGGTCATCGCTGACGTCTCGAATAAGATGTTCTACGCTAACGGCAACAAGGCTTCTGTACCGCTGATTGATGAAAGCGTCCGCAATAATCCGGGCATTTTCCCTACCCCTGACACGATGGCAAAATTGTTTGTGTTGAAAGTGCAGGATCCAAAACTTGACCGTGTGCGTACGCGCGCATGGACTAAAGTTAAAAATGGTAAGTAATTGACAAAAGTGGGGCAGACTCATTTTTGATTAAGCAACAGAGGCGCTTTCTCCGGCCTCTGTTTTGTCTTTTTATATGGCCTGTATTCCGTTAAGCGCCGGAGAGTAATGGTAGTGAACGACGCAACCGCCCGTCCGCAACAAAAAGCTGGCAAAGCCCTGACGCCGCTGCTTGAGATCCGCAACCTGACCAAGTCTTTTGACGGTCAGCATGCGGTTGATGATGTCAATCTGACGATTTACAAAGGCGAAATTTTTGCGCTGCTGGGAGCCTCCGGCTGTGGAAAGTCGACGCTGCTGCGCATGCTGGCAGGATTTGAGCCGCCTACCTCCGGGCAGATCATGCTTGATGGTCAGGATCTCTCGCATGTGCCGCCTTATCAGCGACCTATCAATATGATGTTTCAGTCCTATGCGCTGTTCCCCCACATGACGGTGGAGCAGAACATCGCCTTTGGCCTGAAGCAGGACCGCCTGCCGAAAAATGAGATCGCCAGCCGCGTGGCAGAGATGCTGACGCTGGTACATATGCAGGAGTATGCCAAACGCAAGCCGCATCAGCTTTCTGGTGGGCAGCGGCAGCGCGTGGCGCTGGCCCGTAGCCTTGCCAAACGGCCGAAATTACTGCTGCTTGATGAGCCAATGGGCGCGCTGGATAAAAAACTGCGCGACAGGATGCAGCTGGAAGTGGTCGATATTCTTGAGCGCGTGGGCGCAACCTGCGTGATGGTGACCCACGATCAGGAAGAAGCGATGACCATGGCCGGACGCATTGCCATTATGAACCGCGGCAAATTCGTGCAGATTGGCGAGCCGGAAGAGATTTACGAGCATCCGACCACCCGCTACAGCGCGGAGTTCATCGGTTCAGTCAATCTGTTTGAAGGGGTACTGCGCGAACGTCAGGCAGACGGCCTGGTGATTGCCAGTCCGGGACTGATTCATCCTCTGAAGGTCGATTCTGACGCCTCCGTGACGGACGGCGTGCCGGTGCACGTTGCCCTGCGGCCGGAAAAAGTGATGTTGTGCGAGGAAGTTCCTGCGGATGGCTGTAACTTTGCGGTAGGTGAAGTGGTGCATATCGCCTATCTGGGCGACCTTTCGATCTATCATGTGCGGCTGCACAGCGGCCAGATGATCAGCGCTCAGTTGCAAAATACCTGGCGCTTTCGCAAGGGCATGCCGACCTGGGGAGATGAAATCCGTCTCTGCTGGGAAGCGGACAGCTGCGTGGTTCTGACGGTTTAGTGGGAGAGTTATGAGTCAACATTCTTCAGGCGCCAGCGAGCCGCCAACCCGCAAAGCAGGCTCGTTCAGCCTGCTTCTGGGCAAGTTGCAGATGAAGCAGGGGCGTAAGCTGGTTATCGCATTGCCCTATCTGTGGCTGATCCTGCTGTTTCTGCTGCCCTTTTTGATCGTACTGAAAATCAGCTTTGCGGATATTGCCCGCGCCATTCCGCCCTATACCGATCTGGTGAGTTGGGCCGACGGGCAGCTGACGATGGTGATGAATCTGGGCAACTACATCACGCTGACGGACGATCCGCTCTACGTTGACGCTTATCTGCACTCCCTTCAGGTGGCCGCCATCTCGACAGTTATCTGTCTGCTGATAGGTTATCCGTTGGCCTGGGCGGTGGCGCACAGTTCGCCCTCAACGCGTAATATTTTATTGTTATTGGTGATCCTGCCTTCCTGGACCTCTTTTCTGGTACGCGTCTATGCCTGGATGGGGATCCTGAATGATAACGGCATTCTTAACCGCTTCCTGATGTGGACCGGTGTTATCGATCACCCTGTGGCGATCCTCTACACCAATCTGGCGGTCTATATTGGCATCGTCTACTGCTATCTGCCGTTTATGGTTCTGCCGATTTATACCGCGTTAACCCGCATTGACTATTCACTGGTGGAGGCTTCTCTCGATTTGGGCGCACGTCCGCTGAAAACTTTCTTTAGCGTTATCGTGCCGCTGACCAAAGGCGGGATTATCGCAGGCTCTATGCTGGTCTTTATTCCTGCGGTTGGTGAGTATGTGATCCCCGAGCTGTTAGGTGGCCCCGACAGCATCATGATTGGCCGCGTACTCTGGCAGGAATTCTTTAATAACCGTGACTGGCCGGTGGCCTCTGCGCTGGCAGTGATTATTTTGCTGATATTGATCCTGCCGATTATCTGGTTCCATAAGCATCAGAATAAAGAATTAGGGGAAAAGGAATGACTACGTTACCTACAATTCGTTCTCCCTGGCGCACGGCGATCCTGGTGGTGTGCTTTTTCTTCCTCTATGCTCCGATGGCGCTGCTGGTTATCTATTCCTTTAACTCCTCTCAGCTTGCCGCATGGGAGAGTTTCTCGCTGCACTGGTACAACGTGTTGTTCCACGATGATGCGATGATTAGTGCTGTGACGCTGAGTCTGACCATTGCGGCGCTGGCGGCAACGGCTGCGTCGGTTTTGGGTACGATAGCTGCGGTAGTGATCGTGCGTTTCGGTCGTTTTAAAGGCTCTACGGGTTTCGCCTTTATGCTGACTGCGCCGCTGGTGATGCCGGATGTGATCACCGGGCTTTCACTGCTGCTACTGTTTGTGGCGATGGGCAATACCTTTGGCTGGCCTGCCGACCGTGGCATGTTAACTATCTGGCTGGCGCACGTTACCTTCTGTACCGCCTATGTGGCGGTGGTGATCAACTCACGTCTTCGCGAGTTGGATCGCTCAATTGAAGAGGCCGCGATGGATCTGGGCGCAACGCCGCTGAAGGTCTTTTTTGTGATTACCGTACCAATGATTGCGCCAGCCATCGTCACCGGTTGGCTGCTGGCCTTTACGCTGTCGCTGGACGATCTGGTGATTTCCAGCTTTGTCACCGGGCCGGGTGCCACCACGCTGCCGATGCAAATTTTTGCCACCGTGCGACGTGGGGTTAACCCAGAGATCAATGCGCTGGCTTCGCTGATTCTGTTCGTGGTTGGGATCGTTGGCTTTATCGCCTGGCGCTTTATGGCGCACGAAGAGAAGCAGCGGCTGAAGGATATCCAGAAGGCGCGCGGCGGCCACTGATGCCCGGAACGGGGAAGGGCAGTAACGCAGGGTTCATTATCCGGGACGCCGTAGTGCAAAACTTAAATTTTGATCTGTTGTGAGAGTCTGGCTGCCGCATGCCTGCGGCAGCCACCCGGCTAACATGCTTCGTGGTGCCACCCGTTAAATTCAGCGCTATTGGTGGGCCTGGCGTTCACACAGGTCAAAACCGGGTTTGGTGGAAAGGCGTCACCCCGGAGTGCCTTATCCGAGACGCCGTGAACCCTTCCCTGGGGGCTTGGATGCCGCATCCCTGCGGCATACACTCGGCTAATGCACTCCGGGGCGCCACCCATTGAATTCGGTGTTGTTGGTGAGTGTGGCGTTCACACAGGTCAAAACCAGATTTGATGCAGGATTTGGATTTGGTTTGTTTTTCTATAACAGACAACACCAATGCTGTGGGGAAGGGAGAGGGGGCTGATAAGCAAAAGCTAAGCGGCATGGACGCCGCTTCGCAGCCCCCAGGGAGGGGTTCACGGCGTTTTGTGTTCAGCCCCCTCTTCCTGACCGGGCTGCTGGCCCTTCAGTCGACATGCTTTTTAAGTCAGCATCCTGTTCTGTCTGATTTGGCTACCACTCCTCAGACAGCGTGCCCTTCGGCTTCTACTGACCAGAACACTGAACCCCCAGACAACCTGCCCTCAACCCAATACCTTCTTCACACAGGTCTTAAATATGCGGATCCCCACCGGCAGCGAATTAAGATCGAAATGCATGTCGGGATGATGCAGCCCCGGCACCAGCCCGGTTCCTAACCCCCAGAAACCTGACTTCACCTGAGGACGCTCAACGGCATAGTGGAAGAAATCCTCACTGCCAGGCGTGGAGCGCACCGGCATCAGCGCCGCTTCCCCCAGCACCTCTGTAATTGACTCAGAAATTAATGTCGTCATCTCCTGATCAATCTCAGCGGCAGGCATCGATTTCAGCACCAAAATCTCAGCTGTTGCGCCATACGCCGCCACGCTGTGCTTAATCGCCTGCTCCACACGCGCTTTTAATATCTCCATATCTTCGTTTTCAGCGGCACGCAGATCAAATACCACACGCGCTTCGTCTGGAATCGAGTTGGTAACGCCTGCATCGCACAGAAAACGCGTCGCTTTAGCGCTCCAGCTCTTCCCCGGCGCCATATGCACCGCGTTAACAGCCTGAACCGCACTGACGGCGGCATCCAGCGCATTAATGCCCAGGTGTGGACGAGCGCCATGCGCAGTCTGTCCGCGCACCGTGGCTTCAATCGTCACGCAGGCGGAGTAGTAGACAGCAGGAATGGCGGTTCCCACGGCACACTCTTCCGCAGGGCGCAGATGGAATCCCAGGATCATATCCACATCGTCTATAGCGCCTCCGGCGATCATCGCCAGTGCGCCTGTACCCAGCTCTTCAGCAGGCTGAAAAATGAGTTTCAGACGGCCTTTCTTCACCGCGCCTTCCGCAATCAGCTCCTGTGCAGCGGTCAGCACCACGGACGAGTGGCCATCATGCCCACAGGTGTGACGCGCGCAGGCTTCGCCATTGATCACATGTCCCAGCGCATCCATATCCGCTCGCAGGGCGAGCGTTGGCCCCGGCACGCCACTATCCAGTACGGCGACAATACCGGTCGTTGCGTTGAAGTTATCCTGAACCGCATAGCCTGCCTCTTTCAACTGACTGCTGATATAGGCCGAGGTTTTAAATTCCTGAAACCCCAGTTCCGGGATCTCATGCAAATAAGCGTAATGTTCCAAAACTTTTAACACGTTAAGCACTCCATTTATCAAGAATCAGGCTACGACCCGCATGATCAACATTGAGATCGCCGCATTAACAATGCTGGTCACCATCAGCAGAGGCCAGTATTTTTTCGGCACGTCCGACACGCCTAACAGCCTGCCCATATACTGTAGCTGGGAACCCATCAGAAAAATGGCGGGCGTCAGGATGGTGATATCCGCGCCGCTCAGCACGCCTTTGGCCAGCAAGCTCACCGCAACGCCGGTGCCGGCAGAAGAGGAGAGCCAGGCCGTAAGCAGGACGGTAGTGGCCTCGCCCGGCAGGCCGAAAAGCCCCATTACCGGCGCGAAAATCTGCCCTATAAACCCCATAACACCCAGCAAATTTAGCATCTCCGCAATCACATAGGCCATGACCACGTTAGGCATTAAATTATGAATGGCGATATGGAAACCTTTACGCGCGCCAATAACAAAGATATCAAAGGGGTTCTGACTGCTAAGCGGTTTATTCTGCATGTGGGAAATCTCGTTTATAGAGGGTGTTCAAAATCAGGCGGACAAAAGCCGCCCCCACATATTTCAGCACAAACATCACCACTAACGGGATCAGCACGGGAAGGGATAAAGAAACAAACAGCGCAGAACCGATGGCGAAATAGTTATTGATCAGCCCGGCACCGGAATATTGCCAGGCGGCCATAATAATCACCTCTTTTTTGGAGATTTGCTTTTCATCATAAAGTTCTTTGGTTAAGGCCGCACCGGCATCAGTACTCTGTAAATCCGTTATCAGAGCCAGCCCGGAGCGGCCGGGAAGGCCTAAAACAGGTTTCAGCAACGGCGTGAGCAATTGGTGTGCGGCGCGTATAGCGCCATAATGCGTAAAAATCTCCAGCAGCCCCAGCGCCAGCATGACCGTAGGCACCAGCGACAAGGCAAACAGAAAGCCCGCTTTGGCACCTGATCCTCCCTGGCCCACAAAGGTCGTGGCGGCATCTTTTATGCTGCCAAATTTCCCGCCCAGCGTGGTGAAATCCAGGGCACCCAGCCACTTCATTCCTTCAACTTTATAAAACAGGCCGGAGAAAAATAGTATCGCCACCAGCAGCGCCAGAAAAGCGCCGAAGCCTGCGGAATGCCTGCTTGCTGAGCTAAAATTCTCTTCCTTCATCAATTGACCTCCAGTCAAAAAAAGAAAATGCTAATTACGCGATAAAAAGGGCGCTGTCCCGGTGGATATATTCCCTTAATTGCGCTAGAAATAACCTGCAAGGTGAGTCACTTAGAACAATTGCACTGTTCATGCCAGAGTGACTCAATTAAACGAAAGTGCTGCCGACAGCATGCTTAAGCAGAAATCCTTCTGTGGGGCGGCTCATTTAATGAGATCGTAATGATTAAGCACTCGGTGATTATTCACTCCTCTTGTTTGCCGGTAATGGCTGAAGCAGGAGGAACCCCATGATGGCGCACGCGCACCGTTATGGAGCATAAAGTGGGGCCGGCAGGAGAGCGTTATGTCAGAGGTACTCAGAGAAGGTAAGGGGATCCCTGAATCATCAGTCCCGGTTCCGGTTCTGGTGGGGGCTATTGCTATTGTTGCCACGCGTTTGCTGAGCGTGCTCCTGCAAATAGAGGAGGCAGGCGTTGAGGGGATAACCAGTTTTGTCTATCGCAGCGCTCAGGCCTGGGATTCAACACTGATCTTTATCGCCAGCCAGCTTATCTTTTTCTTTGAACTACGCTGTGCCGTGGCGCTGATACACGGCAGAAACTGGGCGCGCTGGGGCTTTGTCGCCGCTGAAACTGTCGCTCTGCTTTACATGTTCTGCGCCTCAATGGGCTGGATCTATCCGGAACTTTTCAGCATTAATGGCGAGGGCAGTGCGCAGGTGATCCCGCTGCTGATGGTGCAAAAGCTGCCAGATTTAGTGCTGGTCTTTCTGCTGTTTGTTCCTGCAAGCTGTCGACAATTTTTTCGGCAACGCTGATACCACAATGCTACAATCCCCGCCCGCTTTTCGTTTCACGGACTAATCAACTTCATTATGCACTGCGCGCTCTATGACGCCGACCGTTGCCGCTCCTGCCAGTGGCTGACCGTTCCCTATTCCCGGCAACTGGCAGAGAAACAGGATCGGCTTCATCAACTGCTGGCCGATCAAGATGTTGGAACCTGGCTGCCGCCGGTCGTCTCGCCGCCGCAGGGCTTTCGTCATAAAGCCAAAATGGTGGTCAGCGGCAGCGTGGAGCGCCCGGTCTTTGGGGTGATGCACCGTGATGGTCTGCCGGTAGATTTAAGTAGCTGTCCGCTCTATCCCGCCAGTTTCGCCAAAGTCTTTGCCCGGCTGAAGCCTTTTATCGCCCAGGCTGGCCTGACGCCCTACAATGTGGCGCGTAAGCGCGGTGAGCTGAAATTTATTCTGCTGACGCAAAGCACGCTGGATGGGCGGATGATGCTGCGTTTTGTGCTACGTTCCGAAGCAAAACTTGAACAGCTTAAACGTGCATTACCTGCTCTTTTGCAGGATCTACCGGAGCTGAGCGTGGTATCGGCTAATCTTCAGCCGGTACATATGGCAATTCTGGAAGGGGAGCGGGAAATTGCCCTGACTGAAAATCAGGCGCTTGCTGAAAAACTTAACGACGTGCCGCTGTGGATACGTCCGCAGAGCTTCTTTCAGACCAATCCTGAGGTAGCAGCGAAACTCTACGCCACTGCACGCAGCTGGGTAAGCGAACTGAATATTCACAGCATGTGGGATCTGTTTTGCGGAGTCGGGGGCTTTGGCTTGCACTGCGCCACACCAGAAATGAAGCTGACCGGCATTGAAATCAGTGCTGAGGCCATCGCCTGCGCCCGACGTTCTGCCCGGCAAATGGGAATGAACAATGTCAGCTTTGCCGCGCTGGACTCCACTGCTTTTGCCACCGGTGAGGAGGCTGTTCCCGATCTGGTACTGGTCAATCCCCCTCGTCGTGGAATAGGTGAGGAGCTTTGTCGCTATCTCAGCGCTATGTCGCCCGCTTATATTCTCTACTCAAGCTGTAATGCAGAAACCCTGGCCTGCGACATTGCGCGATTGAGTGAATATCAGGCAGAACGGGTCCAGCTATTTGATCTCTTCCCGCATACGGCCCATAGCGAAGTACTGGCACTCCTGAAGCGCAGGCAAAACTAAGCGGATGGACCAAACCAGCGGCGGCTGAGCTGGTGGAGCGTACCGTCATCCTTCAGACTTTGCAGCGCTTCATTAAGGCTCTTTCGCAGTTCACTGTTGCCTTTTCGCACAGCGATCCCCAGCCCGATGCCAAAAAAACGACTGTCGGTAATAGGCGCACCTACTTTCCCCAACTGTGGATTGGATTCCAGCACCTGCTGTATCGACAGCGTATCACCGAAAATGCCATCGAGCCTGCCGTTACGCATATCCAGCAGCGCATTCTGGTAATTATCATAAATCACCGCCACAATTTCAGGGCGCGCGACCTTTAAATAGGCCTGCTGGGTGGTTTCTGCACCAATGCCCACTCGTTTGCCTTTCAACTGCTCAATATTGCTGTAAAGCCCTTTCCCCGCTACCAGCGTGCCGGAGTTGCTGTGATAGGGATCGGTAAAGTCAACCAGCGTTTTACGCTCTTCAGTGATGTCCAGACCGGAAATGACCGCGTCATAACGGCGAAATTTAAGGGAGGGAAGCAGGTGCTCAAAATTATTACTCGTGAAAATACATTGCTGCTGCATGCGCTCACACAAAGCTTTCGCTAAATCGATATCAAATCCCACCAGCTGATTATCTGCGTTCATAAACTCAAAGGGCGGATTATTGGCTACAGAAGCAAAACGCAGAGGATCGGCAGCCTGCGCGTAGCCGCAAATCCAGGTTATCAGAAGGGTTAAAACAAGCTTATGCATCACGTACCGTCCTTGCTGCCACTTAACCCGGCTATTATGGCGTCCATAATGCCGGGGTTATCCGCTGATTAACCGTAAAAGATGGGCTTTTTCTGAGGGATTCCGGCGGCGTTTGCCGGAAAATCAGCTGCGGCGTTCAAAGGCCAGCGCACGACGCTCAATAAGACGCATCATCATGGTCAGCACGCCGTTGACGCAAAGGTAAATCAGACCGGCGGCGGCAAACACGGTGACGTCATAGGTGCGGCCATACAGCATCTGCCCGTGCCCCATAACCTCCATCAGCGTGATGGTATAAGCCAGAGAGGTACTTTTAAACACCAAAATGACTTCATTTGAATAGGAGGAGAGGGCGCGCTTAAACGCATAGGGCAGCAGAATGCGCAGCGTCTCTTTACGGTTCATTCCCAGCGCCGAACAGGACTCCCATTGCCCTTTAGGTACCGCCCGCATAGCGCCATAAAACAGCTGAGTGGTATAGGCGGCACTGTTAAGAGAGAGCGCCAGCAGCGCACAAAGCCAGGGTTGTGAAAGAAGATGCCACAGCCACGGAATGGCCTGCACCGAGGGAAACTGCCCCGGACCGTAATAAATCAGGAATATCTGCACCAGGAGCGGAGTACCGGTAAACAGGGTGATATAACCGCGCACAACATGCCGCAGTACCGCCACCTTCAGCGATAAAATTACGGTAAAAATAAGCGACAGCAGCAGCGCCACAAGCAGCGATGCCACCGTCAGCGTCAGGCTGGTATGCAGCCCCTTAAGCAGTTCGGGTAAATAGCTCAGCATCAGATATTCCCCTGCTCAAACCGCGTAGCGCGCGCGTCTATTCGCTTTAATACCTGCTGGCTCAGCAGCGTGATTGCCAGATAGATGGCTGCGGCCATCAGATACCAGGTAAACGGCTCCTGCGTTCGGGCGGCAATACTTTTGGTCTGCAACATAATATCGTTCACGCTGATCAGCGACACCAGGGCGGTATCTTTCAGTAATACCAGCCACTGATTGCCTAACCCCGGCAGCGCATGTCGCCACATCTGCGGCATAATCAGACGGAAAAAGATGGCGGCTGTTCTCATTCCCAGCGCCTGGCCAGATTCCCACTGGCCCTGAGGTACAGCTTTAAGCGCGCCCCGCAGTGTCTGAGAAGCGTAGGAAGCGTAGAGAATTGAGAGCGCAATCACCCCGCAAAGAAACGGACTGACGTCAAAATTTTCAATGGCTATCTGTACCGGGAAGCTGATCACACCCAGATTAACGGTAAAACCGTCAGAGAGGGTGAGCAACAGCTGGGACGCGCCGAAATAGACGAACAGCACCACCAGAATTTCCGGCAGGCCGCGAAACAGCATCACCAGACCGGTTCCCAGCCAGGCAACCGGTCGCCAGCGGGCCGATTCCCAGGCAGCAAAAATCATCGCCAGTATCAGACCCACGACCAGAGCAGAAACGGCAAGGCCGACGGTCATGCCGGCGGCGCTTGCTAAAGGATAGAGTTCATTCATTCAGATATTACTGCTGGAACCATTTGCTGTAGATGGTCTTGTAAGTGCCATCCGCTTTCACTTTATCCAGAGCGGTGTTGAACTGGCTTTGCAGTTCAGCGTTGCCCTGACGAACGGCAATGCCCAGGCCCGTGCCAAAGTAAGCCTTGTCGGTCACTTTCTCACCTACCGGAGCCAGATTGCTGTTTTGCTTCAGCCATTCGTTAACTACGGCAGTATCGCCAAACACCGCATCAATACGGCCATTTTTCAGATCGAGGATGGCATTCTGATAGCTGTCGTAGGGAATGGCATTTACGCCAGCGAGTTTTTCGGTCAGGTATTTCTGGTGAGTGGTGCCATTCTGCACGCCAACCCGCTTGCCTTTCAGCGCGTCAACAGAAGCTACTTTGCCTTTCTGAGCGATAAACAGCGCGGAGTTGTCGTAATAAGTTTTGGAGAAAAGCACCTGCTTTTCGCGCTCCGGCGTGATGTCCATACCGGCCATTACCGCATCAAAACGGCGGAATTTCAGGCTGGGGATCAGGCTGTCAAAGGCCTGATTCGTAAAGGTGCAGGTGGCGTTCATTTCGCGGCACAGCGCATTAGCCAGATCCACATCAAAGCCCTGAATTTTGTTATCAGAATCTACAAATTCAAAGGGAGGATAGGAGGCTTCGGTGGCAAAGCGGATGGTCTGCGCGGCGCTTGCGCTCAGGCTTAAACCCGCTAACAGTGCGGCAAGTACGACTTTTTTCATCATTATACCCTGCATTAGTGCGATAGATAATTGGCAAACGCATCGGTTTGCGGCTGTGTAAAGCGGCTGGCATCGCCCTGTTCGACCACGTAACCATTCTCCATATAGACCACGCGGCTGGCCGTTTTACGGGCCACTTCTACTTCGTGCGTCACAATGACCTGCGTGATATTGGTCTGAGCCAGTTCCTGAATGATCGAGACGATCTGGGCGGTAATTTCCGGGTCGAGGGCGGCAGTAGGTTCATCAAAGAGCAGCACCGCCGGTTCCATCATCAGCGCACGGGCAATGGCCACGCGCTGCTGCTGCCCTCCGGAAAGGTGCAGCGGAAACCGATCGGCAAATTTCACCAGACGCAGGCGATCAAGCAGCTTTCCGGCGCGGGCATGGGCCTGTTCCCGGCTCAAGCCTAAGACGCGACAGGGCGCCTCAATCAGATTCTGCATCACGGTCAGATGCGGCCAGAGGTTGTATTGCTGAAAAACCATGCCTACATTCTGACGCAGCTCACGGATGGCCGTGTCTGACAGTTTTTTACTGAAGTCAATCTGATGGCCAGCAATGCTCAACGTGCCGGAGCGCGGCATCTCCAGCAGGTTTAAAACGCGCAGCAGAGAGCTTTTACCGGCACCGCTTGG
The DNA here is from genome assembly GCF_039023495.1 of Erwinia magellanica. Classification (NCBI taxonomy): domain Bacteria; kingdom Pseudomonadati; phylum Pseudomonadota; class Gammaproteobacteria; order Enterobacterales; family Erwiniaceae; genus Erwinia; species Erwinia magellanica. The sequence goes on from NZ_JBCHVC010000002.1 coordinate 674,134, forward strand.
ACCCAGCAGCACCAGCGTCTCGCCCTCCGGGCACGCCAGTTGAATGTCGAACAGCGCCTGATGGGCGCCGTAAAAGCAGTTAATACCGTTTAGTTGAATACTCATGCGCTAAAAGTGAATAGTAATTAATGCTGCGGATTTTAACGTTGACGGCATACTTATGCAATCATCGCCGTAGAAAATTACTTTATAAGTCGCGGGCAGCTGAAAGAGTGGCAGATGATCGGGCAGTTTAAAAATTTTTGCCGCTGTGTGCGACAACGTCAGGAAGAGCTTGTGCCATCCGAAGATGGCACGAGGGGAAAGCGTTATTTCAGCAGAAGCTGGCTGAGGGAGCCGCCTTTCAGGTGAGGATTGGGGCTGGCATAGCGCACATCATCTACGCTCCAGCAGGTTCCTTCCCGCACCATTAAAACTTCATCCTGCCACTCGACAGGTTTGCTGCCATCGCGGCTCAAAGTAACCCGCAGTGGAATGTTGCGTGCATCAGTATTCGGAATGGTCGAAGAATCCGCTACGCTGGCCGAGGTTGGGCCGGCAGCCAGAGAGGAGAAGATATCTCCCTGATTCAGCGCAGCATCTTTACTGCCTTCACGGCTGGCCTTCAGCAGCGTTGCGTAAAGCTTATCGCTCAGGTAAGGGCGATATTTTGCCAGCTGCTGTTCCCCAGGTAAGCCCTGAGTCGGCTGCTGAATACGCAGGTCATAAAATTGCTGCGCAACAGAATCGGGGCCGCCATCAACACAAGGACCCATACGTGTACCAATGTCCTTATACGCGGGTTCAACGGTAGTACAGGCGCTGAGCAGCAGCGCCATTGGAGCCAGTGCAGCAATCGCTAGGTATTTCATCTTGATTTCCTTATTGTTTCTGGATGACGGTTTTTAGCATAAAGTATAGCCGCTCTGTTTAACCAGAAGGGCTACACTCCCAAAGAACAGTAAAAGGAACCCAGATAATGAAATTTTCCACAACTCCAACCCTGGAAGGGCACGCGATTACCGACTACTGCGGCGTGGTGACAGGCGAAGCTATTCTTGGTGCCAACATCTTTCGTGATTTTTTTGCCGGTATCCGCGATATCGTGGGCGGCCGTTCCGGCGCCTATGAAAAAGAGCTGCGTAAAGCGCGCCAGATAGCTTTTGCAGAGCTGGAAGAGCAGGCAAAGGCGCTGGGGGCGAATGCTGTAGTAGGGATCGATATCGATTACGAAACGGTAGGTAAAGATAGCAGTATGCTGATGGTCAGCGTAAGCGGCACCGCCGTTAAAATCAGCTGATGAAGCAAGCGTTAACGTTAGCGACGGCGGTGCTGCTGTTGAGCGCCTGTACTCCATCGGGATTCGAACCGCATCAGGGCTACACCCTGGACACGCGCCATTCGGCCTTTGGCGCCAGGCCGCGCATCAAAGTGCTGGTTTTGCATTACACCGCAGAAGATTTCCCCTCGGCACTGGCTACGCTGACCGACCGTGACGTCAGCGCCCACTATCTTATTCCGGCCACGCCTCAACTGAAACAGCGTCAGCCGGTAATATTACGCCTGGTGCCGGAGAGCCAGCTGGCCTGGCATGCCGGCCCCAGCTTCTGGCGCGGGGCTACGCGCCTGAACGACACTTCGATAGGCATCGAACTGGAAAATCAGGGCTATCAGCGCTCAGCGTCAGGTAAGGTCTGGTTTCCTTTCGCCCGTCAGCAGATCGCCACGCTCACTCCGCTGGCGCGCGATATCATTCAGCGCTACCACATTCTGCCGCAGGATATAGTAGGGCACAGCGATATTGCGCCTCAGCGTAAACAAGACCCCGGCCCGCTCTTTCCCTGGCAAGCGCTGGCAAAGCAGGGGATTGGCGCCTGGCCTGAAGCGTCCCGCGTAAAGTTCTATCTGGCAGGGCGCGAGGCGGAAGCGCCGGTGGATCAGGCGCATCTGTTAACGCTGCTGTCGCTTTACGGCTATCAGGCTTCGGCTGAAATGACGCCAGGCGAACAGCAGAAAGTGATTGCCGCCTTTCAGATGCATTTCCGCGCGGCAGACTTTCGGGGGCTACCGGACGCGGAAAGTGAAGCTATCGTGAAGGCGCTTCTGGAGAAATATGGCGCGGGTTAAGAGAGACTGCGGAAACTTTTCTCTTCATATTTCACTGAAATGGCATTGGTGATGCCTCTCTCTGACAACAGAGGTTAAGCCTGCGACTGCAAAAAGGCTTTCCACTGACCAACCAGCGTTTCCAGTGCGGAACGGTCGATATCGAGATGAGTGACCAGCCGCGTCACTGCGCCGGTACTGATCAGGATCTCATGCTGCTTCATCCAGGCACTGAGCGGTGCAATTTGTGCTTCAGGCAGACGGACAAACACCATATTGGTGTCCTGACGCGACACATCCACGCCAATCGCCCGCAGTTCTCCGGCCAGCCATGCCGCATTGTCGTGATCCTCCTTCAGACGGGCCACGTTGTGCTCCAGTGCATATAAGCCCGCAGCCGCCAGAATACCAGACTGACGCATTGCGCCGCCGGTCATCTTCCGCCAGCGACGCGCCCGCTGAATAAACTCCGCGCTGCCACACAGCAGCGATCCCACCGGCGTGCCCAGGCCTTTTGACAGGCAGATGGTCAGCGTGTCGCAGTAGCGCGTCAGCGCATTCAGCTCCACGCCAAGCTCCACTGCCGCATTGAAGATACGTGCGCCATCAACGTGCAGCGCCAGTTTGCGCTCGCGCGTAAAAGTCCAGGCATCCTGTAAATAGCTGAGGGGAAGAACCTTGCCGTTGTGCGTGTTTTCCAGACTCAGCAGGCGGGTGATAGCGAAATGAAAATCATCGGGTTTGATAAACTGCGCCACCACATCAAGCGGGAGCGTACCGTCTGCCGCGGCAAGAATGGGCTGCGGCTGAATGCTACCCAACACTGCTGCGCCGCCAGCCTCATATTTATAGTTATGCGCAAGCTGACCCACAATATATTCTTCGCCGCGCTGGCAATGGCAGAGAAGCGCAATCAGGTTAGCCTGGGTGCCGGTAGGTACAAAGAGGGCGGCTTCTTTGCCGCTCAGCGCTGCCGCTTTGGCTTCAAGCGCGTTGACGGTTGGATCGTCGCCATAGACATCATCCCCGGTTTCTGCGGAGATCATGGCAGAAAGCATTGCTGCGCTGGGGCGGGTTACCGTATCACTGCGTAAATCAATCACACTTGCGCTCCTTTAATGAAAACGGACGCCTTAGCGTCCGCAAAAAGACCTGCAAATGTTTTACCGCAGCCAGTTGGTTTTTGCCAGTTCAACCACTTCGTCGCCCCGGCCATTGATGATTGCCCGCAGCATGTAGAGGCTGAAACCTTTGGCCTGCTCCATCTTGATTTGCGGCGGCATCGCCAGCTCTTCTTTTGCGGTAACCACGTCAACCAGCACCGGTCCGTCGTGAGCCAGCGCTTCCTGCAAGGCGGCATCCAGATCGGAAGCGCGTTCCACGCGGATCCCCTTCACGCCGCAGGCGGCAGCAATTTCGGCAAAGTTTGGATTTTCCAGTTCGGTGCCATCTGTCAGGTAGCCCCCGGCTTTCATCTCCATCGCCACAAAGCCCAGCACGCTGTTATTAAATATCACTAACTTTATCGGCAGCTTAAGCTGCGCCACAGAGAGAAAATCGCCCATCAGCATGCTGAAGCCGCCATCGCCACACATAGCGATAACCTGGCGCTGCTTATCTACCGCCTGTGCCCCAAGCGCCTGCGGCATGGCGTTAGCCATTGACCCGTGGTTGAATGAACCCAGCAGGCGCCGTTTGCCGTTCATCCTGAGATAGCGGGCAGCCCAGACGGTTGGCGTACCGACGTCGCAGGTAAAAATAGCATCCTCATCCGCATAACGGCTGAGCTGCTGCGCGACATATTGCGGGTGAATAGCCTGTTTATCGTTAGCCGTAGCGAGATCGTCAAGCTCCTTACGCGCATCGACATAGTGCTCCAGCGCCTTGTCCAGGAAATCACGGTCATGCTTTACTTCCAGCTGCGGCAGCAGAGCAGAAAGCGTGGTTTTGATATCGCCAATAAGCGCCATATCGACATGGCTGTGGGCGCCAATGCTGCCCGGATTGATATCAATCTGAATGATCCTGGCATCCGCCGGATAAAAGGCGCGGTAGGGGAACTGGGTGCCAAGCAGCAACAGCGTGTCGGCGTTCATCATGGCGTGAAAACCGGAAGAGAAGCCAATCAGCCCGGTCATTCCCACATCGTAAGGATTATCATACTCAACGTGCTCTTTACCGCGCAGCGCATGAACCACTGGCGCTTTAAGCGTTTCCGCAAGCTTCACCACTTCCGCATGGGCACCAGCGCAGCCGCTGCCGCACATCAGCGTAATGTTATGGGAATCATTGAGTAATTCTGCCAGCCTGGCCAGTTCGCTGGCAGGGGGCTGGATAACCGGCAGTTGCGGGGTATACCAGTTACCTTTCGCCGCTTCAGGCGCGAGTTTCAGCGCCACGTCGCCCGGTAGCACCACCACGGAAACGCCACGATTCAGAATAGCCTTGCGCATCGCAATGCCCAACACCTGTGGCAGCTGTTCAGGGTTGGAAACCAGCTCGCAATAATGGCTGCACTCCCGGAACAACTCTTCCGGATGCGTTTCCTGAAAATAGCCGCTGCCAATCTCGCTGGAGGGAATGTGTGCCGCAATCGCCAGTACCGGTACGCGGTTACGGTGGCAGTCGAACAAGCCATTGATGAGATGCAGGTTGCCCGGCCCGCAGGAGCCAGCACACACCGCCAGCTCACCGCTGATTTGCGCCTCGGCACCCGCAGCAAAAGCGGCAACCTCTTCGTGGCGGGTCGGCATCCACTCAATAGTGCCCATTTTATTCAGGCTGTCGGTCAGCCCGTTGAGCGAGTCTCCTGTCACTCCCCAAATACGTTTTACCCCGGCGTTTTCTAAAGTCTTCGCCACCAGCGCGGCTACTGTCTGTTTCATGCCCTTCTCCGTTTGGCTTAATTTAGTCAGAGTAAGCATAGTCGAAGGCGAAGGGTTGTCAGGCCGGGCAGGGGAGGGAAGCGTGCGGCAGACTCCAGCCCGAACGCTTCCAGCGGGATCAGGAGGAGAATAATGCTATTAAAACAGGGGCAAACAGGCTCAGAACAAAACCATGCACGATAGCCGCAGGCACAATCTCCGTGCCGCCGCTGCGTTGTAATACCGGCAGAGTAAAGTCCATTGAAGTCGCGCCGCACAGCCCGAGGGCACTGGAGCGGTGGCGGCTTATCAGTGCCGGAATTAACATAATCGCCAGCAGTTCCCGCAGCAGATCGTTGAAGAAGGCCGCGCTGCCGATCACCGGGCCAAAGGATTCGGTCATCAGAATGCCAGAGAGGGAATACCAGCCAAAGCCTGAAGCCATCGCTAGTCCGGTTTTCAACGGCAAACCCAGCACCAGCGCCGCAAGCAGGCCTCCTGCCATCGCGCTGACAAAGACGGTTAGCGCCACCAGCATTCCCCGACGGTTTAGCAAGATCTGACGCAGGGTCATACCGCTGCCGCGCAACTGTAGCCCGACCAGAAACAGCAGAAACAGCAGTGCATATTCGCTTGCCTGGGAAGCAAACGTCAGCGGCGTCCACTGGCTGAGGCCGAGGGCGAAGCCAGCTACCACCACGCCGCACAGTTTCAGCGACTCCAGCGCCATATGTAGCCGAGAGGGCAACACTTCCTGACGATGCTGATGTATCCAGGGACGACGTGACTCAAGCAGCCGCAACGCCAGCAGGTTGCAGAGCAAAATGCAGAATGCGCTCACCAGACAGTAGTGAAAAATAGCCAGCAGGTTGTGGCTGAGATCGTCCAGGAAGGCCAGGCTGATGCCCATAAAAAAGAGAATGACGTAGACCATCCAGCTGAGAAGCTTATTGACCAGCCGCAGCAGGGAGAGATTTCTGGCGGGTAAAAGGTAGCCTGCAATCAGAGGCACAAGAATGATAAACAGTCCCGAATACATGGTGCTGGTCGTCCGTGGAAACAAATCGAGGCGTCAAGCTAGCGAAATTCCCTGACGGAGTAAAGCGCGATAAAAAGATGTTCCCCCAGCCATACCCGCGCGGGGTATAGAGCATTTCCTGCATAAGCTGGCTGGCACAGAGCGCTATCATGGCAGGCAACGGCGTGAAAGAGGGCCGGGGATTTCTTTAAATTGCCCCCTTGAAAAGAATTGAAGCAGCCCAATCTTAAAAGCATTGCTGAATGTCAGCCATAAAAATGCCAGCGTGCATGGCTGGCATTTTACTGTAGGGTTGTTCAGAATGAGGTGAGGAAGGGTCAGGCACTGACTGCCATTTCCGTTTCCACAGGGACAATAAGGCTGGCATGATTGCCCTTCGGTCCCTGATGCACATCAAACTGGACTTGTTGCCCGGCTTTCAGCGTTCTGTAGCCATCCATCTGGATGGTCGAGTAGTGCGCGAAGATATCCTCGCCGCCACTGACTGGACAGATAAAGCCGAAGCCTTTGGCATTATTGAACCATTTAACAGTACCCGTCTCCATGCTTCTACATCCCTCGCAAGACAGTCGAATGAGTGAGGTGACGAGGCGTATAGCCTCTAAGCTGGTTAAATCGCATTCAGCTATGCCTGTACTGTAGAGAAATGGTATAGAGCGTCAAGCAAATGGGGAGTGTGAAGGGGGACGAAATCGTCAAACTTTGAGGCAGTTAACGCTATTGCCAAAAGTGTGATGGAGGTCGCGTAGCAGCAGTTTACTGCAAAAAATCACCGGCGCGGGCCAGCATTCTGGGCATGTTAAACTTACCCTTAATAATGGTAGTCTGGCCTGAGCGAGTAACGAGTCGAGACTGGGTACGTATGGGAAACGCTAACGATTGGCTTAACTTTGAACACCTTGCAGATGACAAGCTCCGGGAAGGGCTTAAGCCACCTTCGATGTATAAAGTTATTCTGAACAATGACGATTATACACCTATGGAATTTGTTATTGACGTACTGCAAAAGTTCTTTTCTTATGATGTTGAACGTGCAACGCAACTGATGCTTGCGGTCCATTACCAGGGAAAGGCGATCTGCGGTATTTTTACTGCCGAAGTGGCAGAGACCAAAGTCGCTCACGTAAATAAGTATGCCAGGGAGAACGAGCATCCGTTGCTGTGTACGCTGGAAAAAGCCTGAATAAGGCAATAATTGGGGGAGGTGCCTATGCTCAATCAAGAACTGGAACTCAGTTTAAACATGGCTTTCGCCAGAGCGCGCGAGCACCGACACGAATTTATGACCGTCGAGCATTTGTTACTGGCTCTGCTCAGTAACCCGTCGGCCAGAGAGGCACTGGAAGCCTGTACCGTCGATATCGTGGCTCTCCGGCAGGAGCTCGAAGCCTTCATCGAACAAACCACCCCGGTCTTGCCGGTCAGCGAAGAAGAGCGCGACACTCAGCCGACGCTCAGTTTCCAACGCGTCTTGCAGCGCGCAGTCTTTCACGTGCAGTCCTCTGGCCGCAGCGAAGTGGCTGGTGCCAACGTGCTGGTCGCTATCTTCAGCGAGCAGGAGTCGCAGGCTGCTTATCTGTTACGTAAGCATGAAGTCAGCCGCCTTGACGTGGTGAATTTCATTTCTCATGGCACTCGTAAAGATGAACCGGGTCCGGCCTCTGGCGCGGAAAATCCGGTCAACGAAGAGCAAGCAGGCGGGGAGGAACGTATGGAAAACTTCACCACCAATCTTAATCAGCTTGCTCGCGTAGGTGGGATAGACCCACTGATCGGGCGCGAGAAAGAACTGGAGCGCACTGTTCAGGTGCTTTGCCGTCGCCGTAAAAACAACCCGCTGCTGGTGGGTGAGTCTGGCGTAGGTAAAACGGCCATTGCTGAAGGTCTGGCGTGGCGCATTGTGCAGGGCGACGTGCCGGAAGTAATGAAAGATGCCACGATTTACTCGCTGGATATCGGTTCGTTGCTGGCGGGCACCAAGTACCGTGGTGATTTTGAGAAACGTTTCAAAGCGCTGTTAAAACAGCTTGAGCAGGATAACAGCAGCATTCTGTTTATCGATGAGATCCACACCATCATCGGTGCTGGTGCTGCTTCCGGCGGCCAGGTTGATGCGGCAAACCTGATCAAACCGTTGCTCTCCAGCGGGAAAATTCGCGTGATGGGTTCTACCACCTATCAGGAGTTCAGCAATATCTTTGAAAAAGATCGGGCATTGGCTCGTCGTTTCCAGAAAATTGATATCACTGAACCTTCAGTTGATGAAACGGTGCAGATCCTGAACGGCCTGAAGCCGAAGTACGAAGCGCACCATGACGTCCGTTATACCGCTAAAGCGGTCCGGGCTGCGGTAGAGCTGGCAGTGAAATATATCAACGACCGCCATCTGCCTGACAAGGCCATTGACGTCATTGATGAGGCGGGCGCACGCGCACGTCTTATGCCGGTCAGCAAGCGTAAGAAAACGGTTAACGTTTCAGATATCGAATCTGTGGTTGCCCGCATCGCACGTATTCCAGAGAAGAGTGTTTCTGCGACCGACCGCGATACGCTGAAAACGCTGGGCGACCGCCTGAAAATGCTGGTGTTTGGTCAGGACAATGCGATTGAAGCCTTAACCGAAGCGATCAAAATGAGCCGCGCCGGTCTGGGGCAGGATCGTAAACCTGTTGGCTCTTTCCTCTTTGCCGGGCCTACCGGTGTGGGTAAAACAGAGGTCACGGTTCAGCTGGCGAAAGCGCTGGGCATTGAGCTGCTGCGTTTCGATATGTCGGAGTATATGGAGCGTCACACTGTCAGCCGTTTGATTGGTGCGCCTCCGGGATATGTGGGCTTTGATCAGGGCGGGCTGCTGACGGATGCGGTGATTAAACATCCGCACGCTGTTGTGCTGCTTGATGAGATTGAAAAAGCACACCCGGATGTCTTCAACCTGCTGCTGCAAGTGATGGATAACGGCATGCTGACCGATAACAACGGCCGCAAAGCTGATTTCCGTAACGTGGTAGTGGTAATGACCACCAATGCCGGCGTGCGTGAAACGGAGCGTAAATCGATTGGTCTGATCCATCAGGACAACAGCACGGATGCGATGGAAGAGATCAAAAAGATCTTTACGCCAGAGTTCCGTAACCGTCTGGATAATATTATCTGGTTTAAACACCTCGATACCGAGGTTATTCACCAGGTTGTCGACAAGTTCATTGTCGAATTGCAGGCGCAGCTGGATGCGAAAGGCGTCTCGCTGGAGGTCAGCGATGAGGCTCGCGACTGGCTGGCAGCGAAAGGGTACGATAAAGCGATGGGCGCACGCCCAATGGCTCGTACCGTGCAGGAAAGCCTGAAAAAACCGCTGGCGAACGAGCTGTTGTTTGGTTCACTGGTGGATGGCGGTTCAGTGTCGGTTGCGCTCGATAAAGAGAACAACGAGCTGACCTACCAATTTGTCAGCGCTGAGAAGCGCAAGACAGAAGGCTCAGTGCACTAACCTGAGGTGGATATGAAAAAGGCCGGATGAGAATCCGGCCTTTTTTTATGGGTGCTGCGCAACGGGTGGCAGCACGACTAAATGCTAATTAGCGACTACGGAAGACAATGCGGCCTTTGCTCAGGTCGTACGGGGTCAGCTCTACAGTGACTTTGTCGCCCGTCAGGATGCGGATATAGTTTTTGCGCATTTTACCGGAGATGTGAGCGGTAACCACGTGTCCATTTTCTAACTCGACGCGGAACATGGTGTTAGGTAACGTATCCAGTACGGTACCCTGCATTTCAATATTGTCTTCTTTGGCCATCGAATCCTCTAGGTGTTACAACCTTAGTTTTGAACCGGCAAAATAATGCCGAATTTCAAGTATTATGTAAAGTATTGTTGGTGATTTCACCAGCAACGGCCCCTCTGTTACGCGCTTTGCGCAGAGAAGCTCACAAATAAAAATGAGTAGTGTATCGACGTCAGCGTAGGGGAGTAGCGGGCTAAGAATGAGTATCGCATTCGCTCCTGTGCGCAATGCAAACGGTGACAGAGTCCCAGCCAGGCCAATCCCGGCTCGCCACAAACAGGAGGCGAAGGGCGGACGACATACCAAACGCGCATATTATATCACTGTTATCTCTGCTTGCGTGGAAAACATCGAAAAATAGCATTAAAAAAGGGTGCGCGGCTGCCAGCAGTTCTCCATAAGCGGCTGATCTGCCAACGAATTGACCGCGTGCAGATAATCCCTGCGGGCAATCTCCTCTGCTCCCAGAGAAGCCGTGTGTGGATTAAGAACCTGACAGTCGATCACTTTTCCGCCCATCTGCTGAAAATAGCGGCTAAAAACCAGCAGAGCAGTTTTAGAGGCGTTCTCGCGGCGGCTGAACATCGACTCTCCACAGAAAATCTTCCCCAGCGCCAGACCGTACATCCCGCCCACCAGTTCATTTTCATGCCAGACTTCAATCGACTGAGCATGGCCCGCTTCATACAGCTTCAGCCAGGCGCGACGCACCTCATGAGTTATCCAGGTTCCTTCCTCACGGTCGCTGGCGCAGCCTTCAATCACCTCATAAAAATTTTCATTCAGCGTGACGCGGTAGGGCGAGCGCTGATGAAAGCGTTTCATACTGCGGCTCAGGTGAAATTTCTCAGGGTAAAGCACGGCACGCGGATCGGGTGACCACCACAATATAGGATCGCCCGGCGAAAACCAGGGAAAGATGCCGCGATGGTAAGCGCTCAACAGGCGAGCAGGGCTGAGATCGCCACCCATAGCCAGCAGGCCGTTAGGTTCACGCAGCGCCATTTCCGGCGGCGGAAAGTTAAGGGACTCCCTGGAGAGTTGGATCAGGCGCATAGTGACAGTCTCTGAGGCTCGAGAGGCTATGACTATAGCGCAAACCGCTGGTGAAAATACCAGTAACGTCCGCGTTTTGAGATTAATTCGAGATGATTTCCCTGCTCGGTAATGGTGCCGTTATCCATAACGCAAATTTTGTCGAAGTGCATCAGCCCTTGCAGACGGTGCGTCACCATGATCAGCGTTTTGTGCTTTGCGACCCGCCGCAGCAGGGCAAGAATTTGCTGTTCGGTTTCCGCATCCAGCCCTTCGGTAGGTTCATCTAACAGCCACAGATCGCCATCATGGAGAAGCGCGCGCGCCAGTCCAAGCCTTCTTAACTCTCCGCCTGACAACTGGCGTCCGCCTTCGCCAACCCAGGCATTCAGTCCCTGGTCGTTTTCCAGCAGAACGTTCAGGCCAACCTGCTCCAGCGCCTCTGTTAACTCAGCATCACTGCGTCCCGGCGAGGCCAGTAGTAAATTTTCCCGCAGCGTATTGCTGAACAGATGGACGCGCTGGGTGACCACGCTGGTGGCGGCGCGTAACGCCGCTTCGTCCCACGCTGGCAGCGGCTCGCCGTTCAGCAGGATCTCTCCCTGCTGCGGATCCCAGGCGCGGGTTAAAAGCTGTAACAGGGTCGATTTACCACAGCCGGTGCGGCCCAGCAGCGCAATATGTTCACCCTGCGTGACTTGCAGGGAAAAGGCGTCCAGCGCAGGCTGGCCCGGTATATAACTGAACGAGAGATCCTCCACGCTCAGGCTGACACCTGGCAGAAGCGGGCGGGGAGTCTGCTTAAACTCAACCGCTGGCTTCTGGCTGATAATGTCGGTAACGCGGCGGGCAGAGGCCATCACCTGCCCCAGATGTAAAAAGGCGCCCCCCACCGGCGCCAGTGCCTCAAAGGCAGCCAGCGCGCAAAAAAGAAACAATGCAATCAGCGCGCCGGGCTGGCTATTACCCCCTACACCTCCGGCACTCAGCCAGAGAATAACTACCACGGCTACGCCGGTAATCAGCGTTAGCAACCCCTGAGAAAGTCCCATCAGACTCGCCTGGCGCTGTTGCGCTGCCTGCCAGCGTTTTTCTGTTTGATCCAGATCCCGACGAAAAGCGGGTTCAGCCCCAAAAACAGAGAGTTCTGCATGGCCCTGGAGCCAGTCGGTGAGTTTGCTGCGATACTCACCACGTAAGGCGGTGATGGCCAGGCCAGCAGGCCGCCCTGCGCGGTAAAAGAGGGGAGGGAGCACCAGTAATGTAGCCAGCATCAAGCCCCCCAGCGTCAGCGCCAGCGGCCAGTCCAACCAGCCCAGACCCAGCGTCACCGTCAGGATAACCAGCAACGCCCCGATAAGCGGAGAGATAACCCGCAGGTAGAGGTGGTCAAGCGTGTCGACATCGGCAACCAGTCTGTTTAACAGATCGCCTTTACGAAAACCGGCCAGGCCAGAAGGCGAGAGCGGGAGCAGCTTGCTGAAGGTGAAGGTGCGTAAATGCTGAAGCACCCGGAAGGTACCGTCGTGGCTGACCAGGCGCTCAAAGTAGCGCGCGACCGTCCGGGTAATAGCCGCGCCGCGCACGCCAGCGGCGGGCAGCATATAGTTAAAACTGTAAAGCCCGGCCACGCCAGCAAGCGAAGAGGCAGCGAGGAACCAGCCAGAGAGCGTCAGTAGCCCAATGCTTGCCAGCAGTGTGACGACAGCCAGTAAAACGCCCAGGGAAAGCCGCCAGAAATGACGCCGGTAGAGCGCCAGGAAGGGCCATAACTCTTTCATTCCACCGTCTCCTTACGCTGAGCTGCCAGGTCGGCAAAAGCGCCGGGGCTGCGCAGCAGCTGAGCATGCGAACCCTGCTGAACAAGAGATCCGTTGCGCATCAGCCAGACCTCGTCCCACTTTTCAAGCTGATCCAGCTGATGGGTTATCAGCAACGTTGTTTGGTTAAAGGAAGCTTGCAGCAAGGCCGAGTTAACATGGCGCTCGCTGTGACTGTCCAGACTGGCACCCGGCTCATCCAGCAACAGCAGATGACAGGGCTTATAGAGCGCTCTGGCAACGGCGACTCGCTGTGCCTGACCTACGGAGAGAGATGAAGCCTGCTCACCTGTTTCGCTCTCCAGCCCCGCAGGAAGGCGGGGAAGGAATTCAGTAACGCCAGCCTGTTCACAAACGCGGAGTAGCTTTTCATGCTCCTCATTCCCGCCCATCACAATATTCTGCCGGAGGGTTGATGCAGGAAGGTGAGGGTTCTGGCCAACCCAGGCGAGTTGCTGCTGCCAGAAAGCAGGATCCAATTCGCGCAACTCAACGCCGTTAATCTGTAGCGAACCCTGATAAGGCAGAAACCCCGAGAGCGCATTCAGCAGCGAGGATTTGCCCGCGCCACTCTGCCCCACCAGCGCAACACGCTGGCCCGATGCAAGCGTGAAGCTCAGCGGGCCTGCCAGCACCTGGCCTTCTGGTGACAGAACTTGAAGATCTTTTGCGCGCACCGTCAGGCCGTGCTGGAGATCAATTACCCGATCGCCTCGTTCATGGGCCTGAGTATCGCTGCTGGTTAAAAACGTCTCCAGCGAGTCGGCACCCCCTACGGCCTGGGCTTTTGCATGATAAAACGCACCCAGATCCCGCAGCGGCTGGAAGAACTCTGGTGCCAGGATCAGCGCCAGAAAACCGGCAAAAAGGGTGACGCCGGAGCCGTAATGCCCAAAATTCAGCTCGCCAAGATAGGAGAAACCAAAATAGACCGCGACGACGGCTATGGACAAAGAAGCGAAAAATTCCAGCACGGCAGAAGAGAGAAAGGCCAGTCTCAGGACTTCCATTGTGCGCTGCCGGAAATCTTCCGACGCGGCGCGAATGCTCTCAGTTTCAGCCTCTGCACGATGGAACAGCCGCAGTGTTTCCAGACCGCGTAAACGGTCGAGAAAATGGCCGCTAAGCCTGGCGAGGGCAAGGAAGTTACGGCGATTGGCGTCGGCGGCGCCCATGCCTACCAGCGCCATAAACAGCGGGATCAGCGGCGCGGTGCAGAGCAGGATCAGGGCCGCAGCCCAGTTCACCGGGAAAAGCGCAATCAGAATAAAACAGGGTACGAAGAGGGCCAGCAACATTTGCGGCAGATAGCGGGAATAGTAATCCTGCATCTCCTCAATTTGCTCAAGCAGCAGCGTTGCCCAACTGCCCGCCGGTTTACCCTTGATCCAGGCTGGCCCCAGAGCACCAAGCCGATCAAGAACCCTCTGCCTGAGCGTGGCGCGAATCGCTCTGCCGCATTCGAAACCCACTTTTTCACGCAGCCAGGCCAGAACAGCTCGGAGCAAAAAACAGCTGAGCAGCAGAATAAAGGGGACGAGTAACGTTTCGCGAGGACGGTGTTCAACAATCAGTGACTGGAGCAGTGTCGCCAGTAACCAGGCCTGACAGACCACCACCAGGGCGCTGACCAGCCCCAACACCAGCGAAAGTCGTAACCAGCGTTTACCATGGCCTGTCTGGCTTTTCAGCCAGCGAAGTAAATGTTGTTGCCGTGTTTTGTTCATGCCTTTCCAGCTGAGCGGTTAACGAAAACAGAGGGGACGTCCCACCGGGGGAACAGGCTGGCAATGGTACAATGCAGAAAATAAAAAGGCGACCTGAGAAGGCCGCCTTAAGCAAGATAGATGCAGGAAGTTAACAACTTACTGAGAGTTTTTAACTAATCCATCCAGATAGCGCTCGGCATCCAGCGCGGCCATGCAACCGGTACCGGCAGAAGTAATTGCCTGACGGTAGATATGGTCCATAACGTCGCCTGCGGCAAATACGCCTGGGATACTGGTTTGCGTGGCGTTACCTTGCAGGCCTGACTGGACTTTGATATAGCCATTTTCCAGTTCAAGCTGATCTTTAAAGATGCCGGTATTCGGGCTATGACCGATCGCCACAAACAGGCCGGCAACGGACAACTCTTCAGTCTGCTGATTGTCCAGCGCAGAGCGCAGGCGCAGGCCGCTGACACCCATCTGATCGCCCAGGACTTCATCCAGCGTCTGATTGGTATGCAGCACGATATTGCCATTGCGCACTTTTTCCATCAGCCGATCGATCAGGATTTTTTCGGCACGGAAGCTGTCCCGGCGGTGGATCAGATGGACTTCAGAAGCGATGTTCGCCAGGTAAAGCGCTTCCTCCACGGCAGTATTACCGCCGCCAATCACCGCCACTTTCTGATTGCGATAGAAAAAGCCGTCGCAGGTCGCACAAGCGGAAACGCCGCGTCCTTTGAACGCCTCTTCAGAAGGCAGTCCCAGATAGCGCGCTGACGCGCCCGTAGCGATGATCAGGGCATCTGCGGTGTATTCAGCACTGTCGCCCGTCAGGCGGAACGGCCGGTTCTGTAAATCTACCGTGTGGATATGATCGAAAATGATCTCAGTATTGAATTTTTCAGCGTGTTCCTGCATCCGCTCCATTAGCCGTGGACCGGTGAGATCGTGAGGATCGCCAGGCCAGTTTTCCACTTCTGTAGTGGTGGTCAACTGTCCGCCTTTTTCAAGGCCGGTAATCAACACCGGATTCAGGTTGGCGCGCGCCGCATACACTGCAGCGGTATAACCAGCCGGGCCGGAACCCAGGATAAGTAATTTACTGTGTCTGGCCGTGCTCATGAGACCCTCATTTTTTTGTCTGGCAAATATTTTTGATTGTAGGGAATTTAACGCGGCAACAAAAGCGTTCTGCAATTTTGTTAACGATGATTGCAAAAGGTTTGACCAATCAGGGTATGCGCCATAACAGGGAGCGATGCGCAAAAACAGGGCAAAGCGTGTTGCTTCGTAGTGCGCCGCAAAGAAAAATATCTATTTAAAAACAGTCGCGCAGCGATACTTCTGGCATGTTGTACTGGTTTTGTTTGTTTTGCTTTGACAATCGGCTGCGCTTTTGCGAAAACAGTGTAGGAAGCAGAGGGCGTTTAAGCTGTCAAAACAGGTTTTCATTCCATGTTTAAGTAGTACAGCGGCATAAACGCAGTCTGTCATTGGTCATGACGCATGGTGTGGACAGACAACATGCGTCATACGGATGGGCGCCCGAAAGAGGCGCAGCAGGCTCCTGACTTCACTTAGAACAACCCTGGAACCGAACATATTCAGGGTATGGCAAGTAAAGGGAAGGCATTTAGAGAGACAATAATAATGGTAGACAATAAAAAACGACCCGGTAAAGATCTCGACAGGATCGACCGCAACATCCTTAATGAACTGCAAAAAAATGGGCGAATTTCCAACGTCGACCTTTCCAAAAGCGTGGGCTTATCACCGACGCCATGCCTTGAGCGCGTCCGCCGTCTGGAGCGACAGGGTTTTATTCTCGGTTATACCGCCCAGTTGAATCCTCACTATCTGGATGCTTCACTGCTGGTATTTGTTGAGATTACTCTGAATCGTGGTGCACCGGATGTGTTTGAGCAATTTAACGCCGCCGTACAAAAACTTGAGGAAACTCAAGAGTGTCATCTTGTTTCAGGGGATTTCGACTACCTGCTGAAAACGCGCGTTCCCGATATGTCAGCCTACCGCAAATTACTGGGCGAGACCCTGCTACGTCTGCCGGGCGTGAATGACACCCGGACTTATGTGGTCATGGAAGAAGTAAAACAAAGTAACCGCTTAGTTATTAAAACGCGGTAACACAGGGCAGGTGCAAAACCTGAGAGATTTCGGTACACTCCTGTGAATTCATACAGGTTCAGCGTCGGGCTTGCCCGGCGCTGTTGCCTCCATAGTTTACAGGCACCTGGAGAGTACTCTTGAGCCAGGAATACACAGAAGATAAAGAAGTATCCCTACAACCGCTGAGCAGTGGACGTCGTCTGCTGGAAGCGTTACTGATTATTGTTGCTCTTTTCGCCGTCTATCTGATGGTGGCGCTGGTGAGCTTCAATCCTTCCGATCCCAGCTGGTCTCAGACCGCCTGGCATGAACCTATCCATAATTTGGGCGGCGGCGTTGGCGCCTGGCTTGCGGATACCCTGTTCTTCATTTTCGGCGTAATGGCTTATGCCATACCTCCCGTTATTCTTGGACTCTGTTGGATCACCTTCCAGCAGCGCCATTCTCAGGAATATATAGACTACTTTGCCGTCGCGTTGCGGCTGATTGGTGTACTGGCACTGGTGGTCACCTCCTGTGGTCTGGCCGCGCTCAATGCGGATGACATTTGGTATTTTGCTTCAGGCGGCGTCATTGGCAGCCTGTTAAGTAATGCGATGGCACCCTGGTTTAGTGGCGCAGGCGGTACCTTAACTCTGCTCTTTGTCTGGGCGGCAGGGCTGACGCTCTATACCGGCTGGTCATGGCTGACCATTGCTGAGAAGATTGGCGGTGTGGTAATGGGCGTGCTCACTTTCGCCAGTAACCGCACCCGTGCCGATGAGCGCTGGCATGAAGAAGAAGATGAACAGAGTAGCGAGCGGGCAGAAGCTCAGCTTGTTCACGATGATGATGTGCTGTTCACCGCGCCGCGTGCAGAGCATAGCGCCGCAGAAGAGGAAGAGGATCCGCTGTTTAGCCAGCCAGCTACCGCCTCCGCAGGCATTTCTGCGGCAACGACTTCAGCGGCTCCGGCAGCGGTAAACCCGGCTACGCCTCACTCTGTGGCTCCTTCAGCTGCACCGCTCTCAGCGGCCGAGCCTTTATCTGATCTCTCTTCATCGCCTTCATCTGCTAACGCCGCGCCTCCAGCAGCTGCATTACCGACCTCCGCTCCTGCTGTTTCTCCCTCTCTGCAAACGGCACCGGTAGTTGAAAAGCCGGAGCTTTATCGGTTTGAGATGCCAGCCGGGACGCCAGCACCTTCAGTACAGGTCGGGGATGAGGATGAAGGGCCGCGGATGGGGAACTGGCGTGATGCCTCTTCTGCATCGCCGTTTGATTTCTCTTCGCAGCCTGCACCAGCAATAGAGACGGCAGCAGGAATGCAGGGCGTGGCCGATGCTGCGAAAGTCGCTGCGGCTTCAGCTCCCTTCATGCCTGGCTTCAGCGCTACCAGCGAGGCAGGCAATCCTCAGGTTAAGCAGGGTATTGGCCCGGCACTGCCACGCCCTAATCCGGTGAAATTACCTACGCGCCGCGAGCTGGCTTCTTATGGTATTAAGCTGCCTTCTCAACGCATGGCGGAAGAAAAAGCCAAAGAGCAGGAACAGCAACACGCCTCAGCTTCTCCGTCTGTTGAGCAACATGATGCGGCGCAGGAGCAGGATCTTGATGAACTGCATCTGCGTGAGGCGTTTATGGCTCAACAGCAGACCCGCTATGGCGAGGAGTTTGCGCAAGAGGATGAAGAGGCAGTGCAGCAGGCCGCCCTGGCACGCCAGTTTGCGATGCAACAGAATCAGCGTTATGGCGAGGAAGCAGAGCGGGAAACCTCCTCTGCCTTTAAGCTGGATACCGCCGGCGCCTTCGACTTCTCTCCGCTTGACGATCTGGTTGATGATGGCCCAACCGAACCGCTATTTACGCTGCCTGCCGAAGCGGCGGCCGAACCGTCGCAATGGCAGCAGCCTCAACAGGCTTCTCAGCAACCGCCATCCGCAGCGCCTTCGTGGCATGCTTCTCCGGCGCAGCAACCCGTAGCTGCTCAGCCTCAGGCCGGAGCAGCACAGCAGTCTGCTGAAGCGCCGCCGTGGCAGGCTTCTCAGCCACAACCGGAAGTGCATCAGCCAGCTGCTGCACCTTCATGGCAGGATGCTCAGCCTCAGAGCGGTGCACAGCCAACAGCCGCCGCGCCTTCATGGCAGGATGCTCAGTCTCAGGGCAGTGCACAGCCGCCAGCGGCCGCGCCTTCATGGCAGAATGCTCAGCCTCAGGGCGATGCACAGCCGCCAGCCGCCGCGCCTTCATGGCAGGATGCTCAGTCTCAGGGCAGTGCACAGCCGCCAGCCGCTGCGCCTTCATGGCAGGATGCTCACCCTCAGGGCGGTGCACAGCCGCCAGCCGCTGCGCCTTCATGGCAGTCACCTCCAGCCGTGCCGGTCCCCGCGGTTGAATCTGAACCGGTCAAGCCTGCTCATGACAGCCTGTTCCATCCGTTCCTGGTACGCCATGAACAACCGCTGGAAAGGCCGACCACGCCGCTGCCAACGCTGGATCTGCTGACCGCGCCGCCAGCAGAAGCGGAACCGGTAGATATGTTTGCGCTTGAGCAAACGGCACGTTTAGTTGAAGCGCGCCTTGGTGATTATCGTGTTAAAGCGGAAGTGGTTGGCATATCGCCAGGGCCGGTTATCACCCGCTTTGAGCTTGACCTGGCGCCTGGCGTCAAGGCCGCACGTATTTCGAATCTCTCACGTGACCTCGCACGCTCTCTCTCTGCTGTGGCTGTGCGCGTAGTTGAAGTGATACCGGGCAAACCTTACGTTGGTCTGGAGTTACCGAACAAACATCGTCAGACGGTTTACATGCGTGAAGTGCTGGAGTGTCCTCAGTTCCGTGACAACCCTTCACCGCTGGCGGTGGTGCTGGGTAAAGATATTGCAGGTCAGCCTGTGGTTGCAGATCTGGCGAAGATGCCGCACCTGCTGGTTGCCGGTACTACCGGTTCCGGTAAGTCTGTCGGCGTTAACGCCATGATCATCAGCATGCTCTATAAAGCCACGCCGGAAGAAGTGCGCTTTATCATGATTGACCCGAAAATGCTGGAACTCTCGGTCTATGAAGGCATTCCTCACCTGTTAACTGAGGTGGTCACCGACATGAAAGATGCGGCGAACGCGCTGCGCTGGAGTGTGGGTGAAATGGAACGTCGTTATAAGCTGATGTCCGCGCTGGGCGTTCGTAACCTTGCCGGTTATAACGAGAAGGTGGAGCAGGCAGAAGCGATGGGCCGCCCAATCCCGGATCCGTTCTGGAAGCCGGGTGACAGCATGGATGCCACGCCACCGGTGCTGGAAAAACTGCCTTACATCGTGGTGCTGGTGGATGAGTTTGCCGACCTGATGATGGCCGTGGGCAAAAAAGTTGAAGAGCTGATTGCCCGTCTGGCGCAGAAAGCGCGTGCGGCAGGGATCCACCTGGTGCTGGCTACGCAGCGTCCGTCCGTGGATGTGATCACCGGTCTGATTAAGGCCAATATCCCGACGCGTATCGCCTTTACCGTTTCCAGTAAAATCGACTCACGTACCATTCTGGATCAGGCGGGCGCAGAGTCGCTGCTGGGCATGGGGGATATGTTGTACATGCCGCCAAACTCCTCAATGCCGGTGCGTGTTCACGGCGCATTCGTACGGGATCAGGAAGTGCATGCGGTCGTGCAGGACTGGAAAGCGCGGGGACGTCCACAGTACATCGAAAGCATCACCGCTGGCGAAGAGAGCGAAGGCGGTGCTGGCCTTGATGGCGATGAAGAGCTGGATCCATTGTTCGATCAGGCCGTGGGCTTTGTGGTGGAAAAACGTCGGGCCTCTATTTCGGGCGTCCAGCGTCAGTTCCGTATCGGCTATAACCGGGCGGCACGCATCATTGAGCAGATGGAAGCGCAGGGCATTGTTTCCTCGCCAGGCCATAACGGCAACCGCGAGGTACTTTCGCCGCCGCCGCATGAGATGTAGTGCTGCTGTAAATAACGGGCCGGGGTAATCCGGCCCGTTGAGTTTCGGCACTCCGTCCCCATATCTCACTTAATTGCACGAAATATTCAGGCGGATCCCCTGTTGCATTCGCCTGTGCCTGGTTACAGTTATCCTCCGGGCTTACCCGCTCTTCGGGATAGAAAAGTTTTAATAAGGATGCCGTAATGAAAAAGTTAATGATTTCCTGCTCTCTGATTGCCGCTTTTGCTTCCGCCAGCGTACTGGCTGATGCGTCATCCGACCTACAGCAGCGTCTGGGTAAAGTAAAAAGCTTCCACGCCAGCTTCACCCAGAAAGTCACCGACGGCAGCGGCCAGTCCGTTCAGGATGGAGAAGGAGAGCTGTGGGTTAAGCGTCCTAACCTCTTTAACTGGCATATGACTGCACCGGATGAAAGCGTACTGATCTCTGACGGTAAAACGCTGTGGTTCTATAATCCGTTTGTTGAGCAGGTCAGCGCTACCTGGCTGAAAGATGCTACCAGCAACACGCCTTTTATGCTGATTGCACGTAACCAGGGCAGCGACTGGAAGCAGTACAATATCAAGCAGCAGGGTGACAGTTTTGAACTGACGCCCAAATCCGCTGACGGCAACCTGAAACAGTTCACCATCAATGTCTCTGGCAATGGCACCATTAATCAGTTCAGCGCCGTAGAGCAGGATGGACAGCGCAGCAGCTATACGCTTAAAACCCAGCAAAATGGGGCCGTTGAAGCCAGCAAATTCCAGTTTACACCGCCAAAAGGCGTGACGGTGGACGATCAGCGTCAGTGAGGTTAGCTTGAGCAATCTGTCTCTGGACTTCTCCCACAACGAA
This sequence comes from Erwinia magellanica, assembly GCF_039023495.1. Classification (NCBI taxonomy): domain Bacteria; kingdom Pseudomonadati; phylum Pseudomonadota; class Gammaproteobacteria; order Enterobacterales; family Erwiniaceae; genus Erwinia; species Erwinia magellanica. The sequence continues at coordinate 695,373 of NZ_JBCHVC010000002.1, forward strand.
TTTCAGCCTCTGGCCGCGCGTATGCGGCCACGTACCCTGGCTGAATATATCGGTCAGCAACACTTGCTGGCTGCTGGAAAACCTCTGCCGCGAGCGATTGAGGCCGGTCATCTTCACTCGATGATCCTGTGGGGGCCGCCAGGCACCGGTAAAACCACGCTGGCAGAAATTATTGGTCGCTATGGTCAGGCTGATGTTGAACGCATCTCTGCCGTGACCTCGGGGGTAAAGGAGATCCGCGAGGCGATTGAGCGAGCCAGACAGAATCGGGAGGCTGGTCGCCGCACCATCCTGTTTGTGGACGAAGTACACCGGTTTAATAAAAGCCAGCAGGATGCTTTCCTGCCGCATATCGAAGATGGCACCATCACCTTTATTGGCGCCACTACTGAAAATCCCTCTTTCGAACTCAACTCGGCGCTGCTTTCCCGCGCGCGCGTCTATCTGCTGAAATCCCTGACCAGTGACGACATTGAAATAGTGCTGGATCAGGCAATGAAAGACAGCGAACGTGGATACGGTAAGGAGAACATTGTTCTGCCTGCGGATACCCGGCGCATGGTGGCTGAGTTAGTCAATGGCGATGCCCGTCGCGCCCTGAATACGCTGGAAATGATGGCGGACATGGCCGAGGTGAACAGCAAAGGCAGACGCGAGCTGACGGCTAAATTACTTAACGAAGTCTCTGGCGAGCGCAGCGCCCGTTTTGATAATAAAGGCGATCGTTATTACGACTTGATCTCTGCGCTGCATAAATCTGTGCGCGGCTCTTCTGCGGATGCCGCTCTCTACTGGTATGCCCGCATCATCACGGCGGGGGGCGATCCCCTCTATGTGGCGCGGCGTTTACTGGCAATCGCCTCTGAAGATGTAGGCAATGCGGACCCGCGCGCCATGCAGGTTGCCATCTCAGCCTGGGATTGCTTTACACGTGTTGGCCCCGCAGAGGGGGAAAGGGCTATTGCGCAGGCTATTGTCTATTTAGCGTGCGCACCAAAAAGCAATGCCGTGTATACCGCGTTCAAGGCAGCGATGCGCGATGCGCGTGATAACCCCGATTTTGACGTACCAGAACATCTGCGGAACGCGCCCACTAAGCTGATGAAAGAGATGGGGTTGGGGGCGGAGTATCGCTACGCACACGATGAACCCAACGCCTACGCCGCAGGCGAGGATTACTTCCCGCCTGAAATGGCACAAACGCGTTACTACCGACCAACTTCCCGTGGCCTTGAAGGAAAGATTGGTGAAAAGCTCGCCTGGCTGGCTGAGCAGGATCAAAATAGCCCGACAAAACGCTATCGTTGAATGTGACGTTGCGGTAAGGTTAGCAAGGAATTCAACGCATTCGCGCGCCGGATGCGTCCCTCATTCACTCAAAAAAATATTCACAGGACAAGCATGCTCGATCCCAATCTGCTGCGTAATGAGCCAGACGCAGTCGCTGAAAAACTGGCACGCCGGGGCTTTAAGCTTGACGTTGAAACGCTGCGTTCTCAGGAAGAACGTCGCAAAGTTCTACAGGTAGAAACGGAATCTTTGCAGGCGGAACGTAACTCCCGATCCAAATCTATCGGGCAGGCCAAGGCGCGTGGGGAAGATATCGAGCCATTACGTCAGGAAGTGAACGCGCTGGGCGAACGCCTGGACGCGGCCAAAGCGGAACTGGACGAACTTCAGAATGCCATTCGTGAAATGGCTTCAGCTATCCCTAACCTCCCGGCTGATGAAGTCCCGCTGGGTAAAGACGACAGTGAAAATCTGGAGATCAGCCGTTGGGGAACACCACGCGCCTTTGATTTTGCCGTGCGTGACCACGTAGAACTGGGCGAAAAGGCTTCCGGCCTCGATTTTGCCATGGGTGTTAAACTCACCGGTTCACGCTTTGTGGTGATGCAGGGGCAGATTGCCCTGATGCACCGTGCCCTGAGCCAGTTTATGTTGGATCTGCATACAGAGCAGCATGGCTACCTGGAAACTTATGTGCCTTATCTGGTAAACCATACCTCTTTGTACGGTACCGGTCAGCTGCCTAAGTTTGGTGAAGATCTGTTCCATACTCGTCCGCTTGAAGAAGAGGCCTCCAGCAGTGATTATGCGCTGATCCCAACTTCTGAAGTGCCGCTGACCAATATGGTGCGTGATGAGATCCTTGAAGAAGAGTCTTTACCGCTGAAGTTCACCGCTCATACGCCTTGCTTCCGTTCTGAAGCGGGCGCCTATGGTCGTGATACGCGTGGGCTTATCCGTATGCATCAGTTCGACAAGGTTGAAATGGTGCAGATCACCCGCCCTGAAGACTCCATGGATGCGCTGGAAGAGCTGGTGGGCCACGCTGAGAAAGTATTGCAGCTGCTGAACCTGCCTTACCGTAAAGTGCTGCTGTGCACCGGTGATATGGGCTTTGGCTCCTGCAAAACCTACGATCTGGAAGTCTGGCTGCCAGCCCAGGATACCTATCGCGAGATCTCTTCCTGTTCCAATATGGGTGATTTCCAGGCGCGTCGTATGCAGGCTCGCTGCCGCACTAAAACCGAGAAGAAACCTCGTCTGGTGCATACCCTTAACGGCTCTGGCCTGGCCGTAGGCCGTACGCTGGTGGCAGTGTTGGAAAACTATCAGCAGGCTGATGGACGTATTGCGGTTCCGGAAGTGCTGAAGCCTTATATGAAAGGCCTGGATTTTATCGGCTAACCCCTGATTCTGGCTGCTAAAAAAAACCTGTGGACAACCCGCAGGTTTTTTTTTAACTATCAAAAAGAAATGTTATCGACAGCAAACGGGCTGTAAAGGCTAAAAGCCTGATTTTCATTAAGATAACAGGTTGCCGCTGCGAATAATCCTACCTTCTAAGTCACTGTAGATAAAAAAATTAAATCGGTTCACAGCAAATTGTGCTGCGATAAAAAGTGTGCCGTTGACAATATTTTTTCTAATGGCATTATTCGCGCAAAATCTTCTCCTCCCTGGTATTTCCACTAAAAATGTCCATCTGGTCACGCCCTGTTATTGTGCTGCTTTGCGGCCTTTTGCTGATGACGGTTTCTATTGCCGTGCTGAATACGCTGGTTCCGCTCTGGCTGACCCATGATCTGTTGCCTACCTGGCAAGTGGGTGTCGTAAGCTCTTCCTATTACACCGGCAACCTGGCCGGAACGCTGCTGGCAGGCTGGACAATAAAAACGCTTGGCTTTAATCGCAGTTATTATATCGCTTCATTACTGTTCGCCGTAGCGACTGCGGCGCTCGGGCTGGAGAGCGGTTTCTGGGCCTGGACGCTGTGGCGGTTCGTTGCCGGTATCGGCTGTGCTGTGATCTGGGTGGTGGTGGAAAGCGCGCTGTTATGCAGCGGTACGCTTCGCAATCGTGGTCAGCTGCTGGCCGCTTATATGATTGTTTATTACCTCGGCACCGTAGCCGGGCAGCTGTTAGTGAGTAAAGTTTCCACCGATTTGCTGCATGTGCTGCCGTGGGTAACGGGCGTGGTGTTGGCGGCTATTCTGCCGCTGGTCTTCGCCAGGATCACTGCGAAAGGTAATGACGAAGAGGCAGCGCCTGGCCGCATGTGGCCAATGTTGCGCCGCCGCAGTGCGAGACTGGGCATTAATGGCTGCATTATTTCAGGGATCCTGCTGGGATCGCTGTATGGTCTGATGCCGCTTTATCTTTCTCACCAGGGCATGAATGATGCCACGGTGGGATACTGGATGGCGCTGATGGTCAGCGCTGGAATCGTAGGGCAGTGGCCGGTAGGGCGTCTGGCCGACCGCTATGGCCGCCTGCTGGTACTGCGCGTTCAGGTCTTCGTGGTGATCCTGGGTGCCATTGCTATGTTGGGTAACGCCGCGATGGCTCCCGCTCTGTTCGTGCTGGGCTGTGCGGGTTTTACGCTTTATCCGGTGGCAATGTCATGGGCTTGCGAAAAGGTTGCGCACCATGAGCTGGTGGCAATGAATCAGGCTTTACTGCTGAGTTACACCATTGGCAGCCTGATAGGCCCGGCGATGACCTCTGCCCTGATGCAAAACTACTCCGATCGCGTGCTGTTTGTGATGATCGCTGCGGTCGCATTTATCTACCTGATGATGCTGTTACGCAAAGCGGACAAGCAGGCCACCCCTGTGGCTCATGCCTGAGTGACAGACGAAAAAAATGGAGCCTGCTGGCTCCATTTTTATTTATTCAGTCGCTGATAATTCAGTACATCACTTTATGGCCGTAACCTTCCAGAATGCCTTTAACGCGATCCATGGTCTCTTTTTTCGGGGGATGGATGCCATCCAGCTTATATTCCTCGCCCATTGCCACCCATTTATGTTTGCCAAGTTCGTGATAGGGCAGCAGCTCGATTTTTTCCACGTTACCCATATCACGGGTAAACTCTCCCAGACGATGGGCTGAATCATCATCATCGGAATAGCCCGGCACCACAACATAGCGGATCCAGGTGCGGATTTTTTTCCTGGAGAGATAGCGGGCGAAATCCAGCGTACGATGATTGGATACGCCTACCAGGATCTGGTGCACATCATCGTTTATCTGCTTGAGATCAAGCATCACCAGATCGGTAACTTCAAGCAGTTCATCAATCACCGGATCGTAGCGGCGGACAAAGCCATTGGTATCCAGACAGGTGTGGATGCCTTCCGCATGGCAGGCCCGGAACCAGTCCCGGACAAACTCAGCCTGAAGAATGGCCTCACCTCCGGAAGCGGTGACGCCGCCGCCAGAGGCATTCATAAAGTGCCTGTAAGAGACAACGTCCTTCATCAGCTCCTCAACGGTAACCTCTTTGCCGCCGTGGGTATCCCAGGTATCGCGGTTATGGCAATAGAGGCAGCGCATCAGGCAGCCCTGAAAGAAGGTGATAAAACGGATGCCGGGACCGTCGACGGTACCGCAGGATTCGAATGAGTGGATGCGACCTTTGACTGACATTGCGATGAATTCTCCACGGTAGACCCGCCCTCAGGCAGGTACGCAGTCTTTAAGCTGCGTTAAGTCTGTTTTGCCAGCCTCACGAAACCGGTAGGGCTGGCAAACAAGACTTGTGAGGCTCCACCGGAGTGGAGCCTCTGATTACTCAGAAAATTACATGCTCTGAGTAAAGGTACGGGTAATCACATCCTGCTGCTGCTCTTTGGTTAAAGAGTTAAAGCGAACGGCATAACCGGATACGCGGATAGTCAGCTGTGGATATTTTTCAGGATCTTCCATCGCCTCCAGCAGCATCTCACGGTTCATGACGTTGACGTTCAGATGCTGACCGCCTTCAATACTGGCTTCGTGGTGGAAGTAACCATCCATCAAACCGGCCAGATTCGCTTTACGTACATCATCATCTTTACCCAGCGCGTTTGGCACGATGGAGAAAGTATAAGAGATGCCGTCTTTTGCGTAGGCAAAGGGCAGTTTAGCCACGGAGGTCAGAGAGGCGACAGCTCCTTTCTGGTCACGGCCATGCATAGGGTTGGCACCTGGTCCAAAAGGTGCACCAGCGCGGCGGCCATCCGGGGTATTACCTGTTTTCTTACCATACACCACGTTAGAAGTGATAGTGAGCACCGACTGGGTTGGTACCGCGTTACGGTAAGTCTGTAGTTTCTGAATTTTTTTCATAAACCGTTCGACCAGGTCGCAGGCGATATCATCCACGCGTGCATCATTGTTACCAAACTGCGGGTATTCACCTTCAATTTTAAAGTCTACTGCCAGACCATCTTCATCGCGAATGGTGGAGACTTTGGCATATTTAATCGCAGAGAGAGAGTCCGCTGCTACAGAAAGGCCCGCAATACCACAAGCCATAGTGCGATAGACGTCGCGGTCATGCAGCGCCATCAGCGAGGCTTCGTAGCTGTATTTGTCATGCATATAGTGAATGATATTCAGCGCGGTCACATACTGCTTAGCCAGCCAGTCCATAAAGTGATCCATGCGTTCCATCACTTTGGTGTAGTCCAGCACTTCGTCCATCATTGGAGCTTCTTTCGGACCCACCTGCATTTTCATTTTTTCATCCACGCCGCCGTTGATAGCGTAGAGCATGGTTTTTGCCAGGTTAGCGCGGGCGCCAAAGAACTGCATCTGTTTGCCGACGATCATTGGGCTGACGCAGCAGGCGATAGCGTAATCATCATTGTTAAAGTCAGGACGCATCAGATCATCATTTTCATACTGCACGGATGATGTATCGATAGAGACTTTAGCTGCAAATTTTTTGAAATTCAGCGGCAGTTTTTCAGACCACAGGATGGTCATGTTCGGTTCCGGAGAAGGCCCCATAGTGTAGAGGGTATTCAGGAAGCGGAAGCTGGTTTTAGTGACCAGAGTACGACCATCAACGCCCATACCGGCCAGCGATTCGGTTGCCCAAATCGGGTCACCGGAGAAGAGTTCATCATACTCAGGGGTGCGCAGGAAACGAACCATACGCAGTTTCATCACCAGGTGGTCAATTAACTCCTGCGCCTGCTGTTCGGTGATTTTACCCGCTTTCAGGTCACGTTCAATGTAGATATCCAGGAAGGTTGATACACGACCAAACGACATAGCCGCGCCGTTCTGAGACTTCACCGCCGCCAGATAACCGAAGTAGGTCCACTGCACCGCTTCCTGAGCAGTGGTAGCAGGGCCTGAGATATCGCAGCCATATTTTGCCGCCATCTCTTTAATCTGTTGCAGCGCATGATGCTGATCGGCAATCTCTTCACGCAGGCGGATGGTGGCTTCAAGGTTCACGCCATTTTCCATATCAGCCTGTAGCGAGGAGAACTGTGCAAATTTGTCCTTCATCAGCATATCAATGCCGTAAAGCGCTACGCGGCGGTAGTCACCAATGATACGACCACGACCATAGGCATCCGGCAGACCAGTCAGGATGCCAGATTTACGGCAGCGAAGAATGTCCGGTGTATAGACATCAAACACCCCCTGGTTATGGGTTTTGCGGTAATCGGTAAAGACTTTTTTCAGGCCTGGATCCAGCTCACGGCCATATACTTTACAGGAGCCTTCAACCATTTTGATGCCGCCGAACGGAATCAGCGCGCGTTTCAGCGGTGCTTCAGTTTGCAGGCCAACAATGGTTTCCAGTTTTTTATCGATGTAGCCCGCATCATGAGAGGTGATAGTGGAGGCAAGGTCGGTATCAAAATCTACCGGCGCATGGGTACGGTTTTCCAGCTTGATGCCTTCCATCACCTTATCCCACAGGGCGGTAGTGGCTTCAGTCGCGCCACTCAGAAATGACTCATCACCTTCATAGGGGGTATAGTTTTTCTGAATGAAATCACGCACGTTGACGCTGTTCTGCCATTCGCCCTGTACAAAGCTTTCCCAGGCCGCAGCCTGTTTTTCGTTGTGCTCGCTCATTTGATACCTACCTTAATTACGTGGAGTTCTGTCGTTCCTGCCGCTGTGTGGGCCGCAGGTGCTTAATCAGTGCTGGTCGCCGTCGCGCAGATAGATAACCCAGTAGGTCAGTCCTACCAGGAACCCTCCGCCGATGATATTGCCGATAGTGACGGGGATCAGGTTATCAGTGATAAAATTGCTGACGGTCAGATGTGAAAATTGGGCGGCCGTTGTGCCAGTAGCCTGCCAGAATTCGGGGCCAGAGAAGTCGCGGATGATAATCGCCAGCGGGATAAGAAACATATTTGCAATGCTGTGCTCAAACCCGCTAGCGACAAACATCGCAACCGGAAGCACCATCGCCAGCATTTTGTCAGTAAGGGTACGGCCGGAATAACTCATCCAGATCGCCATGCAAACCATCAGATTGGCCAGCGTGCCCAGGCAAACCGCTTCAATAAAAGTATGGTGCATTTTATGGTCAGCCGTTTGCAGAACATTTAGCCCCCATGCACCATTGGCTGTCATCGCCTGGCCGGCAAACCAGATCAGGGCAACAAAAAACATCGCGCCAAAAAAATTGCCCACATAAACGTTGATCCAGTTACGCGCCAGCTGAGCCCAGGTGATGCGTCCGCTGGCTTTTGCCACTATGGTCAGCACGGTGGAGGTGAAGAGGTCGGCACCACAGACCACTACCAGCATCAAACCCAGTGAAAAACAGATGCCGCCTGCCAGTTTTGTCAGCCCTGTAGGCGCTGAACCGGTCGTTGCGGTGATATAGAAGACAAAAGCAATGGAGATAAAGACACCAGCCGTAATGGCCAGGAAAAAGGTGGTGAAGGGTTTTTTAGTTGCTTTATAGACGCCAGCTTCTTCGGCTATTTTAGCCATCTCAGACGGGACGATTAAGTCAAACGGGTTGCCAGCTTTCACACTAACTACTCCCAAAATTAGTCAACGACGAGATACTAACAAAGGAGTATAGGTTAGAAATTGATATGGATCATATTGGTTCGGAGTAGTGGGCGTTAAACACCCTTGTTTTGTAAGGTTTTGATATTATCTCTTTGATATTTAAAGTATAAATACTTTTTAAAAGTCTAAAAATAAGTTGAAAAAAGCACAAGATGCGCCTTGTTAAGGCAAGGTTAGCGGCTTGATTGTTTCTGGAAGGTTAAGGAACTTATGAAAACGAATTTTCAATTCACCTTTCCTTAACTTTTGATGAAAGATTTTAAAAAAGTCAGGCAGGCGGTCGGCTAAATGAAGCACCGACCGCCTGAAGAAGTTACTTCCAGTTAAGGCGTTTGGCCTGCTGGAGTTTCTCATAGGCAGCCAGTAGCGACTGGTGAGCAGGGAAAGCCATCAGATCTTCATCAACAGTTTGCAGGCCATAGAAAGGCGCTTCACCGCTGATGGCGGCAGAGGCCGCTTCTACCGCATCCAGACCGTACATGCGGACAAATGCCGTATGGTATTGCACCGGATCGCGCTCTTCTTCCTGACTTAACAGCAGCAGGGTTTGCAGGCAGCGATAATAGTTAGCGCGGGCTGGGGTGAAGATTGAGCTGTTGAACTCCATGGTCCACTCTGTCCAGATCAACGCCTGGTCAAGGTCGCCACCCGCCAGCGCCAGCATCGCTTTCAGCTCGCCGATGCGCAGGGTATACCAGCCATTATCTTTCCCTGTCGCCAGGCCAAGCAGTTCACGAACGCGGGTAAAGTCGTCGTGACCATCTTCATCCAGGCGCTCGATCAGCGCCAGATAATCTTCCTTTTCCCACTGCGTTTCGGGCAGAGAGAGCAAGGTTTCGCGCAGATAAGCGCCCATGCTGTTATTCGCCAGCAGCAGATCTTCAGCAGGATAGATATCAGACATCCCCGGCACGATGATGCGGCAGGCATAAACGTCCAGATGCTGGTAATCGGCAATGTAAACTTCCCGATCTTCCGCTTTGAAAATCGCCATTAGTGTGGCGAATTCTTCTTCGGTTGTGCCGCTGAAGCTCCAGTCCACAAAGGGATAGTCAGCCTCATCTTTGAACATGTCCCAGGAAATAAGGCCGCTTGAATCGATAAAGTGTGTTTCCAGATTGGCATGCTCTGCCACCTCTTCATCGTCAAACGTAGGCGGCGTAAAGACATCCAGATCTTTCAGGCTGCGGCCTTGCAGCAGCTCCGTCACGGTACGTTCCAGCGCGACACCAAAGTCCGGGTGCGCGCCAAAGGAGGCGAAGCAGGTGCCGTTTGCCGGATTAAACAGCACCACGCAAATCACCGGATAGTGACCGCCCAGGGAAGCATCATATGAGAAGATAGGGAACCCTTCGGCTTCCAGTTTGGCAACAGACTCCACCACACCAGGGTAACGATCCATAACCTCTTGAGGGATCAGCGGCAGGCTGATGGACTCCGCAATGATCCGGTTTTTAATGTAGCGTTCAAAGACTTCAGAAAGCCCCTGCACACGGGCTTCATTAGCGGTGTTCCCGGCAGACATCCCGTTAGAAACGTAGAGATTGCCAATGATGTTCATCGGGATATAGACGGTTTGCAGATCGGACTGACGGGTGAACGGCAGGGCGCAGATCCCACGGTCGGCGTTGCCGGACTGCAAATCGATCAGATCGCTGGCGCTGACTTCCTGCTCAGGGTCGTAAAAAGCTTTCAGGCGCTCATCGAGGATACCGGCTGGCAGGCTGTCATCTTCCGGCAGTGGGAACCATTTTTCGTTGGGATAATGAACAAAGTCACCGTTAGCGATTTTGTTGCCCAGCCAGAAATCGGCAAAAAAGTAGTTCGTGGAGAGGCGCTCGAAATATTCGCCCAGCGCAGAGGCCAGAGCCGCTTTCTTGCTGGCACCTTTACCGTTAGTAAAACAGAGCGGGCAGTCACGGTCGCGGATATGTACCGACCAGACATGAGGAACCGGGTTCAGCCAGGAGGCTTCTTCAATATTAAAGCCCAGATCCTCTAATTTTTGCTGAAAGCGTGCGATGGAGTCTTCCAACGCGGCGTCTTTGCCTGGAATATACGTTTGCGTCATAGTGCCCACTTGTTTTGGGTTGTGCAGAAAGGGCGCAATGATACGGGGTTTCTTCTGGATTCGCTATGCGAGGGGGGAAATTCGTGCCTGCGCCACAGCGCATCTTTCCGGAACTGGTCGGCTGACCGGATAAAACATTGCAGCCAGAGAAGGGCAATGATAAAACCGATAGCAGAATCGACATCGATTGAACTGAGAAAGTGGTGAGGGGAAATGAGTCAGGTTTTCAATTTTAGCTCCGGCCCGGCGATGCTGCCGGCAGAAGTTTTGCGTCGTGCTGAACAGGAGCTGCGTAACTGGCAGGGCCTGGGAACTTCCGTGATGGAGATCAGCCATCGCAGCAAAGAATTTATGCAGGTAGCTGAAGAGGCTGAAAAGGATTTTCGCGACCTGCTGAAAATCCCTTCGAACTACAAAGTCCTGTTCTGTCACGGTGGCGCGCGCGCGCAGTTTGCCGCTGTTCCCATGAATCTGTTGGGTAGCAAGACCACGGCTGACTATGTTGATGGCGGTTACTGGGCACACAGCGCAATAAAAGAAGCGCTGAAATATTGCACGCCAAACGTCATTGAAGCGAAGACCACGGTTGATGGCCTGCGAGCTATCACCCCGATGAGTAGCTGGGCTATTTCGGACGACGCGGCCTATGTCCACTATTGCCCGAATGAAACTATTGACGGCATTGCCATTAATGAAGAGCCAGATTTCGGCGATAAAGTAGTGGTGGCCGATCTCTCCTCAACCATTTTGTCCACGCCTCTGGATATCAACCGTTATGGTGTGATTTATGCCGGCGCGCAGAAAAACATCGGTCCCGCTGGCCTGACGCTGGTTGTGGTACGTGAAGATCTGCTGGGCAAGGCTAAAAAAGAGCTGCCTTCCATCCTGGATTACCAGGTGCTCAGCGACAATGATTCGATGTTCAATACGCCACCAACCTTTGCCTGGTATCTCTCTGGTTTAGTCTTCAAATGGCTGAAAGAGCAGGGTGGTGTCAGTGAGCTGGACAAGCGTAACCAGGCTAAAGCCGATCTGCTGTATGGCACTATTGATAGCAGCGATTTCTACCGCAACGAAGTGGCTCTGGCTAACCGTTCACGTATGAACGTGCCTTTCCAGCTGGCGGATGCCGCTCTGGATAACACCTTCCTGGAAGAATCTTTCGCCGCCGGGCTGCATGCGCTGAAAGGCCACCGTGTAGTGGGCGGAATGCGCGCCTCAATTTACAATGCGATGCCGCTGGAAGGCGTGCAGGCACTGACTGATTTCATGATTGATTTTGAGCGCCGCCACGGTTAATCATCCGGCGCTGGCGTTTAAAGTCTGAAACCCTGCGAAGCTGCGGGGTTTCTTTGCATTTTATATGGAGAATATGTTTCACATGCAGGAATCCCTGACCTTACAACCTATTGCGCTGGTAGACGGCACCGTTAATCTGCCCGGCTCGAAAAGCGTTTCTAACCGCGCTTTACTGCTGGCAGCACTGGCAAAAGGCACCACGCGTCTGACCAATCTGTTGGACAGCGATGATGTACGCCATATGTTGACGGCGCTGAAAGCGCTTAACGTCAGCTTTACGCTCTCACAAGACCGGACTGTCTGCGAAGTGGTGGGTCAGGGCGCTCCTCTGCATGCAGAAGGCCCAACAGAACTCTTTTTAGGAAATGCGGGGACGGCCATGCGCCCTCTGGCCGCGGCGCTTTGCCTGGGTGAGAACGATATAGTGTTGACCGGTGAGCCACGGATGAAAGAGCGCCCAATTGGCCATCTGGTGGATGCCCTGCGTCAGGGTGGGGCTGAAATCGACTACCTTGAGCAGACTGATTATCCCCCTCTGCATCTTAAGGGCGGCTTTAAGGGTGGCGAAGTCTCAGTGGATGGCAGCGTTTCAAGCCAGTTCCTTACAGCGCTGCTGATGACCGCACCGCTGGCACCGAATGACACCAAAATTGTCATTAAAGGCGATCTGGTTTCAAAACCCTATATTGATATCACGCTGAACCTGATGCGCACCTTTGGCGTGGAAGTGGTGAACGACAGCTACGGCGTGTTCCAGATTAGCGGCAATCAGCACTATGTTTCGCCGGGAGACTATCTGGTGGAAGGGGATGCCTCTTCTGCTTCCTATTTCCTGGCGGCGGCGGCCATCAAGGGCGGTACGGTAAAAGTAACCGGTATTGGCCGCAACAGCATGCAGGGTGATATTCGCTTTGCTGACGTACTGGAGAAAATGGGTGCGGTGGTGGAGTGGGGCGATGACTATATTGCCTGTACCCGCGGTGAGCTGAACGCCATCGATCTCGATATGAATCATATTCCGGATGCCGCGATGACTATCGCTACCGCAGCGCTCTTCGCCAAAGGCACTACGGTGATGCGTAACATCTACAACTGGCGCGTGAAAGAGACGGATCGCCTGGCTGCAATGGCCAATGAACTGCGTAAGGTAGGCGCTGAAGTTGAGGAAGGGCACGACTACATCCGCGTGACGCCGCCTGAAACGATTAAGTTTGCTGAAATTGGCACCTATAATGATCACCGTATGGCAATGTGTTTCTCGCTGGTGGCGTTGTCCTCCACGCCGGTAACCATTCTTGATCCCAAATGTACGGCAAAAACGTTCCCCGACTATTTTGAGCAGCTGGCCCGCATCAGCAAACTGGCATAAATCTGCAAAACCGCTGCATTTCGGTGCGGCGGATTGCGAGCTGACTCACGTCCTGCAAGGTTTCTCCCTCCTGAAGCGCGCTATTCCCTCTTATTAATTTGATCGCGACTATGCTTAAAGGGTAACGATCATAGCTATAGCAGCGTATAATGCGCGTCGATATTTGTCTGAGCAGGCAACAGGCATTCCACCGACAGGAGAACGACATGACGGCTATAGCCCCGGTGATCACCATTGATGGCCCAAGTGGTGCGGGTAAAGGGACCTTATGTAAAGCAATGGCGGAAGCCTTGCAATGGCACCTTCTGGATTCGGGCGCGATTTACCGCGTACTGGCGCTGGCCGCTTTGCATCATCAGGTGGATATCACTTCTGAAGAGGCATTAGTGCCGATCGCGGCGCACCTTGACGTTCGCTTTGTCTCTACCGGGGGAGAAATGCAGGTCATCCTGGAAGGGGAAGATGTCACAAGCGAAATTCGCACTCAGGATGTCAGCAACACGGCCTCTAAAGTAGCGGCTTTTCCCCGGGTTCGCGAAGCTCTGCTTCGTCGCCAGCGCGCCTTCCGTGATGCGCCAGGCTTAATTGCTGATGGGCGTGACATGGGCACCGTGGTCTTTCCGGATGCGCCAGTAAAAATCTTCCTTGATGCCAGTTCGGAAGAGCGCGCACACAGGCGTATGCTACAGTTGCAGGAAAAAGGCTTTAGTGTTAACTTTGAGCGCCTTTTATCTGAGATAAAAGAACGTGATGATCGCGATCGTAATCGCGCCATTGCGCCACTGATACCGGCAAACGATGCGCTGGTGCTGGATTCAACCAGCATGTCAATTGAGCAAGTTATTGAAACTGCGCTTAATTATGCGCGTAAAACGTTATCGTTGCCGCAGTGAAATCCGGGCCTCAGGGTCCGACAGAATCCTTTAACCCTTTGATATGGACGTCATGGGGCATGTGAAACAACCCCACCCGGCAGGATGTCAGGTGGACGTTAAATTGAAGAATCCATAAGATTATCAATATGACTGAATCTTTTGCTCAACTCTTTGAAGAGTCCCTGAAAGAAATCGAAACCCGTCCGGGTTCCATCGTTCGTGGTGTTGTTGTCTCTATCGACAAAGACATCGTTCTGGTTGATGCGGGCCTGAAATCTGAATCTGCAATTCCTGCAGAGCAGTTCAAAAACGCAGCTGGCGAACTGGAAATCCAGGTTGGCGACGAAGTTGACGTAGCTCTGGATGCTGTAGAAGACGGCTTCGGTGAAACTCTGCTGTCCCGTGAGAAAGCTAAACGTCACGAAGCTTGGATCACGCTGGAAAAAGCTTATGAAGAAGCTGAAACCGTTACCGGTGTTATCAACGGCAAAGTCAAGGGCGGCTTCACTGTTGAGCTGAACGGCATTCGTGCGTTCCTGCCAGGTTCCCTGGTTGATGTCCGTCCAGTGCGCGATACGCTGCACCTGGAAGGCAAAGAGCTTGAATTCAAAGTCATCAAGCTGGATCAGAAACGTAACAACGTGGTGGTTTCACGTCGTGCCGTTATCGAATCCGAAAACAGCGCAGAGCGCGATCAGCTGCTGGAAAACCTGCAGGAAGGCATGGAAGTTAAGGGTATCGTTAAGAACCTGACTGACTACGGTGCATTCGTTGATCTGGGCGGCGTTGATGGCCTGCTGCACATCACTGACATGGCATGGAAACGCGTTAAGCATCCAAGCGAAATTGTCAACGTTGGCGACGAAATCACTGTTAAAGTGCTGAAGTTCGACCGCGAGCGTACTCGTGTTTCTCTGGGTCTGAAACAGCTGGGCGAAGATCCTTGGGTCGCTATCGCTAAGCGTTACCCGGAAGGCACCCGCCTGACTGGCCGTGTGACCAACCTGACCGATTACGGCTGCTTCGTTGAAATCGAAGAAGGCGTTGAAGGCCTGGTACACGTTTCAGAAATGGATTGGACCAACAAAAACATCCATCCGTCCAAAGTTGTTAACGTTGGCGATGTTGTTGAAGTTATGGTTCTGGATATCGACGAAGAACGTCGTCGTATCTCCCTGGGTCTGAAGCAGTGCAAATCTAACCCATGGCAGCAGTTTGCAGAAACCCACAACAAGGGCGACCGTGTTGAAGGTAAAATCAAGTCAATCACTGACTTCGGTATCTTCATCGGCCTGGACGGCGGTATCGACGGCCTGGTTCACCTCTCTGACATCTCCTGGAACGCTACCGGAGAAGAAGCAGTGCGTGAATACAAGAAAGGCGACGAAATCGCTGCTGTTGTTCTGCAAGTTGACGCAGAGCGCGAGCGCATCTCCCTTGGCGTTAAGCAGCTGGCAGAAGATCCGTTCAACAACTACATCTCTCTGAACAAGAAAGGTGCTATTGTTAACGGTAAAGTGACTGCTGTTGACGCGAAAGGCGCTACGGTTGAACTGGCAGACGGCGTTGAAGGTTACCTGCGCGCTTCTGAAGCTTCAGTTGACCGCGTTGAAGATGCAACTCTGGTTCTGAATGTTGGTGACGATGTTGAAGCCAAATTCACCGGTGTTGATCGTAAAAACCGCGTTGTTAGCCTCTCTGTACGTGCAAAAGACCAGGCTGACGAGAAAGAAGCCATCGCTACTGTTAACAACACTAAACAGGAAGACGGTAACTTCTCTAACGCTATGGCTGAAGCATTCAAAGCAGCTAAAGGCGAGTAATTGCTTTTGCAACAGGGCAGTGCAAGCTGCCCTGATATAGCCGATACTGTCAGAGCTTTTCCAACAGGAATTAACCGGAGGATTTATGACCAAGTCAGAACTTATTGAAAGACTTGCTGGCCAGCACTCTCATATTCCGGCGAAAGTCGTTGAGGATGCGGTTAAAGAGATGCTTGAGCACATGGCGACCACTTTGGCGCAGGGCGAACGCATTGAAATCCGGGGTTTCGGCAGTTTTTCTTTGCACTATCGCGCGCCCCGCACTGGTCGTAACCCGAAAACGGGTGACAAAGTGGAGTTGGAAGGGAAATACGTTCCACACTTCAAGCCAGGTAAAGAGCTGCGTGACCGCGCAAATATTTACGGCTAACGCTGAGCATTACGCAATAAAACGACACTTCGGTGTCGTTTTTTTTTGCCTGCAATCTGAGAGAGGTGCGGGCGGGCGCGCAATGAAAATGATAAGCATGAAATCGGGTTCGCATGGACAGGGCGTAGCTCCAGGGTTTTTATTCCTCTTGCTGCTAAGTTAACAGCAGCGCGATAGAGTGGCCGAACGGAAAAGGAGAGCCGTTATGCCCTACAGCCTCAGCCGACTGGCGATGTGGACGATAATCGCTACGTTACCCCTGCTTATACTGCCGCATCTTCCAGCGCCACGTTACGACATCATAGCGATTGTGCTTGCGTGCCTGCTACTTTGGTCCGGTGGCAAAGGAACGAAAGATATTGCCCTCTTTCTGTTACTTTTTGTCTGGGGGGTAATGGCTGCAAGAACGCTGACAGGACAAATTAATGCGCTTACGGGTAAACACTCAGACGTTACCGTAAAAGTAGAGCAGGTTCTGCCAGACGCTGAGCGACTAAAACTCCGTATCACCAGCCTGGCCGGTAAACAGCTTTTCCCACCAATTTATGTTCTGGTTAGTACAAAGGGCATGGCCGAAAAATTCTGTAGCGGCCAGAAGTGGTTAATGGCACTTAATCTCAAACCGGTTCATGCCCGACTGAATGAAGGCGGATTTGATGCCCAGCGTTTTGCCGTAGCAATGGGTACGCCGCTTACAGGCAGGGTTCTCAGCCTGAAGATGCTTAACAGCGAATGCGGCTGGCGGCATAAGATTATTCAGCGAAGCCGGATGTTTTACGGTGAGTTACGCTGGCAGGCTGTCCTTTCCGCTCTGGCATTTGGCGAACGGGGAGAGCTGAGCCAGGAGATTACTCAACTACTGAGAGAGACCGGAACGGCGCATCTGATGGCAATTTCCGGCATGCATATCAGCCTGGCTGCCAGCGTCGGCTGGCTGTTTGCCAGGGGATTACAGCTTGGTTTTCCTGCGCACTGGACAGGCTACCGCTTCCCGCTATTTTGTGGCCTGCTGGTTGCCCTGACTTATACCTGGCTTTCAGGCTGTAACCCGCCAGCGATGCGGGCCATGCTTGCCGTTTCCCTCTGGTACATGATCCGCTTAAAAGGCGTGCGCTGCGATAACTGGCAGGTCTGGGGGATCTGCATCGCTTTGATCCTGTTTTTTGATCCCTTAAGCATCCTTTCAGAGAGTTTGTGGCTTTCAGCCATAGCGGTCGCCGGATTGATGTTATGGTTTAGCTGGTTTCCTTTACCCTGCCGGTTTAACCATAAAAAACGCTGGCTGCTCCTTCAGCTTTTGCATCTCCAGGTTGGGCTGTTTCTGTTACTGATGCCCGTGCAGTTACTGATTTTTCATGGCATAAGTCTCACTGCCCTGCTGGCTAACCTCTGGGCGGTTCCGGTGGTTACGCTGGTGACCGTGCCCTTGATCCTTTGTGCGCTGGCGTCGTTGCCCATCCCTGTTCTGAGCCAGCTGTTGTGGTGGCTGGCAGACTCTTCTCTGCAAGGAGTATTCACGCCTCTCAGCCATCTTCCCACTGGTTGGGTGGAGCTGAATTATCAGGCTCTGCTGCTCAGCTTGCTGGCGTGGACAGCGGTTCTTGCCTGGCGATTCTGCTGGTGGCGGACTTCTCCAGTTACCTTGCTGGGATTATGCTTATCAATGGCTTGCTGGCGGCTGAGCGCGGTAAAACCTGAATGGCGTATGGATATGCTGGATATCGGCCACGGCCTGGCTGTCGTGATCTCAGCGCGGGGAGAAGCGGTGATCTATGATACCGGCAATCGCTGGCAGGGCGGGGATGCGGCGCAAAGCCAGATCCTGCCCTGGCTCCGCTGGCAGGGGTTGCAAGTTAAACATATTATCCTCAGCCACAATCATCTCGACCATATTGGAGGTTTCGACACCCTTCACTCTGCTTTTCCTGGCGCAACCGTCCATCGCGGAGCAGGAAAAAATGGTGAGCAGCCGTGCGAAGAGGGAACAAGCTGGCGCTGGCAGCAGCTCGCTTTTGAGGTCCTCTGGCCGCCGCCAGGGCAAAAAGAGGCAGGAAATAATCAATCCTGCGTAATTAAAATCTCCGATGGCAAACGGCAGGTGCTGCTGACAGGGGATATTGAAGCCAGGGCTGAGCTTGAACTGGTAAGGCTGAAGCGTAAAAAGCTGCGGGCAGATATTTTGCAGGTTCCCCATCACGGCAGTAAAACCTCTTCGGTTCCCCCCTTTCTCCGGGCCGTGCGGGGCGAGGTCGCGCTGGCCTCTGCCGCACGTTACAGCGCATGGAAATTACCTGCTGATAAAGTGATATCCCGCTACAAACATAACCATTACCACTGGTACGACACCGCCCTTGAAGGGCAGGTCAGCATAGGGTTTTACCAGCAAAATTGGCAGGTTAGGGGGTTCAGAACGCAAATAATGGGCCGTTGGTATCATCAGTGGTTTGGCGTACCACGTGATTCCAGGTAGAATAAGCGGCTATTTCAATTAAAGCTGGTTAAATAATGCATCAGGAAAAAGATCTCTCCACCTGGCAAACATTCCGTCGCCTCTGGCCAATGATCAAACCGTTCAAACCGGGCTTAATTGTGGCAGCAGTAGCACTGGTATTGAACGCAGCGGGAGATACATTAATGCTGTCACTGCTGAAACCGTTACTGGATGACGGTTTTGGCAAGGCCGACTCTTCCGTGCTGCTTTGGATGCCTTTTGCGGTTATTGGGTTAATGTTAATCCGTGGCGTTACCAGTTATATCTCCAGCTACTGCATCTCCTGGGTATCCGGAAACGTGGTGATGAGCATGCGACGTCGCCTGTTTGGTCATATGATGGGGATGCCGGTGGCGTTCTTCGATCAGCAGTCAACCGGGACGCTGCTCTCCCGCATTACCTATGACTCTGAACAGGTGGCTTCCTCTTCCTCAAGCGCGCTGGTCACCGTGGTACGCGAAGGGGCCTCCATCATCGGCCTGTTCATCATGATGTTCTACTACAGCTGGCAGCTTTCACTGATCCTGATCCTGTTGGCACCGATTGTCTCTTTTGCCATTCGTACCGTGTCAAAGCGCTTCAGAAACATCAGTAAGAGTATGCAGAACACCATGGGGCACGTGACCACCAGCGCCGAACAGATGCTGAAAGGGCATAAAGAGGTGCTGATTTTTGGTGGCCAGGAAGTCGAGAATGAACGCTTTAACCGCGTCAGTAATCGTATGCGTCAGCAGGGCATGAAACTGGTTTCCGCCTCTTCTATTTCTGACCCGATTATTCAGCTGATTGCCTCACTGGCGCTGGCCTTTGTGCTCTATGCCGCCAGTTTCCCCAGCGTGATGGAAACCCTGACCGCCGGTACCATCACCGTGGTGTTCTCATCAATGATTGCGCTGATGCGCCCGCTAAAATCACTGACAAACGTTAATGCCCAGTTCCAGCGTGGTATGGCTGCCTGCCAGACGCTTTTCTCTATTCTGGATAGCGAGCAGGAAGAGGATAAAGGAACCCGCGTGATTGAACGTGCGAAAGGAGACATCGAGTTCCGCAATGTCACCTTTACCTATCCGGGGCGTGAAACGCCTGCGCTGCATAATATCAATCTCGCTATTCCTGCGGGTAAAACGGTAGCGCTGGTTGGCCGCTCTGGCTCGGGTAAATCGACCATTGCCAGCCTGATGACCCGTTTTTATGATATTCAGCAGGGCGAGATCCTGATGGATGGACATGATCTGCGCGAATACACGCTCAGATCGCTGCGTAATCAGGTCGCGCTGGTTTCACAGAACGTGCATCTGTTCAATGATACCGTCGCCAACAATATCGCTTACGCCCGTAACGAACAGTACAGCCGTGAAGATATTGAGAAAGCGGCCGTCATGGCCCACGCCATGGACTTCATTAATAAGATGGATAAAGGTCTGGATACGGTTATTGGTGAAAATGGCGTGCTGCTCTCAGGCGGTCAGCGTCAGCGTATCGCCATTGCTCGTGCCTTACTGCGTGACAGTCCGATACTGATTCTGGATGAGGCCACTTCCGCCCTGGATACCGAATCTGAACGCGCCATTCAGTCTGCACTGGATGAACTGCAAAAAAACCGTACCTCACTGGTGATTGCTCACCGTCTCTCTACCATTGAGAAGGCGGATGAAATTGTGGTGGTTGAGGATGGCTACATTGTAGAAAGAGGAAGCCACAGCGAACTGCTGGAGCAAAAAGGCGTCTACGCGCAGCTACACAAGATGCAGTTCGGGCAATGACAGAACGCATCTGGAGCGGCCGCTCTGCGCTTTATCTGCTGCTGCTGCCGCTGAGCTGGCTGTATGGCCTGATCAGCAACCTGATCCGCCTTAGCTATCGCTGGGGTTGGCGTAAAGCCTGGCGCGCGCCCGTTCCGGTGGTGGTTGTGGGGAATCTCACAGCCGGAGGGAACGGCAAAACGCCCGTGGTGATTTGGCTGGTTCAGGCTTTGCAGCAGCGAGGTTTGCGTCCAGGTGTGGTTTCCAGAGGTTATGGCGGCAAGGCCGAAGGCTATCCGCTGGTTTTGCATGAACAGGTTACTACGCAGCAGGCGGGTGACGAGCCGGTGTTGATCTACCAGAGAACCGGAGCAGCGGTTGCGGTATCACCCCGCAGAAAGGAGGCGGTAAAAGCGCTGACCGATCGGGGCGATATCGACATCATCATTACTGACGACGGGCTGCAACATTATGCGCTGGCCAGGGATTTTGAAATCGTAGTGGTGGATGGTAAGCGTCGCTTCGGCAACGGCTGGTGGCTGCCTGCGGGACCCATGCGGGAGAGAGCCTCCCGGCTTGCAAGTGTGGATGCCACAATCGTTAACGGTGGTGAAGCGCAGGCTGGCGAGCTGGCGATGGAATTGATTCCGGGAAGGGCGGTCAACCTGAAAAACGGCATAACCTGCCCGGTCTCTGCCCTTAAAAATGTGGTCGCGATGGCTGGAATTGGCCATCCGCCCCGATTTTTTGCCACGCTTCGGCAGCAGGGAGTGGTTCCGGTGAAAGAAGTGCCGTTTGCCGACCATCAGAACTATCGGGCAGAGGTGCTGGCTGGGCTGGCAACGCCAGATCAGACATTACTGATGACCGAGAAAGACGCGGTGAAGGCACGCTCTTTTGCCCGTGAAAACTGGTGGTTCCTGCCTGTTAATGCTGAGTTTCCACCGGGTACGGCAGAGACATTACTGAACCGGATTACCGCACTTACTGCCCGCCCTTGACGCTAACACCCTGAATAAAGGCGCTGTTTCCATCCCCGGCCCGGTTGAAAGGGTATAAACTCAATGCATCTTTGCTACAAAGGTGCGCTATGTCCTCTATTCAGCTTTCACTCTCACAGGCCCGTCAGCTTCACCTTGCTGCTCAGGGGTTATTGCGCCCCACTAAACGTAAGGCGCGCTTCGAAGATTTGCTGTGCGCCATTCGCCAGATGTCGCTGCTACAGATAGATACTATCCATGTGGTTGCCCGCAGTCCTTACCTGGTCCTGTTCAGTCGGCTGGGCGACTATCCGCAGTCCTGGCTGGGGGAAGCGCTTGCCAGCGGCAGGCTGTTTGAATACTGGGCGCACGAAGCCTGTTTTATTCCCACTGAAGATTACCCCTTGCTGCGTCACCGAATGCTGAATCCTCACCGCCTTGGCTGGAAATATAACGCTGAATGGGTGACAAGCTGGCAGCATGAAATCAGCGAACTGCTGACGCACATAGAACAGACCGGGCCGGTGCGCTCTGCCGATTTTGCCGCACCTCCCGGCCAGAAATCTGGCTGGTGGGCGTGGAAACCGCACAAAAAACATCTGGAAAGTTTATTCTCTGCCGGCGAACTGATGGTGACTGAACGACGCAATTTCCAGCGCGTTTACGATCTGCGCCAGCGCGTTATGCCTGACTGGAACGACTCTCTTCATGCGCTGACGGAAGAAGCTGCCGTGCGGCAAATGTTGCGTAACAGCGCATTGAGTCTGGGACTGTTTCGTGACGCCTGGCTGGCTGACTACTACCGCCTGAAACGCGCCCCCGTCCGGGAAGTGCTGGCGGAGTGGCTGGAGAGTGGGGAAGTTGTCGCCGTTGAGGTTGAATCTTTAGGCCCCTGTTTTCTGCATGCCTCACTATTACCGTTACTGGAACAGGGGCCAAGGGCAACCCACACCGCACTGCTCTCACCTTTTGACCCTGTGGTGTGGGATCGGAAGCGCGCGCTGGAGCTGTTCAGTTTCGACTACCGGCTCGAATGCTACACGCCAGAAGCAAAACGCAAATATGGCTATTTTGTGCTGCCCATTCTGCATCGCGGTGAGCTGAAAGGACGGCTCGATGCAAAAATGCTGCGTAAGGAAAAAGTGCTTAAAGTGAAACAGCTCTGGCTGGAGCAGGGCGTCCGGGTTAGCCAGACGCTGATCGACGATCTGAAACTGGCCCTTTCGCGTTTTGCCCGCTGGCAGGGAGCCGACGCGGTTGAGCTGGAGCAGCTGCCAGAGCCGCTCGCCAGCCTGTGGCAAAAAGGGTGGCCGCTGTAGCAACAACCCATTGTGAAGTCGCCGCTGGCTTCACAGCTATGATATTCTAGGGGCCTGTCTGACCGGGTCCACCAGGGAGAAACCATGGATCATCGCTTACTCGAAATTGTTGCCTGTCCTGTTTGCCACGGCAAACTCTATTACATCAAAGATCAGCAGGAGCTTATCTGCAAACCTGACGGTCTGGCGTACCCTGTGCGCGACGGCATTCCAGTCCTGCTGGAGACCGAAGCGCGTGCACTGACGCTGGAAGAGAGCCACCCATGAGTTTTGTGGCGATTATTCCGGCACGCTTTGCTTCCACGCGCCTGCCAGGCAAGCCGCTGGTCGATATCCAGGGCAAGCCGATGGTAGTGCATGTGATGGAGCGGGCGCTGGAGTCGGGTGCCGATCGCGTGATCGTGGCCACCGACAATGAAGAGGTTGCCCGCGCTGTTGAAGCAGCAGGCGGTGAAGTCTGCATGACCCGTGCCGATCACCATTCCGGTACGGAGCGACTTGCAGAGGTCATCGATCGCTATCAGTTTGCCGATGACACCATCATCGTGAACGTGCAGGGCGATGAGCCTATGATCCCGCCGGTTATTATTCGTCAGGTAGCTGAAAATCTGGCGAACAGCGAAGCGGGCATGGCAACGCTGGCGGTGCCGGTTGAGTCGGCAGAAGAGGCCTTTAATCCCAACGCGGTTAAAGTGGTCATGGATGCTAAAGGCTATGCGCTCTATTTTTCCCGCGCCACCATTCCCTGGGATCGTGAGCGTTTTGCCGCCTCACGCGAAACCATCGGAGAAAACTTCCTGCGTCACATCGGGATTTACGGCTATCGTGCAGGCTTTATCCGGCGCTATGTGAGCTGGGAACCCAGCCCGCTGGAGCAAATAGAGCTGCTCGAACAGCTGCGCGTACTCTGGTACGGCGAAAAAATCCATGTTGCCGTGGCGAAAGCGATCCCGAGCGTCGGGGTAGATACACCTGAAGATCTTGCGCGAGTGCGCGCAGCCATGCAGTAATGCTGTTGGGGCTGTGACAGGCCCCCTCTCCACTTTTAACAGAGGAGGAGGAGATGGAACATTTACGCTCAGAACTGTCACTGATATTGGGCGAACCCCTGAGTCGGCTCGAATGTATCAGCGAGCAACCCTGGGCAAGCCTCTATTCGCTTTATGACCAGCAGGGTCATTCCCTCCCTCTGGTAGCTAAATACTTCAACGTAAAAGGTGTGGCCGCACAGGAAGCCTATAAGCTCTCTATGCTGGCACGCGAGAGCGCCCTGCGTATGCCTGCGGTTTACGGGCTGATTATCAGCCAGCAGCAACCGCAGCATGAAGTCTTGCTGATTGAGCGTATGGGTGGCGTCTCGGTAGAAGCGCCAAGCCGTACGCCTGGCCGCTGGCTTCAGCTACAGGATCAGATTGTGGAAGCTTTGCTTGCCTGGCACCGCATCGACAGCCACGGGCTGGTGGGCCGCGTTGACAGTACGCAGGAGAATAACTGGGTAGCCTGGTACGCTCAAAGAGTGGAAGTGCTCTGGTCAACGCTGGGATTTATGCGTACCGAAGCGCTGACGATGGAGAACCGGCGGGTGCTTTACCGCAGCCGTGAAAATCTTGGTAATCTGCTGGCTGACTTCAACGATCCCTGCGTGCTGGTGCACGGTAATCTCTCTCTGAACAGTATGCTGAAAGAAGCCTGGAGCGACCAGCTGCTGTCAATGATCAACCCCGGCATGATGCTCTGGGCGCCGCGTGAATATGAACTCTTCCGGCTTTGCGACGAAGGGCTGGCAGAATCGCTGCTGTTCCACTATCTCAGGCAGGCACCCGTGGCTGAGGGGTTCGTCGCCCGGCGCTGGCTCTACCGGCTGTGGGATGAGATCGACCGGCTGATCCACACCGGTCAGTTCGACAAAATGCGTTTCCAGCAGGCGGCAAACTCACTGCTCCCCTGGCTCACCTGATGCACTCTCTCCGGAGGTGAGCGCCTGCCAGGCTCTGCCCAGCCACTCATAAATTGCCCGGTTGCTGTGCTCAAGCCAGAGCGGCGAAGGAAGTGCCCGTTCCCAGAAATTCAGCGGTGAACGGATAGCCAACTGATTGGCTGGCGCAGGAAAAGGATGTAATCCCCGCTGCTGGAAAAAGATCATTGCACGCGGTAAATGTGAAGCGGAAGTCACCAGCAGAAAAGGGTGATCTCCCACTATTCTGGCCACTTCTTCCGCTTCCTGACGCGTATCCTTCGGCTTATCCAGCGTAATAATATCACTCAGCGGCACGCCAAGTGATTGCGCTACACGCGACGTCACTTCTGCTGAGCTAACCGGATTGTTCTGCGCCGCAGCGCCGGTAAAAATCATCTTTGCGCCGGGGTTTGCGCGCCACAGACGTATTCCTTCCACCAGCCTCGGCAGGCTGTTATTGATCATATTGGATCCCGGTGCCCAGTCAGGGTTCCAGGTATAGCCGCCGCCGAGCACGACCACATAGTCGACTTTTTGCCGGTTCTGCCAGGTTGGATAGCGATTTTCCGTCGGAGCAAGCAGAGAGTCGGCAACAGGTTGCAGACTGATCAACATCAAGATCAGGCAGGCGAAAGAGAGGATAATTTTGCCAGTTTTCTGCCAGCGGCTGAACCAGAGCAAGAAAAGGGCGATTGCCATCACCACAATCAGCAAAGGCAGGGGCAGCAGCAGGCCACCAACGACTTTTTTTAGCGCAAAAAGCATGGAAACGGGTTCCTTTTGTCCGAAAAAACACCACCCGAGAGCCTGGCGATGAGTGAAAGGTTCATTCCTGGTCAGTGTATGTCAAAATAGCCGCCGGTTTCACCCATTCACCAGCTGGAAACGTCTATGCAGGATCGCAACTTTGATGATATAGCCGAAAAATTTTCGAAGAATATCTACGGAACCACCAAAGGGCGTATTCGCCAGGCCATTGTCTGGCAGGAGCTGGAGGCGATTCTGGCCACGCTGCCGCAAGGCCCTTTAAGGGTGCTTGATGCCGGAGGCGGGGAAGGGCAAACCGGCTGCGGCGTTGCGGCACTGGGCCATGACGTTTTACTCTGCGATTTATCCGAAGAAATGTTGCAGCGCGCCCGGGCGCATGCCGAAGAAAAAGGTGTGAGCGGGAACATGCAATTTAAACAAATTAGCGCGCAGGAAGCCCCGCAACACTTGGATAAGCCCGTCAATCTGGTATTGTTCCACGCTGTGCTTGAATGGGTCGCCGACCCGGAAGCCGTACTGGCCGCCCTCTATGATGCCCTGGCACCTGGCGGCGTGCTGTCGCTGATGTTTTATAACATCAACGGGCTGATAATGCAGACGCTGGTGCTGGGCAATTTCGGCTACATGCAGGCCGACCTGCGTAAGCGCAAGCGGAAAACGCTTTCCCCCGATCATCCCAGGGAGCCGGAACAGGTCTATCGCTGGTTACAGGAAGCGGGTTTCACCGTAGAGAACAAAACCGGTATCCGCGTGTTCCATGACTATATGCGTGATAAAACCCGACAGACTGAACGATTTGAGGAAGTGCTGGCGCTGGAGAAACGCTTCTGCCGCCAGGAACCATTTTTAAGTTTGGGCCGTTATATCCACGTGACCGCGCGGAAACCCATAAACAGGACGAACCATGAGTGAATTTTCCCAGACAGTACCGGAACTGGTTGCCTGGGCGCGAAAAAATGACTTTTCCGTCACGTTGCCAACCGAACGTCTGGCGTTTTTACTGGCCATCGCCACCCTGAACGGAGAGCGCATGGACGGTGAAATGAGCGAAGGCGAACTGACCGACGCTTTCCGTCACGTCAGTGAAGGATTTGAACAGACCAGTGAAACCGTGGGCGTGCGGGCCAATAACGCCATCAATGATATGGTGCGCCAGCGTCTGCTCAACCGTTTTGTCAGCGAGCAGGCGGAAGGCAATGCTATCTATCGCCTGACCCCGCTGGCTATTGGTATTACCGACTACTACATCCGCCAGCGCGAGTTCTCCACCCTGCGGCTCTCTATGCAGCTCTCGATTGTGGCGGGCGAGCTGAAGCGCGCTGCCGATGCGGCTGATGAGGATGGAGATGAGTTCCACTGGCACCGCAACGTTTTTGCGCCGCTGAAATATTCGGTAGCCGAAATTTTTGACAGTATCGATATCACTCAGCGCAGCATGGATGAGCAGCAGCAGGCGGTGAAAGATGATATCGCCCAGCTGTTGAACAAAGACTGGCGTGCCGCTATCTCCAGCTGTGAAATGCTGCTGAATGAGACCTCCGGCACCCTCAGAGAGCTACAGGATACGCTGGAAGCCGCTGGCGACAAGCTACAGGCGAACTTGCTGCGCATTCAGGATGCCACCATGAGCAGCCCGGATCTGGGCTTTATCGACAAGCTGGTGTATGACTTGCAGAACAAGCTGGACCGCATTATCAGCTGGGGCCAGCAGGCGATCGATCTGTGGATTGGCTATGACCGCCACGTCCATAAATTTATCCGTACCGCTATCGATATGGATAAAAACCGCGTCTTTGCTCAGCGTCTTCGCCAGTCCGTACAGACCTATTTTGATCATCCCTGGACATTGACCTACGCCAACGCTGACCGCCTTTATGATGTGCGCGATGAAGAGCTGGTGCTGCGCAATGAAGAGGTAACGGGCGAGCTGCCTTCCGAACTGGAATATGAAGAGTTCAACGAAATTCGTGAACAGCTGGCCGCCATGATTGAAGAGGCGTTAGCCATTTATAAAGCGCAGCAGAAGCCGTTGAACCTCGGCACGGTAATGCGTGATTATCTCGAACAGTATCCCCGCGCGCGTCATTTTGACGTAGCGCGTATCGTTGTCGATCAGGCCGTCCGTTTAGGCGTGGCCGAAGCAGATTTCTCCGGCCTGCCAGCTGAATGGCAGGTCATTAATGATTACGGAGCCAAGGTGCAGGCGCATGTCATCGATAAATATTGAACAAGTGATGCCGGTTAAGCTGGCACAGGCACTGGCCAATTCCCTTTTCCCGGCGCTGGACAGCCAGTTACGCGCCGGCCGCCATATTGGCATTGAAGAGTTAGATCAGCACGCTTTCCTGATGGATTATCAGGAGTATCTGGAAGAGTTTTATGCGCGCTACAACGTTGAGCTGATCCGCGCGCCGGAAGGCTTCTTCTATCTGCGTCCCCGCTCTACCACGCTGATCCCGCGTTCGGTGCTTTCCGAGCTGGATATGATGGTAGGAAAAATTCTCTGCTACCTCTATCTCAGCCCTGAGCGGCTGGCGAATGAAGGCATTTTCACCCAGCAGGAGCTTTATGACGAGCTGCTGACGCTGGCCGACGAGAACAGGCTGCTGAAGCTGGTAAACCAGCGCTCTACCGGTTCGGATCTCGATAGGCAAAAGTTGCAGGAGAAAATGCGCGCCTCGCTGAACCGTCTGCGCCGTCTGGGCATGGTGTGGTTTATGGGCAATGACAGCAGTAAATTCCGCATTATCGAATCTGTGTTTCGTTTTGGCGCCGACGTGCGCAGTGGCGACGACGCCCGCGAAGCGCAGCTACGTATGATCCGGGATGGTGAAGCGATGCCAATCGAGGGCGGGCTGGCGCTGAATGATGAAGGCGATGATGAGAATGAGGCGCAGCGCGACTCTTCTGGTAACGCGGAGAATGAACAATGATTGAACGCGGCAAATTTCGCTCGCTAACGCTTATCAACTGGAACGGTTTTTTCGCCCGCACCTTTGATCTGGATGAGCTGGTTACCACGCTCTCTGGCGGTAACGGGGCAGGTAAGTCCACCACCATGGCGGCGTTTATCACCGCACTGATCCCCGATCTGACGCTGCTGCATTTCCGTAACACCACCGAAGCTGGGGCAACCTCGGGTTCCCGTGACAAAGGATTGCACGGAAAACTGCGTCCGGGCGTCTGCTATGCGGCGCTGGACGTGGTGAACTCGGTTCATCAGCGCGTTATTGTAGGTGTGCGCCTGCAACAGGTGGCAGGGCGCGATCGTAAGGTGGATATCAAGCCGTTCAGCATTCACGGCCTGCCCAGCTCCATTAACCCCACGGAGATCCTCACCGAAACGGTTAACGCCCGTCAGGCCCGCGTCCTGCCGCTTAGCGAACTGAAAGAGAAGTTCGAAGCAATGGAGAGCGTGCAGTTTAAGCAGTTCAACTCTATCACCGAGTATCACTCGCTGATGTTCGATCTGGGGATTGTGGCGCGTCGCCTCCGCTCAGCTTCCGATCGCAGCAAATACTATCGCCTGATTGAAGCCTCGCTGTATGGCGGGATCTCCAGCGCCATTACCCGCTCGCTGCGCGACTACCTGCTGCCTGAAAACAGCGGCGTGCGTAAAGCTTTCCAGGATATGGAAGCGGCGCTGCGGGAAAACCGCATGACGCTGGAAGCAATTCGCGTCACGCAGTCCGACCGCGACCTGTTTAAGCATCTGATTTCCGAAGCAACTAACTACGTTGCTGCTGACTATATGCGCCATGCCAACGAACGTCGCATCCATCTGGATAGCGCGATGCAGCATCGCAATGAGCTGTTCAGCAGCCGCAAACAGCTGGCGGCCGAGCAGTATCGCCACGTCGAAATGGCGCGTGAACTGGCAGAACACAACGGCGCAGAGAGCGATCTGGAAACCGACTACCAGAGCGCCAGCGACCACCTGAGTCTGGTGCAGACCGCCATGCGCCAGCAGGAAAAAATCGAGCGTTACGAAGGTGATATCGATGAGCTGACCTATCGTCTGGAAGAGCAGAACGAAGTGGTGGCGGAAGCGCGCGAAGTGCAGGAAGAGAATGAGGCACGCAGCGAAGCCGCAGAGCTGGAAGTGGATGAGCTGAAAAGCCAGCTTGCAGACTACCAGCAGGCGCTGGACGTGCAGCAGACGCGTGCTATTCAGTACCAGCAGGCGCTGGGCGCTTTGCAGCGCGCGCAGGAAATTTGCCAGATTGACGAGCTGAACGTGGAGAATGCCGAGAGCTGGCAGGAGACCTTCCGTGCCAAAGAGCAGGAAGCCACCGACAGACTGCTACAGCTTGAACAGAAAATGAGCGTGGCGCAGGCCGCACACAGTCAGTTTGAGCAGGCATTTGAGCTGGTGGGGCGCATTGCCGGCCCGGTCAGCCGTTCAGAAGCTTATCAGACGGGGCGCGATCTGCTGCGTGATGCCGCCAACCAGCGCTATCACGCTGAACAGGTTCACTCCCTGCGTTCCCGGCTGGCTGAATTGGAGCAACGCCTGCGTGAGCAACAGGAGGCGGAGCGCCTGCTGAATGAGTTCTGCAAGCGTCACGGTCAGCAGTTCGAGCCGCAGGACCTGGAAAATTATCAGTATGAACTGGAAGCGCGTATTGAGCAGCTCTCTGAAAGCGTTTCTGATGCCGGTGAACGCCGGATGGAGATGCGCCAGGAGCTGGAGCAGGTGCGTGAGCGCATCGCCCGCCTGACCAGGCAGGCGCCGCAGTGGCATGCTGCGCAGGAGATCCTGACGCAGCTTAGCGAGCAGACCGGGCAGGCGCTGGAAAGCAGTCAGGAAGTGACCGAGTTCATGCAGCAGTTGCTGGAGCGGGAGCGTGAAACCACGGTTGCGCGTGATGAAGTCTCTGCCCGCAAGCGCGATGCAGAGAAGCAGATTGAACGCCTCAGCCAGCCGGGCGGCGCGGAAGATGCCCGCCTGAATGCCCTTGCCGAGCGTTTCGGCGGCGTGCTGCTGTCGGAAATCTATGATGATGTCACTATTGAAGATGCGCCGTACTTCTCTGCCCTTTACGGGCCTGCGCGTCACGGTATTGTGGTGCCGGATCTCTCGCTGGTGCAGGATCTGCTGAACGGTCTGGAAGAGTGCCCGGAAGATCTCTATCTGATAGAGGGTGACCCGCAATCCTTCGATGACAGCGTGTTCAACGTCGAAGAGTTGCAGAAAGCAGTGGTGGTGAAGTCTGGCGAGCGCCAGTGGCGTTATTCCCGCTTCCCGAAGGTTCCACTGTTTGGCCGTGCGGCGCGTGAAAAGCAGCTGGAGCTGTTACACGCTGAACGGGAAACGTTGGCAGAACGTTACGCCACGCTCTCTTTTGACGTGCAGAAAACCCAGCGCCTGCATCAGGCGTTCAGCCGCTTTATCGGCAGCCATCTTGCGGTAGCCTTCGAGCCAGATCCGGAAGTGGAACTGCGCACGCTGAATGCTCGCCGGGGAGAGCTGGAGCGCGGCCTGGCCGCGCACGAAAGTGAAAATCAGCAGCAGCGCCAGCAGTTCGATCAGGCTAAAGAGGGCGTTGCACAGCTAAACCGTCTGATACCACGTATCACTCTGCTTCAGGACGAGACGCTACAGGATCGTTACGACGAGCTGCTTGAAAGGCTTGATGAAGCTCAGGAAGCCGCGCGCTTCCTACAGCAGCATGGCAATCATCTGGCAAAACTGGAAACGCTGGTCGCCGTACTGCAAAGCGATCCGGAGCAGTACGAGCAGCTGAAGCTCGATTATCAGCAGGCTCAGCAGGCTCAGCGTCACGCCCGCCAGCAGGCCTTTGCCATTACCGAAGTGGTGCAGCGTCGTGCGCACTTCGGTTATGTCGATTCCGCAGGCATGCTGGACGGCAGCAGCGATCTCAACGAGAAGCTGCGTAAGCGTCTGGAGCAGGCTGAATCGGAGCGCGCCCGCGCCCGTGAACAGCTGCGGACTCATCAGGCGCAGTTTACCCAGTACACCCAACTGCTGGCGTCGCTGAAAAGCTCTTATGACGCCAAGCGCGACATGCTGAAAGAACTTCAGCAGGAGATGCAGGATATCGGCGTTCAGGCGGATGCCAGCGCAGAAGAGCGTGCCCGTCTTCGTCGCGATGAGCTTTACGCTGCGCTGAGCAACAACCGTGCCCGTCGTAATCAGCTTGAAAAACAAATCACCTTCTGTGAAGCGGAAATGGATGCGCTACAGAAGAAACTGAAGCGTGTGGAACGCGACTATCATCAGGGGCGTGAACAGGTTGTGCACGCCAAAGCGGGCTGGGTGGCCGTGCTGCGTCTGGTGAAAGACAATGGCGTCGAGCGCAGGCTGCACCGACGCGAGCTGGCCTACCTGGGCGGCGACGAACTGCGCTCTATGTCGGATAAAGCGCTCGGTGCACTGCGTCTGGCAGTGGCAGACAATGAGCATCTGCGTGATGTGCTGCGTCTCTCTGAAGATCCAAAACGTCCTGAGCGTAAAATTCAGTTCTTTATTGCGGTCTATCAGCATCTGCGTGAACGTATTCGTCAGGACATTATCCGTACGGACGATCCGGTAGAAGCTATCGAGCAGATGGAGATTGAACTGGGACGTCTCACGGAAGAGCTGACCGCGCGTGAACAGATGCTGGCTATCAGTTCGCGCAGCGTGGCAAATATCATCCGTAAAACTATCCAGCGTGAGCAGAACCGCATTCGTCAGCTGAACCAGGGCCTGCAAGCCGTAAGCTTTGGTCAGGTGAAAAGCGTTCGTCTGAACGTCAACGTGCGGGAAACGCATTCGACGCTGTTGGATGTGCTCTCTGAACAGCATGAGCAGCATCAGGATCTGTTTAACAGTAACCGCCTGACCTTCTCAGAAGCGCTGGCGAAGCTCTATCAGCGCCTTAACCCGCAAATCGATATGGGGCAGCGCACGCCGCAGACTATTGGTGAAGAGCTGCTGGATTACCGTAACTACCTGGAAATGGAAGTTGAGGTGAACCGCGGGTCGGATGGCTGGCTGCGTGCTGAGAGTGGCGCGCTCTCTACCGGTGAAGCGATCGGTACCGGGATGTCGATTCTGGTAATGGTGGTGCAGAGCTGGGAAGAAGAGTCCCGCCGACTGCGCGGCAAGGATATCTCTCCCTGTCGCTTACTCTTCCTGGATGAAGCGGCCCGTCTGGATGCGAAATCGATCGCCACGCTGTTCGAGCTGTGTGACCGCCTGGAGATGCAGCTGATTATTGCGGCCCCGGAAAATATCAGTCCGGAGAAGGGCACTACCTATAAACTGGTCCGTAAAGTGGTCAATAACACAGAGCATGTGCATGTTGTCGGCCTGCGTGGGTTTGCAGCGGAGCCAACAGCCGCCAACGCATCAACGCCAGAGGAAGATCGGCGGGCCTGATAAATATTCCGCTGGCAGATATAGCAATAAATCAGGCAGCGGATTACTCTTTAGTGCGGCACTGGCTCTATTTACAGCGAGTGCCGCTTTCTTTTTCTATACTGATAACAATGACTTTTAAACAGATGCGCTTCATCTGTTTTGGCAATCAAACAGGGGGCAAGGGATGTTGCTGACAAAATTAAGTAGTGCAAGAGTGACGCTGCTCAGCGCCGGTCTGGTGATGGCCCTGGGGCAGATGCAGCCTGCTGTGGCAGGCATCCCACCTGTCTCTGCTCCCGCCAGCTATACCGCCAATCAGGCCCGTGAGGAGCTGCTCTCCACGCTGCCTGCTGGCTACAAACCTTTTTATCTCACTGCACTCGCACCGCTCTATGCTGCCCATAATATGCAACCGATGTGGCAGGACCGACAGGCCGTCCAGCAGTTCCAGCAGCAGCTGGCGGAAGTGGCCATTTCGGGCGTACAGCCACAGTTTACGCAGTGGATTAAACTGCTGACCAATCCAGCGATAACGGGTATGGCGCGGGATGTGGTGCTCTCTGATGCAATGATGGGGTATTTGCAGTTTGTCTCTACAGTGCCGGCAAAAGGAGAGACATGGCTTTACAGCAACGTCCCTTATAAACTTGAAGTTCCGGCGCTCTCGGTAATTAATCAGTGGCAGCGGGCGGTTAATCAGGGCGGAACAGCTGTTTTTGTCAACTCTTTAGCTCCTCAGCATCCACAATATATGCTGATGCATCAGGCGCTGAAAACGCTGCTGGCAGATAATCACCCCTGGCCGCAGCTGGCGGATAAGCAGACGCTGAAGCCGGGTCAGTTAAGTGATGACGTTCCTTCACTGCGTGAAATTTTGCAGCGTACCGGGATGTTGACGCCGGGTAATGAAACCCCAAAACCAACAGAAGATAGTGTGCCTACGACAAAGATTCCTGCCGGATTTGTTGATGAAGAGATTGCGGTCAGTCCTTCTGCAACCGCTTTGCCACAGGATCCCAATACTCAGCCTGCTATTCCGGAATCTGTTGGTCAGGTTCAGGGAGAGGCTGCCCCAGCCGATCCCACAACAATCTATTCTGCTGACCTTGTCGAAGCGGTTAAGCGTTTCCAGCGCTGGCAGGGTTTAGAGCCGGATGGTGCTATTGGCCCAAGAACCCGCGAATGGCTGAACGTTTCTCCTCAGCTTCGTGCTGCGTTGCTGGCTCTGAATATTCAACGTTTGCGTTTGCTGCCGGACGATATGCATAACGGCATTATGGTTAACATTCCCAACTATTCTCTGATCTATTATCTCAACGGTAATCAGATTCTCTCGTCGCGAGTCATCGTAGGGCGGCCGGATCGTAAAACGCCGTTGATGCGTAGCGCGCTGAATAACGTGGTGCTGAATCCCCCCTGGAATGTGCCTACCACTCTGGTGCGCAAAGATATTGTGCCGAAAGTGAAGCAGGATCCCACTTATCTCTACAAGCACAACTACACGCTGCTTTCAGGCTGGAGTAATGATGCCGAGGTGATCGATCCCTCAATGATAGACTGGAGCATGGTCTCTGCAGCGTCTTTCCCTTACCGCATCCGCCAGGCACCAGGCGCAACAAATTCCCTGGGACGGTATAAATTTAATATGCCAAGTTCTGATGCGATTTACCTGCACGATACGCCAAACCATAACCTGTTCCAGAAGGATATTCGCGCCCTGAGTTCAGGCTGCGTAAGAGTGAATAAGGCGTCCGATCTCGCTAATCTTCTGTTGCAGGATGCGGGCTGGAACGATACGCGGATCTCCAGCACGCTCAAGGAAGGTGAGACGCGTTACGTACCTATCCGCCACCGCATTCCGGTTAACCTCTACTATCTCACGGCCTGGGTAGCGGAAGATGGCAAGGCGCAATATCGAACAGATATTTACAATTATGATATGACGGCGCGTTCCGGCGTGCAGAGCATGGCCGCCGCTGGTCAATTAATGCTCTAATGATTGATTCTTCAGGTTTTCCTCACTAAGTCAAATGTGTGGGTTTTTTCCAGGCAGGGCAATGATTCTTTGAATTGCCCTGCCTGTCACATTTAGCGTGTTGACTCAATACTTATCCCCAGTTATGGTTCCCGACGGTGTCCTTTTGCACCCTTTCAGAACAATTTAGTTGGGTAACACAGATTAATGAATAGTTTCGACTCTCATCGCCGTAAGTGGCTTGCTCTGGGCGGGGCTGCGCTGGGTTGTGCGCTGCTTCCCGGCCAGGCTTTCGCTTCGCTTTCCACTTCACGTCCACGCGTATTGACATTGAATAACCTGCATACCGGTGAAACGCTCAAAACAGAGTTTTTTAACGGCAAAAGTTACGACAAGGATGAGCTGACGCGCCTTAACCATTTTTTCCGTGATTACCGGGCCAATAAAATCAAGAGTATCGATACCAGGCTTTTCGACCAGCTCTACAGGTTGCAGGCGATGCTGGATACGCGCAAACCGGTTCAGCTGATTTCCGGCTATCGCTCTCTGGAGACCAACAACTCCCTGCGGGCACACAGTAAAGGGGTGGCGAAACACAGTTACCACACCCTGGGCCAGGCGATGGATTTTCATATTGAAGGAATTTCATTGAGCAATGTACGCAAAGCGGCGCTTTCCATGCGCGCGGGTGGTGTAGGATACTACCCGAGTAGTAACTTTGTGCATATTGATACCGGGCCAACGCGGCACTGGTAAAATGATCTTCCGGCAGGGCCATGGCTCGCCGGTAACGGAGCGTTATGGATTATCAAATTATCCCGGTGACGGCATTCGCACAGAATTGTTCGTTGATCTGGTGCCCTTCCACGCTGGAAGCCGCCGTGGTAGACCCTGGTGGTGACGCCGCGACTATTCAGGCCAGGGTAGCAGAGCAGGGCGTAAAGGTGACGCAAATCCTGTTGACGCATGGTCACCTGGATCACGTCGGTGCCGCTGCTGAACTTGCCGCCTTTTATCAGGTGCCGGTTGTCGGCCCGCATAAAGCGGATGCGTTCTGGCTCGAAGGCCTGCCTTCTCAAAGTCAGATGTTTGGTTTTCCTTACTGCGCGCCGCTGACGCCCGATCGCTGGTTAGAAGAGGGTGAAACCGTGCAGCTGGGGGAGATTAATCTTGAGATCCTGTTGTGTCCGGGCCATACGCCAGGGCATATCGTCTTTTTCGATCGCGCTTCGCGCCTGCTGATCTCTGGCGATGTGATTTTCAACGGTGGCGTGGGACGGTCAGATTTCCCGCAGGGCAGCCATCAGGATCTGATTGCCTCTGTCATGAATAAATTGCTGCCGCTGGGCGATGATGTAACCTTCCTGCCGGGGCATGGGCCAAAGTCCACCCTGGGACGGGAACGGATCTCCAATCCTTTTTTGCAGTAGTAGCGCAGCCTTTTTTGCACGTTCAGCCGCTCTCTGGCGAAAACGTGGCTGAAACCTGAGCCGAAACGAAAAGCCCAATAAAAATGCCTGCTTACAGCAGGCATTTTTTATGCATTTTCGGGATAACGCGGGTTTAAAGCACGGCCACGATAGCTTCGCACAGGGGAGCCATGTTGTCTGGCGTCATGCCTGCCACGTTAACGCGCCCGGAATTCACCGCGTAGACGCCAAACTCTTCGCGCAGGCGAATAACCTGGTCTTTGGTCAGTCCACTGAACGAGAACATGCCGTTCTGGTTGATGATAAAGCTGAAGTCGCCTTTCGCGCCTTTCTCCTGAAGCGTGTTCACAAACAGCTGGCGCATGCGGTGAATACGCTGGCGCATATCCGTTAACTCCTGCTCCCAGAGCGCGCGCAGCGCGTTATTGCTCAGTATAGTGGCAACGACAGCGGCACCGTGCGCGGGCGGATTGGAATAGTTAGCACGAATAGTGGCTTTCACCTGGCTGAAGGCGGTGTCCGCCACGGCGGCTTCGCTGGCTACCAGCGTGAATGCGCCCACGCGTTCGTTATACAGGCCGAAGTTCTTGGAGTAGGAGCTGGCAATAATCAGCTCCTGATGGCTTGCGGCGAAGATACGCAGCCCTTCAGCATCCTCTTCCAGCCCACGGGCAAAGCCCTGATAAGCGAAGTCAAACAGCGGCAGCCAGCCGTTAGCCAGTGACATCTCAGAAAGCTCCGCCCACTGCTCAGCCGTAGGGTCGATGCCGGTTGGGTTATGGCAGCAACCGTGGAACAGCACAATATCACCGGCCTGAACCTCACGCAGCGCGTTCATCATGCCGGCAAAGTCCAGCGAGTGGTTAGCCGCATCGTAATACTGATATTCACACACTTCTAAGCCAGCAGACTCGAAGACGTTTTTATGGTTAGGCCAGCTTGGATTACTTACCCAGATACGCTTAGCGCTGGTCTGGGTGGCAATAAAGTCAGCCGCAACACGCAGGGCGCCGGTACCGCCAGGGGTCTGCG
The DNA here is from genome assembly GCF_039023495.1 of Erwinia magellanica. Taxonomy (NCBI): domain Bacteria; kingdom Pseudomonadati; phylum Pseudomonadota; class Gammaproteobacteria; order Enterobacterales; family Erwiniaceae; genus Erwinia; species Erwinia magellanica. Next base: position 732,577 of record NZ_JBCHVC010000002.1, read on the forward strand.
CCGTACGGGCGCGTTTGGCACCAACAAGGGCATTATCCTTCCCGAACAACAGCTCCTGAGTGCACTTCCCAAAATCGGCCAGGCCATCAATGCTGAGATAGTTCTTGGTAGTCTCATTCTCTAACAGGTACTGCTCAGCTTTCTTCACGCTGGTCAGCACCGGGGTCTTACCGGTTTCATCTTTATAGACGCCAATACCCAGGTTGATCTTATTTGGGCGATCGTCGGCACGGAAGAGGTCGGCTAAACCAAGAATGGGGTCGGCGGGTGCAGCTGCAATGCGTTCAAACATAGTCGGAGTCCGTTAGCGTAATCTGGAGCGAAATGTGCACTCAGGTTACCGCCACAGCGCACAAAATGCCAACCGTTTGCGGTAAAAATCACGGGAAAGAAGCCGGGGAAGATCAAAGGAGAAGGGATTAGCGAAGTACGGTAAACAAAAACGGGGCCGAAGCCCCGTTTAGAGTTTGCGCAGGGTGATAAATCACCCCGGCAGGCAATTAGAACTGGTAAACCAGACCAACTGCTACAGTGTCACCAGAGCCAATGCCTAAACGGTTGTCGTCATCAATCTGGTTGATGATGTAGTCAACATAGGTAGACATGTTCTTGTTGAAGTAGTAAGTCGCGCCCACTTCAAAGTATTTGGTCAGATCAACATCGCCGATTCCATCAACATCTTTCGCTTTAGACTGAACGTAGGCGATAGATGGACGCAGGCCAAAGTCGAACTGGTACTGTGCAACGAGCTCGATCTGCTGAGTTTTGTTAGCAAAACCAACCAGACCAGAAGTTACATTACCTACAGAGTTATCTTCGATGTAAGTAGCGTTACGTGTTTCGCTATACATTGCGGCCAGATAAATGTTGTTCGCATCATATTTAACTGCGCCAGCCCACTGTTCAGCACGATCGCCGCCGTTGCCGAAGAAAGAGTTAACCTGACCGTTTGTACGATCACCTGAGCCATATGCACCAGAGAAGCCGATACCAATTGGCAGGGTGTAAGTTACAGACATCGCGTAACCATCACCATTTGCCTGCTGAACGCCACGACCGGTAGCGCTATCTTCGTTCTTGCCCTGATACTGAGCAGCGAAGTCCAGACCATCAACCAGACCGAAGAAGTTGGTATTACGGTAAGTAGCCAGACCGTTGCTACGGCCTACGAAGAAGTTATCGCTATATGTAGAGTCGCCACCGAACTCTGGCAGCATATCGGTCCAGCCCATAGTGTCGTATACAACACCATAGTTACGGCCATAGTCGAATGAACCTGCATCACCGAATTTCAAACCAGCAAAGCCAAGACGGGTTTTATTACCAGTCTGAGAATCGTTACCACCTTCAGAGTGGTTAGCCTGGAAGTTATATTCCCACTGACCATAACCGGTCAGCATATCGTTGATCTGGGTTTCACCCTTGAAGCCTAAACGAACGTAAGATTTGTCACCGTCGCTGGCATAACCGTCGTTATCAGAAAAATAGTGCAGACCAACAGCTTTCCCATAGAGGTCCAGCTTGTTGCCGTCTTTGTTATAAACTTCTGCTGCATTGGCTGCACCAGCTGCTAACAGGGCTGGGATAACCAGTGCCAGAATGTTGCGCTTCATCATTTTTTATTACCCTCATTGGAGTTATTTGGACACCTGCCACTGCCGTCAACCATTCTTTACAGAACCCTGAAGAGAGTTTGGTGTCTTCCTGTGTCTGCACGCATCTTTCCATTCGCTGAGACGATTATCTAGCCCGAAAATGCTACTAATCTCCTATTCTTGTTACAGGAGGAAAATATGTATTACAAAATGTAAAAAACACGGAACTTTGTGAACCATCTCTAAATTTACAAAAATAAAAAAAGGCCAGCAGAGCTGACCTTAAGTATATATATGAATTTCTTATATTTAATGCGTTAAATCAGAAGGTGGCGTTACGCGGCGTCCTGGGGAAGGCGATAACATCCCTTACATTTTGTACGCCGGTGACATAGGCGATTAACCGTTCGAAACCTAATCCAAAACCGGAATGAGGAACGGTGCCGTAGCGACGCAGGTCACGATACCACCAGTAATCTTCTTTATTCAGACCCATTTCAGCCAGGCGGGCATCCAGTACGTCAAGACGCTCTTCACGTTGAGAACCACCAATGATTTCACCAATACCCGGAGCCAGAACATCCATCGCGGCAACGGTTTTACCGTCGTCATTCAGGCGCATATAAAATGCCTTGATATCTTTAGGGTAGTTTTTAACCACCACCGGCGCTTTAAAGTGTTTTTCTGCCAGATAGCGTTCATGTTCGGAAGAGAGATCGATACCCCAGGAAACGGCATTCTCAAACTTCTCGCCACAGTTCATCAGGATCTCAACCGCCTCGGTGTAATCAACCTGAGCAAAATCAGTGGTTACAAATTGCTCCAGGCGAGTAATCGCCTCTTTGTCTACGCGCTCGGCAAAGAAAGCCATATCGTCAGCGCGCTCTTCCAGAACGGCCTTGAACACGTACTTGAGCATCGCTTCAGCCAGCGCGGCGTTATCTTCCAGATCGGCAAAGGCGACTTCCGGCTCCAGCATCCAGAACTCAGCCAGGTGGCGGCTGGTGTTGGAATTCTCTGCGCGGAAAGTGGGGCCAAAGGTATAAATTTTGGACAGGGCGCTGGCGTAAGTTTCACCGTTCAGCTGTCCGGAGACCGTCAGGAACGCCTCTTTGCCGAAGAAATCTTCGTCAAAATTGACTTTCCCTTCAGGCGTGCGCGGCAGATTTTCCAGATCCAGCGTGGAAACGCGGAACATTTCGCCGGCACCTTCGGTATCGGAAGCGGTGATCAGCGGAGTGGAAACCCAGAAGAAGCCCTGCTCATCAAAGAAGCGGTGCAAAGCCTGTGACAGCGTATGACGAACGCGGGCCACCGCGCCAATCAGGTTAGTGCGCGGGCGCAGGTGAGCCACTTCACGCAGATACTCAATGCTGTGGCGCTTGGCGGCCATTGGATAGGTGTCCGGATCGTCAACCCAGCCCACCACTTCCACATGGCTCGCCTGAATTTCAAAGCTCTGGCCTTCGCCCGGTGACTCCACCACTTTACCGGTGATCGCCACGGAACAGCCGGTAGTGAGCCGCAGCACTTCGTCCTGATAATTATTCAGAGAATTATTGACCACAGCCTGGACGGGATTAAAGCAGGAGCCGTCATAAACGGCGATGAAGGAAATACCAGCTTTTGAATCTCTTCTTGTACGTACCCAGCCGCGTACGGTGACTTCACTGTCAACCGCGACCCGGCCTTGCAGTACATCCGCTACAGGCACAACGCTCATAAAAGTCTCTCACTATTATTCAGGATTAAAGAAAATTACCCCGGATTTGGGGTAGTGCTATGTTACTTGCCGACAGGCGAGACACAAGAAGAATTCGTTGTTCTGCGGGAGATTTATTCGGATATTGAGCGGTGTTAAGAAGAGGAGAGGGGGAGCCTCTCCTCTTTTAAAGCCGGGACTAACTGGCTTTTTTCACCAGCGGCAGATCGAAGGCTTTACGCAGGGCGCGAACAAAGGCTTTGTCCTGGCAAATTGTTTTGCCCGGACTGTCAGAGAGTTTGGCCACCGGCTTGCCGTTACACTCAACCAGCTTAATGACGATATTCAGCGGCTTAACCTGCGGGATATCGCAGGTCAGGCGGGTGCCGATGCCAAAAATAACGTTAGCGCGCTGGCCAAAGTGACGGTAAAGCGCCACGGCTTTTTCCAGGTCGAGGTTGTCGGAGAAGACCAGCGTTTTGCTGCGAGGATCGATACCAAGCTTCTCGTAATGCGCAATCGCTTTCTCGCCCCATTCAACTGGGTCGCCCGAGTCATGGCGCAGCCCCTGATAACGGGTGGCAAAGTTCTCGCCGAAATCGCGCAGGAAAGCATCCATAGTAATACAGTCCGTTAGCGCGATCCCCAGGCTGTCAGGATATTCATCGAGCCAGGCCTGTAGCGCCGCCCGCTGGCTGTTTGCCAGAACCGGGCTGATCTGCTGATGCGCCTGAAACCACTCATGCGCCTGAGTGCCTACTGGCGCGATGTTTAGCTGACGGGCAACATCATAATTACTGGACCCTACCAGCCAGGGGAATTCCTGCTTGAGCGTGCCGACAATCGCCTGCTGTACTTCGCGGGAGAAGCGACGACGTGTTCCAAAGTCCATCAATTTAAAACGTGACATATCCAGATCGGCTGTCATTATTTTGAAATCGGCCAGTCGGGTTTGCAGATGCTCCACGGCCATCGCTGCGGTCACCTGCGGCGAGCGGTGGCGATGTACCACCTCACTGATCAGTGCCAGAAGCGGCACTTCCCACATGATCACATCCAGCCATGAACCGCTGATACGAATATCCAGCTTGCCCTGATGGTTGCGAACACGGACGTGTGCAGGATCGTAACGATACTGGCGCAGCCAGGCAAGGTAGTCCGCCTTAAAGAAAGGCAGGGTGGCAAGATAGTCGGCCTCTTCATCCGTCAGCGCCAGCGCCTGCATAGAGGCTATCTCCCGGACAATCTCATCCGCATAAATACCCAACAGGTCGTCGCCCCGGCAGCGGAACTCGGCCACCACGGAGACTTTTTTATAACGGTGGAACACGGCCTGCTGCATATGCAGCTTGTAGGCGTCCGTGTCCAGCAACGTGGTCATGATCGGGGTAGCATGTCGTGTCATGGTGCGTTTCAGCATCCTCAGGCGAAGAGCGTTATCCCTGGTTATAAATAAAAGAAATGACGCAGGAGTATAACTTGATTACTCATTTATTGAACCCGATCACAGCACAATTCCGCGGATAAGGTCGAGGGCAATCCGTGCGCTTGTTAATGGGATGTGTCTTTTAAGGCGCTATTCCGCCCGCAGCGCGATTCGACGTGGCAACATCGCGCTAACAGGAATAGACTTGAAAAGGTTAACTAATTATCGACGTGAGAAGGACTTATGACGCAACTGCCACAAGCCAAAAATCGCCATGATTATCGTGCTCCAGATTTTACCATTACCGATATCGATCTGACTTTCAATCTGGATGCCAGCACTACCAGAGTGACCGCCATCAGCCGCGTCAAAAAACTGGGCGCTGAAGAGGCAGAGCTGCGCCTGGATGGGGAAGATCTCACGCTTGTTTCGCTTGAGATAAACGAGGGTGCCTGGCCGCACTACCGCCTTGAAGAGGGGGCGCTGATCGTTGAGCAGCTGCCTGAAACCTTCACGATGAAAATCGTCAATGACATTCATCCTGACAAGAATACCGCGTTAGAAGGCCTTTATAAATCGGGTGAAGCGCTCTGTACGCAATGTGAAGCCGAAGGCTTCCGGCATATTACCTGGTACCTCGATCGTCCGGATGTTCTGGCCCGTTTTACCACCACCATTATTGCCGAGCAGACGCTCTATCCTTATCTCCTCTCTAACGGTAACCGCATCGATGGTGGCCAGATGGAAGATGGCCGTCACTGGATGAAATGGGAAGATCCCTTCCCGAAACCTTGTTACCTGTTCGCGCTGGTGGCAGGTGATTTTGACGTGCTGCGCGACAGCTTCAAAACCCGCTCAGGCCGTGACGTTGCGCTGGAAATTTTTGTCGACCGTGGCAACCTGGACCGTGCAGACTGGGCGATGACCTCGCTGAAGAACAGCATGAAATGGGATGAGGAGCGGTTTGGTCTGGAATATGACCTGGACATCTTTATGATTGTCGCCGTGGACTTCTTCAACATGGGCGCCATGGAGAACAAAGGCCTTAACGTCTTTAACTCTAAATATGTGCTGGCGAAGGCGGAAACTGCCACCGATAAAGATTACCTCGGCATTGAAGCGGTGATCGGCCACGAATATTTCCATAACTGGACGGGTAATCGCGTGACCTGCCGCGACTGGTTCCAGCTCAGTCTGAAAGAGGGGCTGACGGTATTCCGCGACCAGGAGTTCAGCTCCGATTTAGGCTCCCGTGCGGTTAACCGTATCGATAATGTCCGCATTATGCGTGGCGCTCAGTTTGCAGAAGATGCCAGCCCGATGGCGCATCCGATCCGCCCTGAGCAGGTAATCGAAATGAACAACTTCTATACCCTGACGGTATATGAGAAAGGTTCAGAAGTGATCCGTATGATGCATACGCTACTGGGAGAAGAGAATTTCCAGAAAGGTATGCAGCTCTATTTTGAACGCCATGACGGCAGCGCGGCCACCTGTGATGACTTTGTGCAGGCGATGGAAGATGCTTCTAATGTTGATCTTTCGCAGTTCCGCCGCTGGTACAGTCAGTCCGGCACGCCAATCCTCTCTGTTCGCGACGATTACAACCCGGAGCTGGAGCAGTATACGCTGCATGTCACCCAGAGAACGCCAGCCACTGCCGATCAGAAAGAGAAGCTGCCGCTGCATATCCCGCTGGATATTGAACTCTATGATGGCGAGGGCAAGGTAATTCCTCTACAGCACAACGGCCATCCGGTCCATAACGTGCTCAACGTCACTGAAGAGTTCCAGAGCTTTATCTTCGATAACGTCTATTTCCAGCCGGTGCCTTCCCTGCTGCGGGAATTCTCCGCGCCGGTGAAGCTGGACTATAACTGGAGCGATGCGCAGCTTACTTTCCTGATGCGCCATGCACGTAATGACTTTGCCCGCTGGGATGCGGCGCAGAGCCTGCTGGCGACCTATATCAAGCTGAATGTTGCCCGGCAACAACAGGGCCAGCCGCTTTCGCTGCCGCTGCATGTCGCCGACGCTTTCCGTGCGGTGCTGCTGGAAGAGAACAGCGACCCGGCGCTGAGAGCGCTGATCCTTTCGCTCCCGAGTGAAAATGAGATAGCCGAGCTGTTTGATATTATCGATCCCCAGGCGATTGCCGATGTGCGTGCTGCGCTGGTGCGCCTGCTGGCGACGGAGCTGGCTGATGAGTGGCTGGCGGTTTACAACGCTAACCAGAGCACGGATTACCGTATTGAACATGCGGAGATTGGCAAGCGTGCGTTGAAAAATGTCTGCCTGGGCTATCTTGCCTTTGGCGATGTTGAACTGGCGGACAAGCTGGTTAAAGCGCAGTTTAGCAAAGCGAATAACATGACCGATTCGCTGGCGGCAATGGCGGCTTCCGTAGCGGCGCAGCTTCCCTGCCGTGACGAGCTGCTGCTGGCGTTTGATGAGCGCTGGCATCAGGATGGGCTGGTAATGGATAAATGGTTTACCTTGCAGGCTACCAGTCCGGAGCCAGACGTGCTGAACCGCGTTCGTGCCTTACTGAGTCACCGCTCCTTTACGCTCAGCAATCCAAACCGCATCCGTGCGCTGATTGGCGCATTCGCGTCGGCTAACCCTTCAGCCTTCCACGCCGCTGACGGCAGTGGTTATCAGTTCCTGGTGGAGATCCTCTCCGATCTCAATACGCGTAACCCACAGGTTGCGGCACGGATGATTGAACCCCTGATTCGTTTGAAACGTTATGATGCGGGCCGTCAGGCTCTGATGCGTAAGGCGCTGGAACAGTTGAAAGGGCTGGATAAACTCTCGGGCGACCTTTACGAGAAAATCAGTAAAGCGCTCTCTGCCTGATACTGGCTGAGCAAAGGGGCGGATAAGTATCCGCCCCTGAGAGGTTATCGCTGAACTTGAGCCAGATGACTTTTCTCTCAGACAGGCTGTTGCAGAAGATCTGGCACAGGTGCCAGTTGGGCCTGTGCACTAGCTAAACCTGCGCTAATGACTTTTCTATGGTTAGAGGTGAAATACGGCTGGCATGAGCCGGGAACAAAGCGTGCCGCGCTATGGACGGCGCGGTTTGGGCTGTCAGGGATGACGCTCCCGGCCTCTTTGTGAAGGGTTCATGCCTGCCACACCTTCTTGATTTTACCGCTGAGCGTAACGTTTTTCCGCTTCTACCGGTGAACGTTTCATCACCCGATCCAGCACTTCTGCCTCCAGTTCTGCCAGCCTGACCGAACCTTTGCGGCGCGGACGAGGAAGATCCACCAGCAGATCCAGCCCGATATTGCCCTCCTCTATGAGCAGTACCCTGTCAGCCATGGCTACCGCTTCGCTAACGTCATGCGTCACCAGCAGTACGGTGAAGTGGTGCTTCTGCCAGAGCGACTCGATCAAATCCTGCATTTCGATGCGGGTCAGGGCATCCAGCGCCCCCAGCGGTTCGTCCAGCAGCAGCAGACCAGGACGATGGATTAGCGCACGGGCCAGCGCCACGCGCTGCTTTTGCCCACCGGAGAGCGCAGCAGGCCACTCTTTTGCCCGGTCGGCCAGTCCTACAGCTTCCAGCGCTTCCAGCGCGTTCTGTTTCCAGGCCTTGCCCTTAAGGCCCAGCCCGACGTTATCAATGACACTTTTCCAGGGCAGCAATCTCGCATCCTGAAACATCAGGCGGGTATCATCCTGCGCATCACTCAGCGGCGCGTTTCCGGCAAGTAAACTCCCAGAGGTGGTTTTCTCCAGGCCCGCCAGCAGGCGCAACAGCGTACTTTTCCCGCAGCCGCTGCGGCCAACTACCGCCACAAACTGTCCGGAGGGAATATGCAGATCGATATTGTTCAGTACCGTCCGGCCTCTGTACTGTTTGCTGACGCCGCCGATCACCAGCGGCGTTCCGGCATTGAGGCGTGCCGGAGAAGGCGTTAACTCGCTCATGCGTTTTCCTCTTTCAGTTGATAAGCGGGATGCCAGCGCAGCCAGACGCGTTCCAGTAACAGCGCGCAGACATCAGCCAGTTTTCCGAGCAGGGCATAAAGAATAATGGCCACCACGACCACGTCAGTTTGCAGGAACTCCCTGGCATTCATGGCCAGATAACCGATCCCTGAATTAGCGGAGATGGTTTCTGCCACAATCAGCGTCAGCCACATCAGGCCCAGCGCAAAACGTACGCCTACCATGATCGAGGGCAGGGCACCCGGCAACACCACCTGAATAAACAGGCTCCAGCCAGAGAGGCCATAGCTGCGGGCCATCTCAACCAGCCCACGGTCGACGTTACGAATGCCGTGATAAGTATTCAGGTAGATTGGGAACATCGTCCCAAGCGCCACCAGAAAAATCTTGGCGGACTCGTCAATACCAAACCAGAGGATCACCAGCGGGATCAGCGCCAGATGCGGCACGTTACGCAGCATCTGTACCGAGGTATCCAGCAGACGCTCACCCAGCCGCGACATCCCGGTGATCAGCCCCAGAATCAGACCAATCGAGCCGCCGATGGTGAAGCCTACGGCAGCACGCCAGCTGCTGATGGCAAGATGCTGCCATAGCTCGCCGCTGGCGGAGAGCTTCCAGAAGGTGATCAGAATGGCTTCCGGAGAGGGCAGGATCCGCGTGGAAAGCCAGCCACTCTGCGAGGCAATCTGCCAGACCACAATCAGCAGCACCGGAAGCGCCCAGGGCACCAGCTGATTAGCCAAACGTGAAAGCGGCTTGTTCATTTTCACCTCTAACTCTGAGAAACTTTTTGCGGGGTGAAGTCGTTCGCTATCGCTTCACCATGAGCGGAAACAACGCGAGGCTGCGGCACTTCAGGCACCGCTAAATCCAGATGCGGGAAGAGCAGTTCGCCCACGCGATACGCTTCCTCAAGGTGCGGATAGCCGGAAAGAATAAAGGTTTCTATCCCCAGATCGGCATACTCCTGCATTCTTGCGGCGACGGTTTCGCCGTCACCCACCAGAGCCGTTCCCGCGCCACCGCGAACCAGGCCTACGCCAGCCCAGAGGTTAGGGCTGATCTCCAGTTTGTCCCGGCGGCCGCCATGCAGGGCGGCCATACGCTGCTGGCCCACTGAATCTGTCCTTGCCAGGGCGGCCTGCGCTTTGGCAATGGTGGCATCATCCAGATGTGAAATCAGGCGATCCGCAGCCAGCCAGGCCTCTTCATTGGTTTCACGCACAATGACGTGCAGACGAATGCCGAACTTCACGTTCCGTCCCTGGGCCGCAGCCTTGGCGCGTACCCGATCGATTTTTTCCTTCACCTGAGCAGGCGGTTCGCCCCAGGTGAGATAGACATCAACCTGTTCAGCCGCCAGGTCCTGGGCCGGGTCTGACGAGCCGCCGAACCATAAAGGCGGACGCGGTTGCTGAACGGGTTTAAACATTAATCGGGCGCCGCGAACGTGCACATGCTTGCCTTCATAATCGACCGTTTCGCCTTCCAGCACCCGGCGCCAGACGCGGGTGAATTCGGCCGATTCTGCATAACGTTCTGTGTGATCGAGGAACACGCCATCACCGGCCAGCTCTTCAGCATCGCCGCCGGTAACCAGGTTGAACAAAGCACGGCCATTGGAGAGACGGTCCAGCGTGGCGGCCTGGCGCGCGGCCTGGGTGGGCGAAATCACGCCGGGCCGTAAAGCCACCAGAAAGCGCAGTCTCTGCGTGACAGGGATCAGTGAGGCGGCAACCAGCCAGGCATCTTCGCAGGAGCGACCAGTAGGGATCAGCACGCCTCCGAAACCCAGGCGGTCGGCAGCCTGAGCAATCTGCTGTAAATAGCCGTGATCAACCGGGCGGGCGCCTTCTGCCGTGCCTAAATAGTGGCCATCACCGTGGGTGGGTAAAAACCAGAAAACGGAAAGACTCATGGTGAACTCCTGATTAATTTGCGCTGGTGGGCTGCCAGATACGGCTGGCGATCTCAACTTTTACCGGCATTAAATGGTTGGCATAAAACAGGTCGGCAGTTTGCTGCTGCGCCTGGGCCGTTTTCTCGCTGACCGGGCTGATGCTGGTTGGTGGACGATGATCCAGATAAGTCGCCACCACCGGCTTCGGCAATCCCATCGCCTGGGCCAGCAGGTCAATACTTTGCGATCTGTCGCTCAGCGTCAGCGCATCAGCCTGACTGAAAGTGGCGAGCACCTTGCTGATAAACGGCCCGTTTGCCTGAGTAAAGGGGCGCGTTGCCAGATAGAAAGATCCGGTCTGATTGAGCTGGCTACCGTCAGTCAGCACCCGGACGCTGCCCTGCTGTAACGCGGCGGAATAATAGGGATCCCAGATAGCCCAGGCATCCACATCACCCTGCTGGAAGGCGGCACGGGCATCGGCGGGCGTCAGGTAGGCGGGCTGGATATCTTTAAATGACAATCCCGCTTTTTGCAGCGCTTTAAGCAGCAAATTGTGTGAGCTGGAACCTTTCTGGAAGGCCACTTTATGTCCTTTCAGATCGGCCACCGTCTTAAACGGACTGTTCTTCGGTACCAGGATCACTTCTGCTTTGGGTTTTGGCGGTTCAGCACCGACGTAAAGCAGATCCGCGCCCGCAGCCTGAGCAAAGATTGGCGGGATATCACCCGTACTGCCCAGATCGATGCTGTTGACGTTTAATGCCTCAAGCATTTGCGGGCCTGCCGGGAATTCCACCCATTTAATCTGCGTCTGCGGGAACTGCTTCTCCAGCAGATGATGCGATTTGGCCAGCACCATACTCACCGACCCTTTTTGGTAGCCGATGCGAAACGTTTTTGGGGCGTCTGTGTCGGCAGCAACTGCCGAACCTGCCAGCACGCTGGTCAGCGCCAGGGCAGAAAAAATACGGGCTAAAAGCGTCATCTCTCTTCCTTATACCGCGACGGCAAACGGTTGATGACGGCGAGCCAGCGCAGCCCAGAAAGTCTCAACGGATTCATCAATACGATCTTTTAAAACAGGAGAGAGTTCAGGGGTGCGATCGTAGTGGGTAATCTGGGTGTCATCTGCAAACACGCCATGCAGCACTTCCTGCGCCTTCAGGGCGTTCAGAACGGGCTTAAGCGCATAATCGACGGCCAGCATATGGGCGACAGTACCGCCTGTAGCCAGTGGCAGCACCACCTTGTGTTCCAGAGCGCGTTCAGGCAGCAAATCCAGCAGCGTTTTTAGCGCACCGGAGAAAGAGGCTTTATAAACGGGGGTCGCCACAATAAGGCCGTCAGCCTGGGCTAAATCTTCTTTCAGCGCCAGCAAAGCCGGAGAGTCAAAACGCGCATATAAGAGATCTTCAGGAGCAAAGTTATGCAGATTCCAGGGAATGACTTCCACGCCGCGCTTTTCAAGCAGTTGCTGACAGATCGTCAGCAGGGCGGTAGAGCGTGAGGGAAAGCGAGGACTTCCCGCCAGAGTAATAACGCGCATCATTTCTCCTTATAACCAAAAGTTATTGAACTAAGAAATTCGGTAACTGTGAGGTCTATCCTGACAGAGAGAGGAAGGAGGCTTAAATGATTTATCCGGCATATTTATGTCGATTTTTGGCAATAGCGCCTGAGAGGCAGGATTATTAAACGCTAACGTTTTACTTTCCGGGGAAAGGACTTTACCATTTTCCCCCGCGCCTGCAGCGTCACTGCACCGCACTTTGGCCGTTTGGCCCTCCGACAATAAAAATAAGGGGAGCGCTGTAGAGTGACGCAAAACGCATTTTTCAGGGTTGCTGTCGCCAGGCGATAACAACTTTTGTCCTATCCAGGCCTGATATCTCGGGCATTCAGGAGCGATCATGTACTACCCCTTTGTCCGTAAGGCACTTTTTCAGCTTGATGCGGAGCGTGCCCATGAGCTGACGTTACACCAGTTGCAGCGCGTGACAGGTACCCCTTTAATGCATCTGGTGCGCCAGTCTCTGCCTTTTAAACCGGTTAACTGTATGGGCCTGACGTTTAAAAATCCGCTGGGCCTTGCTGCCGGTCTGGATAAAAACGGGGAATGTATAGACGCTTTTGGCGCAATGGGCTTCGGGTTTATTGAAATTGGCACCGTCACGCCGCGTGCGCAACCGGGTAACGATAAGCCACGCATGTTCCGCGTGCTGGAAGCTGAGGGCATTATTAATCGCATGGGATTTAATAATCTTGGCGTGGATAACCTGATAGAGAATGTGAAAAAGGCCCATTTTGATGGCGTGCTGGGGATTAATATTGGCAAGAATAAAGATACGCCGGTAGAAACCGGCAAAGAGGATTATCTTACCTGCATGGACAAAATCTACGCCTATGCCGGATATATCGCGATTAACATCTCCTCGCCAAACACGCCGGGATTGCGCACGCTGCAATATGGCGAGGCACTGGACGATCTTTTAAGCGCAGTTAAACAAAAGCAGAAAGATCTTGAAGCGCTGCATCATAAATATGTTCCCGTCGCCGTAAAAATTGCCCCCGACCTGACAGAAGAAGAGTTGGTGCAGGTGGCCGACAGTCTGGTGCGTCATAATATCGACGGTGTGATAGCCACCAATACTACGCTGGATCGTTCACTGGTTAGCGGCCTGAAATATGCAGACGAAGCAGGGGGCTTAAGCGGTCGCCCGGTGCAGTTAAAAAGTACCGAAATTATTCGCAGCTTGTCAAAAGAGCTGCGGGGCAGGATGCCTGTTATTGGTGTGGGCGGCATTGACTCCCTGGTTTCTGCGCGGGAAAAAATCGCGGCGGGTGCTTCGCTGGTACAAATCTACTCCGGCTTTATTTATAAAGGGCCACCTCTGATAAAAGAAATTGTGACCCATCTGTGAGATAATTCTTAGTTAAACCGGCCAGGGGCTTTATTTTCGCCGCTGGCTCGTTTATATTTTCTCCTGTTTATCCATTATTTAGCCTGATTTGACCCGCTGGCAAACTGATATTCATTTTCAAATCCAGAGGGAGCACGCTGAGAAGGGCCATATTAAAACAACGGGATCCATCATGAGAATTAAACCTGACGACAGCTGGCGCTGGTTTTTTGATGCAGAACACGACCGCATGATGCTGGACCTGGCTGATGGGATGCTGTTCCGTTCCCGTTTTCCCCGCAAGATGCTCTCTCCTGATGCGTTTACTACCTCAGGATTTTGTGTTGATGATGCGGCACTTTTTTTTACTTTTGAAGAAAACTGTCGTAGCTGCGAACTCAATGCAGACCAGCGTGCAGAGCTGGTCCTGAATGCGCTGATAGCCTGCCGTTTCCTGAAGCCGCTGATGCCAAAAAGCTGGCATTTTGAAACGCACCGGCAGGATGGCTGGACGCCGACAGTGGGTGAACTGGTCAGCGTGAAGCTGTGTGAAAACGGCGAACAAGCCGTATTGCTGGTGGCAGAAAGCGGAGAAAATGCTGCACTCTGTCTGCTTGCTCAGCCCCAGTTAACGCTGGCAGGACGCAGTATGGTGCTGGGTGATGCGATCAAAGTCATGCACGACAGGTTACAGCCGCACGCGCAATCGCGTCTTTTACAGCTGGCACAGGCGGTTTAAGTTTATTCAGTCAGGATGATATTACCCGCTGGAATACAGCTGCAACTGAGGATCGTACCGTTATCACGAACGGCGCCTTTCTTCATCGGCTTAACTTCCCCTGAAACCAGCGTCATCCTGCAACTACCACAAATCCCGGCGCGGCAAGAGTAGGGGATATGGTAGCCCTGCATTTCCAGCTGCTCCAGAAGCACCTGCTGATTATTCCCCGTGAAGCTTTCACCCTGCCAGCTTATTGTGATGTTTTCCGCACTGCTGTTTTCAACTTCCAGTGATTCAGTGACCTGGCCCGCACCATAGGGGCGGGGGGACTTGCTGGCCACAACCTGAAGTTCGTCTCCCGCGCGCATAATACCGCTGGTTCGGGCTATCAGGTTAAGGCCAAAATCGATGTCGCCACTGCCATCCATCGCGGTGCGGAATTTTTGTAGCGTGGAGAGCGGTTCTCCGCTGGGATGCTTGCGGCCGCGCTCGGGGCTGACGGTGGTAAAGATGCAGCGGCTGCACGGCTTTGGCACGTCGAAGAGAATGTCGCCAATGCGCACGGTTGACCAGCTGTCTTCTGCCCATGCCGTCGCGCCGGTGACCACAATGTTAGGCCTGAATTGCTCAAGCTTTACGCCTGCCGGGCAGCGCTGACGTAAATCGTGCAGCGAGGCGTCGTTAATCAGCAAAAACGGAAAGCCATCCGCAAAGCCCAGCGGCACCTGTTCAAAATTTTTCACCCGACGCGTCATCTCCGGGCCTACCCAACGGAGCTGAACGGGACGGGGAAAGAAGGCGCTGAGCCACTGATTGATCGCATCCGGCGCTATCAGTGCGGTGAAGTTGTTGCCCCACACTTCAGTAGGCGCGCCATCGGGGGCAAAGTCCGTGAGACGGATTGTGGCGCTGGTGCCATCGGGGGCAGAGAGAAAGAGCCCCTCCGGGATCAGTGCCGGAGTAAAGAGCACCATCTCCGGATACTGGCGCGCGGTAATAAAGGTGCCATCCGTGTCCGTAATCATAAAGACGCGGTCAAATGCCAGCCCACTCTTCAGCGCCTGCGCATGGGAAACCTGCGTACCGCGCATTGATTTCACCGGGTGAATGTACAGACGAGACAGGCTAATCATGGTGCTCTCCGGGCAGATAAAGCGGAAAAAACAGACGACAGGCAAGAAAAGCGGCGGGGTGCCTGCTGAAAAGAAGCTAACTTTATGACATGTGCCTGCGATTAGCTATAATGCGCAGCAATTTTCTGAAGACGATAAGTGACACTATGAATTCTCTGTTTGCCAGTACGGCGCGTGGGCTCGAAGAGCTGTTAAAAAGTGAACTGGAAGCGATGGGCGCGCAAAGCTGCCAGATCGTCCAGGGCGGCGTACATTATCAGGGTGACGATCGTCTGATGTACCAAAGTTTGATGTGGAGCCGTCTGGCTTCGCGCATTCTGCTGCCGTTGACTGAATGTGGCGTCTATAGCGATCTGGACCTCTATCTGGGCGTGCAGGCGATTGACTGGCCAGCGATGTTCGGCAGCGACAAAACCTTTGCGGTGCACTTCAGCGGCCTGAACGAGGTGATCCGCAACAGCCAGTATGGCGCGTTAAAAGTCAAAGACGCGATTGTGGACAGCTTCACCCGCAAAAATCTGCCGCGTCCTGATGTGGATCGCGAGCAGCCCGATATTCGTATCAACGTCTGGCTTAATAAAGACACCGCCAGTATTGCGCTCGATTTAAGCGGCGAAGGGCTGCACCAGCGCGGCTACCGTCAGCAAACCGGTCAGGCACCGTTGAAAGAGAACCTGGCCGCCGCCATTGTTCTCCGATCTGGCTGGCAGGCGGGTACGCCGCTGGTCGATCCGATGTGTGGCTCGGGAACCCTACTGATTGAAGCGGCGATGATCGCCAGCGATCGCGCGCCAGGCCTGCATCGCCCGCACTGGGGTTTTACTGGTTGGGCGAAATTTGATGAGGCGTTATGGCGCGAAGTCACCAGCGAGGCGCAGGTTCGTGCCAGACGCGGTCTTCAGGAAACGTCCTCCCGGTTTTACGGTTATGACAACGATTCACGGGTGATTGAACGCGCTCGTGCCAATGCGCGTCGTGCCGGTCTGGGCGAAGTAATAAGCTTCACCGTGCAGGATGTGCTGAAGCTGAATAACCCGTTGCCAGAAGGCCCGGTGGGGACACTGCTCAGCAACCCCCCTTACGGCGAGCGTCTGGAAAGCGAACCGGCGCTGATTGCGCTTCACAGCCAGCTTGGCCGGATTGTAAAAAGTCATTTTGGCGGCTGGAATCTCTCTTTATTTAGCGCCTCTCCAGAGCTTTTAAGCTGCCTGCAACTGCGTGCCGATCGCCAGTTCAAAGCGAAAAATGGCCCACTGGACTGCGTGCAGAAAAATTACCAGCTGGCCATCAATCCTTCTGCCGGGGCAAACGGGCAGGTTGCGGAAGATTATGCTAACCGCCTGCGTAAGAACCTTAAAAAGCTCGAAAAGTGGGCGCGTCAGGAGGGCATTGAATGCTATCGCATTTATGATGCCGATCTGCCAGATTACAATGTTGCCGTAGATCGCTACGGCGACTGGGTGGTCGTGCAGGAGTACGCACCGCCCAAAACCATCGAACCGGCAAAAGCGCGCCAGCGGCTGTTTGATGTGATCTCTGCCACGCTCAGCGTGCTGGAACTCCCTTCTAACCGGCTGGTGCTGAAAACCCGCGAGCGTCAGAAAGGCAAAAGCCAGTATCAGAAGCTGGGTGAGAAGGGCGACTTCTTCGAAGTCTCCGAATTCAATGCCAAATTGTGGGTCAATCTCACCGACTATCTGGATACTGGCCTGTTCCTCGACCACCGTATCGCCCGTAAGATGCTTGGTCAGATGAGTAAGGGGAAAGATTTCCTGAACCTGTTCGCCTACACCGGCAGCGCCAGCGTTCATGCCGGCCTGGGCGGTGCGAAAAGCACCACCACGGTAGATATGTCGCGCACTTATCTGGAGTGGGCAGAGCGTAACCTGCGTCTGAATGGCCTGACGGGCCGTCAGCATCGCCTGATGCAGGCAGACTGCCTGAGCTGGTTGAAAGAGTCTGATGAGCAGTTCGACCTGATCTTTATCGATCCGCCAACCTTCTCCAACTCCAAGCGTATGGAAGAGAGTTTTGACGTTCAGCGCGATCATCTGCTGCTGATGAAAGATTTGAAAAGGCTGCTGCGTAAAGGCGGCACCATTATGTTCTCCAATAACAAACGCGGTTTCAAAATGGACCACGACGGGCTGGCTGAGCTGAATCTTGCTGCGCAGGATATCACCGCCAAAACCCAGTCGCAGGATTTTGCCCGTAACCGTCAAATACATAACTGCTGGCTGATTACTCATGCCGGTAAGGAATAAGATTTTATGTCATTAATCAGTATTCATGGTGCGTACCTCTCCTTCAGTGACGCCCCGTTGTTGGATAACACAGAACTGCACATTGAAGAGAATGAGCGGGTCTGTCTGGTGGGACGTAACGGCGCGGGTAAATCCACGCTGATGAAAATCATCAACCGCGAACAGCCGCTGGATGATGGCCGCATCATTTATGAGCAGGACCTGGTAGTGGCTCGTCTGCAACAGGATCCACCGCGTAATGTTCAGGGGTCTGTTTATGACTTTGTGGCGGAAGGTGTGGATGAGCAGGCCGAATACCTCAAGGCCTATCATGCGATCTCTCACCTGGTGATGACCGATCCCAGCGACAAGAACCTGAATGAGATGGGCCGCCTGCAAACTATTCTGGATCATCAGAATCTGTGGCAGCTGGAAACCCGCATTCATGACGTGCTGAAACAGATTGGTCTGGATGCCGATGCGCCGTTGTCCTCCCTCTCCGGTGGCTGGCTACGTAAAGCCGCGCTGGGTCGCGCGCTGGTGAGCAATCCGCGCGTACTGATGCTGGATGAACCCACTAACCACCTGGATATCGAAACCATTGACTGGCTGGAAGGCTTCCTGAAAACCTTCCAGGGCAGCATCATCTTTATTTCCCATGACCGCTCCTTTATCCGCAACATGGCAACCCGCATTGTGGATCTCGATCGTGGCAAGCTGGTTTCCTGGCCTGGCGACTACGACCTCTATCTGGCCAGCAAGGAAGAAGCGCTGCGCGTTGAAGAGATGCAAAATGCGGAATTCGACCGCAAGCTGGCGCAGGAAGAGGTGTGGATCCGTCAGGGCATTAAAGCTCGCCGCACGCGTAATGAAGGTCGTGTCCGGGCGCTGAAAGCCCTGCGTAACGAGCGTTCAGAACGCCGTGAAGTGATGGGCAAAGCCAATATGCAGGTTGAGGAAGCTTCCCGCTCAGGCAAGATCGTCTTTGAGATGGAAAACCTGAACTACAGCGTTGGCGGTAAGCAGCTGGTACGTGACTTCTCCACTCAGGTACAGCGTGGCGATAAGATTGCCCTGATTGGCTCCAACGGCTGTGGGAAAACCACGCTGCTGAAGCTGATGCTGGGTCAGCTCAAAGCTGACAGCGGCCGTGTGCATATTGGTACCAAGCTGGAAGTCGCCTATTTCGACCAGCACCGTGCCGAACTGGATCCGGACCGTACGGTGATGGATAACCTGGCAGAAGGTAAGCAGGAAGTGATGGTTAACGGTAAGCCACGCCATGTGCTGGGTTACCTACAGGAGTTCCTGTTCCATCCCAAACGTGCGATGACGCCGGTTCGTGCATTATCAGGTGGGGAGCGTAACCGTCTGCTGCTGGCTCGTCTGTTCCTGAAGCCAAGCAACTTGCTGATCCTCGATGAGCCTACCAACGACCTGGACGTAGAGACGTTAGAACTGCTGGAAGAGCTGGTAGATGGTTATCAGGGCACCGTGCTGCTGGTGAGCCACGATCGCCAGTTTGTAGATAACACCGTAACCGAATGCTGGATATTTGAAGGCAACGGCGAGATCGGCTCTTTTGTTGGCGGCTATCATGACGCGCAACGGCAGCGTGCAGCCTATAAGCAAACCCGCGCCCAGGGAAAAGCCGCACCGGTTACCCGTCAGGAAAACAGTAAAGCAGAGCCAGAGAAACGCGCTGCCAGTAAGCTAAGCTATAACCTACAGCGCGAACTGGAACAGCTGCCGCAGAAAATGGAAGAGCTGGAGAGCAAGCTGGAAGCGTTGCAGGCAAAAGTGGCAGACGGCGAGTTCTTCAGCCAGCCTCATGATGTCACTCAGCCCGTGCTGGACGCGCTTTCCGCTGCTGAGCAGGAGCTGGAAGTCGCCTTCGAACGCTGGGAATACCTGGAATCGTTGAAAAACGGCTGATGCATAAGTATGAGGTAGGTATGTGTTCATCGCACCACGCAGACCTTTGGATGCTTTGCCCGCAGTGTGATCTGATGACACAGTTGCCGACACTGCCGCCGGGCAGTAAAGCCAGCTGTCCACGCTGCGAAACCACGCTGACAGCAAACTGGGTGGAGCCGCAGAAGCGGCCCACTGGCTATGCGCTGGCCGCGCTGTTTATGCTGGTTCTGGCGAACCTGTTTCCGTTCGTCAATATGCATGTGGCAGGGCTGAGCAGTGAAATCACGCTGATGCGCATTCCTCAGGTCATGGTATCTGAGGATTACAGCAGCCTGGCAACCTTATTTATGCTTTTTGTTCAGGCGGTGCCTGCCTGCTGTATGATCATCATTTTGCTGCTGGTCAATCCGTTCCGCATCGCGCTACCGCTGAAACGCGTGATGGCGCGCCTGCTTTTCCAGATTAAAACCTGGGGGATGGCAGAGATCTTTCTGGCGGGTGTCCTGGTCAGTTTCGTAAAGCTGATGGCTTATGGCGATATCGGCATCGGCACCAGCTTTATCCCCTGGTGCCTGTTTTGCGTGTTGCAGTTACGCGCATTTCAGTGCGTCGACCGTCGCTGGCTCTGGAACCGCATCCAGCCGATGCCCGAGTTACCTGCTAACCCCGTGTCGGCCATAAGTGGTCTTCATCAGGGGTTAAGGTCGTGCAGCTGCTGTACCGCCATTCTTCCTGCTAATCAGCTTGTCTGTTCGCGCTGCGGCACCAAAGGGCATGCACGGCGTAAACACAGCCTGCAATGGACCCTGGCGTTGCTGTTCACCTCGATATTGCTCTATGTGCCGGCTAATTTACTGCCGATTATGATCACCGATGCGCTGGGCAGTAAAACCACCTCAACGATTATGGCGGGGGTGATATTGCTATGGGGCGATGGCTCCTATCCGGTTGCGATGGTTATCTTTATCGCCAGTATCATGGTGCCTTCGCTGAAGATGATGGCCATTGGCTGGCTGTGCTGGGACGCGAGCAGAAAAGGCGAGGGGCATCACGACAGTGAACGTATGCATAAAATTTACGAAGTCGTTGAGTTTGTTGGCCGCTGGTCGATGATTGATGTCTTTGTGATCGCTGTGCTCTCCGCGCTGGTGCGCATGGGGCAATTAATGAGTATTTATCCCGCGATGGGGGCGCTGCTGTTTGCGATGGTGGTGATTTTAACCATGTTTGCAGCGATGACCTTTGACCCTCGTCTGACCTGGGATCGTGTACGTGAAAAAAGTCTTGAGGAGCCAAGCATTGAAGGAAAATAATCACGGCGTGGCGACGGTTGATCAAATCAAACGCTGGTCACCGGTCTGGATCATCCCCGTTGTCACCATTCTGATTGGTGCATGGATCCTGTTTTACCACTTCAGCCATCAGGGGCCGCTGGTCACGCTTATTACCACCAATGCCGAAGGGATAGAAGGCGGTAAAACGGCGATTAAAAGCCGCAGCGTAAATGTTGGCGTGGTGGAGAGTGCGGTGCTGACGGACGATCTGCACCATGTGGAGATCACCGCCCGGCTCAATTCTGGCATGGAGAAGCTGCTAAAAAGCGACAGCGCTTTCTGGGTAGTGAAACCGGCCATCGGTAAGGAAGGCGTAACAGGGCTGGGGACTCTTCTCTCCGGTGCCTACATTGAATTACAGCCCGGCGCGAAAGGCGAACAAAAAAAGCAGTATGACTTACTGGATTCGCCGCCACTGGCACCGCCGGATGCTAAAGGCATCCGCATTACTCTGGACAGCGCGAAAGCGGGGCAGCTCAATCCGGGCGATCCGGTTCTGTTCCGTGGTTACCGCGTAGGTTCGGTTGAGACCAGTAACTTTGACGCAGATAAGCGCATGATGACCTATCAGCTGTTTGTTGCTGCGCCATACGATCGCCTTGTCACCACCAATGTCCGTTTCTGGAAAGACAGCGGCATCGCCGTGGATATGTCGGCCTCTGGTATGCGGGTGGAGATGGGATCGCTCACTACGCTCTTCAGCGGCGGCGTCAGCTTTGATGTGCCGGATGGTTGGGAATTAGGCAAGGTTGCGCAGAATCAGTCAGAATATAAGCTGTTTGACGATCAGCGTAGTATCCAGGACTCGCTCTACACGGTACATAAAGACTTCCTGATGTTCTTCAGCGACTCGATTCGGGGCCTGCAACCCGGCGCGCCAGTGGAGTTCCGCGGCATTCGCCTGGGCACGGTGGCAGAAGTGCCTTATAAATCGAAAGAAGTGGCTCAGCAGTTGGATAACGACTACCGTATTCCGGTTCTGATACGTATCGAACCTGACCGCTTCCAGAGCATGCTGGGTAAAGATTTTAACATTGAACAGCATCTCCGGGATGGCATCAAAAATGGGCTTCGCGCCTCTCTGAAATCGGCAAACTTGCTGACGGGTTCACTCTATATTGATCTCGATTTTATTAAGAACGCCAGGCCTGTTACCGGGCCGCAGAAGTTCGCTGGTTATGAGCTGATCCCTACTACCAGCGGCGGACTGGCGCAGATCCAGCAGAAACTGATGGACGTGCTGGATAAGGTCAACAATCTGCCGCTTAACCCGCTGCTTAACCAGGCGACGGGCACGCTGAAACAGAGCCAGCAGACGCTGCGCGATCTGCAAAAAACGCTGGATAACATCAATCAGATCACCTCCAGCCAGTCGATGAAAGATCTGCCGCAGGATATGCAGAAAACCCTTCGTGAGCTGAACCGCAGCATGAAAGGCTTCCAGCCTGGTTCGCCTGCCTACAGCAAACTGGTGGGAGATATGCAGCGACTGGATCAGGTCATGCGTGAACTGCAACCGGTATTGAAAACGTTGAACAGCAAGAGCAATGCTCTGGTGTTTGAAGCCAAACCAGGCCAGGACCCACAGCCGAAGAGGGCGAAATGATGATGAAATGGATTCCCGTTGCGCTGGCGCTGGCGCTCGCCGGCTGTAGCAGCACTCCGGATACCACTTACTACCAGTTGCCGGCAGCCAGTAAAAGCGTCTCTGCCAGCAGCCAGGCGGAGAGCGGTCGTCCGGCGGTGTTTGTGGAGCATGTTTCAGTGCCAGATTACCTGGCCGGAAACGGCCTGGTTTACCAGAGCAGCGACGTAAAATATGTCATTGCCAGCAATAATCTGTGGGCCAGCCCGTTGGATCAGCAGTTGCAACAGACGCTGGTCGCTAATCTGGGCGAGAGGCTGCCAGGCTGGCTGGTCTCTTCCACGCCGCTGGGCCAGCAGCAGGCCACGCTGAACGTCAATGTCACTGGTTTTCACGGGCGTTATGATGGGCATGTGGTAATCAGCGGCGACTGGGTTCTTGAACATCAGGGGCAAATTATCAAACGTTCATTTGCCCTGACGCTACCGCAAACGGAAGATGGCTACGATGCGTTAGTCAGAACGCTGGCTCAAGGCTGGCAGCAGGAAGCTGGAGATATGGCTAATGCTGTACGTGGTATTAATTAAGTAAAATTAATGTTTACAACCAAGCCCCTGATTGTCGGCAGCCTGCTGCTTCCCCAATCAGGGGCTTTTTTTTTCTTAACAACAGGTTACAGGCACGACGGAAGCTCTGAGCAACCCGCTAACCCAGCACTGCTACACAGAAATATGACATTGGCGTGAAATTTGCGCATTGATCTTTAGGCCAACAGGCGGTAGAACTTAAGAGTGGTTGCACATTATATGACCACAGATTTCTTTCCACCAGATTCCACCTGACCTGAAGAGGGGATTACAGGCATGATGAAGAGACAGAAACGAGATCGGCTCGAACGGGCACATTCAAGGGGTTATCAGGCCGGTATTACCGGACGCTCAAAAGAGATGTGTCCCTATCAGTTAATTGATGCGAGATCTCACTGGTTGGGAGGTTGGCGACAAGCCATGGAGGACAGGACGGTTACTGCGTAATCAGCCTGTTCAATGTCAAAGGAAGAGAACCTCCGCTGAAGCGGAGGTTTCCGTTTCAGGAACCGTCAGAAAGCCGTGGTATCTTTGAACAGACCAACTTTCAAATCGGTAGCCGTATAGATCACGTTGCCATCTACCAGCACTTCGCCATCTGCCACACCCATTACCAGCTTACGATTAATCACGCGCTTGAAATGAATACGGTAAGAGACTTTCTTCGCCGTTGGCAGTACCTGGCCGGTAAATTTCACTTCACCTACTCCCAAAGCACGCCCTTTTCCTTCAGCGCCTAACCAGCCGAGGTAAAAGCCAACCAGTTGCCACATGGCATCCAGGCCCAGGCAGCCAGGCATCACCGGGTCGCCAATAAAGTGACAGCCAAAGAACCAGAGATCCGGATTGATATCCAGTTCTGCTTCAACGAAACCTTTGCCGTAGTTACCGCCGTCTTCGGTCATTTTGACCACGCGGTCCATCATCAACATATTACCTGATGGTAAAGGCGGGCCTTCTGCACCAAACAGCTCACCGCGACCAGATGCGATCAGGTCTTCTTTTGTATAGGATTCGCGTTTATCTACCATGTTTTCAATAAGCCTTATTTTAATGAATCACGAAGGTTAGCTAACAGGTGTAAGCTGAACAAGTCCGATCAGCTCTGGTTAAACCAGTTTAGCCAGCGCAGCGGCCACGGGCGATGACGCCCATCCAGCTGGGTGATTTGCGCAATGCGCTCCTGTATTGATCGTAGCAGACAAGGGCCTTCTTCCTTGTCCCACTCTGCGCCTGTCAGTAATGGCAGGGCTTCTTCCACACTGCTGACTGCCCAGATATGGAATTTTCCTTCCCGAACGGCGTCAACCACCTCCTGTTGCAGGGAGAGATGGCGAACGTTAGCAAGAGGGATAATCACGCCCTGATTGCCGTTCAGATTGCGCTGATGACAGATATGGAAAAAACCTTCAATTTTTTCATTCAGTCCACCGACCGGCTGCACACGGCCAAACTGATCGACTGAACCTGTCACGGCAATTTGTTGCGTCAGCGGCTGGCCTGACAGCGCACTGATCAGCGCACAGAGTTCGGCCAGTGAGGCGCTGTCGCCATCCACCTCTGAATAGGATTGTTCAAACACAATTGAGGCGGAAAAAGGGAGTTGCTGCTCCAGCTCCAGCTCAGAAATAAGCCAGGCCTGCATAATCATCATGCCTTTCGCATGAATATTTCCACCCAGTTCTGCTTTGCGCTCCACGTCCGTAAACTCACCGTCACCCACATGCACCACGCAGCTGATACGGGAAGGCTCGCCAAAGGCACGCGGGTGGCCGGGGAATTCAATCACTGACAGGGCGTTGATCTGACCGATCATTTCGCCTTCCGTCTCGATCACAATCTGGTCGAGAAGGATCTCATCCCGCACGCGTTCTGCAAGGAAACCTTCACGCCAGAAACGGGTTTCCAGTGCCGTTTGCAGCTGCTCACCGTTGACAGAGTTGTCGGGGCTGTAGAGGGAAGCCTCCTGCAACTGACGGATAATCCAGGAAGGGCAGAGCGGCAGCGTATCCTGATCGCCAGTATAGCGAACCGCCTCGCGGATCAGCACCGGCCAGAAATCTTCACTAAAGGGTCCATATCCTTCGGATGCAGCCACCGAAAGCAGCCATTTCACCCACAGGCTGAAATCTTCGCCATCCACAATCTGAATATTTTCTTCAAATTCACCGTAGAGGCAAAGGGAGGCCAGCTCTGGTTCCATCTCCTGGAAATCGGCCAGCACATCACGATCGCCCGTCAGCACCAGACGAAAATGGAGCGGCATTGAAGGGATAGAGGCGGGCAGCGGGCGCGTTTCGTCCGGTGAATGCCAGTCAAAGCGCTGGGTAGTGAGGATCTGTCTGATGCGTAACCACAACAGTGGCTGAGCCAGCAGCGTGCGCAACGAAAGGATTAAGATCCCACCATTAGCTTTATGCACAAGTCCGGGTTCAAGTACCAGAGTATTGTTATGCAGACGAACGCAACCCAGCAGCTGCTCCGCTTCAATCCAGTCGGCACAATGCACGCCGCCCGTACTGGCAAAATTATCCGCTGCATTTTCCGCAGGCCGCAGGCTGACTGAAAAACCGTCCACATGATAGTGACTTCCTGCCAGCGTTACCTCATCCTCTTCGGAGAGTTCAGTCAGGACACTTTGCAGTAAAGCCTGATATTCAACGTTTTCAGCAGTTTTAATCAACATCAACGGTATTTTAGCGGGCGTTTGCAGGAGCAGGCTCAGGCCGTTAAACAGGCGCGCCTGTACGGCATCAAAGCAGCTTGAGTCCTCTTCAGATGTCGGCAGGCAAAGAGGCAGGACACTCTCTGTATCGGGCTGTAGGGCGCGCCATTCAAGTCGATTGTTGGTCAAAGTTATCGTATTTTTCTGATGGAGTAAAAGCGGCATTATACAAGATTTCAGCCTGTTAAGCACCGTAGAGATGCATATCAGCCTGGGTTCAGTCGCAGAATGTGGCGTTTGCCCGTTTTCTTTACGGCAGGGTGAATAAAAGCTGTTATTCTAAACGCGTCACGAAATCAGCATGAGATTCCGATGAAATATCAACAACTCGAAAATCTTGAAAGCGGTTGGAAATGGAAATACCTGGTGAAAAAACATCGGGAGGGCGAAGCGATCACGCGCTATCTGGAATTCAGCGCTGCTCAGGTTGCGGTTGATGAACTGCTGGCAATGGAAAACAGACCGGTAGATGTGCTTGCCTGGATTGTGCAGCATATTAATCCAGCCCTTGAAAATCGCATGAAGCAAACTATTCGTGCCCGCCGCAAGCGCCACTTTAATGCTGAACATCAGCACACGCGTAAAAAATCTATCGATTTGGAATATCTGGTGTGGCAGAGACTCGCCGGCCTGGCACAGCGCCGTAACAGCACGCTTTCTGAAACTATTGTTCAGCTGATAGAAGATGCGGAGCGTAAAGAGAAATACGCTAACCAGATGTCTTCTCTTAAGCAGGATTTAGAAGCTATTTTGGGTAAACCCGAGTAAGACGCTATTAAGATTGTCAGACCCACTTTCACAGCTTGCTGTGGCGGGCAACAGCCATAAAAAAACCCCGCCTTAGCGGGGTTTTTTCATCAAAGAGAACTTAGCCCTGTGGCTGAGTTACAACGTCTTTGATGCCTTTAACTTCGATTTCTACGCGACGATCCGGTGCCAGGCAATCGATCAGGGCATTACGGCCTTTCACGCTGTCACAGGTGTTGCCGGTAACTGGGTTAGTTTCGCCCATACCGCGTGCAGAGATCTTGTTAGAAGGGATGCCTTTAGAAACGAGGTAGTCAACTACGGACTGAGCACGTTTCTCAGACAGTTTCTGGTTGTACTGGTCAGAACCGATACGGTCGGTGTAACCCATAACAACTACAGAACCATCTTTAGGATCCAGGGAGCTCAGCTGGGTGTACAGCTGATCCAGAGCCTGCTGACCTTCTGGCTTCAGAGAAGCTTTGTTGAAGGTGAACAGAACGTCTGATTTCAGAGTGAAACGCTTGGTTTCAACAACTGGCGCAGGTGCTGGCGCTGGCGCTGGTGCTGGAGCAGCTTCGTCCTGACCGAAACGGTAGGAAAGGCCCAGGCTCAGCATGGCGTTATCTGGACGAGCACCAACGGTCTGTGCATCACCGATGTTGTTAACCCACTGGTAGTCCAGACGGGTAGCCCAGTTCTGAGTCAGAGCATATTCAACGCCCACTGCTGCCAGTGGAGAAACGCCGGTGTCGTGATCGCTGATACGAGTACCGTTGTTGTTCTGCGTTGAGTCTGCACGCCATACCATGCCGCCCAGACGAGTGTAGATGTCCAGATCGTCAGCAATTGGGTAGCTCAGTTTAGCAGCCAGCTGAACGCCCTGTGCTTTGAATGCGCCGTTTACGTTGTTGCCTTTGTTAGGCATACGACCCAGCCAGTCATAACCCAGTTCGAAGCCCAGGTACTGATTAGCCTGATAGCCACCGAACGCACCAGCACCAAGCTGGCTTTCGTGGGTTGGGCCGTCGTTGTTGACATAATTGTTACCGTAGTAACCAGTGTCATGGTACTGAGACCAACCCAGTTTTGCACCGGTATACCAAGTGTCATCTTTAGGAGCGGCCTGCGCTACGGTAGCGAAGCCAGCCAGTGCCACTGCAATTGCGATAGCTGTCTTTTTCATTTTTGCGCCTCGTTATCATCCAAATAGGCAATGAGCTTTAATTAGCTCTTTGATTAATCCTTCGCCGGGTTATGACGCTCGATTATGACTCATCCAAAAAAGGGAGATTATTGAGCACCCTGGCGACGTAAAGTCTACAACGTACCAGCAAACTTACAAGTATGATGTGATGGAGGTCAGCAAAAAAACAGCGTTTCGTACACAAATTTACACATCTTCAGCCAGGTTACGTCTGAAATTGGGGGGGTAAAAATGACGCTAAGCCATTGTCCCGCAGGCTCATAGCATAATCAGAGGGTTATCCGGGCATCAGGAGAATTTTCTCATGAGAAAAATCTTATTTTTACTTAATGATACAAAGTAGAGTGAATTTTTAGCCCGCGAAACGGTCTGGAGGAGGCGCTGATGATCCGATCCGGACGCATAATCAATCCTAAAGCCTGTCCGATCTCAGCGGCGGCTTGAAGCCTTTGCCGGTCGGCCAGAGAAATATCTTCCGGTAACCAGCCTAATACCACGCTGTAATTGCCCGTCTGCAAAGCTTTAATCATCGCTTCAACCGTAGTAATAGCACCTGGCTGATGGATTTGCATCACTTTATCCAGCGGCAGGCCAGACTGAATCAGCCATTCACGGCTTAATTTCTGCTGCGGAGTCAACCAGAGCTGCCAGCGCGACTGCATACCTAACTGCTGTAGCAGTGGCAGTAACAACACCTGCGTCATACCAGGCTGATCCTCGCTATAAATCAGCTCACTGATTAATCCTGTCATGGAACCCGGCTGTGCTGACGCACAATCCACGGCCTGACGACGGCCCGCCTTAACAGAAGAAGATTTCAGGGAATGCGTTTGCATAATGGCTTCGCTCTCAGGGGTTACTGTATGAATATACAGTATATCGCAGCTGACCAAAGATCAATCTTATTTTTCCTGGAAACGTCTCGCAAAATATTAACGCAGAGCGGCGCAGGGGGATTTATTCATTGAACTTGTAACGGTGATTGCTTATTTTTTTATTTCCTAAATGAAGGATTTATCAGGATAATTTACAAGGAAAGGTCAAAATATGCGAGATTCAAAAAGTAAAATTGCCAGCGCGAAACAGCAGCTCTCAGCATTGGGAGAGATCAGTAGCCGCAGTCAGTTTGGCGGATACAGCCTGTCGGTCCAGAGCGTAGTCTTTGCCCTTGTCAGTGAAGGGGAACTCTATCTGCGGGCTTGTGAGGAAGTCAGACCCTATATTATTGAACACAACATGAAGCCCCTGCTGTTCACTAAACGAGGGATCCCCGTTGAGCTTGAATACTATCGGGTAGATGAGCCGTTATGGCAGAAGCCTGAAGAGCTGATTGCGCTTTCGCAAAAATGTTTACAGGGGGCTGCCAGGGAGAGGGCCACACAAAATAAAATCCGCAGGCTCAAAGATCTTCCCAATCTCAGCCTGAAACTGGAAGTGCAACTCAGACGAGCCGGGATTTCTACCGTTGAAATGCTCAAAGAGCAGGGGGCTAAACGCTGCTGGCTCAAGCTGTATGCCATGAACAGAAATTTGGGCGTAAATATTCTCTATGCCTTGCACGGCGCTATACAAGGATTGCATTACGAAGCGCTGCCGGTGGCTATCAAGGAAGAGTTACGCGTCTGGTACAACGAAACGATGCGCTACCAGACGCAAAATAAGCCCCGTAAAACCTAAGCTGCCAGCACCTTTTTTTTCAAATGAGCAATTTCCGGTAAAAGCGCTATTAACAGGCCGACCTGTTGCAATACCAGAGGTTCTTTCGTTTCCGGGTCGGCTTCTGTTGCCGCTAAACGTTCAGAAAGATTGGCCAGCAATCGTTTTGCCTTAGTTTCATCTGTCACATCAATATGCAGTACATCATCAACGTAACAAACCGCATCATCCATTAATTGCAGCATAGAAGGCCGCGTTATTTTCTCGCGATGTGCTCCCAGCGCGGAGATATAGCTGAGAAAGGAGTGGTTCAGACACATAAGGCGAAAAGCGGCTTCCTTTAAGCTTGCCGAGGCATTTTTTTCGGCAGAGATATTAGAAACCACGGAGGCCAGCTCAGCATCGCCATTATGTGCATCACGACGCGCAACCCGGTAGTCAAGACGATTGTCCTTGCCCTGATGATATTGCACCAGAATAGCGTCAAGATAGCGGCAGTTAGCATTCAGCGTCCGTTCTGCAACCGAGGAGAGCCGCCGGAATCGCCAGTCAGGCCAGATAAAGGCGACGGCGAGCCAGGCGATGCCACAGCCCAGAAGCGTATCGATAATACGCGGCAGGGCAATCTCAAAACCTTCACCCAGCAGATTAAAGCAGAATAGTACCAGCAGGGTGATAAACATGGTTGCATGCGCGTATTGCGATTGCCTGAAAGCGAAAAACAGCACGCCACTGATGACAATTAAAATCAGCTGTCCTTCAACGGAGGGAACCAGCCAGAGCAGGGGAAGGCCAAGCATAATACCCGCTACCGTCCCGGCGATACGCAGTGCCAGGCGGCGTTTTGTTGCGTTGTAGTTGGGCTGGCAGACAAACAGGCTGGTTAGCAAAATCCAGTAGCCATGTTCCAGCCCGGTTAACTGAATAAACCCATAACCTGCACAGAGCAACAGCGACATGCGTACAGCGTGGCGGAACAGCGGAGATTCGGGCGACAAATGCCTGCTGAAGCGTAAGCGGATATCAGACCAGCCGGTCAGCCCCTCGCTGGAAAGAGTCTGATCGTGACTTTCCATATTATTTTCCAGGATCTGTTCAGACTCGATGGTCGCCAGTTGCGCATCAATCGCCTTAAGGTTATTCAACAGATAGTGCATCGCTTTGACTTCGCTGCTGCCTGGTCTGGCGGCAGAAAGTCTCTCCATCGCCGCATTTAAATGGACAAAAGCGCGCTCAAACCGGCTGTTATGCTGATAGGTTTCTCGCAAAAGAATGCAGTTTGCCAGCTGCTGACACGCCCTGGCCTGAAGCGTGAGCAGCCGTTGAAAACGGAAAAGGATATCACTGTAACGATACTCCTGACGCAGTGCGTGGTACTGCACGTGGGATGAGCTGGCACGTTCGTGAATATCCTGGGCAACAAAGTAGTAGTGCAGTGTCCGACGAGTGCTTCGCTGCCCTCGGTCGCCTCTTAACCGGGACTGTATAGAGATTTTTGTCTGATTAAGTGTCGCAACCAGCTTACTGTTAGCCATGGCGACCTCAATCAGCGAGGCGTTGTCATTCTCCTCTGTATCGGGGTCGAACAGGCCTGCTTTCGCCTCCAGATAGAGAGCCAGCCCCTCAAAACTGCGCGCAATGTTTTCCTGTAAAGGGCGTACGGGAAAGATCACATGGCCGGTCAGGGTAAGCAGGTTATACCAGATGGCACCTGCCAGCAGGAGCGAGGGTTGCAGATACCATTGCGGGAACAAACCCAGCCCCAACAGCGTATAGATGGCGATCAGCAGCGCGCCGAAGGCGATAGTGGCATAGCGCTGCCCCAGCGCCCCTAACAGAATAAAGCCCCAGGTGGAAACAGCCAGGCCCACGATAAAAAGCCAGGGATAAGGCGAAAGCAACTCAACAGAGACAGAAGCGATACAGAAGCAGACCAGGGTGATCAACAGATTGCGTAATCTGCCGCTGAGGCGATCGTCAAGGTCAGCCAGCGCCGCCGCCACTACCCCCAGAGTCAGGGGAATGGTCCAGGTAATTTGCCCCAGCCACCAGGGCACACCCGCACTCCCCAACAGCGCAATAAAGATGCGCAGGTTGTAGAGCAGAGCGCTATTATAGGCATAGCGCCGCAGGCTGGAACTCAACGATACCATCAACTCAGTTATACCTGCTGCGGGCGTTTGCTTCGCGTGCGGCTTGCGCCACTTCAACGCTTACTACGCGGCGACCCACGGGCCAGAGGGCAATCGCGGCAATTTTGAAATTGGCGATGCCGACCGGGATGCCAATAATCGTGATGCACTGCGCAATGCCGGTCATGATATGCATCACGCACAGCCACCAGCCAAAGAAAATGACCCAGATGATATTCAGCACTGTTCCACCAGAGTTCATCAGCACGCTTTTTTTGCCTGGCTCCAGCTCATTCACATGCACCGCTTCGTTGCCATAAGGGAGCAAAGAGAGTTTTGTGATCTCCCAACAGGAGCGGGTTAACGGCAGGGTGAAGATAAAGATGATGCTGACCAGCGTGGCAAAGAGCCAGGATAAGGTCGTTAAAAATCCACCCAAAACAAAATTCAGAATATTTAAAACGGTACGCATAGGTTCGCTTCCCTTACAGTGCGCGGAACTCAATAATACAATGCGTTGATTGTAGCGCGTTTTAAGTCTGGAGCGGTACACTCCAGCCCGGTAAACTACAGCAGTAAAGACAACCGCAGCCTGAGGCAGGACATGGAACTGAAAGCAACGTCGTTAGGTAAGCATCTGGCGCAACATCCCTATAACCGGGTGCGGCTGCTGACGGCAGGCGTCGAGGTGAGTGGTGAAAAGCATGAATATCTCATCCCGTTTAATCAGCTCTTAGCCATCAAATGCAAACGTGGCATGGTCTGGGGCGAGCTGGAGTTTGCCCTGCCGGAAGAAAAAGTGGTGCGGCTGCATGGTACCGAATGGCAGGAAACGCAGCGTTTTTATCACTACCTGAATCAGGCCTGGCAGCAGTGGAGCGAGGAGATGAGCCAGATCTCCGCCGGAGTACTGGCGCAGCAGGTTGTCAGGTTAAAAGAGAGCGAAGGGCAGGATCGGTGGCTTAAGCGGCGCGATATAGCTGAATGGCGTAGCGAGATCCTGGAAGCATTCTCCGCTTTGCCTCTGCCCGTCGAACGGCTGGATGATTTTGCAAACTGTCGTGAGGCCTACCGCTACTGTTTGTCCTGGCTGGAGAGCAGTGATGCTCAGCGGCAGAAACGTAACAGGGCGTGGTCAGAAAAAATGGTGGCCCACTATGCTGACTTCTTCAACACGATTGAAACGTCCCCGTTAAACAGATCTCAGGCCACCGCCGTGGTCAATGGCGAAGAGGCGGTACTGGTGCTTGCGGGTGCCGGCAGCGGTAAAACGTCGGTGCTGGTGGCACGGGCAGGCTGGTTACTGCTGCGTAATCAGGCGGCGCCCGAGCAGATCCTGCTGCTGGCATTTGGCCGTCAGGCGGCAGAAGAGATGAATGAGCGCATTGAGCAGCGACTGAACAGTGAGGGCATCCAGGCCCGCACCTTCCACTCACTGGCTTTACACATTATCCAGCAGGGCAGCAACAGAGCGCCTTCAGTCAGTAAACTGGAAACGGATACTTCGCTGCGGCATAAGCTGCTGATTGAGACCTGGCGTCAGCAATGCAGCGAGAAGAAAGCTCAGGCCAACGGCTGGCGTCAGTGGTTAAAAGAGGAGCTGGAATGGGAGCTTGGGGAAGGCGATTTCTGGCAAGATGAGCGCCTTGCCAAACGCCTCGCCAGTCGCCTTGAACGCTGGCTGGGGCTGATGCGTATGCATGGCGGTGCCCAGGCCGCAATGATTGAGTCTGCCCCCGAAGAGGTGCGCGAGCTTTTCTCAAAACGGGTGAAATTAATGGCCCCGCTGTTAAAAGCGTGGAAAAACGCGCTTAAAGAGGAAGGCGCGGTAGATTTCTCCGGGCTGATCCATCAGGCGGTAAATATTCTGGATAAAGGCCGTTTTATCAGTCCGTGGAAGCACATTTTAGTGGATGAGTTTCAGGACATCTCTCCGCAACGGGCGCTGTTGCTGAGTGCGCTGAGAAGGCAAAATAAACAAACCTCCCTGTTTGCGGTGGGGGATGACTGGCAGGCAATTTACCGCTTCAGCGGAGCAGATATGACGTTGACCACGGCATTTCATCACTATTTCGGCGAAGGGGACCGCTGCGTACTCGACACCACCTATCGCTTTAACGATCGCATTGGTGAGATTGCTAACACCTTTGTGCAGAGCAACCCCTGTCAGCTTAAAAAGCCGCTCAACAGCCTGAGCAAAGGCAATAAAAAGTCGATCTCACTGCTTCCTGAAGCGCAACTGGAGGCGCTGCTGAATAAAATCAGCGGCTATGCAACAGCCGATGAGCGAGTCCTTTTACTGGCACGATACCATTATCTGCGTCCGGCGCTGCTGGAAAAAGCCAAAACGCGCTGGCCTAAACTGAAGCTGGATTTCTCTACCATCCATGCCAGTAAAGGGCAGCAGGCGGATTATGTGGTGCTGCTGGGGCTACAGGCGGGGAAAGAGGGTTTTCCTGCGGCGGCAAGAGAATCGGTGATGGAGCAGGCCTTGTTGCCCCAGCCGGAAGCCTTCCCCGATGCTGAAGAGCGCAGGCTCGCCTATGTCGCCATGACCCGCGCTAAACAGCAGGTCTGGCTGCTCTTTGATAAAGAAGATCCGTCAGGATTTGTTGAGGAGATTAAGCAACTGGGCGTTCCGGTTCTGCGAAAGCCCTGAAAAAGAGCGTGCAGGCGCACGCTTATTTCAGTCTTTCCTGCAAGTAGCGTTGATAGTCGGGAATAATAATATCGACAGGCTCGGCGAACAGCGGCGAATGGATAATGAAATCGGCCGTTGCGCGGTTGGTGGCTACAGGAATATTCCATACGGTAGCCAGCCGGAGCAGCGCTTTGACATCCGGATCGTGCGGAACCGCGTTTAATGGGTCCCAGAAAAAGAAGAGCACATCGATTTTGCCTTCTGATATCAGGGCACCAACCTGCTGGTCGCCGCCCATAGGGCCGCTCAGCATGGCGGTCACAGGCAGGCCAGTAGCGCGCTGAATCAGGTTGCCGGTAGTGCCTGTTGCGTAAAGCGTATGCGCCTGGAGCACATCTTTATGGATATCGACCCACTGCATCAGCGAGGTTTTGCAATGGTCGTGCGCCACCAGCGCAATATGTTTTTTTTCCTGAATCCTGCGAGTTGTTTGATCCATGCCTGCTTCCTGATTTCACCACAAACCAATAGGGAACTGTCCGATAAAGCCCGTCGAGTTTAGGCTGAAAGGGGAGAGAACATCAACTGGTACGCAACGCGCGCATTAACATAACAAAGCGTTGACGGGTGGCGGAGTCAACCTGCTGATACCAGAGTTGCAGGATGCGGCTGCCCGGAAGGTTGCCGCTGGCAAAATCCTGGCCGTCACTTCCGGAGGGGGTAGCAGAGGTATGCAGCTGAGCAAAGCGGGGCACGGAAGCGACGTTGCCTTTCAGGTTGTAAATCACCATTACCTGTTCGTAATTGGTTCCTGGATTGGTCAGCAGGCGATCTTGTTGACTCTCAATCACCGCACCATGCTCATTCAGAAGCTGAAATTCAGGATGCTTATCAAAAGCTTTTCCCTGAGCAACCGTGGTTAACGGGGGAAGGGTAATGGTAATGGCTCTGGAGCGGGTGGTAAAAGTAACAATCAGGGGAGAGGAGCGCCAGGATATGCTCTTTTGCGCATCTTTATTCAGACTTTTTTCGACGCGAAACAGCAGCTGATGCTCTCCCTGTTCAAGTTCCAGCCCTTCAGCACCTTTCAGTAACGAACCGGAAATTTTACGGCCATCCAGCACCAGCAGGTCAATATCAGAGGCAAGCTTAAGCGTGGTTGCCTGGGCAGTTGCCGCAACCAGCAGAGCCATAACGCCTGCAATGACCAAACGCAGCTTCATTCTTTCTCCAGAGGGGCAGGGACGCGATAACAACGAGTGTATCAAAGTCTTTCAGTATTGCAGAATATTAACATTTTAACATATTTATTCGTGCTGTATCTCAAGGATTTGTCATCTTCAGGGGAATTAATCGGGCGTTGCCTGAAATCGGCATACACTGGATTATCTGTCCTGAAAGGAGAAGTCTATGCACGACCAAACAATTGCTGATGTTCTTAACACTACCCGCCATATTGCTTTGGTAGGCGCCAGCGAAAAACCTGGCAGAGCCAGTCATGGGGTGATGGCCTATCTGCTGGCGCAGGGGTACAAAGTCACGCCAGTCAGCCCAAAACTGGCCGGGCAGATTCTGCTGGGACAGCAGGTCTATGCAAAGCTTGAAGATATTCCTGAGCCTGTCGATATGGTGGACGTATTCCGTAACTCTGAAGCAGCCTGGGGAGTGGCGCAGGAGGCAATAGCCGTGGGTGCAAAATCACTCTGGCTACAGATTGGCGTCATTAATGAGCAGGCAGCGGTGCTGGCGAGAGAGGCTGGGTTGCAGGTGGTGATGGATCGCTGTCCAAAAATTGAGATACCGCGTCTGGGGCTGGAAAAAAGGTAAAAATCTCGTCCGGAGCTGGGAAAAGGCAAAAAAAAACCCCGCATAGCGGGGATTTTATGATTAATTTCTCAGACGCGGTGCCTGAAGCTGTTCACGGATTGAAGCAGCCAGTTCGTCCATCGAGGGTTGCTCGGGATGATCGCCGGGCAATTCCCAGCTTAACTGTGCTTCTGCCAGATAAGTATGAACAGTTTCCCCCGCCTCATTTTCCATTACGACGTGATACCAGGGCGCATCCCGCAGCGACTCGCTGCCAGCTACGTCGTCAATCTCCGGATCGTCTAAAGAGTATTCCGGGTCGACATCTACTATCACGCCAAGGAAACCGTGCAGCTTATGCCGCACCTGCTGACCGAGTCCAAATTTGCTGGCTATCATCGTGACCTCCTGATAAACAATGCTCTGCTACCAAAGTGGGGGCAGAAACGGCGTTTTCAAGTCACAGTACGCGGCAGGCAAACCCTTTAAGGTACAACCCTTCCGGGTAGCTGGCGATCACCGGATGATCGCCTGCCTGCCGGAACTGCTCTATAAATTGTACATCACGCTGGGCATCCAGCGCGGCATCGGCGATGATTTTCTGAAATAAATCAGTTGGCATCAGGCCAGAGCAGGAGAACGTCAGCAGCATGCCGTTCGGGTTAAGCAGCTGCATTGCCAGCATATTGATATCTTTATACCCGCGGCAGGCGCCAGCCAGCTGGTTTTTATTTTCCACAAATTTCGGCGGATCCATCACGATCAGATCGAATTTCTCACCGCTGTCGCGATAACGACGAAGCAGCTTAAACACATCATCGCGCAAAAATTCTGCTTTCGATAAATCCAGTCCGTTCAGCTCTACGTTCTGGCGGGCTACATCCAGCGCGCCCTGTGAAGTATCCACGCTGATAACCTGCTTGCATCCCCCCATCAGGGCGGATACGGCAAAGCCGCCGGTGTAAGAG
Organism: Erwinia magellanica; assembly: GCF_039023495.1. Classification (NCBI taxonomy): domain Bacteria; kingdom Pseudomonadati; phylum Pseudomonadota; class Gammaproteobacteria; order Enterobacterales; family Erwiniaceae; genus Erwinia; species Erwinia magellanica. The sequence continues at coordinate 769,471 of NZ_JBCHVC010000002.1, forward strand.
AAGCAGTTCAGTACACGGCGGTCTTTGGCGTAACGGCGGGTCGCCAGGCGGCTGTCGCGCTGATCCAGATAGTAACCCGTTTTGTGACCGCTCTGGATATCAACCAGCAGCTTCATACCCTGTTCGGAAATTGGCAGCAGCTCTGGCGGCATCTCACCCAGCACCACACCCTGAACCAGCTCAAGACCTTCTTTCTTACGAACGGCTACATCGGAGCGATCGTAAATGGCACAATCCGGATAGCAGTGTTGCAGGGCAGCGATCAACGCAGCGCGCTGATATTCTGCCCCCGCCGACAGCAGTTGCAGAACCAGATAATTGTCGAAGCGGTCAATGGTGATCCCCGGTAAGCCATCGGACTCACCGGCAATCAGACGATAGCTGTCAAGATCGTCACGCTCAGCGAGCCAGTCACGCAGCGGCTGTGCTGCGTGCAGGCGACGGATAAAGAAGTCGACATCAATCGACTCATCCTGGTCCCAGCTCCAGACACGGGCACGGATCTGCGATTCAGGGGACCAGGCAGCGCGCGCCAGCCAGGTTCCCTGGCTGTCACAAACATCTATAGTTTCACCCGATTGGGCCTTTCCTTCCAGGCGGGCAACCGCACCAGAGAAGATCCAGGGATGACGACGGAGTAAGGACTTTTCACGTCCTTTGGCAAGAATCAAACGAGCAGTCATATTTGCTATGCTTAAAGTCAGAAAAACAGAGGTTATTGTCCGGTGCAAGCCGGTAAATTGCAATCTGCGTCATCATCGGAGAGAAAATATGACTACTGTCTGCGTTAAAGCCTGGGTACATGGCACAGTTCAGGGCGTAGGATTTCGCTACAGCACGCAGCGTCAGGCGAAGGAACTGGGCGTAAAAGGTTACGCCAAAAATCTGGACGATGGCAGCGTGGAAGTGCTGGCCTGTGGCGAGGAAAAAGAGGTACAGGCGCTGATTAGTTGGTTGAAACAAGGCGGACCGCGAAGCGCAAGTGTTGAAAAGGTACTTGAAGAGCCACACAAGCCGCAGGAAATGCCGGACAGATTTAGCACGGGTTAAACCGGAAAGAGTTTGCCCCGCAGCGCGTGCAGCCTGTCAGTTGCGCGTTAAATAGTTCAGAGGCATTTCGCAGGCTTGGGCAGACCCGCAATTTTGGTAGCCTGTTTGGCCGGGCCTTTAGGGAACAGGCGGAACAGGTAACGACTGTTGCCTTTTTCCTCGCCATATTTTTGTGCCATGGCTTTAACCAGCATGCGGACTGCCGGCGAGGTATTGAATTCCAGATAGAAGGCGCGAACAAAACGCACCACTTCCCAGTGAGCCTCTGTCAGCTCAATGGCCTCTTCCTCGGCAAGCTGAGGCGCCAGCTCTTCACACCAGTCCGCGGTGGATTTCAGATAACCCTGCGCATCACGTTCAATTTCTTTGCCCTGAAATAACACTTTATTGCCTCTGTTGTTCTGCTCAGCGCCCTAGTTTAGCAAAGGGGTTTATTAGCTGGATAGTCCCGGAGGCAGGAATGATCAAGGGGGCCTGAACGTGACACAAAAAAAGCCCCGCAGAGGCGGGGCTTTTTTAGCGTATAGAGCAGCACGGCTTAGTTGCTGCGAGACATACCCAGAATGCTGAGCAGGCTGACAAAGATGTTATAGATCGAAACATACAGGCTGACCGTGGCGCGAATATAGTTGGTTTCACCACCGTGAATAATGTTACTGGTTTCCCACAGGATAGCCCCTGATGAGAACAGGATAAACATCACGCTGATGGCCATATGCAGTGCCGGAATATTAAGGAACAGGTTGGCCACGACAGCAACCAGCAGAACCACAAAACCGGCCATCATCATTCCACCGAGGAACGACATATCCTTACGGGTGGTGAGTACGTAGGCTGAACAGCTAAAGAACACCAGCGCCGTGCCGCCCAATGCCAGACCAATGACATCTCCCATACCTGCCGAGAGTAACGAGTTAAGCATCGGCCCCAGACAGTAACCCAGGAAACCGGTAAAGGCGAAGGCTGCCAGAATACCGCCAGGGCTGTCAGCCAGACGATAGGTCAGGAACATCAGGCCGTAAAAACCAGCCAGCATCAGAATAAAACCGGGTGCAGGCAGGGCGAAGACGGTACTCAGGGTCGCGGTTACGGCGGAGAAGGCCAGCGTCAGCCCCAGCAGGAAATAGGTATTGCGCAGCACCTTGTGGGTTGTAATTAACGAACTGCTGTGGGTACTTGAAACAATGCGATCCATAAAAATGCCTCTCAGGGTCACCAATTTACTTGTGAGAATAAGGAGCGCAACGAAGCGGGGGAAGGCGTTTTACCCTTCTTTACGCGGTCAGCTGCTTTTTCTGTGAGCGGGATGGTGATATTAGCAGCAAAAAAACGCTGTTCGCTGCTTTTTCAGGCAACCGATCCAAAACAGACTTTACATCCCCTGGGAGGATGTTTATAGTTCGCCTCATTGTGGAGGGGTGGCCGAGTGGCTGAAGGCACCGGTCTTGAAAACCGGCGACGGGAAACCGTTCCAGAGTTCGAATCTCTGCCTCTCCACCATCTAATTCGACGGGTCAGCATAAGCTGGCCCGTTTTGCTATGCGCGGTAAAAAGAGCGCCACTGGCGGCGCTGCCAACTTTTTGCTGTGAATTGGATAAAAGTGCATCGATTCAACAAAATAGCTAAAAATAGTCTTGGCAAAGCCAACGGCATCCCCTATACTGCGCGCCATCAGTTGTTCAGGAGGTGTCAGCTACTTCCCGGTAACAACAACTGGTAACAGCGTGGAGGGGTGGCCGAGTGGCTGAAGGCACCGGTCTTGAAAACCGGCGACGGGAAACCGTTCCAGAGTTCGAATCTCTGCCTCTCCACCATCAAATTCGACGGGTCAGCGTAAGCTGGCCCGTTTTGCTTTGTCTCTTTCCTGGCCGTAACCGCTGTGTTCCCCTTACAGGTCAGGCATTCCGAAAAAACATATTGTTTCTTTTCAATCTCCTGATGCGACTGAACGGCAAAGGCGATACTCTGCTATATTCTCAGCACCAATGCCCACGCCTGGCTCCTTTTTCAGGCGCCGTCGCGAACGCCGTTGCGATCCTTTTCCCAACCGCATCGCCATTATACGGCCGGGTGCTTTACCCTTGAATCAATGGAAAAACACATGATTAAAAAGTTTAGTCTTTGCGCGTTAGCAGTCTGCTCGGCAGTGACCGGGACCTCGGCCTATGCTGCTGACGACGATTACCAGCTTGAGCAAGTGTTAATGATGAGCCGCCATAACCTGCGTGCGCCGCTGGCCGACAATGGCAGCGTTCTGGCGCAGTCCAGCAAAAAGGCCTGGCCAAAATGGGACGTACCGGGTGGACAGTTAACGACTAAAGGTGGCGTGCTGGAAGTTTATATGGGCCGCTATACCCGTGAATGGCTGGCTCAGCAGGGGCTGGTGAAACAGGATGTTTGCCCGACTTCTGACGAAGTTTACGCTTATGCCAACAGCCTGCAACGCACGGTGGCTACGGCTCAGTTCTTTATTACCGGCGCTTTCCCTGGCTGCGATGTTCCTGTCTCGCATCAGGATGAGATGGGCACCATGGATCCGGTGTTTAATCCGGTCATTACTGACGGTAGTGAAGCCTTCAATAAACAGGCGTTGACGGCAATGAACGGCGCAGGTGAGAAGCTGGCGCTGAAACCTGCCTTCCAGCGTCTTGAAAAGATCATCGATTACAAAAACGCTCCGGCCTGTGACGGTAAGAAACAGTGCGATCTCTCCAGCGATAATCAAAACAAATTCAGTGCTGAGAATGGCAAAGAGCCTAACGTCTCTGGCCCGCTGAAAGTGGGCAACTCGCTGGTTGATGCCTTTACTCTGCAATATTATGAAGGTATGCCGCTGGATCAGGTTGCCTGGGGCCAGATCAAAACGCCTGAGCAGTGGAAAGAACTCTCTGCCATTAAAAACGGCTATCAGGATGCGCTGTTCACCTCGCCAGAAGTGGCGCGTGATGTAGCGGCTCCGCTGGTTGACTACATCCGCAGTATGCTGGTGGATGAAGATAAAGCCAACGCGCCTAAAGTGACGCTGATGGTTGGCCACGATTCCAACATCGCTTCACTGCTGACAGCGTTAGATTTCAAGCCTTACACTTTGCCAGAACAGAATGAGCGCACGCCTATTGGCGGGATGATCCAGTTCCAGCGCTGGCATGACAAGAAAAACGATCGTGAACTGGTCAAAGTCGAATATGTTTACCAGAGCACCGAACAGTTACGTGATGCCACACCACTTTCGCTGGATACCCCTCCTAAGCGTGTCACGCTGCAAATGAACGGCTGCCCAACGGATGCCAACGGTTTCTGTTCATGGGATCAGTTTACTCAGGTACTCAATAAAGCGATTCAGGGCACGCCTATGGCCGTCAATGCTCCGCAGCCAGCCGCTGCGCCCGCAGCGACAGAGAGCAGCGAACCGGCAGCAGATAAAGTAGCGGCGGCGAAGGTCGCTGCCGACAAAGCTGCTGCGGATAAAGCTGCTCAGGCTAAGGCCTCGGCAGAAAAAGCCGCTGCCGATAAAGCAGCAGCAGAGCAGGCTGCAAAAACGAAAGCGGAAGCGGACAAATCAGCTGCCAGCCAGGCTGCGAAAGAGAAGGCGGGTACCGAAAAGGTAGCTGCGCAGAACGCAGCAAGCGAAAAAGCTGCTGACGCGAAGAAAACTCCTGCTGCTGAGCCAAAGAGCGATGCTGCTCCGGCAACTGCTGATGCGGATAAAGCGGACAGCAGCAAAAATGCTGCCGCAGGCAACAGCGAAGCGAAATAACTGACAGACTGAAGAATCAATTAAACCGCTCAGCTCTGGGGCGGTTTTTTTCCTCAGCTTCGGCTCTCAGCAGTTCGCCATTCTGATGGCATAAAAAAAGCGGAGCAGGGCGCTCCGCTTTTTCTTTACTGCTTGTTAATCGGCGCTAATGACCACCAGCTTCTGATTCACAAACTCTTTAATACCCAAATCAGAAAGCTCGCGACCGTAACCGGAACGCTTCACGCCACCAAACGGCAGTTCAGCCGCCGTATCGCTGGCAGAGTTGATATAAACCATACCGGTTTCAATACGCGAGGCGAGACTCTTACCGCGCTCGATATTCTGCGTAAATACCGCACCGCCCAGGCCATAGTGAGAATCGTTGGCGAGTTTTACCACTTCCTCATCATCTTTAACCACATAGACCTGTGCAACCGGACCGAAGAACTCTTCAAAATAAGCCGGATTATCACGGGTGATGCCGGTGAGGATGGTTGGCTCATAGAAGCAGCCTTCACCCGCGACAATTTTCCCACCCAGATGCAGCTTCGCCCCTTTCGCCACAGCCTGATCTACCTGTTTCACCAGCGTATCGCGGGCAGAAGAAGAAGAGAGCGGGCCTAGCGTGGTTGTTTCATCCAGCGGATCGCCTGTTTTGATTTCACGGAACGCCTGGCTGAATTTCTCCAGGAACGCATCGGCTACTTTCTCATGCACAATAAAGCGCTTGGCGGCGGTACAAACCTGTCCGCAGTTGCTGAGACGGGCAACGGCGCCAGCCTTCACCGCTTTATCCAGATCGCAGTCATCCAGCACCACAAAAACATCATTGCCGCCAAGTTCCAGCGTGGTTTTCTTGAGGTATTTACCAGCCTGCTGTGCCACGGCGCTGCCTGCACGTTCGGAACCGGTCAGGGCTGCACCCTGTACCCGGTCGTCAGCTATCAGGGCAGCAATTTGATCGTTGCTGACGAAAAGGTTGGTCCAGGCACCTTTCGGCGCGCCAGCTTCGGTTACCAGCTCTTCAAACAGCGTGGCGCAGTGTGGGACGTTGGCTGCATGCTTTGCCAGTACCGGATTGCCCGCTGCCAGATTGGGTGCCAGCACGCGCATCAACTGATAGTAGGGGAAATTCCAGGGTTCAACCGCTACCAGTACGCCAATCGGGTGGTTCTCTACCCATGCTTCACCCAGATCGCTTGGATAGCGCGTCGGTGCAAGAAAACGCTCAGCGTTTTCAGCGTAGTAGCGGGCAATCTGCGCGCAAAGTTTTACTTCTCCACGGCTCTGATTGATCAATTTACCCATCTCGATGCTGGCCGCTTTTGCCAGCTCATCAACGCGGCCATCAATCAGATCGGCAAGCTTTTTCAGCACCTGCACACGGGGCTGAATCGGGCCTTTAGACCAGGCTGAATGATAGAGGTCGTCAGCGGTTTTCAGCGCCTGCTCAACCTGTTGTTCATTGTGGTCCGGCCAGGTTTTAATCAGCTTATTAGTTGCGGGATTTATTGTCTGATATGACATAGTTCGCTCCTTGGTGTAATCGGCCTGGCGTTCAGGCAAAAAGAAAGATGGCTAAAGCCTGGTAGAGAACCTGTAATTTCACAACGTTACCGTCTGGGCTGTTCGGCGGTTTCTTAGCGCTTAAAACGACAAAAAGGGCGGAAAATCCGCCCTTTTTGTCAAATTTACCGGTTAAACGTTTTTACGTTCAACCGGGATGCTGTCCCAGGTCAGTACATCTTTATCGGTTTTATCAAAGGCGCGAAGAAGAACTTCATCGCTTCCCTGCTGTTCCCAGATGCCCTCTGCTACCTTTTCATCATAATCAGCCACTTCAAAAATGGCCTCAGCAATCTCAGGGGAAGTATTCCGCAGGGTTGCCCATTCGCCTACACGATGCTCTTTTGATTGTTGCGTTGCCATATTGATCTCCTGTTATGAATTAAGCTTAACGGCCAGTCCGGCGACATGTTCACCCTGGTAACGAGCGATATTCAGCTCCGCTTCACTGGGCTGACGGGAACCATCGCCGCCGGCGATCGTCGTTGCGCCGTAAGGGGTTCCACCCTGTACTTGTGAAACATCAAAAAGTTCCTGGGTGCCATAACCAATCGGCACGATAACCATGCCGTGGTGCGCCAGCGTGGTCCAGGTGGAAGAGATGGTGTGTTCCTGACCTCCTCCCGTACCAGTTGAAGCGAAAACGCTGGCGAGTTTGCCGTGCAGCGCGCCTGAAGCCCAAAGGCCTCCGGTCCGGTCAAGGAAGGTGCGCATCTGTCCGGCCATATTGCCAAAACGAGTGGGGGTGCCGAAGATGATCGCATCATATTTCGGCAGTTCATCGGGCGTGGCTTCCGGAGCAGCCTGGTGGGTTTTACCCCCAACCTGAGCGAAGCGTTCTGCGTCCATTGTTTCAGGAACCCGTTTGATCGTGACTTCCGCACCGTTAACGCGACCAGCGCCTTCGGCTACCGCGTTTGCCATGGTTTCAATATGCCCATACATGGAATAGTAAAGCACAAGAATTTTCGCCATCAGTTCCCTCGTTAACGTCATTGGTGCATTAATGGCTGGTAAGCCTTTGAGAGAGTATAGAAGAGGGTTGCCGCCTCTGCTTAAGGATGCCGTCCAATTGCCTGAAAGCTGAGCAGCCGGGCCTTTATTAAGAATAAAAATATTAGCGGTAATAATATTATTCTTCAGAGGGTTTGACGCTTTTCACCGCAGTGCAGGCACGCTTTTTCTTATAATTTCTTAGCAGCTCAGTGCGGATAATCTATGCTTAATCACTTGGCAGAGCGTCCCGCACGCCTCTGTTTTCAAGCGGTCTGAACGTGACGGGCCGTGCTAATGCAGTATGATTGCTTAACTGTCTGGAGAGTTGAAATGGCTGAACATCGTGGTGGATCGGGAAATTTCGCTGAAGATCGTAAAAGAGCATCAGAAGCAGGCCGCAAAGGCGGAAAAGCCAGCGGAGGAAATTTCAAAAATGACCCTCAGCGCGCTTCTGTTGCGGGTGAAAAAGGAGGGCGTAACAGTCGGGGGAGTCGCAGTAAATCTTCCGATAATGCATAACGCCTTCTGATACCGCCGGTTTTTCCGGCGGTACGTCTGGACACTCCCTCTCTCGCCCGGCACACTGACGCTAAATTCCGATCTGAGCCTGCTATGTCTGCCTTACTCTCCCGCTATAAATTTGCTTTTACGCCGCAGGAAATCATTCTGATTGTGATCACCATGATCTGGGGCGGTACCTTTCTGGCCGTACATCATGCAATGAGTGTCAGTGGTCCATTCTTTTTTGTCGGCGTACGTTTTGCAACGGCGGCGTTGTTGCTGGGCGCGGTATCCTGGCGGTCGTTACGAGGTATTAGCTGGCAGGAAATTAAGGCAGGCGCCCTGATTGGGGCTGCTATCGGCTGTGGTTATGGGCTGCAAACTTACGGCATGCAAACGATCACCAGCAGTAAATCCGCTTTTCTGACCGCTCTTTATGTCCCGCTGGTCCCGCTGCTTCAGTGGCTCTTTCTTGGACGGCTGCCGGGGTTGATGTCATGGATTGGCGTGGCGCTGGCCTTCGCCGGGCTGATGCTGCTGGCTGGCCCGGAGGGCGACTCGCTGTCGCTGGGGGCAGGTGAGCTGGCTACCCTGCTGAGTACAGTGGCTATTGCAGCGGAAATCATTTTAATTAGCGCCAGTGCCGGAAAGGTAGATATTAAAAGAGTGACCGTGGTCCAGTTGGGCTTTGCATCGTTACTGGCTTTTATACTGATGGTGCCAAACGGCGAAACCCTGCCGCCATTTTCACCTTATTTACTCTTCAGCACCGTTGGGCTGGGCATTGCCAGCGCAGTTATTCAGGTCACCATGAACTGGGCACAGCGGAGCGTTTCTCCCACGCGGGCGACGGTTATCTATGCCGGCGAACCGGTATGGGCGGGTATTGTTGGCAGAATAGCGGGTGAACGCCTTCCGGGAGCGGCGTTGCTGGGCGGGGCGCTTATCGTTCTGGGCGTGCTGATCAGCGAGTTAAAGCTGAAGCGCAATCAAAAGGCGAAGGACCAGCCTTCGCCTGATGACGTAAAAGTAAACTAGTTATCCTGATGCACCACGCCACTGCTGTTCAGCGCGGCAGTGCGGCGGGTCAGAATAGCATTGAGGATAATGGCACCAAAGGTCGCCGTGCCGATGCCTCCCATGGTGAAACTACCGATTTTCAGGGCGAAATCGCCAGCCCCCAACACCAGCGTGACCGCAACCATGATCAGGTTGTTGTTCTGCCCCAAATCGACGTTGTTCTGCACCCAAATCCTTGCGCCAGCCACTGCAATCAGTCCAAACACCACAATGGAGGCGCCACCGATGACCGGCGCGGGGATGGTATGAATTAACGCACCAAATTTGGGTGAGAAGCCCAGCAGAATGGCGATTACCGCCGCCGCCACAAAGACCAGCGTGGAGTAAACTTTCGTCACCGCCATCACACCGATATTCTCGGCATAAGTGGTCACGCCACTGCCGCCTACGCTGCCAGAAAGCATCGTTGCCAGACCATCACCCACAAATGCGCGTCCCATATAGGGATCAAGGTTTTTACCCGTCATTCCGGCTACGGCTTTAATATGCCCAAGATTTTCCGCTACCAGGATCACGGCAACCGGCGCAATCAGAAACATGGCATGCGAGTCGAAGAGTGGCGAAGTGGTGGCAGGAAAACCCAGCCAGGGCGCAGCGGCAAGCAGGCTAAAATTTACCGCTTTGCCCAAACCCAGACCGTTGGTCAACAGGGCATAAATCGCACAGGCGACAATCAGTCCGACCAGAATCAGCAGGCGCTGTACCATGCCTCGGGTGAAAACGGCGACGATGCCGATACAGAGCACGGTCATCACCGCCATCCAGCTGTCGAACATAGAGGCAGAAACGCTGCGTACCGCGATGGGCGCCAGGTTCAGCCCGATAGCCATCACCACGGCACCGGTCACCACTGGCGGCATCAGCTTTTCAATCCAGCGGGTTCCCACTTTCATCACCACAAAACCGATCAGCATATAGACCAGACCGCACGCAATTATCCCACCCAGCGCCACGCCGAGATGGGGGTTAATTCCCTGGCCATTGAAACCGGTAACCGCAATAACCACACCGACAAATGCTGCGCTGGACCCCAGATAGCTCGGCACCCGCCCACCAGTAATCAGGAAGAACAGCAGCGTCCCCACGCCCGACATCAGAATAGAAAGATTGGGGTCAAGCCCCATCAGTAACGGCATCAGCACCGTGGCGCCAAACATCGCCACCGCGTGCTGAAGCCCCATAATCACCGTTTGTCCCAGCGGTAATGTTTCATCAGGCGCCACTATACCCTGCGCCGTTGCGGACTGTTTACGCCATTGAGGAAACCAGGAACTCGCCATCGTCTTCTCCAAAAGAAGTGAATAAAGCATTAACCGCAGGGGCGGCGTTTCAGGCTTCCTGCCGTTGTAGTCGGTGATAGCCCCGATCAAAATAGATCAGGCCATGGGTGTGATCGTTGTAGATCAGCGCCTGCGCCTCACAGACCAGCACATCGTGAGTGCCGACGCTCATCACCTGGGTCACTTTGCAGTCAAAAGAGGCCACGGCTCCGGCCAGGACGGGCGAGCCGGTCACGCTGGTTGACCATTCCGCCGCGATAAAACGTTCCGCCATCGGCGTCTTGCCGCCAAACAGGTTCGACAGGGACTCATGGCCTGCTGCCAGGGTGTTCACACACAGCTGCTGATTGGTTTTGAACACCTCATAAACGGAAGCGGATCGGTTCAGGCAGACCAGCAGGGTGGGTGGGGTATCGGTGACGCTGCAAACGGCAGAAGCTGTAAAGCCTGCCCGGCCTGCGGGGCCGTCTGTGGTAATGATATTGACGGCTGCGCCCAGGCGCGCCATGGCATTACGAAAATCTTGTTTTTCCACACCCGCAATTACAGCAGGTGCCAGGGTTGCCAGAGACATAATCAGTTCCTTATTACAGCGTGCGGGCAACAAAGGAGACAGGGCATGGCTGCACTGTCGGCGAAGGTTGATTCTGAGTAGCAACAGGCGAGGTCTCTTCCAGCCATGCCACCAACAGTTGGTTAAACAGCGCGCTATCCGTAACGCTCATGGCATGGCCGCCCCACGGCATTTTTTCCAGCCACGCCTGCGGCAGGGCTTCATAAAGCGCCTGCGAACAGGGCCAGGGCACCAGCAGGTCATCCTGCGCGCAGATCACCAAAACAGGTTGCGTAATATGGCTGGCCAGCTGGCTGTAATCACAGGCCATAAGCGCATTCAGCCGAAGCAGCAGGTTTTCTGTACCCTGAAAATGCGCAGCGTGCAGGGCATCTTCAGCTTCAATACGGGCCTGATTCTCTGCCAGCCAGTCAGCCGGATAAAGAAACAGCGGTTGTGCACGGACATAATCTTCTATGCTAACGTTCAGCAGTGCCTGACGAACGCTAAAGCAGCGGCGGGTATGAGCATTTAACCGCAGCCAGCCATTGACGATAACCAGCCGGGAAACGCGCTGCGGATAGTCCAGGGCGAGCTGCATCGCCACCATGCCGCCCAGCGCATGTCCGATAACGTCATAATGCTCAATGCCTGCTGCGACCAGCTCCGTGGCCAGTTCGGCAGCCATGTCAGCCATGCTGTACCCTTCCGGCAACTTATCGGGAGAGCGACCTGTCCCGCGCTGATCGTAAGTGACCACGCGATACTTTTGTCGCAGGTCATTCATCTGTGGCAGCCAGAAGCTGCCCAGACCGCCAAGCCCGGCAGAGAGGACCAGCGTTCTGGCTTTTGGATGCGTCAAACCAGATAGCTCAATATGCATAGGGTTCTCCGCTATTTACCAATGTGCGCGACGCTGGCGATTTCTATCAGCGCATCCGGTTTAACCAGGCCGCACTGGATGCAGAAGCGCGCCGGCTTCTCGCCGGGGAAATATTCCGCATAAACGCTGTTTATCGCGGCGTAATTACTCCAGTCAGTGACAAAGATAGAGTTAAACGTCACGTCATCCAGAGTACCGCCAGCGGTCTCAATCACGCTTTTGATGGTCTCCAGAACATGGCGGGTTTGGGCTGCGGCATCCCCCACATGAACAACGTTATTGTCTTTATCAAAGGGCAACGTTCCGGAGACATACACAATGCCATCCGCGAGCGTGCCAGGAACAAAAGGTGCAATCGGGATACCCGTTCCCGGCGGTGTAATAATGGTCTTTGGCATGGTTTTCTCGCTCAGGCTTATGCCGTCTGTTTAAGGGGAGCAGAGGCGTTTTGCAAAGCAGAGCAAAACGTCGTGACGTCCGAGACCCAGCCAAAGAAGGTCTCTATATTGAAGAGTGCGGCCTGCTGAGCAAACGAGGGACCAGCCTGATAAGTTGCGTCTTCCAGCACAATGCCGAAATACTCCAGGAAGAAGCCATCGCGCAGCGTGGACTCCACGCAGACGTTAGTGGCGATGCCGGTAAACACCAGATGGCGTATGCCGCGGCTCCGCAGCATGCTGTCGAGCGGGGTGTTAAAGAAGCCGCTGTAACGAGGCTTAGGCAGCACGATATCGCCAGGCTGAGGCTGAAGCTGATCGACCAGTTGGTAATCCCAGCCGCCTTTTGCCAGCAGCGTGCCCTCCAGTTCCGGGCGCTGACGCATGGTTTTCAGCGCGTTGGATTTGTGCCAGTTGGGTGACCCAGGGCCGCCAGCTTCCACATACTGATCGTCCCAACCGTTCTGGAACCAGATAATCTGAATGCCAGCCTCGCGGGCGGCAGTGACCGCGATATGGATATTATCGATTACCGGGCGGGTGGCAGAGACGTCAAACCCAGCCAGGTCCAGATATCCTCCCGTTGTGGCATAGGCATTTTGCATATCCACCACAATCAGCGCAGTTTGTTCAGGAGGGAAAGCGATCGCTTCCGGACGCGCCGGTAGCGTGATGCTGTTCTTCGTGGAGGCAGTGGTACAAACAACCGGCTCTTTAGCGATCATTACGCAACCTCCTTCGCAGCTTCAATGGTATTGCTCCGGCACTGCATCAGCGGCTGAATGCGCTCGCCAAAGTTTTCAATGCCTTGCAGGAAATCGTCAAAAGTCAGCAGCACGCCCTGAGTTCCTTCAACCGCCGCCACTTCGTCAAGCATGCGGGCCACGTTGGCGTAAGATCCCACCAGCGTACCCATATTGATATTCACGGCGGAGGTAGGATCGGCCATCTGACGGACGTTGGTGTCGCTGCCGGACTTTTTGTCCTGCTGACTCTGCGTGGTCAGCCAGGCCAGCGCTTCCTCGTCCGCACCTTCTTTGTAGTGCTCCCACTTTGCTCTGGCCGCTTCGTCAGTTTCATCGGCGATGATCATAAAGAGCACAAAGGAGCCGACATCGCGTCCGGCTTCATCCGCCGCCTGTTTCATGCGGGTTGCGGTAGGGGCGAAAGCGGTGGGGGTATTTACCCCTTTGCCAAAGCAGAAATTGTAGTCCGCATGTTTTGCGGAAAAAGCCATGCCTGCATCACTCTGACCGGCGCAAATCACTTTTACAGGCTTCTGCGGCTGCGGGCTTAACCGGCAATCGTTCATGGTGAAAAACTCGCCTTTCAGATCGGACTTGCCGGTGCCCCAGAGATCCCGCAGCACGGAGACATATTCTGTCAGATAGTCATAACGACGAGAGAAGTACTCATCGCCGGGCCAGATCCCCATCTGCTCATATTCCGGTTTTTGCCAGCCGGTCACCAGATTCACGCCAAAACGGCCGTTGGAAATGGAATCTATAGTGGAGGCCATCCTGGCCACGATGGCCGGAGGTAATGTCAGGGTCGCGGCGGTGGCATAGATTTCGATACGCGAGGTCACCGCAGCCAGGCCAGCCATCAGGGTGAAAGATTCAAGGTTGTGATCCCAGAACTCCGTTTTACCGCCGAAGCCGCGCAGTTTGATCATCGACAGGGCAAAATCAAAGTGATAATGCTCAGCCTTGAGGACGATGGCTTTGTTTAACTCAAAGGTTGGCATGTATTGCGGCGCGTTGTTGGAGATCAGCCAGCCATTGTTGCCGATTGGGATAAATACACCGATTTTCATTATGATACCTCTGGGTGTGCGTTAGGGTTAATTCCTGCGCTGCGGTGCATCCTGCACTCTCCCTGAAGCGGCGCTCAGCAACGAAGTTGCAAAGGCTGTGCCAACAAAATTAATTGCTTGCTTATCATGGTGTTAAATAAATTTCATCAGAATGTTACAGAGCGGACGGTCTGAAATGGACCATTTGGTCAAAAATAGCTGCACACTAATCAGGCAGCTTGATCTATTTAAGTGCATTAGGCCCACCGCAGGAGTTTTGCTATTATCCGGCCACCCCACATGGACAATGAGGTCTCAGTGAATTCTACAGATAAGTTACCGACGCCCACGCGCCGCTCGCGAGCCGTTGCCGCGAAACGTACGGCCATCCTCACTGCGGCACTGGCATTGTTCTCTCAATATGGCGTACACGGTACCAGCCTGGATAAAGTGGCCGAAGGCGCTGACGTTTCGAAAACGAATCTGCTTTATTACTATCCCTCCAAAGAGGCGCTTTACATCGCCGTGCTGAAAGAGATTCTGGATGTCTGGCTGGCACCGCTGCGCGCGCTGCGCGTGGATCAGCAACCGCTGGAGGCGATCAGGGATTATATCCGCCTTAAGCTGGAAGTCTCACGTGACCATCCTCAGGCTTCCCGCCTGTTTTGCATGGAGATGCTACAGGGCGCGCCCTTGCTTAAAGGTGAGCTGGAAGGGGATTTGAAAGCGCTGGTGGATGCAAAATCGGCAGTGATCGAAGGATGGATAAAGGAAGGAAAGCTGGCGGCCGTGGAGCCTCATCATCTGATTTTCATGCTCTGGGCAACCACTCAGCACTATGCAGACTTTTCAACTCAGGTGGAGGCGGTAACCGGCCAGACCCTGAGCGATGAAAGCTTCTTTAACCAGACGGTAGAGAATGTGCAGCGGATGGTGATTGAAGGGATCCGCGTACGTTAAATAATGACGGGCCTGGCGGCCCGTCGCTCAGCATTATGCTTTTTTCCTCTGGCGTAACCACCAGCCAATCCCCAACAGAATAAACCATACGGGCGTTACCATCAGCGCCTGACGGGTATCTTCCTGCAACGTCAGCAGCACCAGCACGAAAGCAAAGAACGCGATACAGACCCAACACATAAATATGCCCAGCGGCATTTTATAAGCAGATGTTGCGTGCAGTTCCGGGCGTTTTTTGCGGTAGGCCAGGTAAGAACAGAGAATTATCGTCCAGACAAACATAAACAGGATGGCTGAAACTGTGGTGACCAGCGTGAACACCTGCATCACGTTCGGGATCAGATAAATCAGTGCCACGCCGCCGAGCAGGCAGAGGCAGGAGAAGAACAGGCCGGTAGTGGGTACGGCTCGTCTGGAAAGCAGGCCAAAACGACGATGCGCAACCCCCTGCTGTGAAAGGCCATAAAGCATACGGCTGGTAGAGAAAATGCCGCTGTTAGCTGAAGAGGCAGCTGAGGTCAGTACCACGAAGTTAACGATGCTGGCCGCCGCAGGCAGACCAATCAGCATAAACATCTCTACAAAAGGGCTGCGATCGGCCACGACACTGTTCCACGGCGTGACCGCCATGATCACCAGCAGAGCCAGCACGTAAAACATAATGATACGCAGCGGGATAGCATTAATGGCACGCGGCAGCACTTTTCTCGGGTCATGCGTTTCGGCGGCAGCAGTGCCCACCAGTTCAATCCCCACAAAGGCGAATACGGCTATCTGGAACCCGGCAAAGAAACCGCTCAGCCCTTTCGGGAACATACCACCCTGATCCCAGATATTGCTGATGGCTGCGGTGCCGCCGCCAGGGGAAGGGTAATGCATCGCCACCAACACGATGCCGGTAACAATCAGCGCTACAATGGCAACGATTTTGATAATGGCGAACCAGAACTCCATCTCACCGAACAGCTTAACCGTGGCAATGTTCAGGGAGAGGAAAACGAAGATGCAGAGCAGGGCGCTCATCCAGATGGAAAAATTGGGGAACCAGAGCTGGAAATAGGAGCTGATCGCCACCACATCGGCAATGCCGGTGACGACCCAGCAAAACCAGTAGGTCCAGCCGGTAAAGTAACCAGCCCAGGGGCCAAGCAGGTCCGCGGCAAAGTCGCTGAATGACTTATACTCCAGGTTCGACAGGAGCAGTTCGCCCATGGCTCGCATAACAAAAAACAGCATAAAACCGATGATCATATAGACAAAAATGATCGACGGCCCGGCAAGGCTGATGGTTTTGCCAGACCCCATAAATAAGCCGGTACCGATAGCACCGCCAATCGCAATAAGCTGGATGTGACGATTATGTAAGTTGCGCCGGAGCTCGCCCGGGGCTTCTTCGTTAAGAAGCGTCTCTTTTGATTGGTCAACCATAACGGGGTTCCTGTTCTTTACGTGATGTTATGTAAGCTCTAAAGGCTTTTACGGCGCAAATCTTAACGTAAAACCCTGTTGAAGACAGGTAAAGTTCGGTATTACCAGACTGATTGCACAAAAACGCCGCTACAGTTATTCATTCGGGATCGCCATTCTGTTAGCCCTGTAAAATCTGGGGTTTAGGCCACGAGGGAAATAATACGATGAAAGGTTTGTTGGCTTTGGCTGGTGTAATTTTACTGCTGCTGGCTGTAGCGCCCTGGTTTGCGAAACATCTTCCCTCCGAATGGAATCCCTTCACGCCGCTCAGGGTGACCGATGCCCCCACCTTTATCACGCGCTATAAAATAAAACGGCTGGCAGGTAATCCGGCCGGTTGCCTGGCCGTATTACACGCCGCTCAGCGGGAAGGTTATGTCCGTTTTAGCCAGCCAGCCGCTACCAGCGGCAATTGCCCGTTGCCTGCGCCCGTTCGTGTACAAAGCTTTGGTGAGGTGCGATTAAGCTCAAGTTTTCTGGCAAGCTGTTCTCTTGCTTTGAGTTCCACAATGTTTATTACCCAGGCAGCAAAACCTTTAGCGGCCGCTGAGCTTGGCTCTCCCCTTACGCGAATCGATCATTTGGGCAGCTATGCCTGTCGCAATATCTATCATCGTGCTCAGGGGCGGCTCAGTGAACACGCAACCGCAGAAGCGCTGGATATTGCCGGATTCCGCTTAGCCAACGGTAAGCAGATCAGCGTATTGAAAGCCTGGCCACGGCAGGAAGCGGATTCTCTCTGGCTGCATCAGGTTTTTCAAAAGAGCTGCGATTATTATGGCAACTCGCTAGGCCCGGACTACAACGCTGCCCATGCTAATCACTTTCATCTTGGCATGCGCGGTTTCGGCGTGTGTCGCTAAATGAGGGTGATTTACTTTCCCATTTAACCAAAATTTACTGGCCGGTCGGACAAAAGAAAGCCTGTCAAGGTGGCTATTTTTTATCTCAGCTCAGTGACAATATTCCCGGCTCTCTTTGTATGGAGAGAATAGCCAAACAAGGATGCCCGTAAAAAGCGCATTCTGGACATCATCAGAAGGAAAATTTATTTCCATGATGTTCAGAAAATGAACCACAGGGAGGGCTTTTAATTAAAAGCGCCGAAAAATCTCTCTTTTATGTCGGCCAGGCTTCGTGGGTCAGGAAACACGGCGGATTTTGTACAAAAAAATTAATCAATATTCAAAAAGGCAAACGGTTGAATTGCAATAAATAAACCCCATTTTATCATCTGTTTGGCGGGGTGGGATGTTTCTCAAAGTGCATACGCGTGCCCCATGCAGGGCAAAATTGTGCAAAACTTTAGAACCCAACAGGGCAGGTGAAGTCGTCAAATTTATTGAATGTTTTCAGGAAAAATCCTATTCTAATCGGGTCGTGGGCTAAGTGAGACGGAAATCTTTTTCAGGATGTCAGCGAAAGAAATTACCGACAGGAAGCGGCTTTTTATAACCCCCTGTGGGAGACTGGAATTTTTAATGAGCCGCTTTTTTAATCGCTACAGGATGCTCGATTTTTTATTTGCAAGTCAGGCTCGCGTCCGGGGAAATTCACCGGAATAAGCCCTTTTTTGTGCATTTTTATTCACTTTTCTCTGTTGAAGAGCAAGGTTTATAAACCGATAAGCGTTTCTTACTGTCAGGATGAGGTTGAATGAAATCTGTAGATTATTTCAGCTGGCGTGATGAAATGCAGTTAGTCTTCAATCAGGTTTCTGACTCGAAAGGTATAACTGAGCTTATCGGACAGCAGGCGAGCAAAATGGGGTTTGATTATTACGCACTCTATATTCGTCATCCTGTGCCCTTTACCCGGCCCCAGATAACTATTTTCAGCAGTTATCCGGAGAAGTGGGTGCGCTATTACCAACAAGAAAAACTGGCGCTCATAGACCCTGTTATCAAAATTTGCCAGAGCGCAGGAAAAATTTTGTTATGGGATGAAGAATTAAGCAGAAGTGGCCGCAAAGTGTTTGATGCGGCAAGAGAATACGGTATTCACTCTGGTTTTTCGGCATCGGCTATGGCTGAAAATCGTGCCACAGGAATATTGTCTATGGCGTCAGGTAAAACTTTTGAAAAGATAATGTTAACACCTGAAAAGCAACTTAAACTACAGTATTTAACGGTACTGTCGCTAGAAGCGCTACAACGGGTGAAAGATATTTCTATGTCTGTGATAAATACGCAGCTGAGCCAGCGAGAATTAGAAATTCTTAAGTGGACTGCTGAAGGAAAAACCTCAGCAGAAATATCGCTCATTCTCTCGATTTCTGAAAATACGGTTAATTTTCATCAAAAAAATATGCAGAAGAAGTTCAATGCACCTAATAAAACGCAAGTGGCCTCTTATGCAGCGGCAATCGGACTCCTTTAGGACAGATGCAACTACCAGATCTGGTAGTATCAAGGGGCAAGTTGGTTGTCTACCCTGCGCGCAGGGTAGCAACCCTGATCGAGCCGTGAGGAGCGGCGTTCACGAGGGAATGCGACAGGGGATCAATAATGAAAATTATCCAAACCAAGCTTAAGGATATGCCATCCTCATTACTGGCAGAATTAGGAAGCTATCGCTACAACGTCTTTGCCCGTGGGGAAGGGTGGTCTATTCCTTCCCGTCTGAGTACGCCTGGCCAGGAGTACGATCGCTTTGATCGTTCCGATGTGAACTGGCTGATAGCCTGGCATGCCCAGCACGGGATTTGCGGTTGTGCAAGATTGATGCAGTGGCAGGATCCGGAAACTGGCCCAGGCATAGATATGCAGAATAAAAAAAGTAAAAAGCCCGACCCAATATGGGAAATGTCGCGCTTCTCCGCCAGGCTGGAGATTGACCCTGAGCTGCCGCTCACTATTTTATGGCACAGCGTGCAGCTTGCGGAGCACTCAGGCATTGACTCTCTTTACAGTGCGGCTACCCCGATGCTGGAACAGATGTTTGAACAGCACAAGGTAATATATGAACCGCTAACAGCTGGGGTGATTCAGTCGGAGGATAATCTGTTTGCGGTAAGGATCCCTGTTAAGCAGCCTCATATGGCAGCGAAGTTCCATGGCGCCCGCCGCTTCAGCCCGGAGGAAGTGCTGCCTACGCTGGGCGTTTCTGTCAGCTGGGGTGCGCGCAACCGTTAATGATGGAGTCTGGCCCACAGTGCGATCAGCACCCAGGCGGCCAGGCACCAGCAGGCTACGGCGCTGGTGAGAGCAAAAGGTAGACGCATCATCCCGACAAAATACCAAAGTGAAAGCAGGTAAATAAAGTAGGGAATAATGGCCCACATGCCAAAAATAATCGTGGTTCGCAGTGCTTCTGTACCACGGTCAGTGGCCACGATGTAGTGGGCAATCAGCGCAAAAGTCGGGAAGAGAGGGAGAAGACCGGCGATATAGTAGTTGCGGGTCTTTGATAACATCCCGATGAGTACCACCACCAGTGCGCCCAGTACCGCTTTGAAAAGTAAGCCCATTGTTCCATTCATTCAAAGATAAAAGATAACCATCTTATAATGGGGAATGAAAAGCAATGGGCCAGCTGCCAGATTTACTGGCGATAAGCCTGTTTAATCTGTTTGATGGTGCTGCTGAAAACGTCTGCCTGCTGCTGATCGGTCAGCTGGTCAATGTAGCGTTCCATATTGATGATGACTTTACCGGCATCAGCCTGTCCCATCCCTTTTAACATGAAGGTGACCAGCGCTTTCATACAGGCCATCTCTTCCGCCAGGGTTTTTGTCTCTTCACTGGTTGAAAAGTCATTGTTGCTCATGTTTTCTCCTTTTTGTCATCTTTAATTCAACGGGTTGTTAACACTCGCTGAAAGGGTAAATCGCTAACAAGTATATCACATATCCCTCACAGATAAGGCAGAGTGCCCACAGCCAGAGTGAAAAGCTTTCAAGCTGAAGAGCCTATTATTTCAGTTCAATCACCCGGCAAAAAGAGGTAAGATCGCTGCTCAAATCCATGCATACACCTCTTGTTGATGCCCACCCGGAGAGACCTGTTGATTAGCGTTTTTCTTGTCGATGACCATGAACTGGTTCGCGCTGGTATTCGCCGCATACTGGAAGATATTAAAGGCTTTCAGGTTATTGGCGAGGCGAATTGTGGTGAAGACGCGGTGAAATGGTGTCGCAGCCATAATGTGGACGTGGTGCTGATGGATATGAACATGCCGGGCATCGGTGGCCTTGAGGCGACGCGGAAAATCGTACGTTTCAGCCCGGACAGCAAAGTCATTATGCTGACCATCCATACGGAAAACCCGCTTCCGGCCAGGGTGATGCAGGCAGGCGCGTCAGGCTATCTGAGCAAAGGCGCCGCTCCTCAGGAAGTGGTGAGCGCCATTCGTCAGGTTCATTCCGGACAGCGCTATATTGCTTCAGATATCGCTCAGCAAATGGCGCTCAGCCAGATCGAGCCGCAAAAGAGAGATTCTCCCTTCGACAGTTTGTCGGAACGCGAATTGCAGATTATGCTGATGATCACTAAAGGTCAGAAAGTGGCGGAGATTTCCGAGCAGCTTAATCTGAGTCCTAAAACGGTCAACAGCTATCGTTACCGCATGTTTAGTAAACTTAACATCAGCGGCGACGTTGAGTTGACCCATCTGGCCATTCGTCATGGCCTGTTCAATGCGGAGTCGTTAACCAGTAGTGAATGAACAGTTTGATGCCAAATCCTTTCTGAAAACGGTTACCAGCCAGCCAGGCGTTTATCGCATGTATGATGCAGGTGACACGGTTATCTATGTCGGTAAAGCCAAAGATCTGAAAAAAAGGCTGACCAGTTATTTCCGCGGCAATCTTGCCAGCCGCAAAACGGAAGCGCTGGTTGAGAGCATCCGGCAGATCGATGTGACGGTAACCCATACCGAAACGGAAGCGCTGCTGCTGGAACATAACTACATCAAGCTCTATCAGCCACGCTATAACGTCCTGTTACGCGACGATAAATCTTATCCCTATATCTTTTTAAGTGGGGATCCGCATCCCCGGCTTGCGAGCCACCGTGGCGCTAAACATGCTAAGGGCGAGTATTTTGGCCCGTTTCCTAATGGCTATGCCGTGCGCGAAACGCTCTCTCTGCTGCAAAAAATCTTCCCGGTTCGCCAGTGTGAAAACAACGTTTACCGTAATCGTACGCGCCCTTGTTTGCAGTACCAAATTGGTCGCTGCCTTGGCCCCTGCGTAGCGGGCCTTGTCAGTGAAGAAGAGTACGCGCAACAGATTGAGTATGTGCGGCTTTTCCTGGCGGGAAAAGATGATCAGGTGCTGAATCAGCTGGTCGCGCGTATGGAGAGTGCCAGCACCAATCTGAAGTTTGAAGAGGCCGCCCGTCTGCGCGACCAAATTCAGGCCGTGCGCCGCGTGACGGAGCGTCAGTTTGTCTCCAATAATGGTGACGATGTGGATGTGATTGGCGTTGCCTTTGATTCCGGAATGGCCTGTCTTCACGTGTTATTCATCCGTCAGGGAAAAGTGCTGGGCAGCCGGAGCTACTTCCCTAAAGTACCGGGCGGCACCGATCTGGCTGAAGTCGTGCAGACTTTTGTCGGGCAGTTTTACCTGCAAGGGAGCCAGGCGCGTACTTTGCCCACAGATATTCTGCTGGACTTCACGTTGCCAGAGAAAGATCTGCTGGCGGAGTCGCTGACGGAGCTTGCCGGTCGTAAAGTGGCGATCCAGAGCAAACCTCGTGGCGACAGGGCGCGTTATCTTAAGCTGGCCAGAACCAATGCCAGTACGGCACTGGTCAGCCGCCTGTCACAACAGTCCACTATCCATCAGCGGCTTAAAGCGCTGGCAGAGGTTCTTGAACTGTCTGAAATCAACCGGATGGAGTGTTTTGACATCAGCCATACCATGGGTGAACAGACGGTAGCCTCCTGCGTGGTGTTTGATGCCAATGGTCCGCTTCGTTCTGAGTATCGTCGTTACAATATCACCGGCATTACGCCGGGCGATGACTATGCCGCGATGAACCAGGTGCTGCGCCGTCGTTACGGAAAAGAGCTTGAAGAGAGCAAAATACCGGACCTGATCCTGATTGATGGTGGAAAGGGGCAGTTAGGGCAGGCGAAGAGCGTTTTTGCTGAGCTTGATGTCAGCTGGGATAAAGAGCGGCCCATTCTGCTGGGCATTGCCAAAGGAACGGATCGTAAAGCCGGGCTTGAAACCTTGTTCTTTGAACCGGAGGGTGAGGGGTTCTCACTGCCGCCTGACTCACCGGCCCTGCATGTTCTTCAGCATATTCGTGACGACTCTCACAATCATGCAATTACGGGGCACCGTAATAAGCGGGCAAAAGTGAAGAACACCAGCACGCTGGAGACGATTGAAGGGATAGGGCCAAAAAGACGTCAGATGTTGCTTAAATACATGGGTGGCCTGCAACCGTTGATGAACGCCTCCGTGGAAGAAATAGCCAAAGTTCCCGGCATTTCGCAGCTGCTGGCGGAAAAAATCTTTTATTCGCTGAAACACTAAGCATTGCAACCCCCGAAGCAATGTAGGAACATAGGGACAAATTCTACTCTGCCCAGACAGTTAGCATAACTATGCATTTTAACATTCCGACGTTACTCACCCTGTTTCGTGTCGTTTTGATCCCCTTCTTCGTGCTGGCATTTTATCTGCCTTTCGAATGGGCCCCGCTGGCTTGTGCGCTGATCTTTATCTTTGCGGCGGTCACCGACTGGTTTGATGGCTATCTGGCGCGTCGCTGGAAGCAGACCACCCGCTTTGGTGCTTTCCTTGACCCGGTTGCGGATAAGGTGATGGTGGCGATGGCGCTGGTGCTGGTGGCAGAGTATTTCCACTCCTGGTGGATTACATTACCTGCGGCGACCATGATTGCCCGTGAAATTATCATTTCTGCCCTGCGCGAGTGGATGGCGGAAATTGGCAAACGCAGCAGCGTTGCCGTCTCCTGGATTGGCAAGGTAAAAACTACGGCACAGATGCTGTCACTGTTTGCGCTGCTCTGGCGGCCGGATAACACCGTAGTGGCACTGGGTGTGGTCGCTTTATACGTTGCAGCGGTGCTGACTTTCTGGTCAATGTTTCAATATCTCAACGCTTCGCGTAAGGATTTGTTTGAACAGTGATCGATGCGATTTAAAAAGCAGCAAACGAAAGAAAAGTCGGGATAATTATGTTGACTCATTTCGCAAGAACAGTAGAATGCAACGCATCGAAAGGCAGCTGGTCTGTCAGAAGATAAAGTAAATCAGCAGCTTCAGTCGATTATGACAAGTTGGTGTTTGCGGGAATAGCTCAGTTGGTAGAGCACGACCTTGCCAAGGTCGGGGTCGCGAGTTCGAGTCTCGTTTCCCGCTCCAAATTTTAGTCACCAGAGGCTCTGGTGGCACAGCAAGATTGGCGCGTTGGCAGAGTGGCCATGCAGCGGATTGCAAATCCGTGAACCTCGGTTCGACTCCGGGACGCGCCTCCACTTTACACCCATGCCCGGGTGGTGAAATCGGTAGACACAAGGGATTTAAAATCCCTCGGCTTATGGCTGTGCGGGTTCAAGTCCCGCCCCGGGCACCATTATTTTCTACCGATTAAAAACGAATAAAAACAAGCACTTTGTGCAATGTCGTCGAACCGCCCAAGGGCGGTTTTTTTGTGCCTGAAAACCTCCGCCTAACATCCCGCCTGACATCATTTTTTGCAGACTGAATAAAATTCTCCTACTGGCTTCCGACTAGCGGAACTCTCCAGGCCATGTTTGTTTCCATTGCTAAGCCCGGCTCAGGGACGGGCAGCTAAAGTCCCTATGCGGCTTTTACAAGCCACATGAAGAACATATCTGAAGATCAAACCAACCCTGAATAGCTGAAAGCAAAATTCACTCTTAATTGATGCCAAACCCTACCAGCTCCTGGGTAATGACCGAACCAGGCATCATTGCTTTTAATCCTTCTGTCAGTTTTTCACCTGCCTCAATTAACTTCGCCAGCGGCATCTCCGGAAGGGACTCAAGAATAAACCACATTTGCTTATCCTGAGCACTTAACCTGGTTCTTACACCCTGACGCCAGTTCCAGCGGCGGCATGTCACACCAATATCATCACGCCATACAACCTCTCCTGGCTCCGGAGACTCGTGCGATGGCTGCCCCTCTTTTATGGTATCAAACACTTCATTGCCCTCAGCTACTACCAGTTGAGGTGCGCCAGAATAGGCAGCTATGTTTTCGCCACCGACCGGAACGGCATAGGCGATGCTGATGGCATTATAGAGATCGACTACCGGATCTATGCCTGCCATGTTTCCATCGCGCAATATACGTTTTCGCAGGGCTTCAGCAGAGCAGGGGGTACGTTTGGGCTTAGCGCCAAATTTTCTGAAGACTTCCGCCCAGCTCTCAAGATGCGCGTCAGCCCAGGCTGGCTCGCCTGTTTTTACAGATGCACAGGCTTTCATCAGCGCCTGTGAACCCACTTCGGGGTGAGTGAGTGGGGCCGCTTCAACAACGATACTCAGGGCGCGAAATCCCGGCGCTATATCGGCAATGGAAGGGGCTATTGACGGGTGGACAATAAACATCGGATAATCCTTTAACGACCATTTTAGTTTATGATAATGACCGATGAAGAGTAAAGTCAATCAGTCTTCGCCGATGAATACGGCGATACAGGATATCAATAGTGCGGTATCAGAAAGGATCAAAGCATTCCGAAAGGCACGCCGCTTTTCACAGGATGAGCTTTGTCGTCTGGCAGGGATCAGCAAAGGAATGTTGGTTGAACTGGAAAAAGGTGCAGCGAATCCAAGCATCGCCATCCTGTGTAAGCTGGCGACAGCAATGGGTTTATCCGTGGCGGATATTGTTAACGTTAGCAGCGCACCCACTGTCACTGTGATCGGGTCTGATGATATTCCAGTGTTATGGCGAGGAGACCTGGGGGGATCGGCACGCTTACTGGCAGGCACCAGTGGCCCGGATATGATTGAGCTATGGCGCTGGGAGATGTTCCCCAGGGAATATTATCAGGCGACGGCCCACTCCGCTGGAACGCTTGAATTACTGCATGTGGAGCAGGGAAACCTGACGCTGACCATCAACAGTAATGAACACGTGGTCGGGCAGGGGTGTTCAGCAGTGGCTAATACGGATATCCCGCATGCTTACTCCAATAAAAGTGACGAAATCGTAGTTTTCACTATGGCGGTGGCAGAGTTAATCCGTTAAAAAGCGAGAGCCGCTCAAAAGGAGAGCCGCTCTCAAAATAAGCCGATCATTTACTAAAATGGCTGCTTGCAGAAAGTACCTGCGCAACGCGCCGCTGTTCTTAAATGCTGATCATCTGTTCCCGCACGCCACCCGTCCCGAAAGTTAAAGTACCCATTTTTTAACCAAACAATTTTAATTTTGCGGTGAGTTTGCGCAGCGCTTTTTTCTCGCCCACGATGCCCAAACCAAGATGCTGGAGGTTTGAGGTTGAGATCTGCCGGACAGCTTCACAAAAAGCGCCATAATCTACGGTCATTTGTCCTTCTGCGGGAAAGAGGATGGCGTCAAAAGCCTGTTCTCCACACTCATTAACCAACGTCACCAGCTGTTCATTACTGGCAGCAAGGATCGGGATGCCTACCGGGATCAGGCCGGGATATGATTGACCGCTGCCATCCACCAGTGGCGAACCTACAAATTCGGGGTGTCGCTGGCCTAATGTTAATGAGATCACGGCGGCGGCATTCACCGCTTTACCCACGGGCAGTTCAGTATTCAAAATCACAACGCAACGCAGATCGTTCATCTGGCACTTCTCCTTACGGCTGAAAACCAGCAGGGTAAGAGAAGAGGGCGGCTCAGTCTGGAAGATTTGTGCAGCAGCGTTGATACCAGGCAGGTGTCAGTTGATAAGCGCGGCGGAACCAGCGTCCCAGGTGGCTTTGATCGGCGAAACCCAACTGCGCGGCCACATCAGCAGCATCTTTGCCCTGGGATAATAATCTGCGGGCGTGAGTCAGCCGTAGTTGAACGAGCCAGGCGTGAGGGGGGAGACCAAACCTGGCCTGAAACTCCCTGGAGAGACGAAAACGATCCACGCCAAGCGCGTCAGAAATATCGCTCAGCCCAATATTTTCATGCAAGTGGTCATGCAGATACTCTCTTGTTCTCAGGGCGAGCGTTTTTTCATGCTGCGGCACGACAATCGCTTTTCGCCAGTGTTGGTGCTGCGTCAGCGCTGCCAACAGCTGCTGCATGGCCGTCTCTTTCACAATTTTCAGCTCGCGATCGTGCAGGCACTGAAAAGCATGAAAAGTTGCGTGCGCCAGCTTGCGGTCGCCGGAAAGCGTGCGGGCAAAATTCAGCTCAAAGCTGTCAGGAACAGAGCTGAACACCTTGCTTAGCTGCTGTTGCATAAATGCGGCGTCAATATAGAGCATCCGGTAAGTAAAACCGCTTTCGTCAATGGCATCGCCGTCATGCAGTTCCCCTGGCTCCAGCAGAAACACCGTGCCGGGGTAACTTTGATGCTTCTTTTTACGGGAGTGAAACTGCTGCACCCCCTGCTCAGTGACGCCAACCAGCCAGCTATCGTGCCAGTGAGGATCGTAGGCGTGTCCGGTAAAATGGGCGCGAATAGCCTCCACCGGCATCTCTTCATCTTTGGAAATCTCTACCCAGTCAGGTTTATTCATCAGCCGATCCCTCAGGCAAGCTTTGTTCTCAGAATACAGTTAGCGCAGAAGATTTCGCAATCCTGCGAAAATTCTTCCGGAAAGTGGTACGCAATTTCACGATAATCCCAGCAGATTTTTTACTTTTTTTGTCCCTCTCTCTCTTCCTGACGTCTATGATCCTTGTTTATAATCACCCCCTTAATTTAGTTAGACCTCTAATTATCAGGCCTCTATATTTTGAATGCTCAGGAACTCAATTTTTCTCGTTTACTCCATTTGACGGCTCACGCATGGCGTCAGGCTGTCGATCGGCGCATGAAAGATGACGGGCTGAGCATGAGCAGCTGGATGGCGGTGGCCACCATTGCTATTCAGGAAGCGCCAATCAGCCAGAAAGAGCTGGCTCAGGCGCTTGGGCTGGAGGATGCCAGCGTAGTGCCGTTGATAGATCGTCTGGTCAAACAGCAGCTGGTGGAGCGTATTCAGCCGGAGGAGGATCGTCGTAAGCGTCTTCTGCACGTTACGCCGCAGGGGGAGGCGCTCTATCAAAAACTCAAAATAGAGGCCGACAGGTTAAGAACCGAACTGCTGTCAGGGATCAACCGCGATGAGCTGGCTGTGACCCAACGGGTGTTGCAGCAACTGCTGAAAGCCACCGAGGCGAAATAGCATGAGTGGCAACAGACCCGACCCGTTCGCCCCGCGAGAATGGGCACCCGGCGAAAAGCCGATGATGCCAGGCTCGCCTTCAACGCCGCTGCATCCGGCAAACAGGCGTGTTGCTTTCGCTATTATCGGTTTACTGATTTCGCTTACCGGCTCGCTGAGTAATGCGCTGGTTACGGCAAATCTCACTAACCTTCAGGGCGTGTTTGGTGCCTATAGCAATGAAATTGCCTGGTTGCCCGCGGTTTATGTTATGGGAAATATCTCGATCAACCTGCTACTGGTAAAGTTTCGCCAGCAGTTTGGCCTGAGAATTTTTACCGAAGCCTTTCTGGTGCTCTATGTTCTGGTGGCGTTTTTCCACCTGCTGGTTAACGACATCAATTCCGCAATTATCGTGCGGGCTGCCCATGGCATGGTTGGGGCGGCCCTGAGTTCTTTAGGTATCTACTATCAGATCCAGGCCTGGCCGGCGAAACATCGCCTCAAGGCTTTGACCATTGGAATAAGCGTATCCCAGCTGGCCGTTCCGCTGGCACGGATGTTCTCCAGTCGGCTTTTACAGCTTGATGAATGGCGGGGGCTTTATCTTTTTGAACTGGGCCTGGCAATGATCTGCCTTGGTGCGGTACTGATCCTGAAACTGCCGCCGGGCGAGCGCATCAGGGTTTTTGAAAAGAAAGATTTTCTCACCTTCTTTTTAATGGCGCCGGGCATAGCCCTTTTTTGTGCCGTGCTGTCACAGGGACGAATTGAATGGTGGACCAGCACCCCATGGCTGGGTATTTGTCTTGCTATCGGGCTGGTGCTGGTGATTGCCGCCATAGTGCTTGAACATAATCGCAGCAATCCGCTGATTAATACTCGCTGGCTTGGCACCGGGTCAATCCTGCGTCTTGGCCTGGTCATGATTATGCTGCGCGTAACGCTGGCGGAGCAGAACACCGGAGCAATTGGCTACCTACAGCAGGTCGGCTTACTCAACGATCAAATGCAATAC
This sequence comes from Erwinia magellanica, assembly GCF_039023495.1. Taxonomy (NCBI): domain Bacteria; kingdom Pseudomonadati; phylum Pseudomonadota; class Gammaproteobacteria; order Enterobacterales; family Erwiniaceae; genus Erwinia; species Erwinia magellanica. The sequence goes on from NZ_JBCHVC010000002.1 coordinate 798,091, forward strand.
CTGTCGCTGGCGATCCTGCTTGGCGTTCTCGCCGGCATTGTCGTAAGCGCACTGACGATTAACGTTAAGCATCTGAGCTGGCCCATGGTGTTATCGCTGATACTGATTATCGTGGCTTCGTTAATGGACGCCCAGTCCAGTCCTTTGACACGCGCTAATAATATGTATTTCAGCCAGTTTTTACTGGGGTTTAGCGGCACTTTCTTTGTTGCCCCCGCGTTACTTATGAATATCGGCAGCGTGGTGACACAACCCAAAAATATGGTGAGTCTGGTGGTGTTGTTTGGCATGTGTCAGAACCTGGGCGGGCTGATGGGATCGGCGATATTAGGCACCTTCCAGACCTGGCGCGAAAAATACCACTCCAGCCTGATAGCGGATCAGCTCTCTTACCTTAATCCCAACGTCACCGAAAGGCTCAGCCAGTACACCAGTCTGTTTAACAGTTTTATCGGCGACAGCGTTCTTCGCAGCGCGCAGGGGACGGCACAGCTACAAACGGTTGCCACGTTGCAGGCTAACGTACTCGCCTATAACGACACCTATTTACTGACCGCAGGCATGGCCTTTATCACCCTGGTTTGGGTACTGTGGCGTCTTTCACGTCAGCGCTATCTCAACTGGCTTCAGGCTAAGCGTGACGCGGAAGCCGAGCAGCGGGCCATGCAACAACCAACCACTTCGATCAGCACGGGGCATTAATGAGTCAGCAGGAAGAGAGCCAGCGCTCTGAACAGGAACGAAACAATAAACTGCGTATTTTATCTATCGCCTTTGGTGCGAGCCTCGCGGTAGTGGGGGTGCTGGTGATCCTCTACGCCTGGCAGCTTCCCCCTTTTACCAGCCAGATCCAGTCAACAGAGAACGCCTATGTACGCGGACAGGTGACATTTATCAGTCCGCAGGTGAATGGCTATCTGACCTCGGTAGAGGTACTGGACTATCAGCCTGTTAAGCAGGGTGAACTGCTGATGACCATTGATGACCGCATCTATAAACAGAAGGTGCATCAGGCGCAGGCGCAGCTGGCGATGAAGAAAGCCGCGCTGGCCAATAATATTCAGCAGCGGCGCAGCGCGCAGGCGGTCATTGAGCGTAATCAGGCCGCGCTGGAGAATGCCAAAGCCCAGGCGGTTAAAAGCGCGCTTGATCTGAAGCGCGTAGAGAATCTGGTCTCCGACGGCTCTCTGTCGATTCGTGAAAGGGATGCCTCACGCGCCAGCAACAGCCAGACCCTGACCGATGTCCAGCAGTCGAAGGCGACGCTGGACGTCTCCCGCCAGGATTTGCAAACCGTAATCGTCAATCGGGCCTCTCTTGAAGCAGACGTGGAGAGCGCACAGGCGGCACTGGAACTGGCCCAGATCGATCTGGATAACACCCGAATTATCGCTCCGCGCGACGGCCAGCTCGGTCAGATTTCGGTTCGTCAGGGGGCTTACGTCACGGCGGGAACCCGTCTGACTTCCCTTGTACCGGCGCAGATGTGGGTGGTTGCCAACATGAAAGAGACGCAGATGGCGCGGGTGAAGCCAGGGCTGCCGGTAACCTTTACGGTTGATGCCCTGAACGAAGAGCGCTTTACTGGCGAGGTTGAATATATCTCTCCGGCTGCCGGTTCGGAGTTCAGCGCCATTTCGCCAGATAACGCCACTGGTAACTTCGTGAAAATTGCCCAGCGCATTCCTGTTCGCATCAAAATCACCAGTGATAATGTTGCGCATCTGCGGCCTGGCATGTCCGTTGAGGTCAATATTGATACCGCCGATACGGCCCACAAAGGGGAGGAAAAGTAATGCGCTGGTCTGTTTCATTGCTGGCAGCGTTACTGACCGCAACGCTTTCCGGCTGCGCCACAGAAGTAGAGAAAGCCCCTGGTTCTCTGCCCATCCCGCAGCAGTGGCGCAATCAGGTGGGGCCAGCTTCCGCCGTTGAGGCTAACTGGTGGCGGGCATTTGGCGACAGGGATCTTAACCGGCTGGTTGAGCAGGCGCTGCGCAATAACCCCGATATTCTGACCGCGCGTTCGCGCGTTGATCAGTATCGGGCTGAGCTGCGCGGCGCGCTGGGGGATAATTTCCCGACGCTGGATGCAGGCGTTGCCGCCTCTCATGCCCGGTCACTCTCTTCCGCGACGGGCCAGCCTCATGAAGGCGCGGTGTTTCAGGGATTGCTTCAGGCCAACTATGATGTCGATTTATGGGGATCGCGCAGCAGCAGTATTGATGCAGCAAAAGCCACGCTTGCCGCCCAACAGGCCGCCGCCTCTGCTGCTGAACTGACCGTTGCCAGCTCGGTGGCTTCCGGTTATATGACGCTGGTCTCGCTGGATGAGCAACTGCGCGTTACCCAGGCTACGCTCTCCTCGCGCCTGGATTCGCTGAAGCTGGCCCAGCGGCAATATGAAACGGGCTATACCTCCAAACTGGAGTGGGTTCAGTCTGAATCAGAATACCAGACGGCAAAAGCGCAAATTCCGGTTCTGCAACATCAGATTGCGCAGCAGGAAAACGCGCTGAGCATCCTGGTAGGCATGAATCCCCGGCAGATCGCGCGTCAGAGCAAGTTCGATCATATAGCGCCGCAGACGCTTCCCGCCGTTCTGCCGTCGCAGCTTCTGCAACGCAGGCCCGATATCGTCCAGGCCGAGCGGCTGCTGCTGGCGGCGGACGGTACGTTGCAATCTTCCCGTGCCCAGCTTCTGCCCGCGCTTAATCTCACCGCCACCGGCACAATGCAAAGTTCCGTGCTTCATCAGCTGGTGGATAATCCTTTCCGCTTATGGAGCATTGGCGGCAGCGTGCTGGCACCTTTGCTGAACCGGGAAGCGCTGACGGCCCAGGTGGATGTCTCGATGGCGACCCGCAACCAGGCGTTGTACAGCTATGAAAAAGTGGTGCGCAACGCATTCAGCGAAGTGAATAACGATCTCGATGCCATTGAGCGTTACAAGCAGCAGCTGGTCGAGCTGCAAAAGCAGGAGCAGGTGGTCAGCGAAGCGCTACGGATTTCCCGCAATCGTTATCAAAACGGCTATGCCTCTTATCTGGACGAGCTTGACGCACAGCGGACGCTGTTTACTACGCAGTTAAACGTGGTCCAGGTAAAAAATAATTTATTGCAGGCGCAGATTGACCTCTATCGTGCGCTGGGCGGCGGCTGGACGCCCTGAGAAAAGGCGCTTCAGCGCGTCGCATTGTTTAGCAACGAGTGCTATTATGCGCGGCAACAGTGCCATTAAGCGTAAGAACTGACGGTGAGGCACCGTAATAACATTAGCTGGATTGCCTCACTTGCTCAGGATATAGCTGCTTCCCGCCTTTCGGGCTGTTAAAGCAACCCTTTTTCCGGCGCAAAATGCTTCAGGAAAGCTAAAGATTCGTTGCGCTCTGCCGACAATCCCTTCATATCCGCTCACAGAACAAAACCGGGGATGGCTCGCAATTGCGGGTAAATCTGAGTGCTAATGAGGTCAGGCTGACGCTAAGCTGTAGCGCTATGCCTTTGCCGCATCGCCGCAGGGACGCTTTAAGAAGATTTGACGTATGAGATTAGCTTTTACACTCCTTGACTGGCAGGCGATGGCGCCGGGACTTAATGAGCAGGCCGACTGGCAACAGTGGGCAGGCGGCCCCCCCAATCTCGATGTCAGCCAGCCGATGGCCAAAACGCGCTTTTTGCCAATGATGACGGCCCGTCGTTTAATGGGCGGAAGCCGCGCCGCTGTGGAAAGCGGCCTGGCCCTGTTGCAGCGTCAGCGCGTGGATGCCATCGTGTTCAGCAGCCGTCATGGCGAGCTGGAGCGTAATCTGCGCATTCTGACCTCGCTGGCTCGCGAAGAAGATCTTTCGCCTACCGATTTCGCCATGTCCGTGCACAATGCCGCCGTGGGCAGCCTGACCATTGCTGCTGCAAAAGCACTGGTCAGCACCTCGCTGTCGGCGGGCGTAGACTCATTTCAGCAAGGGCTGGTTGAAGTGACCGCGCTGCACGCCGCCGGTTATCAGCAGGTGCTGCTGGTCGATTTCGATGGCGCTATCCCCGAATTTTACCATCAACACCTTCCCGCAAAAATGTTACGCAGTCCGTATGCCGTCGCGCTGTTACTGGCTGCTGGCGATTGTTACCGCTGTGAATCTACCCCCGTTGCGCAGAAAGAAGAGGGGGAGCTGCCGCAAAGTCTGCTGTTTTTACATGCCGTGCTGGCGGAGGCTGCCACCTTTACTCTCAAGGGCGACAGGCTGAACTGGCAGTGGACGCGCCGTGATGAGTGAGAAAACAGGGTGCGCGGCTTTATTAAACAGGCTCTGGCGAATAATGATGACCGGGGTCTGCTTTTCGCTGTTTGGCCTGGGCGGGCTGCTGCTGTCGGTGGTGTGGTTCAATTTGCTGTTGCTGATACAGCGCAACCCACTGCGGCGTCGGCAGTGGGCCAGGCGCACTATTTCGTTCAGCTTTCGCTGCTTTTTGCGTACCACACGTGCGCTGGGGGTGCTGGACTATCGCATTGAGGGGGCTGAAGCGCTGAGGCGCGATAGTCGATGTCTGGTCGTGGCTAATCATCCCTCTCTTATCGATTATGTGATGCTGGCTTCCGTGATGCCGGATGTGGACTGCCTGGTAAAAGCTGATTTGCAGCGGAATTTTTTTGTCAGTGGGGTAATACGCTCGGCCAGCTACCTGATTAACAGTCAGGCCGAAACGCTGTTGCCAGACTGCCAGCAGCGGCTGGACAACGGCGATGCCATCATGATTTTTCCTGAAGGTACCCGAACCCGCTATGGCGAGCCGCTAAAGCTTCAACGCGGCGCGGCGAATATTGCCGTGCGTTGCCGCTGTGACTTGCGTATTGTGCACATCCGCTGCACCCAACGGATGCTTGATAAACAGAGCCGCTGGTATCAGGTCCCTCCGGAAAAGCCGCTGTTTACCGTGACGGTAGGTGAACGTATAGAGAGCCAACGCTTTCTGGCGGGGAATGAGGATGCGCAGCCGCTGGCTGCCCGTCATCTGACCCAATTTTTGCAGCAGGCATTAACCCCGTAACATCAATAATTATTCGGAAACAGGTATGGAAGAGCTGGCGCTTGAAATTAAACAGATGATTATCGACACCCTCAATCTGGAAGAGATTACCACGCAGGATATAGAGAGCGATGCCCCGCTATTTGGCGACGGGCTGGGGCTGGACTCTATAGATGCGCTGGAGCTTGGTCTGGCGGTGAAGAATCGCTATGGCGTGGTGCTTTCGGCTGAGAGCGAAGAGATGCGTCAACATTTTTACTCCGTCTCTGCGCTGGCGGCTTTTATTCTGGCTCAGCGCAAGCTGGGTGCCTGATCCACAACATCGCGAGTTATTTATGGATAAGAATGAAATTTATCAGGAAGTCACCGGCCTGCTGGTGAAACTTTTTGAAGTCGACGCGGAAGCTATCCGGCCTGAGTCACGGCTGTATGAAGATCTGGAACTGGACAGCATTGATGCGGTGGACATGGTTGTGCATTTGCAAAAACGTATCGGGCGTAAAATTAAGCCGGAGATGTTTAAAGCCGTCCGCACCGTGCAGGATGTGGTCGATGCGGTCGATCAGCTGATCCGCGAAGAGTAATCCCGGAAGATGTTCAAGGTGTTGCAGGGCGCCAGCGCGCTGATGATGATCGCCTGGCCGCTTATGGTCTGGCTCTCGCTAACGCATCCTGCCTGGCGCTGGTTGCTGCCTTTTGCCGCGGTGCTGTTTATGCTGCGCTGGCTGATGCTGAGAGGGCGGCAGGGCGCTCTGCCTTTACTGGGAAAATGGCTGGCGCTGGCCGGTGCTGCATTAAGTCTCAGCACTTTGTTTCTGCGGGAAAACAGTCTGCTGTTGTGGTATCCGGTAATGGTTAACGCGGTCATGCTGATGCTCTTTGCTGGTTCATTATTCAGCCGTATGCCGCTGGTAGAGCGCCTGGCCAGGCTGCGTGAACCTGAACTGCCGCCGCGAGGGGTGCGCTGGACACGACGGGTGACGCAGATCTGGTCTCTGTTTTTTATCGTTAACGGGAGCGTCGCGCTGGCGACCTGCCTGATGAACAATCTTCTCTGGTGGACGTGGTGGAACGGGCTGGTCAGTTATCTGTTGATGGGGCTGCTGATGGCGGGCGAATGGCTGCTGCGGCAGCGAATGAGAACGCAGGCATGAGCACACTCCCGGTGGCGCAGTGGCTGAGCAACCCAGATGGTGGCCCAGTGGCGCGCCTTGGCGCGCAGCTGTTCAGTCGTCAGCAGTGGCAGCAGGAGGTAACGGCGCTGGGCCATCGTCTGCTGGCGCATCCCGCCCGGAGATGGGCGCTCTGCTTTGAAGACAGTTATCTGTTCAGCGTGGCCCTGCTGGCCACGCTGCATGCCGGCAAAGTGCCTGTTATCCCCGGCCACTGCCGCGAGTCGCTTTTACAGGAGCAAAGCAGCGAGTTTGACGCCGTGTTAACCGACGGCTGGTTTACGCTTAACTCTCCAATCCTCCAGCTTCCTCTCTCTGCCAATGCAGAAGCCTTCTGCTACTCCGCTCTGCCAGTGGTGAGTCCCGATGCTTTTGTCGTACTGTTTACCTCTGGTTCGACCGGCGCGCCACGGCAGGTCATCAAGCCGGTGCGCTGTCTTGACGCAGAGGCCCGCTGTCTGGCGGAGTACTGGGGAGATCGCCTTGCGGGCTGCACGGTGATTGCCACAGTCAGCCATCAGCATCTCTATGGCCTAACTTTCCGGCTGATCCTGCCGCTGGCGTTGGGGCTGCCCTTTGACTGTGGCCAGATACTCTATAGCGAGCAGCTCTCTGCCCTGGCAGCTTCAGAAGATTACCTGTTGATCAGCAGCCCCGCCTTTTTACGGCGGCTCGACCGCACCTTGCCTGCGCCGCGCTGCAAGCTGATCGTTTCCGCTGGCGGTGAGCTGCCCTGGTCCAGTGCGCAGGAGGTCAACAGCTGGCTGAAGCAGCCGGTGGAGGAAATTTATGGCAGCACCGAAACCGGCGTGCTGGCGGTGCGTAGCCGCACCACCGAAAAGCAGCTGTGGCAACCCTTTGATGGCGTGACTTTCTCGCAGGATGCCCGGCAGCGCTGGTGGGCCAGGTCGCCGCTGATCCCAGAGCCGCAGGGATGGCAGCTGGACGATAAACTGGCGTTTACCCGTACAGGCTTTCAGCTTGGTGGTCGCTACGATCGCACGGTAAAAGTTGAAGATAAGCGCGTTTCGCTGAGTGAAATTGAGCGACGGCTGCTGGCGTTGCCGCAGGTGACGGACGCCGCAGCGCTGGCAATCCGCCGTCCTGAACGCAGCGGCATTGGCGTGGTGCTGGTGCTGGATGCCGACTACGATGAGAAAACGCTGGCGCAGATGAAGCGTGAATGGCGGCAGGAACTCTGTCGCTGGCTGGAGCCGGTTGCCCTCCCGAGATACTGGCGAATTGTGAGCAGTATCCCGCATAACAGCCAAAGCAAGCGTGCCTGGCCACAAATAGAGGAGCTATTTTATGCTGCCCGTTGAGCTTTCCTGCCAGCAACAGGCTGGAAAGGCAGAACTTTTACTGAAGGTAGAGCCAGATCTGTTCTGGTTCCGCGGTCATTTCCCCACGCAGCCGCTATTGCCTGGTGTCGCCCAGCTTGACTGGGTGATGCACTACGGTGTGGCGTTGCTGGCACCCGACAGGCAGTTTTCAGCGGTTGAAAATATCAAATTTCAGCAGCCGATCCTGCCGGGCCATACCCTTAAACTGACGCTGAGCTGGCAGAGTGAGAAAAGCTGCCTGCAATTCGACTATCAGATTGTGGATGGCGAACAGCCCCAGCGGGCCAGCAGCGGGAAGATCACGCTGTGCTAGCGACCTTTTCCCCCTGCGTGGTGATCCCCTGTTATAACCACGGGGCGATGATGGCCTCAGTGCTGGCAAGGCTGGCGCCTTTTGGCCTGCCGGTGTTTATCATTGACGACGGCAGCGATGAGGCTACACAGGCCTGCCTGGCAGCAGTAGATCACGAGAACGTTACGCTTATCCGCCTGCCGCAGAATCGCGGCAAGGGTGCGGCAGTGATGCGTGGGCTACAGGCGGCTGCCGCTGCCGGATTCAGCCATGCGCTACAGGTCGACGCAGATGGCCAACATCAGATTGAAGACAGCCCTGCACTGCTGGCAGAGGCGCGTCAGCATCCCGATTGCCTGATTTCCGGCCAGCCAATCTATGACGACTCGATCCCCAAATCTCGTCTCTATGGCCGTTACATCACCCATTTTTGGGTATGGGTGGAAACCCTGTCGTTTTCCATCAGGGACAGCATGTGTGGCTTCCGTGTCTATCCTCTGGCACCGACGCTGGCACTGGCAACACGGCATCCCATTGGCGAGCGCATGGATTTTGACACTGAAATCATGGTGCGCCTTTACTGGCACGGCACGCCAGGCCGTTTTATTCCCACCCGTGTGACCTATCCTGTTGATGGTGTATCGCATTTCGATGCGCTTCATGACAACCTGCGGATCTCCTGGATGCATACGCGTCTGTTTTTCGGCATGCTGCCGCGCATCCCGTCGCTGCTTAAGCGCCGCCGTGGAGAGCACTGGGCGGGCATAAAGGAGCGTAAAGGGCAGTCGGGCCTGAAATTTATGCTGTGGATTTATCGCTTCTTCGGGCGGGGGGTATTCACCTGTTTGCTCTGGCCCGTTATCGGGTTTTACTGGCTTACCGGCGGCCCTCAGCGGGCTGCTTCCCGTCAGTGGATCAAACATATTCGCCAGTATGCCCGCCAGCAACATCGCACGCTGCCCGGCCGGGTAAACAGCTTCCATCACTATCTTCGTTTTGGCGAGTCGATGCTGGAGAAGATTGCCAGCTGGCGGGGCGATCTGCGCTGGGGAAAAGAGATCGATTTTGCCCCCGGCGCGGAAGAGGTCATCGCCAGCGGGAAGCCAGGCGGCAGAGTGATTCTGGCCTCGCATCTTGGTGATATTGAGGCCTGCCGGGCGCTGGCACAGCAGGTGAGCGGGCTGGTGATCAATGCGCTGGTCTTTACCGACAACGCGCAGCGTTTTCGTCAGGTGATGGATGAGATAGCGCCAGAGGCCAGCAGGCATGTAATGCCGGTGACGGACATTGGCCCGGAAACCGCCATTTTGCTTAAGCAGAAGCTGGATGCCGGAGAGTGGATAGCGATAGTCGGTGACCGGACAGCCGTGAATCGTCAGCGAGGCGGAGTAAGACGGGTGATCTGGAGCGACTTTCTCGGCAAGCCCGCCCCTTTTCCACAGGGGCCTTTCGTGCTGGCTGCTGCCCTGCGCTGCCCGGTGCTGCTGATGTTTGCCTTGAGGGAAGAGGGAAAGCTGCGGCTGCATTGCGAACCTTTTGCCGACCCGCTGGTATTACCCCGCGCTACACGCCAGCAGGCATTACAGCAGGCCGTGGACAGCTATGCCGACAGGCTGGCGCACCATGCGCTGATGGCGCCGCTGGACTGGTTTAATTTTTTCGATTTCTGGCAACTGCCGGAGCAACCGCAAACGGATGAGAAAGAGGAATCACAGTGTTAAACGACCCGCGTTTTTCTGTTGAAGTGGAAATGAGCATTCCTTTTCATGATGTGGATGCCATGGGCGTTGTCTGGCACGGCAACTATTTCCGCTATTTTGAGATTGCCCGCGAAGCGCTGTTGCGAAAATTCAATTATGGCTATCGGGAGATGAAAGCCTCCGGCTACCTGTGGCCGGTGGTAGATACGCGGGTGAAATACCGCGCGGTGCTGACCTTTGAGCAGACGATTCGCGTGCGTGCCACGCTGGAAGAGATAGAGAACCGGTTGCGTATCGCCTATCAAATCTTTGACGCCCGGAGCGGTAAGCGCCTCACCACTGCCTATACCATTCAGGTTGCGGTGGAAGAGAGCAGCCAGGAGATGAGTTTTGTCTCGCCTCCCATCCTGTTTGAACGTCTGGGAGTGCAGCTATGATCCGCTTTCTGCTTGCCGGGCTGCTGCTGTTAAGCGCTGCTGTTCAGGCGGTTACGCTTGACGATCTTCAGCAACGTTTCGCCAGTCAGGCGGTTGTGCGGGCTGATTTCACTCAGCTGCGGGAAATCAAAGGGATGGGACCGCTTAAATCCAGCGGCGAGCTGCTGATTGCCCAGGATAAGGGATTGTGGTGGCATCAGGCCAGGCCTTTCCCCCTGACGCTGGTGCTGGATGACAAGCGCATGATGCAGGTGATGAACGGCCAGGCACCGCAGATTGTCACGGCAGAGAGTAACCCCCAGATGTTTCAGTTCAATCATCTGCTGCGTGCGCTGTTCCGGGCCGATCGTCGGGTGCTGGAGCAAAACTTTGCGCTGGATTTTCAGGATCGCGGGCAGGGTAAATGGCAGCTGGTTCTGACACCAAAAACCTCACCGCTGGATAAATTGTTTAATACCATTACGCTACAGGGCGCAACCTGGCTGGAGGCAATTGAGCTGAACGACCGTCAGGGTGACAAAACGGCAATTTCTCTCAGCAATCAGCGAACCACAGCCAGTCTGACCACTGAGGAGCAACAGCGTTTTGTTTTCTGATACGCCACGTCGTCTTGCTCTGGGCTGGTTGACGATCTGCCTGCTGCTGGTCGCCTTGCTGGTGATGCTTTTGCCCAGAGCGACCATTAACAGCAGCGTGCTGGCGTTGCTGCCGGAACAGGCGATGGGGGAGATCCCTCCCGAGCTGCAACAGGGCTTTATGCAGCGGCTGGATCGCCAGCTTGTCTGGCTGGTCAGCGCTGGCGATACTCCCGATCCTGCCGTCGCCGACTGGTATCTGAAGCAGCTACAGGCGATGCCGATGCTGCAAAATGTTCAGGGACCGATGGCGGCCGACAGGCAGCAAGCCTGGGGGAAATTTGCCTGGCAGCACCGCAATGCCCTGATCGACCCGGCCACCCGCGCCAGGCTGGCAAACGGCGGTTCGGCGCAGGGCGACTGGGTGCTGGGGCAGCTCTATTCGGCCTTTGCTGGCGTCAGTGGCCAGGAGCTGACGCACGACCCGCTGCTGCTGGTGCGCGGTGCGCAGCTGGCGCTACAGCAAAACAGCGGAAAACTTGGCCTGAGCCAGGGCTGGCTGACCACCACCGATAAGCAGGGAAGGGTATGGTACTTCCTGCATGCTGAACTCAACGGCAGCTCTTTCGATATGCAGCAAAGCCGGGCAATTGTGGCGCAGCTTGCCGATCTTAAAAGCCGTCTGAAGAGAGCGTATCCAGAGGCGCAGCTGCTGGCGCGGGGCACGGTCTGGTTCAGTGATTATGCCAGCCAGCAGGCAAAGCACGATGTTTCCACGCTGGGCGTTGCCACCGTTATCGGCGTCCTGCTGTTGGTGTTTTCCGTGTTTCGCTCGTTTCGTCCGCTGCTGCTATGCGCTTTGTCGGTAGGCGTGGGAGCGCTGGCCGGCATTGTCGTCACGCTGTTACTGTTTGGCGAACTGCATCTGATGACGCTGGTGATGAGCCTGAGCATTGTCGGTATCTCGGCTGACTACACCTTATATTACCTGACGGAACGTATGGTTCATGGCATGGAAGCCACGCCTGCTCAGAGCCTGCAAAAAGTGATCCGCGCATTGCTGCTGGCATTAGGCACGACGGCCATTGCCTGGCTGATTATGGTTTTCGCACCCTTTCCGGGAATTCGTCAGCTGGCGGTCTTCGCGGCCGCGGGGCTGACCGCCTCCTGCCTGACGGTGATCTGCTGGTATCCTCTGTTAGTGAAAGGCTTGCCGGTTCGTCCGGTTCCGCAGCTGGCCCTGATGGGGCGCTGGTTGGCAAGCTGGAGAAGAGATCGCCGGATGCGCCTGGGGTTGCCGTTGCTGGTGGCGGCCATTTCACTCTTTGGCCTGGCAAAATTGCAGGTGAATGATGATATCTCGCAGCTACAGGCTCTGCCGCCAGCGTTGCTGGCTCAGGAGAAACAGGTAACGCAACTGACCGGACAAAGCGCCGATCAGACCTGGATGGTGGTCTATGGCGACACGCCGGAGCAGACGCTGCAACGGCTGGAGGCGCTTGCGCCTGAACTGGAGAAGGCCAGAACGCACCAGTGGCTGCAACAATATCGTCTGTTGCCGCTTGCCTCTTTACGACAGCAGCAGCAGGATAACCTTCTGCTCAGCAAGGCAGCGCCTCAGGTGATGGCGCAGTTGCAGCAGGCGGGTGTAAAAATTGCCGCGCCGGATCTTTCAGCCATGACAGTAACGCCAGAGCAATGGCTTAACAGCCCAAACAGCGAGGGCTGGCGTCTGCTCTGGCTTTCAGTTGCGGAGGGACGTAGCGGTGTGCTGGTACCGGTGACTGGGGTGAGCAACAGCGCCGCGCTGGCCGCGCTGGCTAAAAGCATGCCGGGCGTCAGCTGGATCGATCGTAAAGCCACCTTTGATCGGCTCTTTGCCTTTTACCGCACGCTGCTGGGCTGGTTGCTTGCTGCGGCGCTGGTCGCCATCGCGCTGAGCTATATGTTGCGGCTGGGCTTACGGCAGGGGGCAATCAGCGTGCTGCCCTCGGTATTGTCGCTGGGGGGCGGACTTGCTGCATTATCGCTTTCAGGGCATTCCCTGAACCTCTTCTCCCTGCTGGCGCTGGTTCTGGTCCTGGGGATTGGCATTAATTACACCCTGTTCTTCAGTAATCCCCGTGGCACGCCGATAACCTCATTGCTGGCGGTGACGCTGGCCATGGCGACGACCTTGCTGACGCTGGGTATGCTGGTTTTCAGCAGCACTCAGGCCATCGCCAGTTTTGGCATTGTGTTATGCAGCGGCATTTTCACCGCATTTTTACTGGCTCCCCTTGCTATGCCGCCTAAAAGGAAAAAAAGATGAGAGCGACTGTCGTGGCTGCGCTGGCCCTGCTGCTGCTGGCGGGTTGTGCCAGCAAACCTGATGAAACCCGCCCTGAAGCCTGGCTGAAGCCTGGTGTTAAGGTGACGCTGCCCGCGCCAGGCATTGAACCCGCCTTCACTGAGCAACAGCTGCTGACCGGGACTTTTAAAGGCAAAAAACAGTCCCTGCTGGTGCTGCTTAGCGCACAGAGTCAGCAGCTGACGCTGGCAGGGCTTTCCTCGCTTGGGATCCGGCTGTTCAGGGTAACTTACGATAGCAGCGGCATTCATACTGAACAGTCGATTGTTCTGCCAGAGATGCCGCCAGCCAGTCAGGTGCTGGCAGATATCATGCTGAGCCACTGGCCCATAGCGGCATGGCAATCCCACCTGCCAGCAGGCTGGACGCTGAAAGAGAGAGAGGATCGCCGCCAGCTGCGCGACCCGCAGGGCAAACTGGTTACCGAGATCCGCTATTTGCAGCGCGGTGACAGGCGTGAACCTGTCAGCGTTCAGCAGTTTGCTTTTGGCTATCAAATACTTATTCAACATCTGGATGCGCAATGATTTACATTTCGGCGGTGGGCATGCTCAGTGCGCTGGGAAACGATATGGCGACAACGGCCATTAATCTGGCGGGGAATTTCGCACCCGGCATGCGTCCGGACAGCGGCTGGCTGCTGCATGGTAAACCCTGCTGGACGGGTAAGGTGGAGGCCGATCTGCCTGAGATACCTGAACCCTTTGCCGCGCATCGCAGCCGGAATAACCAGCTGCTGCTGGCCGCTCTGCAACAAATCCAGCCACAGGTCGATGAGGCGATAGCCACCTTTGGCCGTGATCGTATCGCTGTTGTGCTTGGCACCAGCACCTCCGGTCTGAATGAAGCGGATAACCGGATTGCCGGGCAGGCTGAAAATTATCACTATTATCAGCAGGAGTTGGGCGATCCTGCGCGTTTTATGGCGAACTGTCTGGCGCTTGCTGGCCCTGCCTACACGCTTTCCACCGCCTGTTCCTCCAGCGCCCGTGCGTTGATCAGCGGGCAGCGGTTGCTGGAGGCTGGACTGGCGGATGTGGCGATTGTTGGCGGTGCAGATACGCTGAGCCGCATGCCGGTTAACGGTTTTGACAGCCTGGAGTCGCTCTCGCCCACGCAATGCGCCCCGTTCAGCAAGCAACGGGACGGCATCACCATTGGTGAAGGAGCGGCGTTGATGGTGCTGACCAAAACGCCTCAGGCCGTTGCTATCCTGGGCGTGGGTGAATCCTCTGATGCGTACCATATGTCCGCGCCGCATCCTCAGGGCGAAGGGGCGATTCGGGCGATCAGGATGGCACTTGAGCAGGCGAATCTGGCGCCTGGCGCGCTGGGTTATATCAATCTGCACGGCACCGCCACGCGGCTGAACGATCGGATTGAAGCGGATGTGGTCAGCCAGATCTTTGGCGACACCGTTCCCTGTAGTTCCACCAAGCATCTTACAGGGCATACGCTGGGCGCAGCGGGCATTTGCGAAGCGGCGATAAGCTGGCTGCTGCTTACTCAGCCTGTGCCGCTTCCGCCGCAGGATTTCACCCTCACTGTTCAGGATGATACCCTGGCAGAGTGTGGGCTGTTACGCCAGGCTCGTCCACTCTCCGGCTCCGCGATAATGAGTAACTCTTTTGCCTTTGGGGGCAACAATACCTGCCTGATTCTGGGAAAGCATAATGGTTGACTATAAACGGGCGGCTGACTATCTGCCGCATGATGCGCCAATGGTGCTGGTGGAAAAGGTTCTCTGGGTAAGCGAAGAGAGTGCCTGCTGCCAGGTAACAGTGGGTGAGGGCGTGCTGTCCCCTTTTCTGAATGCTGAGGGCGATCTGCCTGCCTGGTTTGGCATTGAAATTATCGCTCAGACTATTGGCGTCTGGTCCGGCTGGCACGGGCGTGTGCAAAGTGACCACAAGCCCTCTCCGGGAATGCTGTTAGGCGGCAGGGGATACCGCTGCCAGGGGGCCGTTTTCCCCGCAGGGGCCACGCTTGAAGTTACCGTCACGCTTTTAATGCGCGATGAAAAAATTGGCAGCTTCGAGGGGGCCATCACGATTAATGGCGAACGCTACGCCAGCGGCAGGTTGAATACTTATCAGCCTGACCGGGAAGAACTCAACCAACTTATGCAACAGGGTAATAACCAATGACACGTTCTGTACTGGTCACGGGTGGCAGCAAAGGCATTGGCCGGGCGATAGCTCTGCGTCTGGCCGCCGAAGGTTTTAGCGTCGTTGTGCATTATCACAGCGACCGTGCGGGAGCCGAAGAGACGCTGCGCCAGATGCAAGAGGCGGGCGGCGCGGGGCGCGTTCTGGGTTTTGATATCGCCAACAGAGAGCAGTGCCGTACGCTGATAGAGCAGGACATTGCCGATTTTGGCGCCTACTACGGCGTGGTCAGCAATGCGGGGATTACCCGCGATGGTGCGTTTCCTGCCCTGAGCGAAGAGGACTGGGACAGCGTGATCCATACCAATCTGGACAGTTTCTACAACGTTATTCACCCCTGCATCATGCCGATGATAGGTCTGCGCAAAGGGGGACGTATTATTACGCTGTCGTCCGTTTCCGGGCTGATGGGCAATCGCGGTCAGGTCAATTACAGCGCGGCTAAGGCGGGTATTATTGGTGCCACCAAAGCGCTGGCAATTGAGCTGGCAAAACGCAAAATCACCGTGAACTGTATCGCACCGGGTCTGATCGATACCGGGATGATCCAGATGGAGCCGGAGGCGGTTACAGAAGCGATGAGAATGATCCCGATGAAGCGGATGGGGCAGACTGAGGAAGTGGCGGGTCTGGCGAGCTATCTGATGTCGGATATCGCGGGCTACGTGACCCGTCAGGTCATCTCGATCAACGGAGGCATGTTGTGATCCGCCGGGTTGTGGTGACGGGAATGGGGGGTGTAACGGCGTTCGGCAACAGCTGGCCGGAAATTTCCGCGAGAATGCGCGCCGGACGTAATGCGGTGCGCAGGATGCCGGAATGGCAGGTCTATGATGGGCTTAATACGCTTTTAGGCGCGCCGGTTGATGATTTCACCCTGCCGCAGCATTACACACGCAAACGCATCCGTTCCATGGGGCGGGTTTCACTGATGGCGACCCGCGCCAGTGAACTTGCGCTGGAGCAGGCCGGGTTGCTGGAACATCCCGTGCTCAACAACGGCGAGACCGGTATCGCTTACGGTTCATCGACCGGCAGCACCGGCCCGGTAAGCGAATTCGCCACCATGCTGACCGAGAAGCACACCAATAACATTACCGGCACCACTTACGTGCAGATGATGCCACATACGGCTGCGGTGAATACCGGTCTGTTCTTTGGGCTGCGTGGCCGGGTGATCCCGACATCCAGTGCCTGTACATCCGGCAGCCAGGCCATTGGCTATGCATGGGAAGCGATCCGACACGGTTATCAGACGGTGATGGTGGCAGGCGGGGCAGAGGAGCTTTGTCCGTCAGAAGCGGCGGTTTTCGATACGCTGTTTGCCACCAGCCAGCGTAACGATGCGCCAGAAACCACCCCTTCACCTTTCGACAAGCAGCGGGATGGTCTGGTCATAGGCGAGGGCGCAGGCACGCTGGTGCTGGAAGAGCTGGAGCATGCAAAGGCTCGCGGTGCGACAATTTATGCGGAGATAGTTGGGTTTTATACCAACTGTGATGCGGCGCATATTACGCAACCTCAGCGTGAAACCATGCAGATTTGTATTGAAGGCGCGCTGAAAATGGCCGGGTTGAGCGCCAGTGAGATCGGTTATATCAACGCCCATGGTACGGCAACCGATCGGGGTGATGTGGCAGAGAGTCTGGCCACAGCGGCAATTTTTGGTAACGGTACGCCGATCTCTTCCTTCAAGAGCTATTTCGGCCATACGCTGGGCGCTTGCGGTGCGCTGGAGGCGTGGCTGAGCATTGAAATGATGCGGGAAGGGTGGTTTGCGCCCACGCTGAATCTCACCGAGCCTGCTGAAGATTGCGGCAAGCTGGATTACATCATGCACCAGCCGCGTGAGTTGCAAACCGATTATGTGCAGTCGAATAATTTCGCGTTTGGCGGCATTAATACCTCGCTTATTTTCCGCCGCTGGGCGGAGTAGAGATCAAATACGGGGTGCCACCCATTGAATTCGGGGTTGCTGGGGAGTCTGGTGTTCACACAGGTCAAAACCTGGTCGGTGCAAAGGTGTCACCATAGAGCACGTTAGCCGAGACGCCGTAGTGCTAAATGTTAACGTTGATATGTTGCGCGGCATTAGCGCAAGCCTGGCTGCCGCATCCCTGCGGCAGTCACCTGGCTAAGGCATTCCGGGATGCCGTTCATTAAATTCGGCGTTGTTGGTGGGTTTGGCATTTACACAGGTCAAAACCGGATCGGTGCAAAGGCGTCACCCCGGAGTGCCTTATCCGAGACGCCGTAGTGCGTAATGTTAACTTTGATATGTTGCGCAGCATTAGCGCAAGCCTGGATGCCGCATCCCTGCGGCATACACTCGGCTAATGCACTCCGGGGTGCCACCCATTGAATTCGGTGTTGTGGGTGAGTTTGGCGTTCACACAGGTCAAAATCGGGTCGGTGCAAAGGTGTCACCATAGAGCACGTTAGCCGAGACGCCGTAGTGCTAAATGTTAACTTTGATATGTTGCGCAGCATTAGCGCAAGCCTGGCTGCCGCATCCCTGTCGCAGTCACCCGGCTAAGGCATTCCGGGATGCCGTTCATTAAATTCGGCGTTGTTGGCGGGTTTGGCATTTACACAGGTCAAAACCGGATCGGTGCAAAGGCGTCACCACGGAGCACGTTATCCGGGACGCCGTAGTGCTAAATGTTAACTTTGATATGTTGCGCGGCATTAGCGCAAGCCTGGCTGCCGCATCCCTGTGGCAGTCACCCGGCTAAGGCATTCCGGGATGCCGTTCATTAAATTCGGCGTTATTGGCGGGTTTGGCATTTACACAGGTCAAAACCGGATCGGTGCAAAGGCGTCACCCCGGAGTGCCTTATCCGAGACGCCGTGAACCCTTCCATGGGGGCTTGGATGCCGCATCCCTGCGGCATACACTCGGCTAATGCACTCCGGGGTGCCACCCGTTAAATTCAGTGTTGTTGGTGAGTTTGGCATTCACACAGGTCAAAACCAGACTTGATGCTGGTTTTGGTTTTGGTTTTGGTTTTGGTTTTGGACCTGGACGTTGGTTTTCTGTAACAGGCAACACCAATGCTGTGGGGAAGGGAGAGGGGGCTGATAAGCAAAAGCTAAGCGGCATGGACGCCGCTTCGCAGCCCCCAGGGAGGGGTTCACGGCGTTTTTGTGTTCAGCCCCCTCTCCCTGACCAGGCTACTGGCCCTTCAGACGACATGCTTTTTAATTCAATACCCCATTCACCCTGACCAGACTACTAACCCCTCAGACGGCACGCTTTTAATCCAGTATCCCATTCACCCTGACCAGACTACTGCCCCCTCAGACGACATGCTTTTAATTCAATACCCCATTCACCCTGACCAGACTACTGACCCTTCAGACGGCATGCTTTTTAATTCAGTACCCCGTTCCCCCTGACCTGGCTACTAACCCCTCAGACGGCATGCTTTTTAATTCTTACCCCATTCACCCTGACCTGGCTACTGCCCCCTGAGACGGTACGCTGTTAATTCCGTATCCCATTCTCCCTGACCTGGCTACTGGCCCTTCAGGCGACATGCTTTTCAATTCAGCATTCTCTTCTGCCTGATCAGGCCAACTCTCCCCGCATACCCCGTGAAAGCCGGTCACTTCCGTTCCCATTAACGCTGCATTTTTGACTTGCAATTAAAACACTTCTGGAGATAATCGCAATCCGAATAATAATGATTATCACTTGTATTAATTTTTCAGGGAATTGTAATGGCGACCCCCTCTTCACATCAGAATGGTTTTAAATTAACGCTACTGGCTGCCCTTATTGGAGCCGCGACTGCACCAGCCTGGGCAGCGAACAGTGACGGCACTGCCGCGAAAAAAGCGGAAAATCCCGAAGACACCATGACCGTAGTGGCTACGCCGGATGAGAACTTCAAAGCTGGCGGTGACCAACTGGTTCCTGCTTATCTGGATGGACAGGTTGCTAACGGTGGACGGTTGGGCATGCTGGGCGAACAGGAAGCCAAAAACGTGCCGTTTAACGTAATTGGCTACACCTCTAAAATGATTCAGGATCAGCAGGCTACAACACTGAAAGATGTGGTAGCCAATGATGCATCAGTACAAAACGTGCAGGGCTACGGTAACTTTGCGGAAACTTATCGCATCCGTGGGTTTGATCTGGATGGCGATGATATGACGCTGGGTGGATTACCGGGCGTAATGCCTCGTCAGGTTGTCTCCACGCAAATGATCGATCGTGTTGAAGTCTTTAAAGGCTCGAATGCTTTAATCAACGGTTCTGCCTCTTCTGGCGTCGGTGGCATGATCAACCTTGAACCTAAACATGCTGAAGAGATACCGCTGACGCGTCTGGGAGTGGATTACACCTCTTCTTCACAGGTGGGAACCACGCTGGATACGGGGCGCCGCTTTGGCGATAACAATCAGTGGGGCGTCAGGGTTAACCTGATGCATCGTGAAGGCGAAACGGCAGTAGACAATGAAAAACGCCGGGCCACCCTTGCCTCATTAGGCCTGGATTATCGCGGCGAAAAACTGCGAACCTCGCTGGATCTGGGTTATCAAAAACAGGCTTACCACGGCGGAAAACTGGGCGTAAACATCAGCGGGGTGGACTTCATACCGGAAGTTCCTCGCGCTACCAGCAACTACAGCCAGGATTGGGTCTACAGCGATCTGGAAAGCGAATTCGGCATGGCGCGTGCCGAATATGATATCACTCCGGAGTGGACAATCTATGGCGCAACGGGTGGGCAGCACTCCCATGAAACGGGCGCTTACGCCTCGCCGAAACTCACCGATGCAGACGGCTCAGCCACCATTGGACGCATGGACACCAACAAAATTGTTGATGCCTTCAGCGGCATGGCGGGGATCCGCGGTAAATTCGACACGGGCGTGGTCAGCCACAGCGTTAATGTTGGTTATGCCGCTCAGACCAAACGCGAAAAAACCGCTTATGGTATGGCGCTGACTCCTTCAGCCACCAATATCTACGACACCACGGCGGTAGCGGCTCCGGCTAACACCTTCTTCGGCGGCGACCTTGACGACCCGCGTCCAACCAGCCGTATCCGCACGGAAGGTTTGCTGCTTTCCGATACGCTGGGCTTTGTTGATGACAAAATCCTGTTAACCGTTGGCGCGCGCCATCAGAAAGTTGTGGTGCGCAACTATGCCTATGGCACGGCAGCTGAAGACACGGATGCACGCTTTACCCAGTCTCGCTGGACGCCCGGCTATGGCCTGGTGGTCAAGCCCTGGGAAACCGTCTCGTTCTATGCGAACCATATCGAGGCCTTACAGCCCGGCGAAACTGCCTCTACGGGGGCGGTTAATGTCGGACAAGTCACCGGGATTTCACTCTCTAAACAGAACGAAATCGGTATGAAAGTCGATTACGGTAATATTGGCGGATCGCTGGCGCTGTTTGAAATCAAAAAGCCGAAAGGCATTATCAACCAGCAAACGAATGTTTTTGGCCTGTATGGTGAACAGCGTAACCGCGGCGTTGAGCTGAACGTCTTCGGCGAGCCTCTCTATGGCGTGCGGTTAAACGGCAGCGCAACCTGGCTTGATCCTGAGATGAGTAAAACAGAAGAGGGCACCTATGACGGCAAAAAAGCTGTCGGCGTGGCGAATTTCTACACCGTGCTGAGTGCGGAGTATGATATCAAACCCGTGGAAGGCCTGACGGCGCTGGCTCGGCTGACCCACTCCGGCTCGCAGTATGCTAACGAAGCGAATACGAAAAAGCTCGACAGCTACACCACGCTGGATCTGGGTATGCGTTACCGGATGAGAATGCAGCAGAATGAGCTGACCTGGCGTCTGGCTGTGGAAAACGTCACCAACGAAAAGTACTGGTCGGGGGTGGAGAGCTATGGCACCTACATCTATCAGGGAGATCCGCGTGAGTTAAAGCTTTCGCTCTCTTACGATTTCTGATCCTCTGGGGCCGCAGCAGCGGCCCGTTTTATTACCCGAAATATATACGTCAGAATAGCGACATAAGCCGGTTCAACGGCTGAATTTACGCGCTTAAGTCTGGCCTTCTGCGAAAAATCTTTATTTCCGGCTTCTCAACAGACTAACCATTTTATCAGGGTCAGACTGTGCTATAGTACAGTCTTCCTGATGTCAGGGGAGAGGGAATGGATTGACAGGGAAAGGTCAAAGCAAAAATATTGCTTCGATATTTTTGTAATTCCCTGAATAGATTATGGATCATCCGGTTTCGCCCAGTGAAGGCGAACCTATAAAATATACTGGCTTCTGACAAGGGACGTTTGGCCAGCAGATGATGATAAAAAATGAACAACCGTTCTGAACACGATTTTCCTGAAGAGCCTCATCTGTCGCTGGACGATGCGCAGTTCGCTATCGTTGCTCTCGCCCTCACGTCGTTTACGCTGATCGTCTTTGTGTTGATCATCACCTTGTGGATGACCTGACCTACCGCCTGCACACGTTTAAGATGGCCTTCACTCAGGAGTGGATTCAGAGGGTGAGGGCCGATCGGCCTGCTTCATCTTGATTAACTGACTGCGGATCTCAAGGGCATAGGGTTCATAAATCGTTCTGTTACCGTTAGCATCGGGCAGACCAAACAGGCCGCCGGGTGAACGCCGCGCGTCCGCCCAGGCAGGGTAGTCAACGGCTGGGAACAGAGAGATACCCTCCACCTGCACGCTGTTATCCAGTGCCGCGCTCGTTTGCTCTACGACATATTTCAGCCAGGGCACGCGCTTGTCACCCTCGGCACCCGTCTCCGCAATCAGCAAGGGGCGCTGGTAACGCTGCCAAATCTCCTCCAGTAAAGAGGAGAGTGAACGATATTCGGGCTGATGCGACTCAAGCGGTTCACCCGTGATATACCACTGATTATCGGGATACCAGGTCACCCCTACAACATCGAACAGGGAAAGATCGCCCCCTAATTCCGGTTGCAGACGGCCACAAAGCATATCCCACGCCTCAAACTGCGCCTCGTGTTGCTGACGGGCATTCTGCTGGCTGGCGTCCGAGCGCTCTGCTGTCGCTACATGAACCAGCGGATCGGTCAGCACAAATTTTGCCGCTGGCAACTCCTCCCGAATAGCGCGCATAGCGGCCAGAGAGGCGCGAACCAGTTGCTGCTTTAATTCTCTGCCACGGCCCGTTACGCCAGGATTAAACCAGGCTACGTCACCTCCGGCCCATGACCAGAAAGAGATCTGATTTATTGGGGTGATAAAGGGGGCGTCAAATCCTTCATCACGCATCAGGCAGGCGGCTGCGCGGGCAAAAGCGGCAAAACGATCTATAAACTCCGGCTGCCAGATATCCAGCCCGGCGGGCCAGCCAAAATGCGCCAGCTCCCAGATCATCTCTATTTCGTGTTTTTTTGCTGCATGTAACATCGGCAAAAAGGTCGACCAGTCATATTCGCCAGGCTGTTTCTCTATCAGATACCAGCGGGCGCCGTCCCTGGCGGTCAGTAAATTTTCTGCCGCCAGTTGCGCATAATCTTTATTAAGTAGCGTATCGTGACCGCTGTTGATCACCAGATCCACGCGCTTGCCTTCGTCACGACAGGCGGTTGAGCAGGCAAAGCTGCCCTGAAAGAAGCTTTTGAACAGCGTTGGCCGGTGACGCTGGGTGGCAGGGGGTAGCGTGTCGGTATTCATGGCATCTTCCTCTTTGCAAGGGCTATCGCAACGCACTGCGCTAAGTCTAGACTACCTGACTAAACTGACCGCAATCATAACTGTTGCATGACAAAGTCACTCAACTGGATTGATAATAGATCCAGCAGGAATTTACCTGAACTAAGGACAATTGATGGCTGAAGTCTACACCCCGGAACCCTACGAGCCAGCCTTTGAGCACTCCCGGCTGACCCGTGCCGTATCGCCGCTGGTGGAAAATCACCCTGAACACAGCGGGATCCATCCTCTTGAAGATGGGCTTGATGCCTTTGCCGCCCGCTATCTGCTGATGAGTATGGCCGAGCATACGCTGGATATTCAGTACTATATCTGGCAGAACGATATGTCTGGCAGGCTGCTGTTCAGCGCCGTGCTGGAGGCTGCCGATCGGGGAGTTAAGGTCCGTTTGCTGCTGGATGATAACAACACCATGGGGCTTGATGAGACGTTAAGTCAGCTCTCTAAACATAAAAATATCCAGATCCGCCTCTTCAATCCCTTTTCTTTTCGTACGCTGCGGGCGCTGGGTTATCTGACCGATTTTGCCCGGCTGAACCGCCGTATGCACAACAAAAGTTTCACCGTAGATGGGGAAGCGACCATTGTCGGCGGGCGCAACGTGGGCGATGAGTATTTTGGCGCGGGTGAAGCGCCACTCTTTTCTGACCTGGACGTGCTGGCTATCGGGCCGGTAGTGAGGGAAGTAGAAAAAGATTTTGAACGCTACTGGATGAGCCGTGCCGTTGAACCCTTTAACAAGGTGGTGGATATTAATGAGGAGCGGGCACAGGCCGCCGTCAGGCTGCCCGAAGCCTGGAGCAGCGATCCACAGGTAGAACGTTATCTGGAACGTATCCACGCTTCCTCCTTTGTTACACAGCTGGAAGCGGGCGATCTGCCGCTGATCTGGGCGAAAACGCGTCTGCTGAGTGACGATCCCCGTAAAGGGCTGGGTAAGGCTAAAGCGGGATCGTTACTGCCGCAACGCATGCTGGAAGTGATTGGCAAGCCTCAGTCGCAGTTCGATATCATCTCTGCCTATTTTGTACCGACCCGCGCCGGTGTGGCGCAGCTGCTTTCGCTGGTGAGAAACGGCGTAAAGATTGCCATTCTGACTAACTCTCTGGCGGCGAATGATGTCTCCATAGTGCATGCGGGCTATGCCAAATGGCGCAAGAAGCTGTTGCGGCACGGCATTACCCTGTATGAACTCAAGCCGCACTCCGACTCGCGTGAAGCCCCCCATGACCGGGGCCTTACCGGTAATTCCGGCTCCAGCCTGCACGCCAAAACTTTCAGCGTGGACAACGAAAAAGTCTTTATCGGATCGTTCAATTTTGATCCCCGTTCAGCCATGCTGAACACCGAGATGGGTTTTGTTATCGAGAGCGAAACGCTGGCCAGCAGCATTCACCAGCGCTTTATCAGACAGATACAGGAGCGTGCCTGGACGCTGCGCCTGGATAAGTGGGGACGGGTGAACTGGGTGGAATACCCTGGCGAAGGTGAAAAAGAGCAGGTTCATAAACATGAACCCCGGACCCGCTTTATGCAGCGGTTGCTGGTGCGGCTGGTGTGGCGTTTACCTATCGAATGGCTGCTTTAAGCAGGCGGCAGGTCGGGTAAATGAGAAGGGCGGAATATATCCGCCCTTTTTTTATTCAACGCTGCGGTTTACCTGAGAACAGGAAGCGCAAAAACGGAATACGCAGGTGGAACTCGTATAGGAGAAACGCGATGCCAAACACAAAGAGCAGCCCGGTAAAGAAGCCCAGGGTGTTACTGGTGATATGAGGCACCACGAAGATACCATACAGAATGGTCAGCGGATGGTGCACCAGGTAGATAAACAGCGAGGCATTGACCAGGTAAGTTACGCGAGGCGAATGTGAATTAAGCAGGCGGTGGCCCAGTGAGAAGACCACATTCACCATCCACAGGCCCATAGTCATGGAAACAATGGCATCAATCTCATAGAGCCACCCTTCGCCTCTGCTGTAAGTCTGGTTCAGCACATAGGCTACGAAAGCCAGCGCGGAGCCGATAAACGTCCAGGGCACAGGTTTTACAAACAGCGCCTTAAGCGCCGGATATTTCCAGGAGAGGGCGCCCAGCACAAAAAACGGCAGGAAGAACAGGGATTGCATTACCGCATAGTTAAAAAGCCCGTCGCCTAACATCAGCGGAGCATAAAGGAACAACAGATGGCGAATCGCTCCCCACGCGAGGGCGCAAAGCAGAATGGCAAAAGTTAATTTCGTCCAGGTGACGTCGGAATAGTCTGTTTTTGCACCCTTACCGTCACGCAGCCATCTGAATAACCACAGACCCAGGGTGGTGAGAACCACCAGCACCAGCAGGAACCAGAGGTGCGAGATCAAATCCCACGCCAGGGCGTTAAATTTCTGGTAAAGAGAGAAGCCATGCCAGTCACCAATCTTGGTGGTCCAGGCCTTAATCATAAAGAACTGCGGCAGCGTCAGAAGAGGGATGGCCGCCAGCATAGGGATACCCACGCGTTCCAGCCTCACTTTCAGCCACTGTCCGGAACTGTAGCGCAGATAAAGCATGTAGGAAAAATAGCCAGAAATGACGAAAAACACCTGCATGCGGAAAGCATGAATAAAATCATTTAGCAGGGTAAGCCATTCTGAAGGTGCTGGACTGTTAACCGACCAGAGCTGCGTGGAATAAATCAGGGAGACGTGAAAGGGTACGCCCAACAACATTAAATAAGCCCTGATTGAATCAAAAAAATATTCTCTTTCCTGTTTCTTAGTCGTCATAATCATCCAATATTCAACACGTTATTGCAGTGGTTCACCCTGAACCACGCTAAAGCTTAACGCTCACTTTAGGCGAGAATTTGCGAGTATACTATCAGGCTAATCTGTATCCGCTAAGCACTTGAGAACAGGGCGCTTACAGCAGAGAAGGCGAGGAACTAAATCATTGCCGAGCTGTCGGAATGCTGAATAATCCATTAAGATGGGTAGGATTGATTTAAGCACACGAAAGGGGGGGATGTGCTGATTAAAATGAAAAATAAGCCAAAACTGATGAAATTGCGCTGGCTTGGCGTAACGGTTTTGCTGTCAATGTATGCCAGCTCAAGCTGGGCATTCAACATTGATGATGTAGCAAAGCAGGCAAAAGATTTGGCTGGGAAAGGGTATGAAGCGCCGAAAAGCAATTTGCCTTCCCAATTGCGCGAGATGAAATATGCGGATTATCAGCAGATTCAGTTCAATCGTGATAAAGCCTACTGGAGTAAGCTGAAGACCCCATTCAAGCTTGAGTTCTATCATCAAGGAATGTACTTCGACACGCCGGTGCAGATTAATGAAGTCACCGCTTCTACGGTTCGACAGATTAAATATTCACCCGATTACTTTAACTTTGGCAACGTAAAGCACGATCCGGAAACGGTGAAAAATCTCGGTTTTGCCGGGTTCAAGGTACTTTACCCGCTGAACAGCAAAAACAAGAAGGATGACGAGATCACCAGCTTCCTGGGCGCGAGCTATTTCCGGGTTATTGGTGCAGGCCAGGTGTATGGTCTCTCTTCTCGTGGTCTGGCTATTGATACGGCGCTGCCGTCCGGTGAAGAGTTCCCACGCTTTAAAGAGTTCTGGATTGAACGTCCAAAACCTTCTGATAAGCATCTGGTGATCTATGCACTGCTGGACTCTCCGCGGGCAACAGGGGCTTACCGCTTCCTGATTACCCCAGGTAAAGAGAGCACCGTAGACGTGCAGTCTAAAGTTTACCTGCGCGATAAAGTTGGCAAGCTCGGCGTGGCGCCGCTGACCAGTATGTTCCTGTTTGGGCCGAATCAACCTTCGCCAAACCTGAACTTCCGTCCGCAGTTACATGACTCCAACGGTCTCTCTATCCATGCCGGCAACGGCGAATGGATCTGGCGTCCGCTCAACAACCCGAAACATCTGGCGGTCAGCACCTTTACCGTCGAGAATCCGAAAGGCTTTGGGCTGTTGCAGCGCGGACGTGACTTCGACCAGTACCAGGATCTGGACGATCGTTACGATCTCCGTCCAAGTGGCTGGATTGAACCGCAGGGTGACTGGGGTAAAGGCCGCGTAGAGCTGGTCGAGATCCCAACGGCCGACGAAACCAACGACAATATCGTTGCGTTCTGGACGCCGGAAAACCTGCCGGATCCTGGCAAAGAGATGAACTTTAAATATCGTCTGCACTTCACCCGCGACGAGAGCCAGCTGCATTCGTCAGATTTGGCCTATGTGAAAGATACGCTGCGTTCAACGGGCGACGTGAAACAGTCTAACCTGGTCCGCCAGCCTGATGGCACCGTAGCCTTTGTGGTGGATTTCACCGGTCAGGAGATGAGTAAGCTGCCGGAGAACACCCAGGTTACGCCGCAGGTCAGCATCGGTAACAACGGTGAGCTGGTGGAAAACAGCGTACGCTATAATCCGGTCACTAAAGGCTGGCGTCTGGTTATGCGTTTACGCATTAAAGACAACAAGCAAGCTACCGAAATGCGTGCTGCGCTGATGAACGGTGATAAGACGCTGACAGAAACCTGGAGCTATCAGTTGCCTGCCAATGAATAAGCCTACTGCACTACCCACTGACTATATTGATGCGTTGCCCCTTTCCCCGGAGCGGAAAGGGGCGCTGCGTGAGACGCTGCCTGAACAGCCTGAAGAGGCGTTTGTTCAGCTGCACCACTCGCTGGCGGAAGGCGCCCCTGTAGAGGCGCGTCCCGACGACGCGCCGCTGGAGTCGGTCAAATCACGCATTGAGATGAGCTGGCCAGATTCGCTGGGCAACGGGGAACAGTTCGACACCGATGAACTCAACCGTACCACGCTGAAGGCGATGCCTCGTCACACCCGCTCCTCCATGTATCCGGAAGCCTGGCGCACCAACCCGGTTGCGCGCGCCTGGGATTCCGTCCGTGGCCGTAAATCCACCCATCGCTATGCCAATGCTGAAGAGCAGCGGCAGGAAGATAAGTGGCGACATGTAGGCTCGATCCGCCGCTATATATTGCTGTTGCTGACCATTGCACAGACTGTTGTAGCAACCTGGTATATGAAAACCATTCTCCCTTACCAGGGCTGGGCGCTGATCGATCCTATGGAGATGACCAATCAGAACTGGCAGCAGTCGGTATTGCAGATCCTGCCTTACGTGCTGCAAACAGGGATCCTGTTCCTGTTCGCGGTGCTGTTCTGCTGGGTCTCTGCCGGGTTCTGGACGGCTTTGATGGGCTTCCTGCAACTGATGATGGGCAAGGATAAGTACAGTATCTCCTACGGTCTGAACGGTGATGAGCCAATCAACCCGGAGCACCGTACGGCGCTGATCATGCCAATCTGTAATGAAGATGTGGAACGCGTATACGCGGGTCTGCGCGCCACCTGGGAATCGGTGGTCAGAACCGGCGAACAGCAGAACTTTGACGTCTACATCCTGAGCGACAGCTACAACGCCGATATCGCCCTGGCCGAGCAGAAAGCCTGGATGGAGCTGGTGCGTGACGTGGGCGGAGAAGGGCGCATTTTCTATCGCCGTCGCCGTCGCCGCGTGAAGCGTAAAAGCGGCAACATCGATGACTTCTGCCGTCGTTGGGGCAGCCAGTACAGCTACATGGTTGTGCTGGATGCGGACAGCGTGATGAGCGGTGAATGTCTGACCGGTCTGGTGCGCATGATGGAAGCTAACCCGAACGCCGGGATTATCCAGTCTTCGCCAAAAGCGTCAGGCATGGATACGCTCTATGCCCGTTGCCAGCAGTTTGCTACCCGCGTATATGGCCCGCTGTTTACCGCTGGCCTGCATTTCTGGCAGCTTGGGGAATCCCACTACTGGGGGCATAACGCCATTATCCGCGTTGCGCCGTTTATTGAACACTGTGCGCTGGCGCCGTTGCCAGGCGAAGGCTCGTTTGCCGGTTCCATCCTCTCCCACGACTTCGTGGAAGCGGCGCTGATGCGTCGTGCGGGCTGGGGCGTGTGGATTGCTTACGATCTGCCCGGTTCTTATGAAGAGCTGCCGCCAAACCTGCTGGATGAGCTGAAGCGAGATCGCCGCTGGTGTCACGGTAACCTGATGAACTTCCGTCTGTTCCTGGTAAAAGGAATGCACCCGGTTCACCGTGCGGTATTCCTGACAGGGGTGATGTCCTATCTCTCTGCGCCGCTGTGGTTTATGTTCCTGGCGCTCTCAACCGCGCTACAGGTGGTGCACACGCTGATGGAGCCGCAGTACTTCCTGCAACCCCGACAGCTGTTCCCCGTCTGGCCGCAGTGGCGTCCCGAGCTGGCGATAGCGCTCTTCTCCACCACTATGGTTCTGCTGTTCCTGCCGAAGCTGCTCAGTATCATGCTGATCTGGTTTAAAGGTGCGAAACAGTATGGCGGCGTGATGCGTGTCACTCTCTCTCTGTTCCTGGAGATGTTGTTTTCGGTCTTGCTGGCACCGGTGCGTATGCTGTTCCATACCATTTTTGTGGTCAGCGCCTTCCTGGGCTGGGAAGTGGTCTGGAATTCACCGCAGCGTGATGATGACGCCACCCCCTGGAGCGAAGCGTTCAAGCGCCACGGCTGGCAGATGGCGCTGGGTATCGTCTGGGCAGCAGGAATGGGCTGGCTTGACCTGAACTTCCTGTGGTGGCTGGCACCGATCGTCTTCTCGCTTATCCTGTCGCCTTTTGTTTCGGTCTACTCAAGCCGTTCTACAACAGGTAGCGCCTCTAAACGCGCCAAACTGTTCCTGATCCCGGAAGAGTATGATCCGCCAAAAGAGCTGATGGATACCGACCGCTATCTTGAACTGAACCGCGAGCGCGCGCTGAAGGATGGCTTTATGCATGCGGTGTTTAATCCGTCATTTAACGCCCTCGCCAGCGCGATGGCCACCTCCCGCCACCTGAAAAGTGATGTGCTGGAGTTCGCCCGCGATCGTCAGGTTGATCAGGCGTTAAGTGAATCACCGGCGAAGCTGGACCGCGATCGTCGCCTGACGCTGCTCAGCGATCCGGTGATGCTCTCAAGGATGCATTACCGCTTGTGGCAGCATGCCGACAAGTATCACGACTGGTTCGATTACTATAAGTCGCTGAAAATGAATCCGCAGGCGATCCAGACAAAACCTTAAAGGTTGAAAAGCATAAAGGCCGGGAAGCTCTCCCGGCCTTTTTTTATGTTTTACCCGGCGGAGAGAATGACAAAAAGCTGACGGAAATTTTACCTGTTTTGCCTGAACGGCAGGGCCGGGTTACTCTACACTAGCGTGTTGTTTTACAGATAAAGGGATAAGGGTGATGAAGATACTATTCCGCAGCCTGCTGCTCGCCCTGAGCGTGCTGGTGCTGAGCGGCTGTGGCAGCATTATCAGCCGCACTTTTCCAGGGCAGGGGCAGGGTAATCATTATTATCCCGGTGTGCAGTGGGACGTTCGTGACACGCCCTGGCGCTTTCTGACGATTATCGATCTGCCGCTGTCACTGGTGGTCGATACGCTGTTATTGCCTGTTGATGCGCAACATGGCCCTTACGAATAAGTAGCCCGGCAAAATTTACCGGGCTGAGAGGTTTGCGCTATCGGGCAGGATTACTGGTAGCGGTCAGAGTCGCTGTTGTCATCTTCCCATTCGTCCGCTGCGGCCTTGCCTTCTTCCGTATCCAGTGGCGGCTCAAGCTGGAACTCCCCTTCGTCCCACTCGTGCAGCGTATTTTCAGGTAACCACTCCTGACGCAGTTCAATCTCGTCGAAGTCGTCATCAAAAATAGCCTGAGCTGCTTCGCCGCTGCGCAGAGAGAGGCACTCTCCTTCGTCACCCTCATTGGTAAAGAATTCGGCCTGCCACATGATATCGCCATCCTGCATCACATACTTTTGCAGGTTGAACTGACCAACCGAAGCATCAGCTTCTTCCACTTCCGGGTTTGCCGCAAGGTACTCTTCACGCGCGGCGTCTATGGCCTCTTCCAGCGTTGCAAACATGCTCATGGGGATTTCTCCATAACTTCATTTTCAGGTTTTAGAAGGATAGTCGAAGTTTGGCCAGGGGAAAACCTGAGAGCAAAAAAAGTTATAATATGAATTTATCATGATGTTTCAGCGAGTTACTGATGAGGTCGCGGCCGGAAAAGCCGATGTTCAGATTTCCAACAAACGCGGCGCAAAGGCAGATTACTGTCCGCATGCCGGTAAGAGAAGGTTCGGGTGAAAAGGCAGCAAGCGGGCTGAAGGTGGCAATGAACAAACTTTTGCCAGTAAGGTGATGTGAGAGAAGCGTTAGCGGAAGGTAGTGCAGCCTGCGTGACCATTTATCCGCCTCCTGAGGGTGACAGCAAACAGCCAGCCACCCTCAAAACAGGCAGAGGATAAGAACTAATAGAGTGAGGCTTCGCCAGCCGGACGGGTTTTAAAGCGGCGATGGAGCCACATATACTGCTCGGGTGCCATCAGTACGCCATGCTCAACAACCTTGTTCATGCGCGCAGCCGTGGCTGCCTCATCATCCAGCGGCATCGCCTGCTCTTCCGGCAAAATCACCATTTCATACCCTTTGCCGTGCGGCAGACGGCGCGGCACAAAGGGGATAACGGCAGGCTGACCGCTACGGATAAGCAGATAGCTGCCTTTGGTTGACGCCGCTTTTTCCACGCCAAAGAAGGGAACGAAAACGCTGCTTTTAGGGCCGTAATCATGATCGGGCGCATACCAGATGATGTCGCCGTTTTTTAAGGCGCGGATCATCCCCTTCAGATCTTTGCGATCCAGCATGCTTTTATTGGATCGCATCCGGCCCCAGGTTTGCAGCCAGTCGATAAGCGCATTGTCATTTGGGCGATAGACGCCAATGCCGGGGTTATGAATACCAAAAATGCGGGCGCCCAGCTCCAGAGTCAGAAAGTGCATGCCAATCAGCAGTACGCCTTTGCCCTCCCGATGCGCCTTTTCAATATGCTCCAGCCCGCTGACATGAAACCATTTTCTGATGCGCCAGTCAGGCCAGAACCAGGCCATGCCGGTTTCAATCAGGCCCATGCCGACCGATTCAAAATTACGCACCACCATCGCCTCCCGTTCTGCTTCCGGCATAGTGGGGAAGCATAACTCCAGATTACGGCGCGCTACCTCTACGCGGCGCGTAATAAAATGCATGGAGAGTCGCCCAAGAGTGCAGCCAAGATAATAGAGCACGGGGTAGGGCAGCAGAACCAGCAGGTAGAGTAAACCTATACCTGACCAGGTAAACCAATAACGGGGATGCAACAACGCACGCGTAAATTGAGGCAACTGAGTCATGAGTTTCCAGTTCGAAAAAAAGGGGCATCATTATGCTGCCCGTGATTTTTTATTTATGGCCTATTGTGCCATTTTTTGGCACCGAACTGAAATAACCCGCTACGGAAGGGCCACTCTGGATGCCGCCCGCCACAACCGGGAGAGCGGCGAATGGCTTACTGGTTAAACAGCCCTTTGACCTCATGAGGTTCACAGCGCCAGTACTGTTCAGGGGCGTGAACTTTCGCACCCAGTTTAGCTGCCGCATGCCATGGCCAGCGCGGGTCGTACAGCATCCCGCGAGCCAGAGCGACCATATCGGATTGCTTGTTGGTCAGCAGCGCTTCAGCCTGTTCCGGCTCGGTAATCAATCCTACGGCAATGACCGGGATATCCACCACTTCTTTGATCGCTTCGGCAAAGGGCACCTGATAGTTCGGCCCAACTGAAATCTGTTGTTCAGGCGACAGGCCGCCGCTGGAAACATGGATATAGGCACATCCTTCTGCTGCCAGGGCTTTGCTCAGCTCAATCGACTGTTGCAGATCCCAGCCGCCGTCAACCCAGTCCGTGGCGGAAATTCTGACGCCAACGGGTTTATCAGCCGGGAATACGCGGCGAACTTCGCGGAAAATTTCAAGCGTCAGACGCATTCTGTTCTCAAGCGAACCGCCATATTCATCTTCCCGCTGGTTAGAGAGAGGGGAAAGGAACTGATGGAGCAAATAGCCGTGTGCGGCATGCACCTCTACCAGGTCCAGGCCCAGACGATCGGCACGCAGAGCGCTATCCACAAACGACTGCTTAATCTCTTCAATACGCGCTTTGGTTAATGCTTCTGGCGTGCCGTCTTCATCATTATAGGGCAGCGCTGAAGGGGCGGAGGTCTGCCAGCCGCCTTGTTCCGGCTTCAGGAAGCCGCCGCCACGCCACGGCACATCCGTAGAGGCTTTGCGACCGGCATGAGCCAGCTGAATACCAACAGGCATAGGGGAGTAGTGACGCACATCCTTCAGCACGTCGCCCAGCGCCTGTTCAGTCTCATCATTCCAGAGACCTAAATCCTGCGGTGTAATCCGTCCCGCGGCTTCAACGGCAGCGGCTTCAATAATCAGTAAGCCAGCTCCCGAGAGCGCAAGATTGCCCAGGTGGATGCGATGCCATGCCGTAGCTTTACCCGCGTCTGCGGAGTACTGGCACATAGGGGCAATGGTGATACGGTTTTCAAGCGTTAACTTCCCCAACGTAATGGGCGTAAAAAGTTGGCTCATGCAATTTCTCCGGTGGGTTTAACAGACTGACGCTAAAGGCTAACTATAGGTAAAATTTTTTGTGATGTTGAACAGGGTATGCTTTTAATCAGCTGACTGGCGCTTTTTTGCCCGTCGGAAAGCCGCTGTGGCATAAAGTTTTCGGTTTGCATCCTCTGGCAATCAGGTATGATAGCGCCCGCAAAAATTCTCTCTTGAACGCAGGAACGTACACCATGCCAGTGTTACATAACCTTGTTTCCAATGAAGAGCTGAAAGCGCGCATGCTGGCCGAAACCGAACCGCGTACCACAGTCTCTTTCTACAAATATTTTACCCTCGACGATGCGAAAGCTTTTCGTGATGCGCTCTATGTAGCGTTGACCAAATTAAAGGTTTTTGGCCGCGTCTATGTTGCCAGCGAAGGCATTAACGCCCAAATCAGCGTGCCAGCCAGCCAGTATGAAGCGATGAAAGCGATGCTCTATGCTTTCCACCCGGCGCTGAATAATCTCCGCATGAACATTGCGCTGGATGATGATGGAAAGTCGTTCTGGGTGCTGCGCCTTAAAGTGCGTGAGCGCATCGTGGCGGATGGCATTACCGATGAAACCTTTGATGCCAGCGATGTCGGGGGCTATCTGAAGGCGGGTGACGTTAATGCCATGCTGGATGACCCGGACGCGGTGTTTGTGGATATGCGTAACCACTATGAATATGAAGTGGGGCATTTCGACAACGCGCTGGAGATCCCGGCCGATACTTTCCGCGATCAGCTGCCGATGGCGGTGGAGATGCTGAAAGAGGAAAAAGACAAAAAAATCGTGATGTACTGCACGGGCGGTATCCGTTGTGAAAAGGCCAGCGCGTGGATGCGTCATAACGGCTTTGAAAACGTCTATCACATTGAGGGCGGTATTATTGAGTACGCACGCCGCGCTCGTGAGCAGGGCTTACCTGTACGCTTCAGGGGCAAAAACTTTGTCTTTGATGAGCGGATGGGTGAACGTATTTCAGACGATGTTATCGCCCACTGCCATCAGTGTGGCACCCCGTGCGATACCCACGTCAACTGTAAGAATGATGGTTGTCATCTGCTGTTTATTCAGTGCGACAGCTGTGCAGAGAAGTATCAGGCTTGCTGTAGCCCAATCTGCATGGAAGAGCTGGCCTTAACGCCGGAAGAGCAGCGCGCACGTCGCGCGGGCCGTGAAAATGGCAATAAGATTTTTAATAAGTCCCGCGGCAAGCTCAGCATGACGCTGAAAATTCCTTCCGGGGAATAAAGGGATCGGGCCGGTTATCTGCAACCGGCCCGAAACTTATTTACGACTGTTTTCTCTCTGCTACTGACGGATCCCCTCAACAGAGATCATCAGCTCCACATCCTGAGAAGCTGGCCCTAAATCGGTAGTGATATTGAAATCTTTCAGGGCAATTTTCGTTTCTGCTGCAAACCCTGCGCGATAGCCTCCCCACGGATCTTTGCCTTCACCCAGTTTTTTCGCTTCCAGCGTCACGGGTTTGGTGACGCCATTCAGCGTCAGGTTGCCGGTAATATCCAGTTCATCCCCATCCTTTTTCACGCTGGTTGAGACGAAGGTCGCCTGTGGGAATTTCGCCACATTGAGGAATTCTGCGCTGCGGAGGTGCTTATCGCGCTCGGCGTGATTGGTATCCACGCTGTTGGTATTCAGCGTAACGTTCACCTTATCTTTGGCGGGATCGGCCTCGTCAAATGTGAAGCTGCCGTCAAAATCCCTAAAGGTGCCATACAGCCAGCTGTAACCCAGGTGCTGAATGCGGAACTGCACAAAAGCGTGCTGCCCCTGTTTATCAATTTTGTAGTCGGCGGCGGAAGCCGCGCCACTGCCCAGCAGTAAAACAGCGGCGGTCAGACCTGTCAGGCTTTTCTTCAACATAGTGTGTTCCTTTCAGAGGTTAATCAACACGGCTACCCAGCATTCGCTTAAGCGTGCTGTCGCCGTCAATAAAATGGTGTTTCAGAGCAGCTAAGCCGTGCAGCACGGAGAGGATCACCACGCTCCAGGCCAGCCAGAGATGAATATCACCGGCCAGATCGGCCTGCTCGCCAAATCCTTCCAGCGTGGCAGGCACAGATAGCAGGCCAAAAACTTCAATGGGTTTACCGTCGGCAGTTGAGATCAAATAGCCGCTGATAAAAATGGCGAACAAAATACCATAGAGCAGCAGATGGACTGCCAGGGCGCTGATACGGGTAAGGGCGGAGTAACTGCTAAGGGGGGCCGGAGGGGGCGAGAAAAAACGCCAGATTACCCGAAAGATCATCACCACAAAAAGCGTGATACCAATACTTTTATGCAGCTCCGGAGCAGGGTGATACCAGCTGTCGTAATAGCCCAGCGTAACCATCCAGAGGCCCAGCGCAAACATGCCATAAACCGCAAGGGCGACCAGCCAGTGAACTACCAGGCTGACAGAACCAAAACGAGTAGGGGTATTTTTTAACAGCATAGCTATTCTCTGCCCGATTATTTTTTGCCAAGACTGACCGGACGAAAACATAAAAGCAATCAATTATTACATGATGTAAGTAAATAATGTTTTTTATTCAAAATAATTGATCAAATATCAGGATAATGAGCATAAATATTGTTAGCTTTAAGCCTGTCATCTTATTTAGTCGCTTTTAAACAGCTCGTTAACCACCGCATCTGTGAAAATAATTTGTCGGTAAATTTGATATAAATATAAATTTTTGTCAGCGTTTTGTCACTTTATGTCAGGATTGGGTGTCGTGAATGGTTAATTTAGTTCATTAAAGGGGCGAGGAACAAATAACAGAGACAAGTGGAGGTCAGACCAGTGCGGTGAAAGAGGATTACGCCAGATTTGGCGCTGAAAGGAGTGTACATAATAAATATTATGCAGAATAAAAGCGATAACTGTCACAAACTTGAAAAATAAGAGACTGTCGTATAGAGTCAGTAAGCGTAAAGAGATGTCGTTAATGCGTAAATTTACGATTTATTTTGCTGCTTTATAGCTTTCTTTCCCTTCTTTACTTCTGTGCTGGCAACGAAAGCTATGACGCTGCTCACTACCATCAGGCACCACGGAGAAAGTATGAGCACTGATTCAGGATCCAGCCAACCGCCAAAGAAGCACTTCTGGCGTAAAAAACAGAAAGAACTCACCGTTGATGATATCACCATTGTTGATGCGGATATGTTGAAACGCGCCGTAGGTGCGGCTGCGTTAGGCAACGCCATGGAGTGGTTCGACTTCGGCGTTTACAGCTACCTGGCCGTCACCCTGGGGAAAGTCTTCTTTCCCGGTGGTAATTCCGCCGCGCAGTTACTGGCTACTTTCGGCGCTTTTGCGGCGGCGTTTCTGGTTCGTCCCGTCGGCGGTCTGGTCTTTGGCCCGTTAGGCGACAGGATTGGCCGACAGAAAGTGCTGGCCATCACCATGATCATGATGTCGATAGGGACATTCTGTATAGGCATCATTCCCGGCTATGACAGCATTGGGATATTTGCTCCGGTGCTGCTGCTGGTGGCTCGTCTGGTACAGGGCTTCTCTACCGGCGGTGAGTATGGCGGTGCTGCCACCTTCATTGCTGAGTATTCCACGGATAATCGTCGCGGGTTTATGGGCAGCTTCCTGGAGTTTGGTACCCTGGGAGGATATCTGCTTGGTGCCGGCCTGGTCACCATCCTGACGGCGGCAATGAGTGAAGAGACGCTGCTCAGCTGGGGCTGGCGTATTCCCTTCTTTATTGCCGCGCCGTTAGGCCTGTTCGGGCTTTATGTGCGTCTTAAGCTGGAAGAGACGCCTGCGTTTCAGAAGCATATGGAAAAGCAGGAAGCACTGGAGCACAGCAAACCTCGTCTGACGCTGTTGCAGATGCTGAGCAAGTACCGTGCACAGATGCTGAAATGTATCGGGCTGGTTCTGCTGTTTAACGTCTCTAACTATATGCTGACCTCCTATATGCCGAGCTACCTGACCGGGATCCTGGGCCTTAGCGAAATGAGCAGCCTGCTGCTGATTCTGGTGGTGATGTTTGTGATGATGCCGCTGACCCTGTTCTGGGGCCACTGGAACGACCGTCTGGGACGCCGTCCGGTGATTTGGGCTGGGGCAATTGGCCTTATTGTGCTGGCGGTTCCCTGCATGATGATGATTGGCTCCGGCAATATGTGGCTGGTGTTC
Organism: Erwinia magellanica; assembly: GCF_039023495.1. Lineage (NCBI taxonomy): Bacteria > Pseudomonadati > Pseudomonadota > Gammaproteobacteria > Enterobacterales > Erwiniaceae > Erwinia > Erwinia magellanica. Next base: position 835,561 of record NZ_JBCHVC010000002.1, read on the forward strand.
CTGGGCCTGATCGTGCTCGGGGTGATCCACACCTGTTTCAGCGGCTCCATGCCTGCCACGCTGCCCGCTTTGTTCGCTACGGATATTCGCTACAGCGCGCTGGCGATTGGTTTCAATCTGTCGGTTTCGCTGTTTGGTGGCACCACGCCGCTGATCACCACCTGGCTGGTCGCGACGACCCATAATCTGATGATGCCTGCCTATTATCTGATGGGCGCCGGGGTGATCGGGGTGATCACCGTCTTCACCTTGCGTGAAACGGCTCGCAAGCCGCTGACCGGTTCTGCACCCGCAGTGGCGAATGAAGCCGAGGCGCACAAGCTGGTGAAAAAGCTGCGGCTCCGTCAACAGAAGAAAGATGCTGCCGCGTTAAATAAGCCTGAATAAATCTCTGTAATAAAAAAACCGGGCCTGGCCCGGTTTTTTTATTTCTGAACTTAATAATTAAAATCTTGATAATGAGAAGGGGGATAAATCAAACTCAACCGTTTTATTTTGCGCAAAAGCGGCTGCAATTTCTCCCAGTACGCTGGCAAATTTAAAACCGTGACCGCTAAGGCCGGTAATAATAAGCCGGTCTGGCGAGCCTGGCAGCGTATCGATAATAAAATCTTCATCGCTGGTATTATCATAAGTGCAGGCTTCTCCCCGCAGGCAAACGCCCACGCCCGGCAATACGTGCCGCAGGAAAGAAAAAAGCTCGCTGCCATCGTCAGCCACAGTACCAAAAGGTTTGCGCTGCTCTGGAGAGGTGATGGGTTGGCCGCCATCATGCCGTCCGATTTTAAGGGCGTTATTATCCGCCGGAAAACCATAAAAATGCGATCCGTCAGCCATCTCTACGGTAAAAGCGGGGAATTTATTATTTTCGCTGTAGCGACCATCCGCCTGATGCCAGGCAAATACTTTGCGCACCGGCGTAACGGGCAGCTCAGGCAGCAATGTTTTTACCCAGGTTCCGGCACTCAGGAGAAGCTTCCGGGCTTTGTAGGTGCCATCCGGCGTGTGGGCCAGTTGCAATCCGTCCTGCTCTTCAATTGCACTGACGGCACAATTAAACAGCTGCGCGCATCCCGCCTCTTCAGCCAGACGGATGTAGTGCCGGATAGCCACTTCCGATTTCAGATAGCCGGATTGCGGCTCGAAAATTCCGGTATAGTCATCGGGAACAGTGAGTTGAGGCCAGCGAGCTTTCGCTTCACCACCGCTTAGCTTCTCTACGGGGAGGGCATAGGTTTCCGCGCTTTGCTCTACGTTGCGGATAAATTCAGAGGTTGCCGGAGCCAGGTTAAGCACGCCGCAGCGATGCATAATTCGCTCGCCACACTGCTTTTCCAGCTCGTCCCAAAGCACCTGTGCCCGAAGCACCAGCGGGACATATCGCGCCCCTTCACCATAGGCATGGCGAATCAGACGGGTTTCCCCATGATGGCTGCCTTGAGTATGTGGCGGATGGGCGCCGTCAATCATCAGAACCTTCAGGCCAGCCTGAGTGGCATACCAGCCGGCTGCGGCGCCCACTGAACCACTTCCTACCACAATTAAGTCATAAACCATCTGCACCTGGCTCCTTTGTTGATCAGGTTAAGGGTGCAGAATAGCAAAATGTCGCGGTAATGAAAAAGGCACCACAAGGGTGCCTTCAGACGTGAGAACTTAATGCTTCTGGTAATCTCTGTCCAGGTAATCTGTTGCTTCTATTTTGGCTATGCCAGCTTCCAGAATCGAAATGAACTGTCTGGCAACATCAGTGGTTAACCAGTACGTCTGTCCCACTTCTGCTTCGTCAGATTGCTGTTCATTAGACGTAAGCGAGTGCAGGCGGATCATCATGGCATCATACGTATCTACAGTACTGATATCCCACCCGATGAGGGGATGTGTCTGGATTACATCTTTGTTTCTGTCCATTATAACCCCCTTATTACTCGTATTAATATTGATAACGAAGTGATTTATCGAGGTTCAATGCGGCCTTTTTTTCATAGAGCAAAGTAATTATAACAGGATTTTAGCTTGACGCAGAACGAAATTTTAGCGGGCCAGGAGAAGAGAGATTGATTAAAGTTTTTAAATAAACCTGAGCCGCACAAAAAAATAATGCTCAGGAAATAAGGGAAAGTTCCCTCAGCGCTCAACGTCTGGCTGAATATTAATCACCCCGTGCCGTTTTTCCAACGCCTCGGCTAAATGGGAAAAATGCTGCTGCATATTTTCATCACGATCCTGATTTTGCGCTTCCAGCCGCAGGCTGTGGATCAGTAACGACGCTGCCTTGTCGTCCAGACAGAAAGAGAGGCTGGCAAAGGCGCTTTCCAGTACGCTCAGGCGACGTTGCTGATCGGCAATCAGCGCCAGCAGTTCCCCAAACGTCATCACTTCTTCAGGATTTTCACTGTTCATGGTGCCGTCCCCGCTTGTAGCTCAAGTCAATCAGTCTACAACCTCAGCGCGAAATCGGCGAGTCCTGGCGACAAAAACAAAAAAGCCGGGTGGCGAAACCCGGCAAACAACGGCAAAAAGAGTGAACCCGCCGGACTAATCCGTGATGAACCAGTCGTCGGCGCTCTCCCAGGTTTCCTGGAGGATCTCGGTAATACGATCTTTGGCTTCTTTACCCCCGCCCATCACGGTGAGGTTATTGGCAGACGCATAGCGAACAGAGACGCTGTTAGTGACTTCAGGAAAGTGCTGGTCAATACGTTTAATGAGTTCTGACGACAGCGCATCAATAGCGCCAGCGGGCAGGGAAGTGGTTTTTGCTACAGTGACTTCAATACGCATAAAAGCCTCCGGATAAGATACTGTAAATATATACAGTGTCCGATCCGAAGGCAATCAGTTTATGTTATTTTCCTGAAAGATTCAGAGCGATACGGCCCAGTTCAGCGTTTCGCCAGCCAGGAACGGCGTCAGGGCGTGCTCGCCCAGCGTGATGCTTTCAGCCACTTTCCAGGGTTTGCGTACCAGTTTGATCTGGCCCTCGTTCAGTGGCAGGCCATAAAAGCGCGGACCATTTTCAGAACAGAAGGCTTCAAAGTGCTGTAGCGCATTCATCTCTTCAAAAACGGTGGCGTACGCTGGCAGAGAAGAGGGGGCATTGAACACGCCTGCACAGCCGCAGCTCGCCTCTTTTAAGTGCCGCAGATGGGGCGCAGTATCTGTCCCCAGGAAGAAGCGATTGTTGCCGGAAGCCACGACTTTACGCAGCGCCTCCTGGTGCACGTTGCGCTTCAGGATTGGCAGGCAGTAGAGATGAGGACGGATACCGCCTGCCAGCATATGGTTGCGGTTGAACATCAGATGTTGCGGCGTCACGGTCGCCGCCAGAAGAGAGTTACCTTCTTCCACGTAGGCTGCCGCTTCTTTGGTGGTGATATGCTCAAATACCACCTTCAGCTCAGGATACCGCTGACGCAGCGGCTCCATCACGGTCTCGATAAAGCGCGCCTCACGGTCAAAGATATCAATCTCTGCTGAGGTCACTTCACCGTGGATCAGCAGCGGCATGCCGATTTTCTGCATGCGCTCGAGCACGCTGGCGATGCTGGCAATATCGGTAACGCCGTGACTGGAGTTAGTGGTGGCATGGGCCGGGTAGAGTTTTGCGGCCGTAAACACCCCTTCGGTAAATCCCTTTTCTACTTCATTTGCATCCAGGGAGTCGGTGAGATAGCAGGTCATCAGCGGGGTAAAATTATGTCCGGCAGGAATAGCGGCCATAATGCGGTCACGGTAGGCGAGGGCTGCCGCCACGCTGGTCACCGGAGGAACCAGATTCGGCATCACAATCGCCCGGCCATTAACCTCACTGGTGAAGGGCAGCACGGTTTTCAGCATCTCATCATCACGAAGATGGATATGCCAGTCGTCTGGGCGGCGAATGAGAAGTTCCTGAGGTTGTGCTGTCATCTGAATGCTCCGGCAGAAGTGAAATCGCTAAGGGATTTAGCCGGGTACTAAGCATAGGGATAAAGCGGCGGGAATGCACCTGGTTTGTTAACCTGGCGATAAATGGCAGGCGTTCTCCGCCGTGGGAAAACGCCTGATAAACGCGCTAAGGATCAAGGATTGGTAAAGGGGATCACCAGTTCACCCGGCTTAACTTCAAGCCCTTTTGCAAACCGCTTAGCCAGCGATTCGGCTTTGCTGCGGTCACTACTTAAGAGGTAAGCCGGTTTCTGATTAAAATATTCCTTCAGTGACTGATTAAGATAAGGCGTCAGGGTTTTTAACAGCCCCTGCATTTTTTCAGGCTGAACCTGGACGTCTGTCAGTTCCATATCTCTGAGGAAAATAGCGCCTTTCTCTTTATCAAATACCGGCTGGGCCTTCATTGTCAGCTTCATATCCGCCTGCTGAGGACCAAAGAGAGAGCTGATATTGACCTTCGCATTCCCCGAAAGCGTCACTTTATTTGGCTCTTCACGACCAATTTTGCTGCTGAGGTCGGTGAGAACAATGTGGGCATCCACTAAACCCGCCACACCAATCTGCTTTTCGTAATTGTTGTGTTTTGCCAGCGCCTGATTCACTTCCTGTTCGCTGATAGTGTACTGCGTTAACTGATTACAGCCGGAGAGTAAGCCCACCAGCAGAAGGGCACAAAGCCCGGAAAATACTTTGTTCATTGTGTTCCTCTTATCATCTTCCATCAGTAACCCTCCTGACGGGAGGCAATAGAGTGCACGACTCTGCTCTGAGAGTCACCAGGAGAACCGGGAAAGGGAGTCATACGGGACGAAATAAAACCGGGCCGCAGCGGCCCGGAGAGGATCAGACGGCAATCGAGGACAATAAGTTGATTTGCGTCTGCTTGGCCATATTGTCGCGGTAATCGGCAACGCGGCTGGGATAGTCGATGCCGGAGATCAGCGTCAGGGAGCGCAGCACCGGGAACAGATGAATATCATCCATCGACAGTTCACCATTTACGGCATTGGGTTTCACGATAAGCTTATCCAGCTTACGCAGGTCATCATTCACATTCTTGATGTAACCTTCCGCATGCAGTTTAAGCTCATCAAAACGGCCTGCGCTGGCTTCTTTTTTATCTTTAAAGTAGCGTCGCGCTTCCGGCGTGGCGAACTCAGCAAACGAGGCCTGAGCGATGCGGGGAAGCAGCAGTTTATTAAGATAACCGTTGATGTGACGCAGCCAGTCAGAGATGGCCGGATTAGTTTTCCCGGTTAACAGCGGCTTGCGATCTGAATTATCGACATAGTTCACGATCTCCAGACTTTCAGGCATACAGCTGCCATCATCTTTCATCAGGATGGGGGCCATCTTCTGGCCAATTAACTTTTTGGGGGTCGCTTCATCATCATTCAGCATAACCACCAGTTCGACTGGCAGATCCTTCAGGCCGAAGATCATACGGGCTTTAACGCAGAACGGGCAGTGATCGTAGATATAAAGTTTCAAGAACGCCTCCTTAAAGCGCTGAGCATGAACGGGGTCACCCTCAATCTTTTTGAATGCAAAGAGAAGTATGGAAGAGATCGGCCAACAGGGCAACCGCAGCGGGAAAAGGTTGAGGTGTGCCATCAGATATTTTTAAACGCACTGTTTTACCCGTCGGGGTACAGGCGGTTATAGTGGTTTATAAGCGCCTGTTGACGAACATTCACCGGGAGTCGCTCCGTTAGCGTCAACGCGCCTCCGTTTTACTCTTTGTCGGCCAACACAGGAGAGAAGATGTTTGGCTACCGCTCCGCTGTCCCGAAAGTCCGCCTGACTACTGACAGGCTGGTAGTTCGCCTTGTCCATGAACGCGACGCCTGGCGTCTGGCTGACTACTACGGCGAAAACCGCCTTTTTCTTAAACCCTGGGAGCCTCTCCGCGATGAGAGCCACTGCTATCCCTCCGGCTGGCAGGCGCGTCTGGGGCTGATCGCTGAGATGCATAAACAGGGGAATGCCTTCTATTTTGCGGTGATGGATCCTGAAGAAAATGAGATCCGTGGCGTAGCGAATTTCAGCAACGTGGTGCGTGGATCCTTTCATGCCTGCTATCTGGGTTACTCGCTGGGTGAAAAGTGGCAGGGGCAGGGCATGATGTTTGAAGCCCTGCAATCAGCTATTCGCTATATGCAGCGCCAGCAGCGCATCCATCGCATCATGGCGAATTACATGCCCCATAACCAACGAAGTGGCAATTTACTGGCCCGCCTGGGGTTTGAAAAAGAGGGCTATGCCAAAGAGTATTTACTGATTGATGGTCGCTGGCAGGATCATGTCCTGACGGCGCTTACTGCTAAAGATTGGATACCGGAGCGTCGCGCATAATCTGATGAAAATTCTTCTTTCGGCCCTTGAGGCCCGCACTGTTGGCTGCCTGCTGGAAAAGCAGGTCACCACCCCCGAACAGTACCCGATGTCGCTGAACGGGGTGGTAACAGCCTGTAATCAAAAGTCGAACCGTGAACCGGTACTGTCGCTAAGCGATGCTGCGGTGCAGGATACGCTAGATGCCCTGGTCAAAAAGCATCTGGTAACGTCGCAGAGTGGGTTTGGCAACCGCGTGGTGAAGTATGAGCATCGGTTCTGCAATACCGAATTCGGTCAGCTCAGATTTTCATCGGGCGAACTGGCGTTAATCACCACGCTGTTGCTGCGGGGGGCGCAAACGCCCGGTGAACTGCGAACCCGCAGCACACGTCTGCATGAATTTGCCGATATGAATGAAGTGGAGCAGGCGCTGGAAACGCTCGCTTCGCGGGAAGATGGACCTTTTGTGGTGCGTCTGGCGCGTGAGCCGGGCAAGCGGGAAAGCCGCTATATGCACCTTTTCAGTGGCGAGGTGGATGAAGCCGCTTCATCTGCGGCTGAGAGCGTGCAGGAGAGTGAGGATTTATCAGCGCGCGTGGCTGAACTGGAACGTGAAATGGCGCAAATCAAACAACAACTGGCCCAGCTGAGCGGGAGCGTCTGACATGGTATTACGCATTGGTATCGTTGGGCTGGGCAGCATCGCACAGAAAGCATGGCTGCCCGTGGTGACCCGTACTGAGGGCTGGCAGATTGCTGGTGCATTCTCCCCCAATCAGCAAAAAGCGCGGGTCATTTGCGACAGCTACCGCATTCCGCTCTTCTCCAGCGTGGCGGAGCTTGCCGCCGCCAGTGACGCGGTATTTGTTCACACTTCCACCGCCAGCCATTTTGCCATTGTGAAAGAGCTGCTTCTGGCTGGTGTGGATGTGTGCGTGGATAAACCGCTGGCTGCCCGTCTGAGCGAGGCAGAGCAGCTGGTTGAGCTGGCGCACAAGCTGGGACGCAAGCTGATGGTGGCCTTTAACCGGCGATTTGCTCCGCGCTATCTACAGTTGAAAGCGGAGCTTGGGCGGCTTGCCTCGCTGCGAATGGATAAGCACCGCACTGACAGCGTCGGGCCACAGGATCTCTTCTTTACGCTGCTGGATGATTATCTGCATGTGGTGGACACTGCGCTGTGGCTGAGCGGCGGTTATGACAGCCTGCAAAGCGGCACGCTGCTGACCAATGAGTCGGGGGAGATGCTCTACGCCGAACACCATTTCTGTCGGGGAGAAATACAGATCACTACCAGCATGCATCGCCGTGCGGGCAGCCAGCGGGAATCGGTCTGCGCCGTGACGGAGGGCCGTCTTTTGCAGGTAAATGATATGCGCGACTACCAGCAGGAATCTGCCGGTAAACTGATTGTGGATCCGCTGCCCGGCTGGCAAACCACGCTGGAACAGCGAGGCTTTGCTGGTGCCGCTCACCATTTTATCGCCTGTGTGCAAAATCAGACAATGCCGCAAACCTCGGGAGAGCAGGCGCTGCTGGCACAGCGCGTAGTGGAGAAACTCTGGCGGGATATCGACAGGGAATAATCGGCTGTAACAAACGAATCTGGTTATTTCATTCCATATCAGTAGACTATGCCCACCCTGGCGGCCCTCCGGTGCCGCCACTTTTCCGCCAGAACAGTCAGGAAGAACATGAACCTGTTGAAATCGTTGGCAGCGGTCAGCTCTATGACCCTGTTTTCGCGCGTGCTGGGATTTGCCCGCGATGCCATAGTGGCAAGAGTTTTTGGGGCCGGGATGGCAACGGATGCCTTCTTTGTCGCTTTTAAACTGCCTAATTTGCTGCGCCGTATCTTTGCTGAAGGGGCGTTTTCTCAGGCTTTTGTGCCGATCCTCGCTGAATATAAAAGCAAGCAGGGCGAAGAGGCGACAAAAGTGTTTGTCGCTTACGTTTCCGGTCTGCTGACGCTGGCGCTGGCAATTATCACTATTCTGGGGATGTTGGCTGCGCCCTGGGTGATTATGATTACGGCTCCCGGCTTTGCGGATACCGCCGATAAATTTGCGCTCACCTCTGCGCTGTTACGCGTGACCTTCCCCTATATTTTCCTGATCTCGCTCGCCTCGCTGGCGGGGGCCATTCTCAACACCTGGAACCGCTTCTCCGTTCCGGCATTTGCGCCAACGCTGCTTAACGTCAGTATGATTGGCTTTGCGCTGTTTGCCGCTCCCCATTTTCATCCGCCGGTCATGGCGCTGGCGTGGGCGGTAGTGGCGGGGGGCGTACTGCAACTCGGCTATCAGCTTCCCCACCTGAAAAAGATTGGCATGCTGGTGCTGCCCAGGCTGAACCTGAAAGACGCAGGCGTCTGGCGCGTGATGCGTCAAATGGGGCCGGCGATCCTCGGCGTTTCGGTCAGCCAGATCTCATTGATTATTAATACCATTTTCGCCTCTTTTCTGGTCTCCGGCTCGGTTTCCTGGATGTATTATGCTGACCGCCTGATGGAGTTTCCCTCCGGCGTGCTCGGCGTGGCGTTAGGCACCATTCTGCTGCCTTCGCTGGCAAAAAGCTTTTCCAGCGGCAATCATGATGAGTATTCCCGCCTGATGGACTGGGGTCTGCGCCTCTGCTTCCTGCTGGCGCTGCCGTGCGCCGTTGCGCTGGGGATTCTGGCTAAACCGCTGACCGTGGCGCTTTTCCAGTATGGCAAATTCAGTGCGTTTGACGCAGCGATGACGCAGCGCGCGCTGGTGGCGTACTCAGTGGGGCTGATGGGCATCATTGTGGTGAAAGTGCTGGCACCGGGATTCTACTCCCGTCAGGATATTAAAACGCCGGTCAGGATCGCCATCGTCACGCTGGTGATGACGCAGCTGATGAACCTGGCCTTTATTGGGCCACTGAAACATGCGGGGCTGTCGCTCTCAATCGGTCTTGGTGCCTGTCTGAATGCCGCGCTGCTCTACTGGCAGCTGCGCAAACAGCAGATTTTCCATCCGCAGCCTGGCTGGAGCGCCTTCCTGGTACGGCTGTTTATCGCCGTTGCGGTAATGGCCGCTGCGCTGGTAGGAATGCTTCAGGTTATGCCTGACTGGGCTACGGGCAATATGCTCTGGCGTCTGCTGCGTCTGGCGGCTGTTTGTGCGGTTGGCGGCGGCGTGTTCTTCGCCGTACTGGCAGCGCTGGGCTTCCGGGTGAAGGACTTCGCCCGCAAAACGCTGGCGTGATCGGGCAAAGCCCCAGGGCGCAGAGCGCATTGGGGCTTACTGAAGCTGGGATCTGGGACGAGCGGAGCTTAAGCTTTACGGCTGATAAAACTGCTGGTGGTTGCCTGGCCATCCGGGCCATAAAACTTTTGCGTCTGATGCGGCTTCAACACTTCCAGCGCCTGCTCGGTAAAGCTGATTTGGTGATTCAGCAGCAATCCATTATGTAAATTGGTATCGCGCAGCTTCACGGTCTGCTCCTGGATAGCGGCCCAGCGACGAGCCATATCAGGATTGAGGCTGTAGGGCGCATGCAGCCCCGCCTCTTTTTCTGCATCGCGGCGCATCTGCTCAATAAAATTGAGCGTGGCCAACAGCGAACTTTTATCTTCGGTAATACGTTGCAGCAAGCTGCTGTTAATCTGACCGCCTGAGAGCTGTTGTTGCTCCGCCGTCATCACGTCGGCCAGACTGTTCAGCACTTCCAACATCTTATCAAGCGCGGTCAGCAGCTTTTGCATTTACTTAGTTACCTTCTAAAGAATCTTTGGCATGCTGGATCAGGGCATCGGCAATTTTGCCGGTATCCATCTTCAGCTCGCCGTTACGAATGGCTGTTTTTAACTCTTCAACACGAGCGGTGTTGATATCCTGTGAACTGGCTTTGGTCAGCTGCGACTGTGCGCCGCTCAGGACTACCTGCGTACCGGCCTGGGTGGTTTTGCTTTCTGCCGGGCGCGCTTTAGGGGCGACGGTTTCGCCGGTGTCGCGAGTCTGTACGGTGCTGGCCGGGTTCAGCGGTTGAGTTCTGTCAATGCTCATAATCTGGCTCCTGTATGATCAGGCGTTTTTACGACCTGATAAGCTAAGTGTACTATGTCTGTTAATAACACTATCGGCAGAACTGAACCCTTCTTTAGTGCTTTATAGCGTTATAAGAATTATCCCATCCGCCCCGACTTTTCCACTGACAATCTGACCAGAACTCATCCTCACCCGAACCAGCTGTGCCGTGGTGGCATTGTTCATCGCCCGGCCTTCGCTGCTGACGCTAAATCCGCCGCCGCTGGCGGTGACAGTCACGTTCTGTCCCGCTTTCACCCGCCAGGGCTGCCGCACCATCATCAACGTAAGTGCTTGACCTGGAACGATATCCCTCAGCGTTACCGCATCGGCAATCTGCTCTGCCGACATCACCGTTCTCGCCGGCAGGGTATCAAGCCTGCCGTGCTGAATTTTTATATCCTCGGCCGTTATCGTGCCGCCGCGCATCACCGGGCGGGCCGCCACAATGTAATCACCGGTAACCTGCACCTGAACCTGGATATAGCGACGATTCTGGTCGCAGTTGGCGGCCACGCTCATGTTTCCCCAGATGCGGCTGTTGCCGGGCAGCGAGAATTGCGGCGCCTCGCACTCGGGCCACTGCGATTGCGGGGTTTTCACCACCACGGAAAGAGTATCGGCGTTCAGACCGGTTTCTCCATAGCGGGACTGAAAAAACTGATTGAGCTGAGCTGTCAGATCGGCCGCGCTGGCAGAGAGACTCAGCAGAGCCAGCAGGCTGACTAAAACAACAATGTGCCGCATCGGGATTCTCCCATAAATCAAACTGGTCCTGATTCTACTCCTGGCCCGTTCAGGTCAAGGCGCAAAATAGCAACATAATTTAGCGCTATTCAGACGATGACTATTGCGCGCCCCGATTATGCTGTCAGCTCTGAATTTTCATTTTGCGGAGGAAGCATGCTCGACAAACTGGACGCGGCACTACGGTTTAATACCGAAGCTTTAAACCTGCGTGCCCAGCGGCAGGAGATCCTGGCATCCAATATCGCCAATGCTGATACGCCAGGCTACCAGGCTCGCGATATCGATTTCGCCAGTCAGCTGAATAAGGTGATGGAGCAGGGGCGGACGGAAGGATCGGGACTGTCGCTGGCGGTGACGTCAGCACGCCATATTCCCGCGGAAACGCTGCAACCAGCGTCCATCGACCTGATGTACCGGATCCCGGACCAGCCAGCGATGGACGGTAACACGGTTGATATGGACCGTGAACGTACGCAATTTGCGGACAACAGCCTGAAATACCAGACCGATCTGACGCTTATCAGCAGCCAGATCAAGGGCATGATGTCCGTGCTACAGGGGCAATAATTTATGGCTTTACTGAATATTTTTGATATCGCCGGCTCGGCAATGAACGCCCAGTCTCAGCGTCTGAACGTCAGCGCCAGTAACCTGGCCAACGCCGACAGCGTAACCGGGCCAGATGGTCAGCCTTACGTCGCCAAACAGGTTGTCTTCCAGACCAATGCCCTGCCGGGTTCACCTACCGGTGGTGTGCGTGTGGCGCAGGTCGTTGATGACCCTACGCCAGCCAAACTGGTCTACGAGCCGGGCAATCCCATGGCCGATGCCAAAGGCTACGTAAAAATGCCTAACGTTGATGTCGTAGGGGAAACGGTCAACACCATGTCCGCGTCGCGCAGCTATCAGGCCAACGTGGAAGTGTTGAATACCGTGAAACAGATGATGATGAAAACCCTGACGATGGGTCAATAAGGAGCACGCTGATGGGCATTGCAGTAGGCACTAACGAGAAACTTGATAACTCAAACATTGCGGCTTCGTCGACAAAAGATACCTCGGCTGCGGACTTGCAGAATAACTTCCTGACGCTGTTAGTCACGCAGTTACAAAACCAGGATCCCACTAATCCAATGGATAACAGCCAGCTCACCACCCAGCTGGCGCAGATCAATACCCTGAGCGGCATTGAAAAACTGAACACCACGCTGGGATCGATTTCTGGCCAGATCAATAGCGGACAGTCTTTGCAGGCGACCACGCTGATTGGTCACGGTGTGATGGTGGACGGTTCACAGGTTCTGGTAGGCAGCGGGCAGACTACGCCGTTTGGCGTCAGCCTGGAGCAGGCGTCTACTGCGACTACCGCAACAATCACAGATTCAACCGGCAAGGTGGTGCAAACCATCAATCTTGGCGGACTGAGCGCCGGTGTGCATACCTTCTCCTGGGATGGCAGCACCACCGATGGCACCACCGCTGCTGACGGTAAATACAGCGTTTCTCTGAGCGCCAGCAACGCAACCGGACAACTGGTTACGCAGCCGCTGAATTATGCGCTGGTTAATGGGGTGACTAACGACACGAGCGGTGCCGTTTTAGACCTCGGCACTATGGGTAGCACTACTCTCGCAAATGTTCGTCAGATTATTTAACACCTAACTTTTTTCAGGAGTGAACACATGGCATTTTCACAGGCAGTCAGTGGCTTAAACGCCGCGTCCAGCAACCTTGATGTAATCGGTAACAACATCGCTAACTCCGCGACGGTAGGCTTTAAGTCTGCAACCGTCTCCTTCGCAGATATGTTTGCCGGTTCCAAAGTGGGTCTGGGCGTTAAAGTGGCTGCGGTTACTCAGGACTTTAATGACGGTACCACCACCTCTACCAGCCGTGGACTGGACGTGGCGATCAGCCAGTCTGGCTTCTTCCGCATGGCGGACACCAGCGGCGCAGTCTACTACAGCCGTAACGGCCAGTTCACCCTGGACGCAAACCGTAACATCGTTAACGCCAACGGCCTGCAACTGACCGGCTATCCGGCAACCGGCACGCCGCCAACCGTACAGACCGGCGCTAACCCGGTAGCTCTGAGCGTTCCTACTACCGCGATGTCTGCCAGGGCAACCGGCTCAGCGGCTATTGTGGCGAACCTGAACTCAACGGATGCTGTGATTACCAAAACGCCGCTGGATATCAATGATACCGATACCTACAGCAGCAAGGCTTCAATGACCACCTATGACTCATTGGGCAACGAACACAACCTGAACCTCTATTTCAGTAAAACAGCAAACGGAACCTGGAGTGTGAACGTTAAAGATGGCAGCGCGGCCGATCCTACCGCTGACGTCGGCAGCTTCACCATGACGTTTGACCAGAATGGCCAGATGACCTCGACCGCTGAACAGCCGGTTACGCTCACTTCCCTGAACGGTTCTGCGCCCACCAGCTTTAATATCAGCATGCTGAACAGTCAGCAGCAGAACACCGGCACCAGCACCTTCGGTAACCCGACGCAGGATGGTTATAAGCCTGGCGAGCTGACCAGCTATCAGATCAACAATGACGGCACCCTGGTAGGCAACTACTCCAACGAGAAAACCCAGGTTCTGGGGCAGATCGCGCTGGCTAACTTTGCTAACCCGGAAGGTCTGAAGTCTGAAGGTAACAACGTCTGGTCTGCAACCGGCTCATCTGGCCAGGCGCTGGTGGGACTGGCAGGTACCGGTAACCTCGGTACTCTGACCGCAGGCGCGCTGGAGTCCTCCAACGTGGATCTGAGCAAAGAGCTGGTGAACATGATTGTGGCACAGCGTAACTATCAGTCTAACGCCCAGACCATTAAAACTCAGGACCAGATCCTTAATACCCTGGTCAACCTGCGTTAATTCGGCTAACAGGATCGTCTTATGGATCACGCGATATATACCGCAATGGGGGCTGCCAGTCAGACCCTCGACCAGCAGGCCGTGACGGCGAGCAACCTCGCCAACGCCTCCACGCCGGGCTTCCGTGCGCAGCTTAATGCGCTGCGCGCCGTGCCGGTGGAAGGGCTTTCACTGCCTACCCGTACGCTGGTAACAGCGTCAACCCCTGGCGCAGACATGTCACAGGGAACGCTGGACTACACCGAGCGTCCGCTGGATGTAGCCGTGCGTGAAAACGGCTGGCTGGCCGTGCGGGCGCCGGATGGTACCGAGGCCTACACCCGTAACGGGAATATGGAACTCGATCCGGCCGGGCAGCTCACTATCCAGGGGAACCTGGTGATGGGCGACGGTGGCCCGATTGCCGTGCCGCAAGGCTCGGAAATCACCATCGCCGCTGATGGCTCTATTACCGCGCTGAACCCTGGCGATCCGCCGAATGCCACTGTCCAGCTGGGCCGACTGAAGCTGGTGAAAGCCATCGGCTCCGAAGTGGTGCGCGGAGATGACGGTTTGTTCCGTCTGAACGCGACCGCGCAGGCACAGCGCGGTGCCGTTTTGCAGAACGATCCGACCATTCAGGTGATGCCCGGCGTGCTGGAAGGCAGCAACGTTAAGCCGGTAGAAACCATGGTCGATATGATTGCTAACGCACGCCGCTTCGAGATGCAGATGAAAATCATCTCCAGCGTCGATGAGAATGAACAACGCGCTAACCAGCTGCTGTCGATGAGCTGAGTGCAGAGGAAACTATAATGATCCGCTCTCTCTGGATTGCCAAAACCGGTCTTGACGCCCAGCAAACTAATATGGACGTCATCTCGAACAACCTTGCCAACGTAAGCACTAACGGCTTTAAGCGTCAGCGTGCGGTGTTCGAAGATCTGATGTACCAGACTATCCGCCAGCCAGGCGCACAGTCTTCCGAGCAGACCACGCTGCCTTCAGGCATGCAGTTGGGTACAGGTACGCGCCCGGTAGCTACCGAGCGTCTGCATACTCAGGGTAACCTGAACAAAACCGACTCCTCGAAAGATGTGGCTATCAGCGGCCAGGGCTTCTTCCAGGTGCAGATGCCAGACGGCACCCTGGCTTACACCCGTGACGGCTCGTTCCAGACCGATCAGAACGGCCAGTTAGTGACCAACGGCGGTTTCCCGGTTCAGCCAGCTATCACTGTTCCAGCCAACGCCCTGAGCATGACCATCGGTCGTGACGGTGTGGTGAGCGTGACCCAGCAGGGCCAGACTCAGCCGGTTCAGGTCGGGCAGCTGACGCTTAGCACCTTTATTAACGATGCGGGCCTGGAAAGCAAAGGTGAAAACCTTTATCAGGAAACTCAGGCTTCCGGTGCGCCAACCGACAGTACGCCAGGCAATAACGGCGCCGGTTTGCTCTATCAGGGCTATGTCGAGACCTCTAACGTTAACGTGGCTGAAGAGCTGGTCAGCATGATCCAGACCCAGCGCGCCTACGAGATCAACAGTAAAGCTATCAGCACCTCCGATCAGATGCTGGCCAAACTGACGCAGTTGTAATGCCACAGCGGTCGGGCTTGCCCGACCCTGAATAAAAATCTTTCATTATTAAAGGTAGTGATTCCATGGCGAAGCAAATCCCAATGCCTGGACGTTTGTTGGTAGCCACGCTGCTCCTGACGCTTAACGGTTGTGCTTTAGTTCCCCGTACGCCACTGGTTGAAGGTTCGACAACGGCCCAGCCGCTGCCTGCTTCGCCGCCGGTTGTTAACGGCTCCATTTTTCAGGGCGTGATGCCGATGAACTACGGCTATCAGCCGCTGTTTGAGGATCGACGTCCACGTAATATCGGCGATACGCTGACCATTACCTTGCAGGAAAACGTCAGTGCGAGCAAAAGCTCGACTGCTTCCGCAGGACGTGACGGCAGCACCACGCTCGGTCTGAGCGTGCCAAGTTCACTGACTGGTCTGTTGGGCGGCGATAAAACTAATATCGATGCCAGCGGCAAGACCGATTTTGCAGGCAAAGGCGGCGCAACGGCCAATAACACCTTTACCGGCACTATCACCGTGACGGTGAATCAGGTTCTGCCGAACGGCAACCTGAAAGTCGTGGGTGAGAAACAGATTGAGATCAACCAGGGAACGGAATTTATTCGCTTCTCGGGCGTGGTTAACCCTCGCACCATCAGCGGCAGCAACAGTGTTGTGTCGACGCAGGTGGCGGATGCTCGCATTGAATATGTCGGTAACGGCTATATCAATGAGGCGCAGACCATGGGCTGGCTGCAAAGGTTCTTCCTGAACCTGTCACCGTATTAAGAGGTTCCAATGCGTAAGATGATTGTTCGTTTCACCCTGCTGCTGCTGGCTGGCCTTAGCGCCTTCGCCCACGCTGACCGTATTCGCGACTTAACCACCGTGGGTGGCGTGCGTGAAAACCAGCTGATTGGCTATGGCCTGGTAGTAGGGCTGGATGGCTCCGGTGACCAGACCACCCAGACACCCTTTACCACGCAAAGTCTGAACAACATGTTATCCCAGTTAGGGATTACGGTGCCTGCGGGCACCAACATGCAGCTGAAAAACGTGGCGGCGGTAATGGTTACCGGTAAGCTTCCGGCGTTTGGCCGCCAGGGACAGGTCATCGACGTGGTGGTTTCCTCTATGGGTAACGCCAAAAGCCTGCGTGGCGGTACGCTGCTGATGACCCCGCTGAAAGGCGTGGATAACCAGGTTTATGCGCTGGCTCAGGGAAACATCCTGGTGGGCGGCGCGGGGGCTTCGGCGGGTGGCAGCAGCGTGACGGTCAACCAGGTTAACGGTGGACGGATCACCGGCGGCGCAACGATTGAGCGCGAATTGCCGAACAATTTCGGTACTTCAAGCGTGATCAATCTGTTCCTGAACCAGGAAGACTTCAGCATGGCGCAGCGGATCACCGACGCGATCAACGCCCGCAGCGGCTACGGCTCTGCCCAGGCGCTGGATGGCCGTACCGTGCAGGTGCAGGTTTCCGCCAACGGAACCTCGCAGGTTCGCCTGCTGGCCGATATTCAGAATATTGATGTCTCTGTACCGATTATGGACGCCAAAGTGATTATCAACTCGCGTACCGGCTCGGTGGTAATGAACCGTGAAGTTCAGCTCAGCAGCTGTGCCATTGCGCAGGGCAACCTCTCGGTCACCGTTAACCAGTCGCAGAACGTCAGCCAGCCCAACACGCCATTTGGTGGCGGGCAAACTGTGGTGACTCCGCAGACGCAAATCGACCTGCGTCAGAGCGGCGGTGCGTTGCAGAGCGTAAATGCCAGCGCCAACCTGAACAGCGTGGTACGTGCCCTGAATGCGCTGGGCGCAACGCCGATTGATCTGATGTCCATCCTGCAATCCATGCAGAGTGCGGGCTGTCTGCACGCCAAACTGGAAATTATCTGATGAGCGATTCCCAATCTCTGATGGGAGCGGCGTACGACAGCCGCTCACTGAACAACCTGAAACGCCAGGCCAGCGGCGACCCGAAAGCACATGCACGGGAAGTGGCAAAGCAGGTAGAAGGGATGTTTGTACAGATGATGTTGAAAAGTATGCGCCAGGCACTGCCGCAGGATGGTCTGCTGAGCACGGAACAAACGCGGCTTTATACCTCAATGTACGATCAGCAGATTGGGCAGCAGATCGCCTCAAAAGGACTGGGTCTGGCCGACATGATGGTCAAGCAGATGGAGCAGGCCGCACCGCTGGATGAAAAAGCGGGCACCGTGCCGATGATGCTGGACAAAAACTTTATCAATACGCTGCCGCCGCTGGCTATGGAACAGATTATCCGCAAGGCGGTTCCGCGGCCGCCTTCATCCGATACGCCGTTAAGTGGTGACAGCAACGACTTTATCGCCCAGCTTTCCCAGCCGGCCAAAATGGCCAGTGCAGAAAGCGGTATTCCTCATCATCTGATCCTGGCGCAGGCCGCGCTGGAATCAGGCTGGGGTCAGCGACAGATCCTCACCTCGCAGGGCAAGCCCAGCTATAACGTCTTTGGGATTAAAGCTACCGGCAGCTGGCAGGGTAAAACCACTGAAGTGCTCACCACCGAGTATGAGCATGGCCATGCCAAAAAAGTGGTGGCGAAGTTCCGTGTCTACGACTCCTATTTCGAGGCCCTGAACGACTACGTCAAACTTATCAGCAATAATCCGCGCTACAGCGCGGTGACCACGGCCACAACGCCGGAGCAGGGCGCAAAAGCGTTGCAGGAAGCAGGATACGCAACGGATCCTAAATATGCGCAGAAGCTGGTGGGGATGATTCAGCAATTTAAAAATATGGGTGAGAAAGTGGTAAAAGCCTACACCCAGGATATTGGCGATTTGTTCTGATTTTTACTCAAGTTTCTCCCGGTTTTACCGATAACCTTTTCAGGCCGGATTTGTGTTAAAGCACGCCGGCAGATTCTTAATGCCGGCCCGTGCTGTGTCAGGGTAAACAAGGAACCGACATGTCTAACTTAATTAATACCGCGTTAAGCGGAATAAATGCGGCTTCGGCGGCGTTGAATACTACCGGTAACAACATCAGCAACTACAGCGTTACTGGCTATAACCGTCAGACTACCGTACTTGCCCAGGCCAACAGCACGCTTAGCGGCAACAACTATTATGGTAACGGCGTTTCGATCGCCAGCGTCAACCGCGAGTATGACGCGTTTATCACCAACCAGCTTCGCGCGGCCAGTACGCAGTCCAGCGCACTGACCACGCAGTTTAATCAGCTGTCGAACATTGATGACATGTTTTCCAGCACCACCAACACGCTTTCGACCAACATTCAGGGTTTCTTCTCTTCTATACAGACGCTGGTCAGCAATGCCGATGATGCTTCTGCACGTCAGGCTGTGTTAGGTAAGGCTGACGGCCTGGTTAACCAGTTCCAGGTCACGGATACTTATCTGCGTAACCTGGACAGCGGCCTGAATACTTCAATCACTTCAACCGTTGATCAAATCAATGGCTATGCCAAACAGATTGCTAACGTCAACCAGCAGATTGCCAAGCTGAAAGGCGCAAGCGGCGGGACAGAGCCAAACGGTTTGATGGACCAGCGCGATCAACTGGTCAGCGACCTGAATAAACTGGTTGGCGTGACCGTGAGTCAGCAGGATGGCGGCAGCTATAACATCAGTATGGGCAACGGCATCTCGCTGGTGCAGGGCAGCAGCTTCAGCCAGCTCGCCACGGTGCCTTCCAGCAGCGATCCGCGCAGGATCACCGTTGCAACGGTAAACGATACCACTGGTGCCACCTCTGAAATCAATGAAAAACTGCTGAATACTGGCTCGCTGGGCGGATTAATTTCCTTCCGAAGCGACCTCGACAATACCCGTAATCAGCTGGGTCAGATGGCAATGGCGCTGGGCAGCAGCTTTAACGCGCAGCATGAAGCCGGTTTTGACAGTAACGGTGATGCGGGTGAAGCCTTTTTTGCCCTGGGTAGCCCGGCGACCATCTCTAACGCCAAAAATACCGGCACCGCTTCCATGACGGCAGTGTGGGATGACACCAGCAAAGTGCAGGCATCCGACTACAAAATGACCTATAACGGCACCAACTGGGACGTGACGCGTCTTTCAGATAATGCCAAAAGTACCGTAACGGCAGCCGCAGACGGTTCGTTAAGCTTTGATGGACTCAAGGTGACCGTAAGCAGCACTCCCAACACCAATGACAGCTTCCTGGTCAAACCCGTCTCTGATGCCATCGTCAATATGGACGTAAATATCAGCGATGAGTCTAAAGTTGCCGCCGCCGGTGCCGATGATGGTGTAAGTGATAATACTAACGCCCAGTCGCTGCTGGATTTGCAGACCAAAAAAGTGATTAACGGCTCCAGCTCGCTGACTGAAGGTTATGCCAGCATGGTAGCCAACATTGGTAACAAAACGACCAATCTGAAAACTACCAGTACCACACAGAATAACGTGGTGACACAGCTGACCAACCAGCAGCAGTCCATCTCCGGGGTCAACCTGGATGAAGAGTATGGCAATCTGACCCGTTATCAGCAGTATTACACGGCGAATGCTCAGGTGATCCAGACCGCGAGCACCATTTTTAACGCGCTGATCGGCGCCGTCAGCTGATAACAGAATAAGGAATCCACAATGCGTCTCAGTACCGCTCAAATCTACGATCAGCAGATGCGTGGGATCTCAAATTCCCAGGCAACCTGGCTGAATGCCGGTGAGCAACTCTCTTCCGGCAAACGCGTGGTTAAACCTTCGGATGATCCTGTCGCAGCCGCGCAGGCGGTGGTGCTTTCTCAGGCTC
The DNA here is from genome assembly GCF_039023495.1 of Erwinia magellanica. NCBI lineage: Bacteria > Pseudomonadati > Pseudomonadota > Gammaproteobacteria > Enterobacterales > Erwiniaceae > Erwinia > Erwinia magellanica. The sequence continues at coordinate 855,869 of NZ_JBCHVC010000002.1, forward strand.
AGGCGCAAACCAGCCAGTACGCCGCAGCACGCGGGTTTGCTACCAATAATATTTCGCAGGAAGAGACCAACCTGCAACAGGTGACCAGCGTCGTTCAGCAGGCGCAGACGATTGTGGTCGCTGCCGCGAACGGTACCTTATCTGATGATGACCGTGCCTCTTATGCGCAGCAGTTAACCGGTATTCGTGACCAGTTGCTGAACCTGGCTAACACCACCGATGGCAACGGTCGCTATATGTTTGCGGGTTATAAAACGGATACGTCACCCTTTGTTAAGGATGCCAATGGCGATGTGAGTTATGTCGGAGGGGATACGCCAATTTCGCAGAAAGTGGATTCCAACCGTACCATGACGACCAACCACACCGGCAGCCAGGTCTTTATGGCGCTGACCAGCAATCCAACGGCAGAGCCGGATGGCAGCGCCAGTGAAAGCAATATCTTCGCTACGCTCAACACCGCCATCAAATCGCTGAATACGCCGGTTGCAGATGCGGATGATGCGGCGAGAGATGTGCAGTCTGCTGCGCTGGATAAAACCAACCGTGGTCTGAAAAATTCGCTTAACAACGTGCTGAAAGTTCGTTCAGAGCTGGGAACTCAGCTTACAGAGCTGGATAACCTCGACTCTAAAGGGGACGACACCAAGCTGAACCAGGCTACGCAAATGAGTAACCTGGTGGATGTAGATTACACCAGCGCCATTTCGACCTACACCATGCAGCAGGCAGCGCTTCAGGCTTCTTACCAGGTCTTCAGCGATATGTCCGGCATGTCTCTGTTCAAAATGAATTCTTAAAGGTTTACTACTTTTGGGCGCGCTTAAACCGGGTGCGTTCAGTTTCTCCCGCTATCAGCATTAACCTTCTGATAGCGGGTTTTTTTTGTCCTCACATCATGCTCTCTTCCTTTTTTATATCTCCTTCATATCTTCTTTAACCTTCTGCCCTGACATCAAAGAGGCGAGGGGATGTCCCTGTCGATCCTGCAAAAGCACCCTCAACCAGACTTCTCTACCAGCTTGCAACAGTGGGGAGGCCGATCGTTGGGGTTACGAGAGGTAAATAATCGGGTGCAGAGCGAAGGCAGGCGGGCTGAGAATCTAAGAAGGTAAAGCCTGGGCAAGGCAGGAGAGGCAGGAGAGGCAAGAGAGGGAGGAGTGGCAGGAGAGGCAGGAGAGGGAGGGGCGGCAGGAGAGGCTGGGGCGGAAAGGCATAACCTTGTGCGGATAAAAAAAGCCCCGGTCTGAGACCAGGGCTTTTTCAGTCAGGGCTGGCTTATTCCGGGCGGGTAGCCGGAGCAGTAGCCTGATGGGTAGCAGCGTGACCGCCTGCTGAACCCTGGCCTTCAAAGTCGAAGGCAGGACGTACCCAATCACTCTGGCGTGCTGGTTCTGGCTGGTAAGCCGGCGCAGGCGCTTTAGTCATTGGAGCAGTGGCGTGATGCTTATAGAGCGGCTCTGCGTGAGAAGCGGCTACAGGAGCAGCTGGCTGAGCAACCGGTGCTGGTGCAGCTTCGGTCGCGGCAGGCTGGGCAACTGGTGCTGGCGCAGCTTCAGTCACAGCAGGCTGAGCAACCGGTGCTGATGCAGCTTCGGTCGCGGCAGGCTGAGCAACCGGTGCTGGTGCAGCTTCAGTCACAGCAGGCTGGGCAGCCGGTGCTGGTGCAGCTTCGGTCGCGGCAGGCTGAGCAGCCGGTGCTGATGCAGCTTCGGTCGCGGCAGGCTGAGCAACCGGTGCTGGTGCAGCTTCAGTCGCGGCAGGCTGAGCAGCCGGTGCTGGTGCAGCAGGCTCCTTGTCAGCTGAAGCTGATGCCTCAACAGGCTCATCACGGGCTGGAACCGGTGCATGTGGCTCGGAAGTCACGACAGGTTCGGCTACTGCAACAGGTGCAGAGAGAACTTCTTCTACCTGCTGTTCCGTTGACGGGCTGACGTCAGCAGCAGCATCAGCAGCCTGATGGCTCGCTTCTTCTGCCTGGCGCTGGTCGTCTGCCTGCTTAGCTTGTGCCACAATCTCTTCAACTTCATTCACCGCTTCAACAGCAGGCTGACTCTCTTTAGCTGGCACGGCTTGCTGAGCAACCGCATCGGCGACAGGCTCATCGGCAGCAGAGACCACGGCAGGCTCCTGATTTACCGGCGTTTCGATTGCAGCTGTTTCATCGGTATTGACCACCGTCACTGCCGGGCTGTTTTCCGGCTGTGGTTCGGCGTGGTGAACCGGTTGAGCTTCATCTGCAACTTCAGCAGCAGAGGCGGCGGCCGCAACGGCAACTGCATCAGCCGTATCCTGATGGCCATACTCAGGCACCACGGATTGCTCATGCTCGTGCTCATCTGTTGCCTGGGCAACCGGATAGGTGATCCACACTTTACCTGAGGCCATTTCCGGCGAGGCAGCCGCAAAGGTCAGCGGCATCGGCGACTGGTTAGGGTAACGCTCATCACGGTAGCGACGACGGCGTTGTCCGCTTACGCGCAGATGACGAGGTGAACGACGAGAGCGACGTGGCATGCTGTTGTTGTCACGATCTTCGCCTTCTTCCGCTTCACTGTGTGCATCGGCGGTTGGCAATTCAGCAGACTGTTCCTGAACCGGTGCTGTCTCTTCTGCCGGAGCAAAGGAGCGGGCAGCCGTTTGCTCAGCCGTTTCGATACGCACTTTCTGGCTGAGCTGGCGCGGCTTGCGACGTGGCATCACCTGCACATGCTCATCACTTTCAATCGCTTCTTCCACTACTGGCGCGATATCAACAACTTTCTCTTCCTGAGCAGGCGGACGCTTTTCATCCTGACGACGACGTGGCTGACGCTCACGACGCGGCTGCTGCTGGATCTCTTCAGCAGCAGGCTGGAGATCATCGCGTACTTCAGGGGTAACAGCATTGTTACGCTTGTTACGGCGGTCTTCTTCACGGCTCTCCGCAGCAGGATCGCGGTCACGAGTCATGCGCTCATTGCGGTTTGGATTACGATCGCTACGCGGGTTACGGTCATTGCGTGCACCGCGCTCCTGACGATCGCCACGCTCTGCACTGCGGTCGTTGTTACGTTCGCCGTTACGGTCGTTACGTTCGCCGTTGCGGTCGCCGTTGCGATCGTTACGTTCGCCGTTACGGTCATTACGCTCAGCACCACGATCGGCATTACGTTCGCTGCGATCGCCATAGCGTTCACCACGTTCGCCGTTATTACGGTCGCGACGGTTATTCTGACGACGGTTATTGCGACGCTCGCCACGAGGCGCAGCTGCTTCAGGGGCTTTTTCTTCTTCTTCCACCACGGCAGGCTGAGGCTGTGCTGCTGGCTTCTCTTCACCGGCAAACATTTTCTTCAGACCACGGAAGAAGCGGCTCACCAGACCAGGTTCTGCGGCAGCCGGAGCCTGTGCAGGCGCAGCGGCAGGCGCAGCAGCTTCAGCAGGGGCGGCAACAGGGGCAGATTCCTGCGGAGCTGGCGGGGCATCAGGCATCACAAACGCGGCCAGAGCGGGTTGCTCAGGACGTTTGCGCTCGGCGTGCTCTTCTTCAGAAGGCAGCGCCATTTCCGCTTCATGCAGCTTCGGCAGATGGTAGCTCAGGGTTTGCGTCTCTTCGCCGCTGCGCACGCGCAGCACAGAGTAGTGTGGGGTCTGCATCTGATCGTTTGGTACGATGATTGCCCGCACGCCACCCTGGCGTTTTTCAATTGCGCTTACCGCTTCACGTTTTTCGTTCAGCAGGTAAGAGGCAACCTGTACCGGAACAATAGCGTGAACTTCTTTGGTGTTCTCTTTCAGCGCTTCTTCTTCAATCAGACGCAGAATAGAGAGCGAGAGCGATTCATTATCACGGATAGTGCCGGTACCGCTACAGCGTGGGCAAACGTGATGGCTGGACTCGCCAAGAGAAGGGCTGAGGCGCTGACGGGACATCTCCAGCAGGCCAAAACGTGAGATATGGCTGATCTGAATACGCGCACGATCCTGACGAACCGCTTCACGCAGACGATTTTCCACCGCACGCTGGTGGCGTACCGGCGTCATATCGATAAAGTCGATAACAATCAGGCCGCCGAGGTCGCGCAGGCGCAGCTGACGGGCAATTTCATCGGCCGCTTCAAGGTTGGTATTGAAAGCTGTTTCTTCGATATCGCCACCGCGCGTTGCCCGTGCGGAGTTGATATCAATCGCGGTCAGCGCTTCGGTGGTGTCGATAACAATCGAGCCGCCGGAAGGCAGACGAACTTCACGCTGGAAAGCGGATTCAATCTGCGATTCGATTTGATAATGGCTGAAAAGCGGGATTTCGCCGGTGTAAAGCTTGATTTTACTGCTGAAATCGGGACGACCCAGCGCAGCGATGTGCTGACGCGCCAGCTCCAGAACTTTCGGGTTATCGATAAGGATCTCACCGATATCCTGACGCAGGTAATCGCGGAAGGCGCGAACAATGACGTTGCTCTCCTGATGGATCAGGAACGGAGCAGGGCGGCTCTCGGCGGCTTTCTTAATCGCTTCCCAGTGCTTCATACGGAAGCTGAGATCCCACTGCAACGCTTCGGCAGATTTACCCACGCCTGCGGTACGAACGATCAGACCCATACCTTCCGGCAACTCAAGTGCGGAGAGCGCTTCTTTCAGCTCAGTACGGTCATCACCTTCGATACGACGGGAGATACCGCCAGCACGAGGATTGTTCGGCATCAGCACCAGATAGCTGCCCGCCAGGCTGATAAAGGTGGTTAAGGCTGCGCCTTTATTGCCACGCTCTTCTTTATCAATCTGAACGATAACTTCCTGTCCTTCACGCAGTACGTCCTTGATATTCGGGCGACCGTGGTTGGAATAGTTGCTGGGAAAGTATTCGCGGGAGATTTCTTTCAGGGGGAGGAAGCCATGTCTTTCAGCACCATAATCCACAAAGGCTGCTTCAAGACTGGGTTCAATGCGGGTGATCTTGCCTTTATAGATGTTGGCTTTTTTCTGTTCGTGTCCAGGGCTTTCAATGTCCAGGTCGTACAGGCGCTGTCCATCCACAAGGGCGACACGCAACTCCTCCTGCTGAGTCGCGTTTATCAACATTCTTTTCATCGTAACTTACTCATTATTCTTACATTAGTGACAAAGCTACGGGCAATAGTAACGCTGGACGCGAATAACCGATGGCCCCGAGTCTCATCGCAAAGACGTCAACCTCACGGTTGTGGCCTGCTAAGGGGCGCAAAATCTCGGTAGCCTGTTTTTCATTTGGAAAAACAGCGCTTTTAAAAAAGGGGGAACCGCCAGTGTAAACCTGAGTGAACCAATCCCGTCTTGTCGTCCAGGCTGCAACCCGCAGCCCGCTAAGTGCCTGATTTCACAATACGTCTTACGCCATTGCTGCGTGTATGGGCTATCCGGCAAAATTTCTTATTACGTTTTATCCATGTTTCACAAGTGTTAAGCGTGGAAAAACAGTTTCATTATTCCATTGCTAACCTTGTGATAGCAAGGTGACTTTGGTTGCTCTGTGAAGTTTATTGCCCCTTTTAAGGCGATTTGCATCGCATTTCTTCAAATTGGCCAAAAACTGGACATTAATCATCACGCAATCGAGTCACTGTCAGTTAAGCACAGAAAAAGAGGTGGCGCTATCCTGGCGCTCTATTTAGAATCGCGAACCATGAAAACCAATACTCCTGTAGTCCGAATGGTGACGATTTCTGCCGATGAGGCAGGACAGCGCATCGATAACTTTTTACGCACCCAGCTGAAAGGGGTGCCAAAAAGCATGATTTATCGCATTTTGCGTAAGGGTGAAGTGCGCGTGAATAAAGGTCGCATCAAGCCGGAATATAAGCTTGAACCCGGCGACGAAGTGCGTATTCCACCGGTTCGCGTGGCGGAGCGTGATGACGAGGCGGTTTCACCCAAGCTTGATAAAGTGGCGGCGTTAGCCCATGCCATTCTGTTTGAAGATGAGCATATTCTGGTGATGAATAAGCCCTCTGGCACCGCCGTACATGGCGGAAGCGGGTTAAGCTTCGGCGTGATTGAGGGGCTTCGTGCACTTCGTCCGGAAGCGCGCTTCCTTGAGCTTGTTCACCGTCTTGACCGTGATACCTCCGGCATTCTGCTGGTGGCTAAAAAGCGCTCGGCCCTGCGCTCGCTGCATGAACAGCTGAGAGAAAAGGGGATGCAGAAAGATTATCTGGCGCTGGTACGTGGGCAGTGGCCTTCACATATCAAAGCGGTTCAGGCCCCTTTGCTGAAGAATATTCTTCAGAGCGGCGAGCGAATTGTGCGGGTTAACAGTGAAGGTAAGCCTTCAGAAACGCGTTTTAAAGTGGAAGAGCGCTACGCCCAGGCCACCCTGGTGAAAGCCAGCCCGATTACCGGGCGCACGCACCAGATACGTGTGCATACGCTGCATGCGGGCCATCCGATTGCGTTTGACGATCGTTACGGCGAGAGGGATTTTGATGCACAACTTTCAGGCACCGGTCTGAAAAGACTGTTCCTGCATGCTGCTGCCCTGAAGTTTACTCATCCTGCTACTGGCGAAGTCATGCGGGTTGAAGCGCCACTTGATAAAGAGTTAAAGCATTGTCTTGAAGTGCTGCGCAAAACCGCTCCGGCAAAGTAACGCGCTACAGGAAGAAAACAGCGCTTCCGTCAGAGTAACAAGGCGCCAGGGTAAGCGGGCATCCGGAGGTTATACAGGGTGTGGCGGTAATCACCAGGCGCTGACGGCGGCGATAAACGCATTAATCCCCAAATGTTGGCTTTGTCGCCAACATTTGGGCAGAGCGACTGACAGTCCGGCTCCTGGCGCAACAGGGGCCTGACTGTTATTTTGCTATATCCCACCACATTTTGTTCAGTGCGTAGTATCTGTCGTTCTTATCCAGCGCCTTCTCCCAGGGCTTATCGATAATGAAATGAATGTTCTTCACCTCATCAAGATCCCACATCGCGGCATGCTGGAAAGGCAGCGTCTTCAGCGCATTGTAGATGTAGGGCAGCGGTTTCCAGCGCTGGTGGAAGAAGTCGTTCAGGAAGTCCTGCTCGGCAAACAGATAGCGTGAGAGATCGTCCAGCTCAGCCAGCTGCTGTACCATCTCTTCAAACAGAGCCTGGTCCGGCCTCAGAACCAGAAAACCACCGTTCAGATAGTTGTCCACTTCCTCCAGCTCCTGAGTGTGTTCCACACCGCGGCAGTAGCTGTAAAAGCAGTTCTCTGGCCGCCAGCTTTTGGGATAGCTCGGGATCTTATTGGGATTACAGCGGCAGGCATGGCAGGCGGCAATTTCATCTTCTGCAAGCGCCAGTTCAAACAGCTCATCCATGTTCTGCGTAACCAGCATATCGGCATCCAGAAACACAATGCGTTCAAATTCAGTCAGCTTCCAGACGGCAAGTTTGGTCCAGACTTCTGAAAAGCGGGCATTGGCGTAGTTATGCTGTAGGTTGCTGTCCGGGCTAATGGGCTGCACGTCGCGCAGCAGGCAGCCTTCCGCTTCCAGCGTCTGGCGCGCGGCTTTATCAATATTTTCCGTTACCATTACCACCAGCGGCCAGTCGCTGCCCACACGGGTTAATGATTTTTTAAGTGTCTGTACGCCGGGCAGATAGTTCGGCTGCGTCAGCAGGGTGGCCCATGCCTTCATTGGCAATCTCCTTTATAATCAGTCAAATAATGCGGCCGTAAATGCATTGTCAAATTTATGCTGGGGATCGAGCGCCGCACGCACTTCGGCAAAATCGCCCCAGTGAGGATAGAGCGCTGCCCAGTCATAGAGCGGCGCTTCAAAATATTTACCCCAGTGCGGCCTGCCGCCTTCCGCCACCAGCACCTCTTCCACTGCACGCAAGAAGTTGACTCCCTCTTCAGAGAGCGTGCCGTCTTCGGCATAGTAAACAACAAAACCAAAGTAGCAGGTTTCCTCGCCATATGACGGGCTAAGCCAGGAAGAAGAGGCACCCGTGCAGCGCAGAATAATGGGATAGTGCATGTGAGGTTGAGTATCGGCATGCCAGGCTTTAATTTTAGCAATCACCTCACCAACACGTGACAGGGGGATACCAATCTCAACATTAATTTGCGGCGTGGCAATCCCGCGGCAGAATACCTGATACACATCGCCAGTCACATCTGAAAAGTCTTTGAACCGCGTGACGGTACGGAAAGGTTTTCCCTCCTCGTCCACGATTTTGGTGTCGCTGCGCATATGCTCCAGAGTTTGCTCTATGGTCTGGTTCATCGCGTCGCTGGTCTCTTCCTGCTTAACCAGCTCGTCATTGTTATCGTGGTAGCGCTCCTCTTCTTCAGGCGTCGCTTCCCTGGCCGCCCAGACATGAACCTGATTCTCATCAGGGAACCACCAGGCCTTACTCAGCGCATAGTTGGTGTTCCAGTCAATCAGATCCTGTTCAAGCGTATCGGCGGTGACGGCAGTTTTAAAGCAGGTATAGATCAGCGAAGGTTGCGTACGCAGCGTGACCTGAGTGACCACGCCCAGCGATCCCAGGCCCAGCTGCACCGCAGCAAACCAGCGGTGGTCACGGTCGAACTCTTTAATACTGCCATCTGCCAGCACCATTCGGATGCTTAACGCCTCATCGGCAATGGAGCTTTGCTGTAAACCCTGACCGTGGGTGCCGGTCGCCAGCGCACCGGCCAGCGACTGAGAGGCGATAACACCGGGTGAAGCTGGCAGCATTCTGCCGACACCCGAAAGAATTTCATACACTTCGTGAAGAGGCGTACCGCCAGCAAAGGTGGCGCTATCATCCGTTATCGCCAGCAGCCCACGCAGGCGGCTCATATCGAGCAACGTATCGCCTCGTTCTGCCAGTTCTATCATCCGGCCCGGAGACATTTTACTGCCCATCATGCGGATTTTACCCTGACTGGAAGCAACCAGAGCCTGTAGCTCGGCTTCCGTTTCCGGCGCGCTCACCGCATTTTTGTCCCCCAGGGTGGCATTTTGCGCCCAGTTCCACACTTTGCCATCGGCATCAGTCCTGGTTTCACGAATGGGGTATCCGGTATTTTCACGCGTCATCGACGACTCCTTCCAAAAGGACAATAACAATTCAAAAAAGGGGGGAAAGCGCAGAGTTGAGCTTCTGTAGTTAGCCCTAAGCATAGATGAATCGCCCCAGAACAAAAGCTTCCGGGGCGTAAAAAGTTGTACAAGGTGTTAATGGGCTGTACAAATTACGGCATCAGACCGGACGCAGGTAGCGTAGCGTAGCGTCTACAACCAGCTGGCGGTTACGGGCGAGACTTTGCTGCTCGTTTTCATCACCGCCAAACAGGGTGTGAAAGGTATAACGATTAGCAACATTGTGCGTGCAGATACTGCTGATCAGGCGGTGGACGTCTACCGTCTCAGCTTTAGCGTCAAAAACCCCTGACTCTTTGCCACGGTGAAGAATATCCGCCAGCACATCGAGCGCACTTTGGTTCAACGTTTTGATGCGGGTTGACTGACTGATATAGCGGCCACGCATCAGGTTTTCGCTACAGACCAGGCGCATAAAGTCGGGATGCGAAATGTGATAGTCAAAGCTGGCTTCAGCCAGACGCGCCATGGCAATCACCGGCGGCATCTCTGCCAGATTAAGCCCGGTTTCATGCTGACGGATAGCCTGATAAACCTGTTCCAGCACCTCAACGTAAAGATTTTCTTTATTGCTGAAGTGATAAACCACCATGCGTTTGGTGGTTTGCGCATGGTCGGCAATCTGCTCCATCCGTGCGCCCTGTAGGCCAAACTCAGCAAACACCGCAAGCGCACCGGCAAGGATGCGTTTCTTCAACCCTTCCGGGTCGTTTTTTCTTTTGGCAGTAGCGGGCATAGCAATTGATTAATCCATCGTCTCAGGGACCCTTTACAGGGTTAACTTCCACCATATTACCACAGAAAATCTGCGGCTTCGGAGGGAAGCGAGTCAGTGAGGGATCGGATTGCCGGCAAAAATGAGGTCAGAAGTAGGGATGGGTGCCATCAATCACACTGTCGTAATGGCCCTTGATTTTCTCAGTCAGTAAGGCTTCTCCAGGCAACGCACGTCCACGAAGAATAGCTTCAGTGGTGAAGCAGAAAATCAAAATACCTTTACTGCAAAGGTTAGCCGCTTCGGTATAGCTCTCCAGCGTTTGAAAATAGTCATCGCTGCTGGTGGCTTTCTCCTGACTGGAGGTCATCACGGCCAGTAACATGCGGTAGAGGTCGATAGCGTCACCCAGCAGGGGGATCTTGCCGATAGAGAAGGCCAGGATTTTTTCGATACGAATAAAAAGCTGTTTTCTGCCAGGGGTTGAAAACAGCTCTTCTAACGTCTCCAGCCACAGAGTGAAGGTGGTGGAAAAGAGGTCGTTTTGCACCATCTCCAGGCTGGCATGTTGCCAGGAGAAAGAGGCCGCAAGGCGCGCAAACTCGTGATGATACTGCAAATAAATCTGTTCATCTTTTTCATCACTAAACGCCAGCTTATTACTCGCCAGCTCAAAGGATTGCAGCTCCTGTAGGCTTTCTGGTTCATGCCACTCAATCAGGCGGGCTTTGCGCTGCTGCAACGTTTTAAGCGCTTCAAGATCGTGAAACGTTGCCATAGCGATCTCGCTGGCCAGCAGCGCTTTATTGATTGTCTGGATAACCGCTGGGGACTGCACCACAGAGCGCTCCGCCAGCAGTTCATTGCGTCGGTTCAGGTAAGCTGCGGCAGGGCTGAGGAAATTGCTCATGGGGATTCTCGTTATCGGAGGGAGACAGGGTGCATTGAACCTGTACAGAAGCAATGAGTATGGCATAAGTTTCCCTGCGGAAAATCAGGGGGAGGCCATTTTCAGGATAATGCCAGTAATCTCAGCGTAATCAGCAGGTTAAAATGGTATTTTCGATGCACTTTCTGGTATGCCATGCCCCGCCACGCTACCGTGCCACTTTATTCTGATTGTGACGATTTCATCGAGCTTAGAGTGTGAATTTTTATTCAGGCAGTGAACAGGCACATTATAAAACGCCTTGCTGAAAAGGAGACTCAGGCTGATTACCTTGCGCTTTTATGGCGGCTGCTACACTTATTTCTACGCAGCTGATAATGATTCGGCTCTTTTCCCAGTCAAAACGCCTGACTTAGTCTGGCGTGACAGCATTGTATAAAGGAGACAGCGTATGACAGACCGTCCACAACATCCGCAGCAGGCGCAACAGCAAACCTGGCCCGGCAGTTTTCTGCAAATGCAGCCGAAGCCCGATCACGGGGAAACCAGCTACAAAGGATCTGGCCGCCTGAAAGGGAAAACAGCACTGATTACCGGCGGCGATTCCGGGATTGGTCGTGCCGTTGCTATCGCCTATGCCCGTGAAGGGGCAGACGTGGTGATCTCCTATCTGGATGAGCATGAAGATGCCAAAGATACAGCGCAGCTGGTTGAGGAAGCGGGTCAGAAGGCGCTGCTGATTGCAGGCGACGTGACCGACGCCGATCACTGCCGCAGCATTGTGGCGCAGACGGCTGAACGTTTTGGCAAAATCGATATCGTGGTCAATAACGCGGCGTATCAGATGACGCGCCATTCGCTGGATGAGATCAGCGATGATGAGTTTGATCGCACCATGAAAACCAACCTTTACGCCATGTTCCATATCTGTAAGGCGGCGGTGCCGCATATGCCCTCCGGCGGCTCGATTATCAATACTGCCTCGGTGAATGCTGACCAGCCGAAGCCTTTACTGATTGCTTATTCAGCCACGAAAGCGGCGATTGTTAACTTCTCTGGCAGCCTGGCTGCGCTGTTGGCTGAAAAAGGGATCCGCGCCAACGCTGTGGCACCCGGCCCTATCTGGACCCCGCTGATCCCGTCGACCATGCCGCCGGAAAAGGTGGAAAGCTTTGGTGAAGAGGTTCCCCTGCAACGAATGGGTCAACCTGCGGAAGTGGCACCCGCCTATGTGATGCTGGCAAGCGATGAGGCAAGCTATATCTCTGGCGCTACGGTTGCGGTTACGGGCGGCGTGGCGGTGATTTAAGCTGGCGCAAAGAACGTAAGAGAAAGGTTATCCTTTGAAACTGATTCCGCCGCTGGTCACCCATACATCTGGCGGTGACCGTATCCGGCAGTAACCGGACAAAGCAGGCTTTCCCGATTCGCGTATGGCGAAATCGGGCAAGTCTGCGGCGTATCGCCTGGGTGAACAACGGCGAACTGGCGGAAAAGCTAATTTATGAAATTGGGCAGAGTTACATATTTTTCAGCATGCAATGCCGTGCAATATAGAGAAGGGTTACAGGCTCTCGCCACAGGTAAGGTGCTGCCCGGAAGCTATGCTGTATGCCGCAGCGCGAACTGGCGCTGGATATGACAGAACAGAGAGTGGCAGGGCGGTGGGATAATCGTTGATGCTTCCAGGTTCTGGATCTGCGCAGCCAGGAATATTGGGGCTGAGTGTAAATAATGGTTATGATTTACGCTACCTTGATTCTGAGTGCCTCTATTCACTTCCTCACAACAATATCGTGAAACAGAATTGAAATCCGCTCATGCTATTTTGATGGGGTCTGGATATAACCCTGTAATCGCCAGCGTAATGCTTACCTGGTTCGCTGGAAGAATGTTTTAACACAGATAAAGCTGAGTTACAGCATCTGGAATATTATCTTAATATTATCCGTTAGTTTTAAAAGATAAAAGCCTTGTACAGAGCAGGCTTTTATCTTTTGATTAATTCAGGCTTAGTGTACTAATTGGCTCACAATAGAGGCGAGGTCTGCTTGTTTATCAACTGTGCCAGCAGGAGAGGCCTTATCAACCAGTTGAGGCAAATATTTTACCAGCAGTTCCAGCGCATCATTTGTATTGATGCCCATCCCGTTGGCTAATTGTTGAATTGAGGCTGAGTTAAACATTCTCTCCACAATATCCTTACTGAGGGCAACATTCTTTTCATCGCCCAGCCATGAGTTAACCACTTCACTAAACTCACCACTCTGGAGATGCTCCACGATAGCATGAACGCCTCCTTGCTGCTCAACCCACTCCAGCACGCCTTTGATCTCCTGACTGATTTGATCGTTAAGACCGCACATCCCCAATACTTTTTCCAGCAAACTCATACTATTACCCTTTAAAATTAATCTTTTCAGGCTTTTTTACATGCTCTGATTTTATGAATCACAAACAGGACAACAATTGACCCTGCGGTAGCAATGGCAATGCTGTAAATATTGAAACCGTTAATCTTACCAAAACCCAGGGCTGTGCTGACGACACCACCAATCAGGGCGCCGATGATGCCAAGAATGATGGTCATAATAATTCCCATATGTTCCTTGCCGGGCATAATACATCTGGCAATAACACCCGCAAGCAAACCAAATATCACCCATGACAATATACCCATCTGGTACCTTCCTCTTTTTTATAACGATGCTGTTTACTATTTATTTAATTCACGGATTAAAAGCAGGTGTATCGTACGCCACGCAGTGCCTGTCTGGCAATTAAACAAAGTAAACGTAACAAAAACAACAGAGGGTTAATTATGAGCATTCTGGATAATATTAAAAATATTGGGGATGAGTTGTTACATTCTGTAGGTAATAATGTTGAGGATGATAAAAAAACGGATCCTGCTGACGGCCGGGTTTATACCGTTAAATCGGGTGACACATTAAGCGCAATAGCTAAACAATTTTACAATGATCCTGCTGAATATATGAAAATCTTTGAAGCCAATAAAGAGACATTGAGCAGTCCGGATAAAATCGTTGCCGGTCAGGTTTTACGCATACCTGAGTAATCATTCGATAAGTAGATCCCGGCCAGCTGGAAGATTATTTCTGGCTGGCCGTTTTCTTAATCTCGTCAGCGCAGGAACAGTCATCATGTATCTGTCATTCAGAAGAGGTTACATTGTCGCCGCACAGAACGCATGAACCGATTGAAATCACAATGAAATCGGGGGAGACAGGGCGATGTAGTCAAATCAGTGGAGAAGAGGAGGAGTGACTACAGTCTGAAAGCAAAAAAGCAGACGCCTGTGGACGTCTGCTTTCTTTAATATGGCTCCTCTGACTGGACTCGAACCAGTGACATACGGATTAACAGTCCGCCGTTCTACCGACTGAACTACAGAGGAATCGGTTTCGATGGGGCGCATAATAGCGATGCTGCCCAGTGCTGTCAACAGCAAAAAACACGCTAGCTTTCAACTGGCTACGTTTGAATCAACCCGTTGTTTTAGTGAACAATCCCGCTGCCCGGCAGCCGGTTCGCACTGGCCTCACGCCGGGCAGGATCCTGACGATAAAAATGCGTAAAGCGGGCATAGAGGGCAGGGAAGCGCTCCAGCAGGATCTGGGGAGCCGTGAAAAAGTATTCTGACAGCACGGCAAAACACTCGGCGGCATCGCTGGCGGCATAGGCATCAATGCTCGCGGCATTCTCACCTACGGCATCTATCTCATCCTGAATATTCTGCATCGCCATCAGCAGATCCTGTTCCCAACCAGCCACATCCCGCAACGAAACAGAGGGAATGCCGTTAGTATGGCCGCTGCCACGGCTGTCGAGTTTATGGGCCACTTCATGCACGATCAGGTTATAGCCGGAAAGATCAAAAGAGTCCTGCACATCCAGCCAGTTCAGCACCACGGGGCCTTGCAGCCAGCTCTGGCCTGAATGCACCATACGCTCATGGTGGACCAGGCCAAACTCATCCTGCCACTCATCGTCCACCATAAAGGGAGTGGGGTAGAGCAGCACTTCATGAAAGCCATCGAGCCACTCATAGCCAAGATTCAGCACAGGCAGGCAGAAAATTAACGCCAGCCGGCAACGCTTCAGGTCATCCAGTTCAAAATCCTGCAAGGGGACCAGCCGTTTTTGCTGCAAAAAACGGGTTGCAAGGTGTATCAGAGAACGCTGCTCCGCTTCTGAAAGGGCACCCAGCAGAGGAATCGCCATGGCCTGCTGCCAGGGAAAGCTTTCACGGGCATCTTCTTCGGTTTTCCACGGCCATTTGATCATCATGCAACCCTGTTCGCTGAAGAGAACGTTACCATGCCGTAGCGCGCAGCATTGCGCAACTGCTGCTTCTGGCAGCAGTGCGCAAGCGGAAGGAGTAAAGTGGAGGCGCGCCAGCTTTAAGAAGCCTATTCAATCAGTTAATACTGCCGCTGTCTGTGACCAGGCACATAAAGTGCCCGGCAAACTTCAGATGCGCTCGAATTCAATGACCCAGACCCAGGGATTCACTTCCCAACTGGTGCCGCCATACTGAAGCGCCCACTGCTTACGATAAGCATCCTTGGAAGAGACGGCTTCACTGTGCATGGTAAAGAAGTTATTCAGAAAATGGGAGTCAGTCTGCACGCCTTCTGCAATCACATCGTCGTCGCTGATATCCTGAATTTTCTCCACCCGGATCCCTTTCACCAGCAGGTCGATGCGGCTTGCCCAACGCGGCATATGAATACCGGCCTGCCAGCCAAACTGTTCGTTTTCATCTTCTGCCGTAGAGAACTGGCTGGTATCGGAGCGATACTGACAGAACTGAGGCGTTTTAAATTGCGCGGGTGAGCGCTGGTATTCCGCCATCTGATCCGGAGCGATAACGGGACCGCGCCAGGTTTCTCTTACCCACAATTTATCGCCAGGCTGACCGTAAGGGCAATGGTAACTTAAGTTTTCCATTCCCACCACGCGGTTGCCCTGTAGGTGATTATTCAACACATCAATACCATAGCACCCCTCATGGTTGTCCTGTCCGGGACCAAAGAGTTGTGACTTCATAATGCGCCGAGTTTGGCTCTGTTGGCCTGAGAGTAGCGCTCGCACCCGTTGATCGCTAAACAAAATCGGGCGTTCTTTCATGGTTTGACCTCTGTTACTTACATGTGAAACTGCTAATCACAGCAACGCTAAAAAGACAATACAGATTAATCTGAACGTTAATCTGAAAAAAAAGATGTGCGTCAAAATTTTAGTTAATCATAAGCTGTGCTTGTAGATCTTACGGCCCGGTAAGGCTCGATTTTACTGCCAAAATAGTGGGGGGACCTTTCCGGCCCTCAACGATAAATATACCCTGAATAGTAGCGGCTTAACAAATTTGACATATGTTGCCTTTACAATCTCTTACAGTGACAGGCCTGAAGCCAGCTGCCTTTAACAGGCTGAAAAGCAGTCAGGTAAGCGATTACCGGGTGTCGGCAATTCTATCTTAATCCGGCTAAAAAAGCTGAAAGTTAATTTCACCGCGTTCATTATCTCTGTTTAACCATTTGTCCGAAAAATAATCACAAATTTTTCTATAGCAAAAGGCTGAAAACGGGGAAAATGTTGTGAATTAGTTAAAATTAAAGTTATAAACATGATGAGGATCGCATTTTGATCAAAGGTTTCATCCGGATAGCGCCCCAGTGGAAGGCCCTCAATCCACTGACATCCCGATAAGTCCAAACAATAAGGAGAAGTCTATGTCGCTTATTAACTGGCAAATGCGTTTTGAAAGCTGGCTACATGAAACCTGGCCTCAGGATGATAAAGCGCATGATGTTGCCCACTTGCGCCGTGTCTGGCAGACAGCGCAAAGGATAATGGAAGGGAGCGAGGCTGATGAGCTGGTTGTGCTCTCCGGCTGTTATTTCCACGATATTGTTAACCTGCCCAAAAACCATCCGGAACGTCATCTCGCTTCCGCGCAAGCGGCTGTGGAAACGCAGCGCATCTTGCTGGAGGTCTTCCCCGATTTCCCGGCTGAAAAGCGTGCAGCCGTTGCCCATGCCGTCCATGCCCACAGTTTTAGTGCAGGTGTAACGGCGGAAACCCTCGAGGCGAAAATCGTGCAGGATGCCGATCGGCTTGAATCCCTGGGTGCTATTGGCCTGGCACGGGTGTTTTATGTCTCTGGTGCCCTGGGCCGCTCGCTGTTCGACAGCGCCGATCCGCTGGCGCGCGAACGTCAGCTTAACGACACCGAATGGGCGCTGGACCATTTTCAGAAAAAACTGTTTACGCTGCCTGCCACGATGCAGACCGCGGAGGGCAAGCGTCTGGCCGAGCATAATGCGCGTTTCCTGGTGACCTATATGGCTAAGCTATGTGCTGAACTGAAAGGGGATTTCTGCGCGCTGGATGAAGAGGTCTTGCGGGAGTTCAGCCCGATTTCAGAGAAATATTAAATTTTTATGAACGGATAGTTAAATTGCACCAAACAGGCTAGGTTGGCTGGAACATTTTTCAGGAGAATCAACTATGACCGACACTGTAAGCCTCACCATCAAGATCGATCTCGCCTTAAAAGAAACGCTGAAATCGCTGGCCCTTGAAAATCAAATTTCGTTAAGCCAGGAAGTCTGCCAGCGTTTGCAGGAGAGTCTGACCACTCCTCCTCAGCCCTCAGCTTTGGATAGTCAGAGCAGTGAGGAAGCAGAGCTGGGGCAGCTGAATGCCAGCGAGCTGAAACAGATCCGGGCTTTGTTGAAAAAGTCTAAAAAGAAGAAGTAAACAGGCTTCACTGAATCGTGAAGGAAAAAATTATATGGCACTCCCACCAATACATCGCGTTGTTACCGGGCATGACTCCCAGGGAAAATCTATGGTTTGCAGCGAGTCGGCACCGCCCTCAGTTGTAGAGATGGAAACGATTCCGGGTTTGATTTTCCACGAAATCTGGGAAACAGCGGCAACGCCTGCACCGGTCGATAACGGCCCCGATCCCACCCTCGGCCCGGTAATGCACAATGCGCCGGTTAATGGCACCCGCATTCGTTTCGTTGATCTTCCCCCGGATGCCTCCTACCTCGGTCGGGAAGAGACGCGCATTGCCGATCTGTTTAAACAGGTTAACTATACCGAGGGGCTGACCGTTAAAGCTGATTCCCCGCACCCAATGATGCACCGCAGTGAGGCGGTTGATTACTGTATTGTTATCGAGGGTGAAATTTATATCGTGCTTGATAATACCGAGGTATTGCTCAGGCCGGGCAGTGTAGTGGTACAACGGGGCACTAATCATGCCTGGTCGAACCGTACAGAGCAGAACTGCCGGATGCTGTATGTGCAGATTGATGGCCGCTACGACCCCGCCATTGCGGCACAATTGCGTGAATAACCTGGGCTTTTGCCGGGGTGAACAATCCTGAAGTACGCCTGCGAAGATTAAAGGCGGGGAAGTTAAACGCGACAAACCCGCATTCGGCCTGGCATGGTAAGCGCGAAGTGATAAACTGCCCGCGTTTCCTTTTTGATGTCGGGTGATTATGAGCGAGTTCGAGAGCATGGCTTTGCCGACGGCAGGCCAGGCGGGCCAGCAGGCAGTGCAGAAATACAATGATGACTGCCAACTGGTGAAAAAGATTCTGGAAGTCTATGACCACAAAAGGGTGCTGGCCAGGCTACAGCAGGCCGGTCACCATCCCTGGACGCGGGAAGCCCTTAACCGCTGGCTGAAGGGTGCCGGTAGCGTAACGCCTCTGACTGAAGCGGAACATCAGGCATTGCGGAAGATGCTGCCCGAGCCGCCTGCTCATCATCCCCATTACGCCTTTCGTTTTATCGATCTGTTTGCCGGTATTGGTGGAATTCGTAGCGGCTTTGAGGCGATAGGCGGAGAGTGCGTTTTCACCAGCGAATGGAATAAATATTCGGTACGTACCTATAAAGCCAACTGGTACTGCAACCCCGATACGCATACTTTCAATCAGGATATTCGCGATGTCACGCTGAGCGCTAATCCGGCAGTCAGTGAAGAACAGGCTTATCAACATATCGATCGGCAGGTTCCTGACCATGATGTGCTGCTGGCGGGCTTCCCCTGTCAGCCCTTCTCGCTGGCGGGCGTATCGAAGAAAAATGCGCTTGGTCGGGCGCACGGCTTTGAGTGTGAAGCGCAGGGGACGCTGTTTTTTGATGTTGCGCGCATCATCACCGCCAAAAAACCGGCGATTTTTGTGCTGGAAAACGTCAAAAACCTCAAAAGCCATGATAAGGGAAAAACGTTCCGCATCATTATGGATACGCTGGATGAGCTGGGATATGACGTGGCAGATGCTGACGTCAGCGGTGCGGCAGACCCGAAGATTGTTGATGGCAAATATTTCCTGCCACAGCACAGAGAGCGCATTGTTCTGGTCGGGTTTCGCCGCGATCTGCAACTGCCAACGTTCTCTCTTAAATCCCTGGCAAGCCTCTATCCGCAGCAGCGCACACCCCTGAAAGCGCTGCTGGAACCAGAGGTTGATGCAAAATATATTCTTACCCCCACGCTGTGGAAGTACCTCTATAACTATGCCAAAAAGCACCAGGCGAAAGGCAATGGGTTTGGTTACGGACTGGTAGATCCTGAGGTAGAGAAGGGAGTAGTGCGCACCCTTTCGGCGCGCTATTACAAAGATGGATCTGAGATCCTGATCGATCGTGGATGGGATCGCCAGTTGGGCGAAGCTGACTTTGACCATGCGGAAAATCAGCAGCGACGGCCACGCCGCCTGACGCCAAGAGAGTGCGCCAGACTGATGGGGTTTGAAGCGCCCGGCGAGTATCGCTTCCGCATTCCCGTCTCGGACACCCAGTCTTACCGACAGTTTGGCAACTCGGTTGTGGTCCCGGCTTTTGCCGCAGTGGCTAAACTTCTGCAACCGTGGATTGCGAAAGCGGTGAAAGCGCGCAGCGAACCTTAGGCCTGATATGCGGGGGAGTTCTCAGGAAGAAGAACTCTCCCGGCGCATGCTGATGCTGACGAAAACAGAGCCAGCCTACAGCAGCGTTGTCTATACTTAGCCAAAGCATAAAGGATGATAACGATGGCTGACGTCCACTCTTCTGAAATCCGTAGTAAAAACATGCGCGCTATCCGTACACGTGATACCGCTATTGAAACCCGGCTGGCTGAACTGCTGACGGAGCTGGGGCTTAGCTATCGCGTGCAGGATAAAACGCTGCCCGGCCGACCTGACTTTATTCTGGAGCAATATAAAGCGATTATTTTCGTTCACGGCTGTTTCTGGCATAAGCATCATTGCCATCTGTTTAAAGTTCCCGCCACCCGCACCGCCTTCTGGCTGGGGAAAATTGAGAGTAATGTCGCCCGTGATAAGCGTTATATCGCCGAACTTACGGCGGCGGGCTGGAAAGTCCTGCTGGTATGGGAATGCGCGCTGCGGGGTAAAACACGGCTGGAAGAGGAAGCCCTCTCCAGTCGGCTGGAAGAGTGGATCTGTGCCTCCACGGGGAACGCAGAGATAGATTATCAGGGGATCAGGCAAGCTGGCGCGCCGATCTCATCGGAAGAAGATTCTTAAGGCATCTTAAGAGCCGCGCCTCTGACCTGGTACCTGTCAGCCTGGTTTAACAGGGTGATAAAGGTCAGGCACCCTGTCATTGCCGCTACCTGGCGCTGTTACTTATCCAGCGTGCAGGGTTTTACCGAGGGCTTTGCCGGGAAAAGGTATTTACCTAACGTCACCAGTACCACCGCCAGAATAATCACCGCCAGTGCCAGCCACTCTCTGGAAGTCAGACTTTCCCCGCCAAAACTAATGCCCAGCAAGACGGCAACGATCGGATTAACGTAGGCGTAACTGGTGGCGATGGCTGGCGTTACGTTACGGATCAGATACATGTAGGCGTTAATGGCAATCACCGAGCCGAACAGGCTCAGATAAGCCAGCGCCAGTAAACCCTGTAAGCCAGGGCGGGAGGTGAGATGTTCGCCGCTCAGGGTGCTGGCAATCAACAGCACCACACCGGCTGTCAGCATCTCAATGGCCCCCGCCATCATGCCGTGCGGCAAAGTTATCCGTGAACCCCATACAGAGCCAAAAGCCCAGCTGAGAGATCCCACCAGGATCATCACCGCTCCCCAGGGGTTGCCGCCCAGATGGCCACCGCTGTTTAGCATGATAATCCCCACCAGCCCGACCGCGATCCCCAGCCACTCAATCCAGCGCGTCTGAATACCGAAGAGTGTGCTGAAGCACATAGCAAACAGCGGTACGGTAGCGACCATTACAGCCGCAATGCCGGAAGGAACGTTCTGATGTTCAGCCACGGTAACGGCACCGTTGCCAACGGCCAGCAGCATGATGCCGACCAGCGCTGCATTAAGCGCAGGTCGCCAGCCGGGAAGCCGTTCGCCGCGCAGTAACAGAAAGACCATCAACACGGTGCCAGCCAGCAGAAAACGCAGGCCAGCCAGCATCATTGGCGGCCAGCTTTCAACGCCAAGCTTGATAACGAAGTAGGTCGAACCCCAGATAAAATAGAGGGCAAACAGCGCTGACAACAAGGGCAGCAGGGCAGGGGCACGGCGTAACATGTTTTTTCTCACAGAATGTAAAAGTTGGGTTAAGTTAACGCTAAAAAAAAGTTTCAACCAGATGAAAGTACGCTTTTTTTTTCACAAGAGGACGATTGTGGTCACACAATTTGCTCTCCTCGTTCATAATTGGTTAGATCACACTCTTTAACATCTTTGCGCAGGGCAAATCATGGCCAGTATCAAACTCACCGTTAAACGGCTCTACAAAATCAGCGGCGAGCGCATGGTTAACACCCAGGCTACCGCACGTATTTATGTCGGAGAAAAGCTGATTGCTACTGAAGAGATAGCTGGCCTCACCGAAAGCCCGGTAAGTAAATACCTGCATCATCATGAAGCAGAAGGGCAGAAGGTACGCGTTGAGTGGGATTGCGACGGCATTGCCGATATGGTGGTGACCGACGTGCAGATTTGTCCCTGTTGCCAGCACGATTAACAACCATAAGGAACGGAATTTTGGCGGGAACGAGTTTACTGACACTGTTAGATGACATTGCCACACTGCTGGACGATATTTCCGTGATGGGCAAAATTGCGGCAAAAAAGACCGCAGGTGTATTGGGCGATGACCTGTCGTTAAATGCTCAGCAGGTAAGCGGGGTAAAAGCGAATCGGGAACTTCCGGTAGTCTGGGGGGTAGCGAAAGGCTCATTTCTGAATAAGCTGATTCTGGTCCCGCTGGCGCTGGTGATTAGCGCCTGGGCGCCCTGGGCGATTACCCCGTTGTTGATGGTGGGCGGTGCTTACCTTTGCTATGAGGGCTTCGAGAAAGTGCTGCACAGTCTGCATAAAGACAAAGCGGAGCAAAGTCCCGAAGCCAGAGAGAAGCGTATAAAAAACCTGGCACAGCAAAATGCCGCTGAATTTGAAAAGAAAAAGATCAAAGGGGCGATACGCACTGACTTTATTCTCTCTGCGGAAATTGTGGCCATCACGCTGGGGATCGTCTCTGATGCGCCCCTGATGAACCAGGTGCTGATCCTCGCCGGCATTGCCATCCTGGTCACCGTGGGCGTTTACGGCATCGTGGCCTGTATCGTTAAAATTGACGATCTCGGTATGTGGTTGCAGGAAAAATCTTCATCGGTGGCAAAAGGTATTGGTGGCGCGCTGCTGGCGCTGGCGCCCTGGATGATGAAAATCCTTACCGTGGTGGGCACCATTGCGATGTTCCTGGTGGGGGGCGGCATTATTGCCCATGGCGTACCGGCTATTCATCACTTTATCAGCCATTACAGTGCAGACTATTCCGGCCTGATGGCATCGCTGATCAACAATCTGGCTAACCTTGTTCTGGGGCTGATTGTGGGGGCAATTGTGCTGTTGGGGGTAAATTTAATTGCCAAAATGCGCGGTAAATAAGTATAAAGGCAGCTTGTTAACGCTATGCACTCTGGAGTGAAAATGAAAGACGACATTTTTGAATTTGATATTGATGCCGAACTGGAACAGGCTGAAGCCAACGCGGAAAAAAAGGCCAGTGAAGTGCCTGTCGACTCAGGCGACGAAGCGGATTGTGAAGGTTGCAAAATCTGACGCCAGAGCGCCAGTTTTCCCTGTTTAAGAGCGAGTGATCATCTTCACTCGCTTTTTTATTTCTTCTTCTATTAAACACTTATCATTATTTAACATAAATTTTACTACTTATTAACGGAATTGCCCGGCCTGGCCTGCTATACCTGAAGTTCCCTGTGTAGGGTCTGTTAACCCAAATGGTGAGGTGTGTCATGATCATGGTCAGTGATGAAGTACAGCTTAAAAACGGTGGTCCGGCGATGGTGGTGACAGGTTTTGCAAGTGGCATGGTTGAATGTCGCTGGTATGACGGCTACAGCGTCCGGCGCGAAGCGTTCAGAGAAGAAGAGCTTGCCCCTCTGCTCACCGGCCAGAGACAACTTGCTGGTTAATAACTGAGAGCGGGACAGCGGTTTATTTTGTCCTGCTCTTGAATTGCTTTCACATCTCTTGATCCTGTCGATGGCAGGAACCTCCTCCCCCCTCTACACTTTCTGCATGGATTATTACCCTCCGGAGAGCTTGTTTGATTCTGTTGCGCGCCTTGTCCGTTGCCCCCAAAAGGGTAGTCCATGGCTGTTTCCTGCTGGTCTTTCTTCTCTTAACTCTGCTGACGTGGCGGGAAGCGGTGATCCTGAAAGAAGATTATGAGATCACAAAGCGGGACCAGCTGCAAACAACCTCGAATACCCTTGAGCGCTTTGGTCAGCGCAGTACAGATGAGTTAATCTTTTACCGAAATCTGATGAGGCAGGCGCTGCAAAGCCCGGTAAAGAACAGTGAGATCGCTCAGCTACTGGCTCAGTTTGAGCAGCAGCGTGATCACGAGGTCTGGCAACTTGCCCCTGGCAATCCGCAGGCCATTCCTGTGAAAGGGGTGGCCGACAGATGGGTGAAACAGCATGATTTGCTGAACCGCGACGACGCGTCGCGACTTCAGGATGAACTGACCGCGACGCTTGGCATCAGCAGGCTGCTGCAAATAGAAGACTCCCGCAGAAATTTTCATTCACGCATGTGGTACATCTCGCGCGGAGGTTTTTTTCTGAATTCCTCCCCTACGGGGGTCAATACCCTTGAAAGCTACGCCCGCATGGTTTCGCGCCCCTATTTCACCCGCATGACGCCGCAGGCTAATCCTGAGCGCAAAATGCTCTGGACCGGATTCTATGATGGCCTCAATAATCAGGGAGAAGCGATCACCACCAGCATTCCTCTCGATTATGAGGGTTACTGGTATGGCGTTCTGGCCATGGATTTCTCGCTGGCGCGGCTTAAAGCTTACCTCCAGCAGGCTCTGCCGCCAGGAATAAACGGCAATGTGATGATCTTTAACAGGAATATGGAGCTGGTGGTGGAGAGCAACCCGCTGCCGCTCCCCGGCCACTCTTTTACGCCGGAGGAGCGCAAGAAAATGCTTTCGGCGGTGGCTGACCGGAAACAGGGCACGCTGCGCTTTGGCTCACGTTTTGTTATCTGGACCCGCAGCCAGCAGTTTCACTGGATCCTGGTCAATATTCAGACCCTGAAGGAGGGCGTCGCCGAGGAAACTGGCCGGGCGTCAATGGTGTTGATCGTGATGTGGCTGCTGTTTGGGGGCGTGCTGATTTTATCCCACCAGCTGATTATCCGCCTGTTTGACCGCATGCTGGCTTTACAGGATACCTTAAGCTGGCGGGCCAACTATGACAGCCTGACCCGGTTGCTGAACCGCGGGGCTTTTTTTGAAAAGGCTGAACAGCTCGCCCATCACTGCCAGCATGCGCAGCTTCCCTTTTCGGTGATCCAGATGGATCTGGACCGCTTCAAATCCGTCAATGACACCTGGGGGCATCAGGCTGGCGATCTGGTGTTAAGTCATGCAGCGGCAACTATCCAGTCGGCTATTCGCACGAAAGATGTGGCTGGAAGGATAGGGGGCGAGGAGTTCTGCCTGGCGCTGCCAGAAACGGGGCGGAAAGAGGCGATGGAAATTGCTGAACGGGTCAGGCAAAAGCTGGCCAGTAAAGAGGTACTGATTGACACTGCGCGCACGCTGACCATCACCGTGTCAATGGGAGTGGCTTCCAGCGAGGAGCAGCAGGTATATGAATTTGAAAGCCTGCAATCGGTGGCCGACAGCAGGCTTTATCAGGCAAAAACAACCGGACGTAATCGGGTTAGCGGAGAAGACTAAACGTTTCCTTTGTTATCTTCTTCTACCGCTTCATGAATACGGTGCAGAATGTCAGGGAAAGCTGACTGGACACGACTCCAGCTGGGAATAAATGGCTTTTCGTTCGGGCGTTCAATAAACGAGGCGCCCGCCTCCAGAATAGCCTGGGTAAACATCTCTACCGCCGCTTCCTCCGCATGCTGATCAAATTTCAGACCGTTAAGCGCGGCCTCATGGCTGTAAAATTCCATCATGTCCAGCGCGTTGCGGTAATAGGTTGCTTTCAACACGCGGAAAGAGTCGCTGGTCAGGTTTACCCCCATTGTCGCCATCTTACGCAGCAGCGACTGAACAATATCATTGCTCATCCTGCGAAGTCCGCCGGTACCATCCTCTTCCGAAAGGGGCTGATGCTTGTGGTCATAGTTGTGGGCGATTTCGACCTGGCAGCTCTGTCGCGTGGTGTAATTACGGTAGATCTCTGAAAGAACACCAATCTCCAGGCCCCAGTCTCCCGGTATTTTTATCCCATTC
Source organism: Erwinia magellanica (assembly GCF_039023495.1). Lineage (NCBI taxonomy): Bacteria > Pseudomonadati > Pseudomonadota > Gammaproteobacteria > Enterobacterales > Erwiniaceae > Erwinia > Erwinia magellanica. Next base: position 881,372 of record NZ_JBCHVC010000002.1, read on the forward strand.
AGGACGTGAGTGCGCATAGCGAACTCTCCGGATAAGGGATAGCGGAAGCTGGTGAGGTAATCGAGATATTCCGAATGACCGTACACTTTCTGCAACGAGCGAAGCAATGGCCCAACCAGCAACCGGCCAACCCGGCCGTTCAGCTTGTTATCTGCCACGCGCGCATAGAACCCTTTGCAAAATTCATACTGGAACGAGGGATTGGCCAGCGGGTAGAGCAGCCGGGCCAGCATGCCACGTTCGTAGGTCACGATGTCGCAGTCATGCAATGCTACGCAGGAGGATTTATCAGACGCAAGGGTATAGCCGGTACAGAACCAGACATTACGACCTTTGCCCGGCTGCGTAGGGGAGAGACCCTCTTTATCCAGTTCGGCATCCAGCGCTTTTAACCGCGGGCCATCGTTCCACAAAATCCGGTGGCGCTGCGGCAGGCGTGAAAAGAACTCACGGGCATAGAGGAACTGGTCGCGATCGGCCTTGTCCAGACCAATCACAATTTCCTCAAGATAGGGCACTTTTGCCAATTCATCGACAATATTACTCAGAGCGGGTCCTTCCAGTTCGGAAAAAAGTGATGGCAGAATTAATGCCATCTTGCGCTTCGCGGAAAATCTTACCAGATCCTTTTCCAGCTCCTCTACCGGTCGATCGGTGAGGTTATGAAAAGTTGTAATCACGCCGTTCTGGAAAAAATCACTCATTACCTTCCCCTTTATTTGCTGCCCTTCAGGCATGCAACAACCGAATACAACCTAACCCTGGTTGATGAAATGGGATAAACCTTCACTCCATCCTTCAGGGCCAAAATGGGTACTATGAAACACCCTCTCTTCAGCGTCCCGTCCCTCGCGTTGCAGCGTGACGGGCGTTTTACTGTAGCCTTTAATAATGACGGCATAATCGACTTTATCCAGCATAGGGCCGTCGTTAGGCCCGTCTCCAAGGCCAATGGTCAGCCATTTGTGCCCCACAGGATGGGTATAGTGGCGGAGAAGAAGATCCAGTGCGGCGCCTTTTCCGGCGCCCTGATTCATTACGCTCCAGAACCGTCCACCCTGAACCAACGTCAGCTCTTCTGCTGCCAGTGCTTCACTGAATTCCTCAAAGCGGGTAGCGGAGTCCCGCCAGATAAGGCTTTCAGAACCCTCCCGCATTTTGGCTAAGGCGGCGTTATGTGGCGTCAGCCCGGTCCACTCAGCCACCTCTTTCTCGGTAACATCGGCAAAACCGGTAAATTTGAAGCCCAGACTGTCGCGCAGTTTTTGCAACGTCTGACAAATCTCCGTATAGCCCTTGTTTGCGGCACGATCGCCCGATCCATTAAACCCTTCCCAGTGCAGGACAGCGCCGTTCTCAGCAATATAGGGTGAGCTGGTAATGCCTAGCAGGCGCTGCAACGGCAGGATCTCAGCCGCTGTTTTGCTGGAGCAGATCACTACCGGAATGCTCTCTTCGGTCAGGCGCTCAAGCCAGGGCTGAGCCGGCTCCCAGCTGTAAGTATGATGATCGAGCAGGGAACCGTCTAAATCCGTCACTATCATCAGGGGATCTTGTAGCGTAGGCATGACTCTTCCTCCTCGGACTGCCTGAAAAGATCAGCATAATCATAGAGTATAACGAAGCCCCGCAACTCTGACGGGCTGACCTCATTTAAACTGTCCGGAACCGGCCCGGAACCACCAGGAATATTCTTAAAATGACAAGAAAGAGGGGAGCGATGGGAGAAAACACGAAGGCTTTCTCACATCAGGTTTAACGCGGCTTCAGCGATATTTGCATGTACAATTTTTCAGGGTCTGTACAACTTCAGGTACAAGTTAGGATTTTTCCTGGCGATAACTTAGGGTACTATTAGCAGGTCAGAGAATTTCCTGTGTAACGAATTTCATTAATCAAATTTGATTCCCGGCTAACCGCCGGGATTTTTTTTAGCGATTAACTTCTGAAACCGTAAAATCCCGGATATCGAGTTCAAAAGCATCGGCCAGTTCGGTATAGGAGTGGTATTCACGTCCATCCACCCGAACCTTATGCTGCTGTTTTTCATCCGTAAGGGGTTTTACCTCGCCCGCCGATCGATCGTGAATCGCTTCCAGTAAGGCTTCAATATCGATACTGACCTCACGCTGAACGATGTCGCTGTACTCTTTTGCAGTAGCCATAACCTATTCCCCAGTTCACTAAATGAACTAAGTATAGATGGCGTAAAAAAGTTGGCAGGCAGGAAAAGGACGAAAAAAAGCCCGCGCTGCGCGGGCAAAAATCCTTGTTACTTTAGGTTGCCTGCGCCTTTGGGGAGGGTGCAGTGGGAAGAGTCTAAGCGGGAGGGATGTCAGAAGTCTCGCAGTGAAACGTTAAGAAAGCGAAAAACCAGCTTTGGGCGGGAATTACGAGGATTTACACAGCGCACCAGGAGTGCTCCGCGCGCCAGTGCTATAATTATCAACTGATTACACACTAATCATTTTTCCACGCTATGGAGGCGACATGGACTTATTACGCATCATTATTGCTATTATTTTACCCCCGGTAGGCGTATTTATGCAGGTAGGATTTGGCGGGGCGTTCTGGCTGAATATTCTGCTGACCCTGTGTGGCTATATTCCGGGTATCGTACATGCTGTCTGGGTAATTGCCCGCCGCTAGGTACTCTCCCGTCTGCGGGATTTTAAGGTAAACTTAGCCCACTATTCAGCCTGGGAGAAGCGTCATGAAAGTCAATGAACGGGTCACGGTCAAAACCGATGGAGGGCCTCGTCGTCCCGGCACGGTACTGGCGGTGGAAGACTTTAGCGAAGGGACTATGTATCTGGTCGCTTTAGAAGATTACCCGATGGGGATCTGGTTCTTTAATGAACAGGGACATGATGACGGCATATTTGTCGAGCCTCATCCAGCCTCCTGAATGGATCTCTTATTACCTTATCCGTAAGCAGATGCAGCGCGAGTAGCAGAAAAGATAAAGGGGCGAAAATCGCCCCTTTTTATCGATCAGAAGGTTTCCCAGTTTTCACTGGTGTTAGCAAGGGCAGGGCGTAATGCAGGCGCTTTAGCCTGAACAGGCGCTGTCGCCACATGGCGTGGCGTGCTGTCACTTAAATGGAAAGCTGCAACCGCCTGGGTCAGGCGAGAAGCCTGCTCTTCCAGAGAGGAGGCGGCCGCAGAGGCTTCCTCAACCAGCGAGGCGTTCTGCTGAGTCACATTATCCATCTCTGTTACCGCCAGGCTTACCTGCTGAATACCACGGCTCTGCTCGTCTGACGCGGCGGCAATTTCAGCCATAATATCCGTGACGCGCCGCACAGCATCCACAATCCCCGTCATAGTATCGCCGGCATGGCTAACCTGAGACGACCCCTGACCTATCAGATTGACTGATTCAGCGATCAAACTTTCAATCTCTTTCGCCGCACCGGCACTGCGCTGCGCCAGATTACGCACTTCGCTGGCGACTACCGCAAAGCCACGACCCTGCTCTCCCGCACGGGCCGCTTCTACCGCCGCGTTCAGTGCCAGGATGTTGGTCTGGAAGGCGATACTGTTAATCACCGTAGTGATCTCTGCAATCTTCTTCGAGCTGGTGGAAATATTGTTCATGGTGCTGATTACGCCACTTACAATATCGCCACCCTGACGCGCCTTACCGGAAGCATCAGACGCCAGCTGGCTGGCATGATGGGCGTTTTCGGCGTTCTGTTTCACGGTAGCGGTCAGCTGTTCCATGCTGGCAGCGGTCTCCTCCAGCGCGGCAGCCTGCTGCTCGGTACGGGAAGAGAGGTCTGTGTTACCCGCGGAGATTTCGCTGGAACCCTGGTAGATTGCCACGGCACCTTCGCGAACGGTTCCCACCGTTTTAACCAGCGACTGCTGCATAATTTGCAGATTGCTGCTGAGCGTGCCGATTTCACTCCGGCCCCAGCTTTGCAGCGGCGCGGTCAGATCGCCACGAGAAATATGTTCAATACGCTCTACTGCCTGACGCAGAGGGGTGATAACTACCCGGCGCAGGAAGATAAAGGTGGCGAGCGTCAGCAGCAGTGCAGCGGCGAAAGCGCAGGCCATCATAATAAAGCCGAGCCGGGTTTGCGCTTCCGCCTCTTTATTAATGGCATCAGCGCGCTGAGTGCGTATCGCAATAGCTTTCAGCAGAACGGCATTATAAGCATCATCAAACTTGCGGGTATAATCTGTCTCCTGAGCAATCACCCCTTCAAAGCTGCCATCTTTGGCGCTCTTCAACATGGGGAGCAATCCCTGAGTGACATAAGCGTCAAAACGGGTTTTGAGTTCCGCATCCAGGGCGACATCCGCCGGCGTTTTTACCCGACGATTAAGATAGTCGTTAAAGCTGGTTGTAGCCTGCTTAATACGTTTTTCAGTCTGCTTCAGGTGATCGTTAAATGCATCCATCTCACCAATACGTGCAGAGGCTCCGGCGTGAATAACATTCAGGCGGGCAGTACGTAAATGGTTTGAGCTGTTGGAAATAGCCATACGGACCTGAATTTCTTCTGTCACGTCCTGTAGCGACTGGTTACTTTGAATTAAAAAGTAGCTGGCCATGCCAATACACAGGGCGAACAGCAGCAAAATACCACCGAGGATAACGGAAAAGAGGGGCACCAGGCGTAAATGCTGCCAAAAGCTGATCCGATCGGCATTGAGGTTTGATGATTTCATGTCCTTTTGCTCTCTGTAGGGTAAACGAAGCGGGGAGCTTCGGTCTGTCTACAGAACATCGGCAGCAAAAAGGAAAGGCTTAATGAGAAAGTGAGATCTGCTTAACGCTTTTAACTAAAAAAGCCGGCAAGGCCGGCTTTTTTAGTGCGGAAGAGAGCTTATCTCACGTTAACGTAAATGCCACTGGTGACATTATCCGTCAAACGAACCACATGATAAATAACTTGTTTGTTGTGTGTTTTAATCTTACGTTTAATGTTCCCTTTATGAGAGGAAACGGTCTTGGCCTTAATTTGCATTTTATCCGATATCTGAATCGTATCGTGGCCAGACATCCACATCTTCAACATATTTGACTCTGTTTGGCTCAACGTCAATGGGTGAACATCGAAGCCTGCGGAATACCGCGGAGAAACATTGAGTTTCTTTTGAAAATAGGAAACAAGCAAGTTATCAAGTGTGGCCGGTTTAATCGATTTTGATGTAATAATCAGGTTCTTACGAACGTAGAGATATTCCTCAAAATGGATGTTAGAGATGGCCATAAATATGAAAAAGAGCGTGTCAGGGTTCTGCATAATAATGGTTCTTATGCGCTGACTTGCATCTGCTTCATGAATAAAACAGTCTTCGTTAATAAAAACCACGCCTGGCTGATACTGCTGGCATTTTGCTTGTAATTGATCAATATCGTTGACGGAAGTAATGTTTTTCTTTTTAACACCCTTCACAGTCATATAATCTGTAAGCCCAAGCCGTGTATAGCTGCATGAATCCATAATAATCGTTGGCATTGTAGCGACCCTCACCAAATTGTTATCCGTTTAAATCAACGATGAATTACGCGTTTGTGTAGTACGAGAGTAAAGTAGTCTTATAATTGTCTTATTATTATCAGGCATTTAATCTGCAAGGGCGGAAAAAGCCCGGCCAGATTTATCCATGCCCGAAACTTTATTTGAGTTTAGTCGATATAATGACCCGTGAAGAAACGCTTAAAATGGGCATTCAGCGTTACTTACTGGCAAATTGTCTTAGCATAGCTTACAGCGTATTTTTTGTGAGCTACGCCACTATCGCGCAAAACACAGAAAAGTCTGATAGGACGATTCCTAAAAAACATTCGTCACGCGAATGTGTGCCCCTCAGCGGCGTGTTGACAATGCCGGAAAATGTGTTGGAGCACAAGATAAACCAGAAAAAATAAAAATTCCATTAAAAACAGTCGTTTGTTTGTTTTGTGAACATTAACGTTCTCGCAACATTTCGGCTATTTCAGGAATCAAAATACGCTAAGTGGGATTTAATAAGAATAATTTTCATTGTCTCATCGCATTTATCAGAATTTCCTTAATGAAATTCTGATAAATTTGGTTCGAAAAATGCACTGACATATTTCGTATGCTTAACAATGGTTATCTTACACTCAACCAATAGTTAAGTTTATCTTGCGGGCATTTCACTGAGCACGGTGGAGAGCAAATCAAACACTTCGCTATACAAATGCTCACAGAAAGGGGCAAACAGAGGCATCATCAGGCTAATAAAGATGATCCCTATCGATAAGGTGACCGGGAAGCCGATGGCAAAAACGGAGAGCTGAGGTGAAACACGGTTTAACAAACCCAGGGCCAAATTAAGGATGAGCAGCAAAGTTATCAAGGGTAACGCTAATCGCAGACCGTTAAGGAAAATCAGACTGGCGGCTTTGGTGAGAGCCAGGAAAGCGTTACCGTTTATCGGATCGCCACCGATGGGTAAAGTATGAAAACTGTCCGCCACCATGGAAATTAACCACAGGTGACCGTTAAAGGAGAGAAACAGTAACATAGCCAGCATATCTAAAAATCTGGCCAGTACCGGCATGTTCAGTCGACTGGCGGGATCAAAGAAGGTGGCAAAAGAGAGTCCCATCTGCAAACCAATCACTTCCCCCGCTGTTCTGACCGCAGCGAAAGCGAATTGCATCGTAAAACCTATAGCGATGCCTATCAGAATCTGCTGAATCAGCAACCAGAAACCACCAACTGAGAACAAGGTCACATTTGTCGGGGGCAAAGAGGGCACCAGCGCATAGGTGATCATCACCCCCAGGCCGATTTTGACTTTTTTACTGATGGCCTTTTCACTTAATAAAGGCGCAGTCATGATCAGCGCCAGCACGCGCGCCAGCGGCCAGAAAAGTTGGCTGATCCAGAACACCAGTTGACTGCTGTCGACGTTAATCATTAACCGATCATATAAGGCAGGTTAGCGAACAGGGTACGCATATAGTCGAGTACCAGATTCAGCATCCACGGACCGGCGATGACCAATGTGGAGACCACGGCGAGGATTTTAGGAATAAAGGAGAGCGTTTGTTCGTTGATCTGCGTAGCTGCCTGCAACAGGCTGATAACCAGCCCGCTAGCCAGCGCCGCGAGCAACAGCGGGGCAGCAACTGCCAGGGCGACCTGCATAGCGTCGTGCCCGATAACCATAACCGATTCAGGTGTCATAGTGACTCCGGAGAAAAAGAGAAGAGAGGTGATTTTTTTGGGGCGAATGGGTTTCGCCCTCAGATCTAGGTATAAAAACTTTGCGCCAGAGAACTTACCAGCAGCTGCCAGCCATCAACCAGCACAAACAGCATCAGCTTAAAGGGCAGTGAGATAGTCGCTGGCGGCACCATCATCATCCCCAGCGCCATTAATACGCTTGCGACCACCAGGTCAATAATCAAAAACGGAATAAACACGGTAAAGCCAATCTGAAATGCCGTTTTCAGTTCGCTGGTGACGTAGGCCGGTAACAAAATACGCATCGGCACCGCTTCTGGTCCCTGCAAAGGCGGGGAGTTGGAGAGACGGGCGAACAGTGCCAGGTCAGCTTCGCGCGTCTGGCGCAGCATAAACTCACGCAGCGGCTGGGCGCCTTTATCAATCGCCTCCTGCATGCTGATCTTATCCTCACTGAACGGCAGATAAGCATCCTGATAAATTTTGTCGAACACCGGCCCCATAATAAAGAAGGTCAGAAACAGCGCCAGGCCTAACAGTACCTGGTTTGGCGGCGCGGAAGGGGTGCCCAGCGCATTTCGCAATAATCCAAACACGATAATGATGCGGGTGAAGCTGGTCATCATCAGCAGGATGGCTGGCAGGAACGTCAGCGAGGTCAGAAAGACTAAAGTCTGTACCGGCAGTGACCAGCTCTGGCCGCCATTGGCGGTCGGATGGCTCATCAGGCCTGGAAGCTGAGCATGGACATCGGGCGCAATCAGCAGAAACAGCGCCAGCAAGGGAAGAAAGCGTTTCATTTTGGCTTACCGGGGCGTTTAAGTAACGTTTGCAGCACCTGACGGAAATCTGCCGCCGCAGCCGGAGGTTCCGGATTTTCCTGCTGCGGTTTAGGCGGCAGGGTATGCAAGTGGGTGATCTGCTGTCCGGTCACGCCCAGCACCAGGCGGGCATCTTCCACATCAACAATCACCACGCGTTCGCGCTGTCCAACCTGGCAACTGGCGCTGACGGTCAGGTCGCTGCCACGCACGCCCCGTTTTGGCGTAAAGCCAAGACGTTTTGCCAGCCAGGCACAGGCCAGGATAAGCAGAATGATAACGGCTAATACACTGCTGACCTGGGTCAGCATCGATCCTGTAGAAACCGCCGGCTGACCCACCGGCTGTGACTGTACCTGGGCTGTCTTCATTTAGCGGCTCAGACGACGCATACGTTCGGTAGGGGTGATGATATCGGTGATACGCACGCCATATTTATCGGCCACTACCACAACTTCACCCTGGGCAATCAGATAGCCGTTGATCAGAATATCCAGCGGCTCCCCGGCCAGCCCTTCCAGCGCCACCACGGAACCCTGCGTCAGCCGCAGCAGCTCTTTGATGGTCATCTTGGTACGGCCCAGCTCTACGGTCAGCTTAACGGGGATATCCATAATCAGGTCGATATCCTGCAACGACCCGGCAATATCATTGCTTTCCAGCGCCTTAAACACCCCTTCGGATGAGGCAGTGGTCTGTTCGTTCATCGCGTCAGCCCACAGGTCGTCCGCGGAGATGTCGTCTTCGGACGGCTTCTTGGTGTCACTCATCGCGCTGTTCCTCGTTCATCGAATTCAAAATCGGGTTAATCAGATGTTCCACACGCAGCGCATACTGCCCGTTCAGGGTGCCGTACTGGCTGGTTAAGACCGGCACGCCATCAACATGAGCGATAATACGGTCCGGTTTTTCAATCGGTAATACGTCACCCGGCTTCAGGGCCAGCAGACGTGAAATACGCATCGACACTTCGCCGAAGTTAGCAATCAGCTCCAGTTCGGAGTGTTGAACCTGCTTCACCAGCGTGTCGCGCCAGTTCTGGTCTTCCTGACGGGAGTTCTCCAGCGGCGGGTTCACCAGCGTTTCGCGCAGCGGCTCAATCATGCTGAACGGAATGCAGATATTGAACTCACCCACCAGGTTGCCAATCTCTACCTGGAACGGCGTGGTGATCACGATATCGTTAGGAGAAGTCGTGATGTTGGTAAATTTGACCTGCATTTCAGAGCGAACATACTCTACGTCCAGCGGATAAATCGGCTTCCACGCTTCGCTGTACCCTTCCAGGGCCAGTTTCAGCATGCGGCGGATCACTCGCTGTTCGGTCGCGGTAAACTCACGCCCTTCAACCTTGGTCGGAAAACGACCATCACCGCCAAACAGGTTATCAACGGCGATAAATACCAGACTCGGCGAGAACACCACCAGCGCGGTGCCGCGCAGCGGTTTCAGATGAATCAGGTTCAGGTTTGTCGGCACCGGCAAGTTACGCGCAAACTCATGGTAGGGCTGAATTTTAATCGCCCCAACCGTGATGTCCGGGCTGCGACGCAGCAGGTTAAACAGCGCCATGCGGTAAGAGCGGGCAAAACGTTCGTTAATGATCTCCAGCGCCTGCAAACGTTCGCGAACCATGCGACGCTGGGTATTGGGATCATAAGGACGAATATCATTTTCGCCTTTAACGCTGGATGTTTCTTCAGCCGCGCTGTCGCTGTCGCCATTGAGCAGCGCGTCAATTTCTGCTTGTGAGAGGATGCTGTCGCCCATATCTGCTCTACCTCAGGATAAAGGCAGTGAACAGAACATCGCTCACGACCTGCTGAGGTTGACCTTGTACCAGCGGCGGAGCCAGTACGGTTTTAATTTGTTTGACCAGTTCCTGCTTGCCCTGCTCATTATTCAGAGAAGAAGCATCCTGACGGGAGAGCAGCAGCAATAAGCGGCTACGCACTTCCGGCAGGTAATCGGTCATCCGGCGACGGGTATCTTCATCTGGCAGACGCAGCGTAAAGCCAACGTAGAGCACACGATCGGGATCGTTATCCGGATTAATCAGGTTTACGGTAAAGGTATCCAGCGCGAAAAAGACTGGCGCGACAGGCTCCGCAGGCTTTTCAGCATGGGCAGTGTCAGCGGGAGACTTCATCATGCGCCAGACTGTATAGCCCGCCACGCTGCAAGCAACCAGTGTTACCAGCAGTAACAAGGGTATCAGGAGCTTACGTTTGCCGCTTTTGGCTTTCTTATCAGTCATATGAGCTATAACTTCCTGTGATTATTTTCGAGGTGCGGTACCACTTAATCCGCTATCCCACGGTGATATGGGCAGATTATCCCGCGTCTTGCGCTAAACAATAGGTAGAAAAGACGCGAGTTTTGCCACTAGCTTATGCGTTTGTCACCGTCAGGCGAAAATATCAACAGCACTGGAACCGGCTGCACGCGCCTGCAACGCGGCAGGAACGGCAATTGGGGTTACATCACTGTCATTTTCCGATGCAAGACTAAATGTGTTGCCACTGTGGTTATTACGTTGCTGTTCCTGCTGACCACTGAAACTCTGACCCTGCTGGAAAGCATCGCTACTGACGTTACTCTGACCAAGGCTGATGCCGTTTTCCGCCAGTGCAGTACGCAGCTGCGGCAGCGCGGCTTCTAATGCCGCACGAACCTGACTGTGGTTAGACACCATACTCAGCTGCGCCTGGTCATTGTCCAGCTTCAGACTGATCTGAATGCTGCCCAGATCCTGAGGATGCAAATGCAGTTCCGCCGTTTGCTGACCGTTTTTGCTGAACATCAGGATTTGTTGACCTAACGCCTGCTGCCACTCCTGGCTGCCCAGCTGAGAGCTGAGCTGCGCGCTTGCCGGTGCCGTCACCATGGAAGTGGTGGTTGGCGTGACAAGGGAAGAAGCCGCGCTGATAACATTGTTGGTTATCGTCGCTGCTGGGACAGAACTTGAATTTTCTTTATCCGCACTCTTACCGCTCTGGTTAAGTGCCTGCTGGAACGCGGCGGTTAAGGTCGGCGCAGCGGTAGCTTTTGGCGACTCTTTACCCACTGCGGCAGTCAGGCTCTCTGCTTTGCCGCTGGTTTTATCGCTGTCACCCTCTGCACTATTAGCCGAAGAGAGCAGAGAAGAGAGCGTGGATTGCCTGGCACCCTTGATTGCAGGCTCATCCGTCAGTGACCCGGCATTTTTTGCTATGGCCGCAGGCTGCTGGGCAGCAGCAGGTGGCAGCATGGCAAACAGAGCCTGAAGCGTCTGCATATCGCTACTATTTAACACCGGGGCAGCAGTCTGGTTATCTTCGCTGGTACTCTCTTCCGTCTTCAGTGCTTTATCGCTTTTACCCGGCTGAAGCAGGGCGCTGAGCGTTTCCGGCTTGTCTAAAGCTGCCATCAGCGCACTCAGTTTTGCTTTTGGCGACTGAGCCGCATCGGCGTCGTCGGCAGCGGCAGCCGCTGTAGAAGCCTGACCCGTTTCGCTTTGTTGAGCCAGCGACAGCAGTTTGTTTCCCAGCAGCGTAAGAAAGCCCTGGTTACCGCCTTCGCCTTTGGCCGGGGTTTCGCCCGCAGCCGTGGTGGTCTCCATACCCACATCAGCCGAAGCGGATGGAGCTGTGGCGTTGGTAGAGTTAACCCTGGTCGCGCTCGTCGCAATTGGCAAAGTGATCATTCGCCTTTCCTCAATGATGCCCGTTGGGCAAATTCATCCATCCGTTTCTGATCGAGACGGTTTTCTACTAATAATTCGTTCGCCACGGCGCGAGCCTGAAGCGTTTCGTAAGCGTGCAGCCGCTGCTGTTTCTCCCGCCACAGTCGCAGCGCGGTATCCAGACGGCCATTCCAGTGGTTGAGCTGTTGACGATGCTGATCGATGGCTCTTTCCAGCGTTTCAATAAACTGGTGATAGTTATGCCAGCGGGTGCTGGCTATGCCGCTGGCCATGGTGTCATTCAGCGTTTTACGGTAGTCATCCTGATAGTTCAGCAGCATGACTAACTGTTCGTCAGCCTGCTTCTGGGCGCGTCGGACGTCGCCTAACTGAATGGCAGCCTTATCGAGATCTTTCTGCGCCAGACCACACAAGGTTTCTATAGGTGATGCTTGTTTTGCCATACTGCCTCCGCCAGGGTCGGACTTCTCCGTTCAGGAGAACCGTTAGCCAAAGATGGCCTGCAAATGCAGGCAGGCATCGTCAAAGGTGCTGCGTTCAAACATGCCCTGTTGCAGGAAGGCTTCCAGCTCCGGATAGAGTTTGATCGCTTTATCCAGCATTGGGTCGCTGCCTGCGGCGTATGCGCCCACGCTGACCAGATCGCGGTTGCGCTGATAGCTGGAGAGCAACTGCTTGAACTGACGGACGCGCGCGTAGTGCGTATCGTCAATCAGATGTGCCATTACGCGGCTGATTGAAGCTTCAACATCAATAGCCGGATAGTGCCCGGACTCTGCCAGACGGCGCGAAAGCACGATGTGACCATCAAGGATCGCACGCGCCGAGTCAGCGATAGGATCCTGCTGATCGTCGCCTTCGGTCAGAACGGTATAGAAGGCGGTAATCGATCCGCCGCCATCAATGCCGTTACCTGCACGTTCGACCAGCGCCGGGAGTTTGGCAAACACGGAAGGGGGATAGCCTTTAGTTGCCGGAGGCTCCCCGATGGCCAGCGCAATCTCACGCTGCGCCATCGCATAGCGGGTCAGGGAATCCATAATCAGCAGCACGTGCTGACCGCGATCGCGGAAGTCTTCAGCAATACGCGTGGCGTAAGCGGCACCCTGCATACGTAATAAAGGAGAGACATCTGCTGGCGCGGCGATAACTACCGCGCGCGCACGCCCTTCGGTGCCGAGAATGTTCTCGATAAAATCTTTGACTTCACGGCCACGCTCACCAATCAGCCCGACCACAATCACATCGGCTTTGGTGTAGCGCGCCATCATTCCCAGCAGCACGCTTTTACCCACGCCGGAACCGGCAAACAGGCCCATACGCTGTCCACGTCCTACGGTAAGCAGGGCGTTGATGGCACGTACGCCGGTATCCAGCACTTCAGTAATTGGCGTGCGCTGTAAGGGGTTGAACGGCGGGGTGATCAGCGGGGCGCGGTAGCCGGTCTCAGGTGAAGGCAGACCATCCAGTGGACGACCGCTGCCGTCCAGTACGCGGCCCAGCAGTTCCGGCCCCAGCATCAGCTGTTTGCCGCTGTGCTCGCCGGTGACGCGGGCATAAACGCGCGCGCCAGGCAGAATGCCTTCGACTTCTTCCAGCGGCATTAAAAAGAGTTTCTGACCGTTAAAGCCAACCACTTCGCTTTCCACTTCCGAGACGGTTTTGCCATCGGAACGTTCGATAACGCAGGTTGCACCCAGCGGCAATTGCAGACCTGTAGCTTCAAGCACCAGGCCGGTGGCGCGCGTTAAACGGCCATAACGCCGTACTTCCGGCAGCTGCGATAAACGCTGCTCTAAGGCGTCGAGTGAGCCTAACCAGCGTGAAAGACGAGTCGTCATCAAAGCTCTCCAGGTGCCGCAAGACGGCAGAGTTCATGCCAGCGCGTAGCGAGGCTGGCATCCAGGTCGCCATCTTCCGCGCTGACTTTGCAACCGCCGGGATGGATGGTGCTGTCAGCCATCAGACGCCAGCCGTGCAGGCTGAGCGTAGCGCCAAGCGTTTGCTCAACGCGCTGCAAATCGTCCGGATGTACGCGCAGCGTAGGTTTGCCGCTTAACATCGGTTCCTGCTGGATCATCCCCTGGATTTGACGCAGCAGGGCGGTACCATCCACGTGCGGTGCCTGGCCAATCACCTGACGGGCCGCTTCCAGCGCCAGCTGCATCAGACGGGCGGCAATCACGCTGTCCAGGGCTTCCAGCGTATGGTTGAATTCAGAAACCAGCTGCTGCATGCGCGCCTGCAAGGGCGCCTGCTGCTGCTGCGCTTCCGCCAGACCCTGCTGAAAACCGGCGTCGTAACCCGCTTTCTGACCTTCGGCAAAACCTTTCTGCTGCCCTTCGGCATAGCCCAGACCCTGGGCTTCATTGCGAACCTGATGCTGCATCTGCTCAAGTTCGAACTGCTGCTGGTTAAACGGATCTTCCGGCTGCTCAGGCGGCACCAATTCTTCGGCCAGCGGTTTATTCAGCTGACCAAGGTCGTTGGGCTGCCAGCGCTGCCAGGGCAGAGAAGATTTATCAGACATACTGCTCCTCGCCGCCGCCAATCACCATCTCGCCGGACTCTGCCAGGCGACGAACGATAAGCAGGATCGCTTTCTGCTCGCTCTCCACCGCAGACATGCGCATTGGGCCACGGTTTGCCAGGTCGTCGCGCAGAATATCGGCTGCACGGGAGGACATGTTCTTGAGGAACTTCTCGCGAAGCGGCTGCTCGGACCCTTTCAGGGCGATCAGCAGGGACTCGGACTCCACTTCCTGCAACAGGCGCTGGATGCTGCGGTCGTCCACTTCCACCAGGTTTTCGAACAGGAACATCTCGTCGATGATTTTCTGGGCCAGCTCGCCGTCGAACTCGCGAACCGCTTCGATAACCGCTTCTTCCTGCTGTGTTTTCATCAGGTTGATGATTTCCGCTGCGGTTCTCACGCCGCCCATCTTCGCACGCTTGAGGTTCTGACCGTCGAGCAGGCCATTCAGCACTTCCGTCAGTTCTGCCAGCGCGGCTGGCTGCACGCCGCCAAAAGTGGCGATACGCAGCATAACGTCGTGACGCAGGCGCTCGTCGAACTGAGCAACAATGTCGGCAGCCTGCGCACGTTTGAGGTGTACAAGGATGGTGGCGATAATCTGCGGGTGTTCGTCGCGGATCAAATCGGCAGCCGCCATCGGCTCCATAAAGTTGAGGGTATCCATCCCGCTGGTGGTTTCCCGTGTTTCGAGAATATCTTCCAGCAGGGTAGAGGCGCGCTCTTCGCCCAACGCTTTTACCAGCACAGAGCGCAGGTAATCGTTAGAGTTCAGGCTCAGGGCAGCATACTGCTCGGCATCCACCTCAAATTCTCGCAGCACTTCAGTTAGCTGCTTATGCGAAACCTGATGCATGTTGGAAATGGCCGAACTCAGGTGCTGAACCTCGCGGGTGTCGAGGTGTTTAAACACCTCGGCAGCGCGGTCTTCGCCAATCGTCATCATCAGGATGGCGCTTTTTTCTGTACCGGTGAGACTCATAGCTCGTCCTTCATCCACTGGCGAATAACCAGAGCCACCACACGCGGGTCATTTTCTGACATCTCGCGAATACGCTGACTCATAACCTCTGCACCCATGCGGTGCTGCGACTTACGTTCCTGATCCAGTTCATCTTTCGACAGGCTCACGGAGACCGCATCACCTTCTGACTCGGCAAGCGTCTGCTTAGCGACAGCTGCGGCTTCAACGGCAGCCTTCTCCTGCTCTGCTTTACGCACAAGCTGTGGACGAACCAGCTTGCGGTAGAGGATGAAGGCCACAATCAGCACCAGCAACCAGCGTCCCAGTTCAAACATCTGGTCGATGAAGGAGGGCTGCTGCCAGAACGGCAGGTCGCCACTGTTATCCGCTACTTCGGTAAACGGCGAGTTAACAACGTTCAGGCTGTCACCACGTTTGTCCGAGTAGCCCATCGCTTCACGGGTCAGGTTTTCAATCTGTTTCAGTTGAGCATCCGTCAGGGCAATCGGTTTGCCGGCTGCGTCTGCTTTGTAGTTCACTACCACCGCCACAGAGAGACGCTGTACTTCACCCACATTCATTTTGGTATGCAGGATGGTGCGATCCACTTCGTAGTTTGTGGTGTTGTCATTCCGCGTGCTGGAAGGACCTGACTTGCTGGCGGTACTGGTGGTCGAACCCTGATTCGCCGCCGCATTGCTCGCTGCATTACCGTTCTGGCCATTCTGATTAGCTGGCGGAGTGGTAATGGGGGCGGTGTTAGCCGGAGCAGGCTGATTAGAGAGCGCACCCGGTACGCCGCCCTGATTCTGGCCGCCAAGCTGTTCGCTGTCGCTGGTCTGGCGCGAGCGAACGGCCTGGTTTGCCGGATTGGTGTTCGGCTGATATTTCTCGTCAGTTTGTTCACGAGCATTAAAGTCGATCTGCGCGGTAACCTGCGCATGCACATTGCCGTTGCCGACAATCGGGTTCAGGATCGCTTCGATACGCTGCTGGAAACGGTTTTCGACATCGGTGGCGTATTTGAGCTGAGCATCATTCAGATCGCGGCCAGCGTTATCGGACTGGGTAAGCAGGTGACCAGCCTGGTCAACGACGGTCACGTTACCCGGTGGCAGGCCAGCGACGCTGCTGGAGACCATATGCACGATAGCGCTAATCTGTCCCTGGTCCATCGCACGGCCAGGTTGCAGATTTAAGGTGACGGAAGCCGTTGGCGATTTCTGCTCACGCACAAACAGGGAAGGTTTTGGCATCGCCAGATGCACGCGAACGTTTTTAACCGGCCCCAGCGTTTCGATGGTGCGGGCCAGTTCGCCCTCCAGCGCACGCTGATAGTTAACCTGCTCGCTGAACTGACTGATACCAAACTTCTCCTGGTCCAGCAGTTCAAAGCCCACGGCGCCGCCTTTAGGCAACCCCTGCTGGGCAAGACGCAGACGCAGCTCATGGACATTCGCTGCCGGTACCATTAATGCGCCTCCCTTATCATCAAACTGATAAGGGATATTCATTTGGGTAAGTTGAGTAATGATGGCACCGCCATCTTCATCGCTCAGGTTGTTATAGAGTACGCGGTATTCTGGCTGCTTAGCCCAGAGCACCATAGCTATAACGATGGCGATAGCCGCCGCCGCCGCAATAATAATGGGGATGCGAGGATTAGCGCGTAAGCGAGCGAAGAGGTCGTTCAGACCTTTCTTCTCTGGTTGATCCTGCGTGACAGTTGCATTCATGACTCTTTCCTGCCTGACAGTTGACCGGACTGTTTCGTGTAGTGTCGTAACAAAACTGACTCCCTGATGCGGCTAGCTGTAAATTTTTCACTTCTAATGGCTGCCATTATTTTCTTAAACAGGAAATTCGATGGCTGGATAAGCCCTATCTTTTGCTCTTATTTAGCGGCTTTGTCTCATTGACATTGTGGTAAGTTTTCTCACAACAAAATTTCTACCGTTTAACTTTCGGGGCAAAAGATGGCAATTCAGGGTATTGAGAGTGTGATGCAACAGCTGCAAACCGCAGCAATTCAGGCCAGTGGCAGAAGCAGTGATGCTTCAAGCCATGCCGATTTTGCCGGTGAGCTGAAAGCAGCGCTGAACAAGATCAGTGATACGCAGAACGAAGCGCGGACGCAGGCGCAGGATTTTGAACTGGGTAAACCAGGCATTAACCTGAATGATGTGATGGTCGATCTGCAAAAATCCTCGGTATCAATGCAGATGGGTATCCAGGTGCGTAACAAGCTGGTCAGTGCTTATACTGACATCATGAATATGCAGGTTTAGCGTTATCTTTCTGATTTAAAAAAGTTATTGCGCGGATTTCTTCGGATGGAGTATCGGCAGGCCAGTCTTCTGCTTTATCCCTTTACGCTTATTGATCTACAGGCAGATGAGAGAGCGTTACAGTGGGTGAAGCGCGGCAAAAAAATACCGACCAGAGGGCCGGCATTTTTTTGATCGGGTAGGGCAGGTTTCAGGACTGTGGTTGACCTACCGGTCCAGAGCCTTGAGTGCCGCCAGGCACTGACTGACCGCTTGGCGCATGTGGACGACCATCGCTCCCCACTGCGCTGCTGTCATGCATGCAACCTGTCAGCGTGGTGAGAGTGAGTAACATCAGTAAACCGCCCAGATATTTTTTCATCGTCTTTCCCTTTGGTTTGAAAAGTAGCAACAACCAAAAGCATAGCTGACGAACCAGAGATTTCCATAAAACTCCGTGAAAGTTCAACGGCATACTGATTTTTCTGGCTATGGTACTCTCTGACTGCCTTGCGAAATATAGGGCGTAAAGTGGGTTTTAGCGGGGATTGTGCTACTTTACAGGGAGAGCTAAGGGCAACCCACAAGCCAGTGCCGCTCAGCTCTTTTCTTTATCCTTCTGCTCTTTTTTTCATTCTGTTCTGCCGCTCTGTCTGCTCTGGCGGCGGTGTGTCCTGAAAGATGGCCGACGAAAGGGGGACAGATGCTGATAACCCAGAGCGCGCTGCTCTTCCTGCAGATGACGAAGGGGATTGCCCCCAGCATAATTCAGGCAGCTGAAGCGGTGAGAAAGGCTTTTTGACCGTCGGGGTGGGTTGTGCAGGGCGTTTTGTTTGCCTGCTGAGAAAGCTCAGGCTTAGTCGCCAGCCATTCGCCAGCTTAGTAAAATTTTATTAAATGATTTCCGTTATCACCTTTTAAGAAAGTATTTGCTTTTTTCTGGTGTTTATCAGGCCTGCCGGCCGAGATAAAACTGACAAAAGCTTTCTGAAGTGATAGTGTGGAGACTCATAATTCAAAAAAAATGAAGGTTCCTATTCCAAATATTAAATTTAAATGTCCGTCATGTCATGGATGTCAGTATCGTTTCTCTCCCCATAACATCACGCCAAAAAATCCCCATGGCGCCAACTGTATCTTTTGCAGGGCCGGTATGAAGGTCAGCTATAAGTCCTTCGCCAGCTAAAGCCATCCCTTGCGAAAACCGCTTGATTGCAGCAGTCGAAAACTCTACTGTTTTTTACAGTAACCAGCGCTGCAATCAGGTAGTGCGCTTCCCTGATCCCGTTCTTTATCAATCCTCACCACTCGTTTTTACCCCTCCCGATCTACAACCAGTCAGCTCTTTGACGATCCTTCTCGCCAGTTTTTGGTCCTCCTGACGCTGGGCAACAACCGCTGCCCGTCGGGCTTTGTAACGGCTTTTACAGGTTCCCTGTGGCCGACAAGGTTTCCAGATTATCAACATCATAGACCTCCCGAAAGCATAAAAATGTAGTGAGACCAGTCACACCTGGAGTTGCCTCAAAACGTATAAACGGCAGAAATGTATCCCCGCTAAAAACGATAGCTATAGTTATTATTAATATCAATAGCTATTGTGTAAATATCTTGGATTGTCAGTTTATCTATCTGATTTTTAAGGTTTAATTCTTTTTTTTCTGCTTTTTTTGCGCTTTATTCTGGCGATTTTATCGAAAGCTTTACTAATCTATTCAGTTGAATGAATGCGCAAAAGGTTTTGCGCTGGTTAACTGTCTCAGAGGGTGGATTTTCGCGAGGGTAAACTGATGATATCTGTTCTGCACAGAGTATCCGGAGGGCATTACAAGGAAACCATCCTGCACGGGCAGGATGTGAGTACTTACCGCCTTAAATCACGGATCAGGAAGATTGCTACACCAATAAGTTCTGACTCATCAGAGAGCTCCACAGCAGGGAGTCTGGGGTCATCGACGGTCAAAAAACCATTAGAGGGGCCTTCAAGATAGCGATAGACGGAGAAACGGGAATTCACCTTCGCTATCACCAAATCTCCAGATTCAGGTGGTACGTCGGTATCGATAATGATAATGCTGCCCGCTGTGGCTTCTGAGCAGCCGCTGTTGCGGTCAAGAATATAGGCACGCCAGCTCTTTTTCGCCTTTACGCCGTTAGGTGCAGAGACGATCTCCCCTGTTTTACCTTCGGCACCCCAAACGGAGATAGTAGTACCACTCTTTACTTTGTCAATGGCGCTAATTGCCGTAGTGCCACGCATCTCTCCCTCGCCACTGGCGAGCCACTGCACGTTGACGTCAAGCGCTCTGGCAATATCCACCAATTTGCGGGAGCCTTCTGCTTCCCCTTTGGTCAGACGCCAGATAGTAGGTTGCGATACGCCGGAGGCTTTTGCTAAAGCACCCTGGGTAATTCCCATCATGGTCATAGCCATGTTCAATCGGTAGGCGAGTGTATTCGGTTTCATACACCAGAATTTATAGCTAAGCGTATTTTTCGTCAAACACGCTTTGCTATTGACAGGGTTAATAGCGATTGCTATTAATTAAGTCAGTTCGATACGTAAAGGGATTTTCAGCGCTTCACCCAGGGTATTGAAACCCGCTGCTCTTTGACAACCTGGCCGCCCAGCCTAACCGCTGGCAAAGCATTGCACCTGACACGGTGACAGCGTGTCAGCACTGCACCTCTCCATAATTCAGGCAGCATGCCGGGAACACGAGAACCTGTGGATGAAAGATGCTCAACAGAGAGGGTCTCTCCTCTCCAGATAATGAGGGAGTTAACATGCGCGATATCAAACTATTGCTGGAAAGATGGGGTGGCTGGGCGGCTACAGAGCGGAGTGGGGTGAGTTATTCACATATTGCTGCGGGGTTCCGTGGCCTGATCACTTCCACCTCCGCTTCGCGGCCCTCATGCAGCGACAACGATGGTATGATCCTCGACAGCTGCATCAGCCGCCTGAAAATCACTCACCCTGAAGAACATTCTCTCCTGGTCGCCCATTATCATTACCGGATCTCGTTACGCTCTATTGCCCGCAGACGCCGCTGTGCCGATGGCACAATCCGCAAACAGTTACAGACGGCTGAAGGCTTTGTGGAGGGCGTATTGTCGGCGCTTGAAATTACCCTTGAGTGCGAGAGATAAATTATTTCCAAAAAAGTGGTTGCGTACGCAATTACCGATCTAGTGTGTTAGTAACGCAATTTAATTTACCCAATCGAAGCACTTTACACACCGGGGAATTCATTCCTGAAGAATTTATGCGTCTGCATAAAAGTAATTACGGAGGTGAAGTATGAGTAAAGTCATTCAAATACTGGCTTATGAAGAGGGTTATAAAGAACGACCCTATATTGACACGGAAGGGTACCCAACGGTGGCCTGTGGAATAGTAATAGGCCCCAAAAATGCCCCGTTAGCTAATTATCAATTTACCGTACCAAGAAACGTAGGAGATATCTGGATGCAAAGAATGGTAGATGAAAAAATAGGGCAAATGAACAGCAACCCAACCCTGGTGGCCGCAATGAAGCAATGTAATCCGGCCAGGGCTGACGTGCTTTATAGCATGGCTTATCAGTTGGGGGTTGATGGGCTGCTCGCCTTTAAAAATACCCTGGTGATGATCTCGGTCGGCAATTTTGATGGCGCGGCGGAAGGGATGCTGAGCAGCATTTGGGCCAGGCAAACACCGCAGCGGGCAAAACGGCACGCGCAGGTGATGCGCAGTGGGAATTATGATGCCTATAAGGAGATTATATGAAATTTATTCTCTTTATTATGCTGGTTCTGTTGGTGGCTTTTGCCGTCTGGTGGATTACCAGGCACGGTAAAATCGAGCTGGTTGCGCATGCAAAATTACTCTTTAAGACCTGGTCCCTGTGGCTTGCTTCTATAGGGTCGTTTGTCGGGGCCTGGGTGCAATCATTCCCGGACTCAGCGATGAATGCCTGGAGCTCTTTGCCAGGCGACGTCAAGACAGTTATCCCACAACACTATCTGGGGCTGATCGCCTCCTTCCTGGTTGCCATGGCAGTCATTGCGCAATTTGTACGTCAGAAATCCCTGAACGCTAAAGCTCAGGTCATGAAGGAGGATAAAGCATGAGTACATTTTTCGCTCTGTTCAGCGGTAGCTGGCATATTCTCGCCGGGATTGGCGTGGTGCTGATGGCGCTGATTGTCAGCTGGTTTGGCGGTAAAAAAATCGGCAAAGTGCAGCAAAAAGCCCGCTCTGACGTGGCGGCAGCACAGGAAGAGAGTGACCGTATTGCCATAGTGGCCAATAAACAGATTCAGGATATTAAGGCGGTGAAGAATGTCCATGAAAGCAATAATATGCTTAATGATGATGACGCTCGTAACAAGCTGCGCGACTCGTCATATAACAACCCGTAATAATCCTCAAATGGTTTCTGACTCCTCATGTACGCTATTTAATCCTGTCCAGACTTATGGAAAGGACTGGCAGGTGATGGATATCAGAACCATCAAAGCCATCAATGTTCACAATGATACGTGGAATAAAGTTTGTGCTGCTAAAAAAGAGTAGGGCATCACCTGTTAAGGAGTAGGTGATGGTAGTCAGGGAGCTTTAATCATTCTTTCTTAATTCTCTATATTCCTTTTATTATTTTCTCTCTTATTTTTTTAATTAATTGAGGCGATTAGCAACGGCTTATTGCCCCGGAGGTTATTATGATTGAAGTTAATTCATTTGCAGAACTGAGAACTACCGCGCCAGCTAAAACTGGCGAGCTGGCCGTGTTACGCCGCTATTATGATAAGGACTCAACATTTCATGGCGGCGGTGAATTTGTCGGCTTTATCAGCGCTACTACCGTCACCGATGATTCGGGTACGTTAGCCGCCGGACAGGGTTTTTACTGGAAACGCGTGATCAACGATCCTGATGACTTAAATATCTACCATTTCGGCGCGAAAGGGGATGGCACCACGGATGACAGTGGTGCTTTTAAGTTAATGATGGCCTGGGCACAGAGCTACAACAACAATGCCAAAAGTCTGGGTGTACGTTTTCCTTCGGGCAAATTCCTTATCAACCCGATTGATTACTCCGGCACCGAGATGCCGTTCTTCTATATCTTTGGCGATCATAACCCGCATGGGGGAATGCCCCGGACGACCATTATCTCCAACAAATCCACATCACCGGTGTTCAAGGTCAAGGCGCGACGCACGACGCTTAAGGGAATCTGCTGGAATGGCCAGGCATCGGCAGATATTACTGCTAACAAGGGTATCATTAAGGCGACGATGTGTAGTAACCAGCAGCCGTTCTTTGAAAACACCATGGTGGCGGGAGAATCAGTCTTGATCAACAGCTTCCGTGCGCAGAATAACGGCGGTACGGTAATCAAACTGCTGGATACGCTTGATACTAAGTTTGAGCAAATTTATACCCTTACTACTTTCGCCCGTGTCATTGAGATTGGCTGGTCCGGTACGACCACTGGCGTCTGGGATCACTCAACGGCGGTTGAGATCACTAACGCCAATTTCCAGACGGGCTATGGCGATGCCACGCTCTACATGCCGCGTGTGACGCAAGGGGTGTTGCATAACGTCTGGATGGAGCACACCCGCTTCCCGGGGGATCTCAGTGAGGGACAATGGATTGTCGATGCGCTGAGTCTGGAGGATTGCGAAAATCCACTGAATATGAGCAACGGCCGCGTGCTGATCCGTCAGCTTAACCTGCAGGCGGGTGCCAAAGTCACACTGGATGCCACAAGTGAGCGCTGGTTATCCGGTTATGAATATGGCTGGCGCCGTGATGAGAACTTTGGTACCAACATGACCGGATCAATGAAAGTAGGTTGGTACTCCGGCTACAGGGTGACCAATACTTCAGCAACGGACAAATGGTACAGGCTGGGCAAGGTACACCTGCCAAAAGATAATCAGCAGTGGGTGGTGGAGATGATCAGCAAAGTCAGCAATGACGTGCTTTCCGGCACGGCTGGCAATCCGGTCACTGCCGTTTCTTCCTGTCTGACCTGGCTGAATATTTCGCGATGCGCGACCGCTATCTACGCGGATATCCAGCACAAAGGTTCGCCAGCCGTACTGGACGTGAAGTTAAACAGGATTGGCGTTACCTACGCTGAAATTTGGGTCAAGCTGAAAGCGGGCAGCGGTGACACGATGTTCAACCTGAAGTCAAACGGCCCCACCCGGTTCGATGCCGGTGTATGTGCCCTCTTTACAGCGGATCTTAGCGAAGTCACCGATACCAGCACCATCGGTACTACGTCGCCGAGTGCAAGGATGAGCCTGCATAATGGACTGGCAGGGATCGGCGCAAATGAGAAAGGGGTCTTAACCGTGGCCACCATTGCGGCTACCGCACCCACCACGACGACGGCTGCGGGATACATTACCGTCAATATTAACGGAACAGATCGTAAAATTGCCTACTACTAAGGCCTGCTGGCCGCCAGCGATGGCGGCCTTTTTGGCCCTGTCGCCGTCGGGTTAAAAAAGTGTTAATGAACTTCCGCTAACCCTGAGGGTCAGAATTTATGAGTGCTTTTTTAACCAAGAAGGATAATTGCATGAGTGACAACGAAGAACACAAAACGCCGACCGACCACGTACGTGATGTAACTTCTCAGTTAAAAGAAATGCGCCACTATGCACAATCCAACGTGGAAACCCTTTCAGCGCACTGGCTCGCTTTTGATCAGGGCGAGTATAAGCATCCTGAGTTTGCAGAGAGGATCAACGACCTGCTCACTAAGCAGGGCGGTTTACTGGATGAACTGGATAAAAATATTCAGGACATGGAAATTGAAGTGAACCGCATCGAAAACGAAGCCTGACAGGCTGAGCAAGTTCAGGATAACCCGCCACGGCGGGTTTTTTGTTCTCTGAAACTTAAAGAGTCACAGTACAAACTCGGGGCTGACCCGATTCCGGCCGCTGCTTTTGGCGATGTAGAGCTGTTCATCTGCATGTTTAATTGACTCATCCAGACTGGATGGATCGGTAATATTCAGCGTGCTGATGCCGATGCTTACCGTCACACTCAGATTGATATTGTTCAGCACAATAGCGTTGCGCTCAATGCTCTGGCGCAGACGATCCGCCAGCAGGTAAGCTCTTGGTTGAGAAATCCCCTCAATAAGTACCAGAAACTCCTCGCCTCCCATCCTGCTGATAAGCGCCGTCTGCTGTAGCGACTGCCGGATACACTCAACGGTTTTCGCCAGCACAAAATCTCCGGCCGCATGGCCATAGTTGTCGTTGATGCTTTTGAACCTGTCGATATCAATGACAAAAGCTGCACCGTAAAAACTGTTTTGCTTGTTACGTCGGGTTGCCAGCGTGGTCAGGCGTGAGGAAAGCCCGCTGCGGGTGAGAGCACCCGTCAAAAAGTCATAGTCTGCGCGTTGGGTAATTCTGGCGACCAGCTTTTTATTGGCGGTGCTACTCAGCGCGACAATCAACGGGCTGATGGTCATCGCCGCCACGCCCAGCCTTGCTGAAGCCAGACTGTCGATGCGGAAGAAATCGTCTGAACCCTGAATATTCAGCACGTTGCTGGCGACCAGAGTGATTTCTGCGATGCCGGTAAATAAGGTGAGCAGGCAGGTGAGAAATATCGGATAGCTCACCGCGCACCACATCAAGGCAGGCAGCGGGAAAATCAGGCTGCCGCCGCCGCCAACGTAGATCCCCGCCACCGTAGAAAACAGCAGCGAGAGCAGCGGCATCAGGCTGCTTTCACGCAAATCAGCCATAAACTGTGTAAGTTCATCCCTGCGCAGAAAGGTGATCACCAGCGGCAGCAACAGGATTGAGGTGGAAACCTGTTCACAAAACCAGGAGATCCAGCCCTTTAGCAGGTCATCATGAAAATAGCGCTGGCTGGTGAACGATCCCACCGCAGCACAGACGGCGGCAGCGGTAATGGAAGCAGGAAAAACTCTGATCAAAGCCTGTAGCCGACGCGGATAGGAGCGGGAAAGGAGAGGAGAGAGCAGAACGGCTCGACCTGTCACAATAAAAACCATATTCGCTGCATCTAAGCCCAGCGAAACTTCAAAAGGGGTGCCATATAAAAGGTCCGCGCAGACCATACCGAAATAGATAGCTGGCAGGCTGGAGAGCGTATCAAAGCGGGGGAAACGAATAAGCAGCCCTAAAAGCAGTGCATTGCAGGGCCAGAAAAGAGAAAGGGCATGGTAGCTGCGACACTGCAAGCCCAGAGCCGCTAAACACAATGCCAGAAGAAACAGGAAGATAACCTGGTCAAACTTATATTTATTCAGTTGCATATTCATGACTCAAGGTTCTTACAGGAGTCCGGCGAAGAGAAACCGCTCGGTAACTGCCTTGTAACGTCCATGTGCGGGCTTGATGTGCAGGTTTTTCACCCTCAAACCGCGCGCACAACATACGTGAAAAGCGGCGGCAAAGCAATCTTTTAAGAATTATCTTAATTTGGCGCAGGCGCCGTCTAAAATATCGTTAAGGCCTGTTTATTTCATTCACTGCCAAAGTCTGTTCATGCTGACGATGTGGCTGTAATGCCACAGAAAGTTGCCAGCATATATAGCGCAACCAGTTTCTTTTATCGAACAATAATATGCTGTTATCAGGCCTTTGAGACCATTCTGAGCAAGGGAAAGGCGAGAAGGAAACGGGTATCAAAACAGCCGTTAAAACAAGGCTGGCCCGGAAGCAGACCAGCCACCAGGGGGAATTTAAAGCTCGTTTTTAATACAAAATTCTTCCCAGCTCATACCAAGCGCCGTAGCGTGCTGTCGCAGATAAGCTTCGATAGCTTCATTCGCTACGGCTTTATCAGGTTCAGCCAGCTGGATGGCGAAGAGCATGCCATCCAGTTTCTTTTCACGAGTGAAAGCAGCATAAGCCCGGTCAGCCTGCATACTCTGTAACTGGGAGAGCGACATCCCCATCGCGGCGGCATTTTCCGCAGTTAATTGCGCAATGCCGCTTTTAATCTCAGGGTGAGCTTCCAAAAAAAGATCCCGTGCCGTGGCGTAATACTCTTCAATACTTTTCATCACTCTGTCCCGCTGTCGGTAATAGGCGTAGTTTACACGCCCGCCGCAAGCGGGGGAATGCCGGGGCGGATGGGTGGATATTAACTGAGCGGGAGAACGTGATGCAGCTTGCGGTAATTAAGGAGAAATTATAACGTAGCGCCTGACTGCATACTCAGGAAATGAAAATGAAAAAGTGGATGATAATGACTCTGGCGACCGTCGCGCTGGCTGGCTGTGCGGACATTCCCAACTACCAGAGCGCGGTAAAAACGCCTCCTCCAGCCAACCTGGTAGGTAACTGGCAGACAATGGGGCCGCAAAAAGGGTTAGTCAGCAAGGAAGCGATCGCCAGCCTGATTATTACAGCAGAGGGCGACACGCTCGATTGCCGTCAGTGGCAGCGCGTCATTGCCAAACCCGGTAAAGTAACCCTGTTTGATGGCGACTGGGTGAATGTGAATAATCAGGTTCGGGTGATGCCGCTGGAACTGGAAGGTATGGAGCTGCACTACGACAAGCTGAGGCTACAGAAAGTGCAAAACCCAACAGCGGAATGTCAGGCTGCGCTGGTGGCACAGAATCAGACCGCACCTGCGCAAGAGCAGTCTCAGACCTCCACGGATGCGGGCGGCAAAAAACATCATAAAATGATGATGAAAAACGCCAAATCCTGATAACAAAAAAGCCGTGCGGTTGACTTCGCACGGCCTGTTTCTTGCTCTCTTTGTCGCCAGATTATCAGGCCGACACAAGGTTACCGTACGCCATGGCAGCATCTTCGGGCTGAAGATTTCTGCACCAGCAACCTATTTCTGTTCTGTCACTACCCAGACACTTACGCTGCCCGCGTTGCAGCGGAACAGCGCCATTCCCTGCTCGTCTGCGGTTACCGTCCCGGTTTGATTCCCCAGATAATCCCGCCAGGTTTTCCCTGCCAGCGCCTCGCCTGTCGGCAACATCTTCTCTCCTTCCTCACCATTGGACATAATCACCACGCAGCCCGGATTTTCCTCTGTTCCACTGCGGGCAAAAGCGATGCAGTTTGGGTGATCGAACCACAGCGTTTGTACGCCATGGGCATAGAGCTGTCGGGCGCGGATCAGCGCTTCCAGCTCCGGGATCGCCGGCATATCGATTTTATAGTTTTCACCATCATCGCCTTCATCTTCATAGCTGGCACCAAAGAGATCCGGATAGAAGATTGCCGGTACGCCTTCCTCTCGTAGCAGGATCAGCGCATAGGCCAGCGGTTTAAACCAGGGTTCGACGGGGGCTTCCAGAGATTGCAGCGGTTGCGTGTCATGGTTAGCCACAATCGTCACCGCATGCCAGGGATCTTTCTCCACCAGCGTATTGCTGAACAGCTGGCTGAGATCATAGCTCGCGCCCTGGCGTGAGGCATTGTGGAAGTTCATCTGCAACGGGGCATCAAACAGCATGGTTTTACCCTCAACCTGTTCAATATAGTGCTGTAGCTTATCAACTTCATGCGACCAGTATTCCGCGACGATAAAGAGCGGCTGTTCAGCCACTTCCTGAATATGTTCAATCCACTCTTTATAGAACCAGGCAGGGATATGTTTGACTGCATCGAGACGAAAACCGGTACAGGGGAGCTGCTGCATCATCCAGCGCGCCCAGTACTTAAGCTCTTCCGTCACCGCTCGGTTGCGGAAATCGATGTTAGCGCCCATCAGATAATCAAAATTACCCAGCTCATCATCAACCTGATCGTTCCAGCCTTCGCCAGTGTAGTCATTGACGATTTTAAACACGCCATTATCATTGGGGTTTTCAATATGATCGACGCCGCTAAAGCATTTATAATCCCAGACGAAAGCAGAATATTGCCCGGCGCGTGCGGGAAAGATAAATCGGGTCCAGGCTTCTGCCTGAAAAGCTTCCGGCTCTATCTGGTCGCGGTTATCGGGATTGACCCGATTAACCAGCATCTGCTCTTTTTCATCCGCGCCCATTTTATGGTTAAGCACCACGTCCATGATCGCGCCGACATGATGCGCCCGCAGTGCTTTTACCGCGGCGATAAGCTGCTCTTTGTCGCCATATTTGGTGGCGCGGGAGCCTTTCTGATCGAACTCGCCCAGGTCAAAGAGATCGTAGCTGTCGTAGCCGACCGAATAGCCGCCGGATTCACCTTTATAAGCGGGAGGCAGCCAGACATCGGTGATGCCCATCTCCGCCAGTTTCTCTGCACGTTCGGCGACTTCGGGCCACAATTTACTGCCGTCGGGGTAATACCAGTGGAAAAATTGCAACAGGGTGGGATGAGGCATGTCCTTGCTCCGGGTTCATCAGACTGGGAAATGAAGTATGGAGCAGGCCTGGAGAAAAGCGCGGGTCAGAAGCTAAAATATTTTTTAGCGCTCTGCCCGCCGGCTGGTGTGAGTCAAATTCATACGGGAAAGGATCTTTTAAACGCCTGGTGATCCCTGGGGGAACAGGATAACGCCTTGCATTCCGCTGTACGCTTTATTCACGGATTTCTGGCGTGTAGCCTGGCCAATCAGCGAAGAAAGCTCGCTCATCCGCGACTGTAACAGGCTTTTCACTTCAGCTTCGTTATTCAGGATATGACGCAGGACAGGTTGCAGCTGATCCTGCGTCTGCTTAGGAACTGGGGAATGCCTTGTGCTTTCCGCCAGAATTTCAACCGCACTGACGTAATCGACTTCCATTTCAATCAATTCATCCCATTTACCCTCGCTTGCCAGGCGTAACATCGACTGGCTGAGGACCAATAACTGTTGGTAAATCGTAAGCAGTTGCGGAGCAATATTCATTTAAACGGCGTCCTGAAGGGCGGTGGTTCCAGAAACTTCTTTCCAGGCGTCGGCGATGTTGCGCAGCAACGTTTCGACTTCCAGAATCGCTTCTGCGTCATTATTTAAATTGGCTTTTATCAGGCAATGAACCATATAGCGATACAGCCCGGCAAGATTATCAGCCAGCTCATCGCCGCTCTGCTCTTCCAGCCCCTGCTTCAGTCCATTCTCGATAATATTGATGGCTTTGGAGAGCGACTCTCCTTTGCCACCGATGTTGCCATCCAGCAAAAATAACCGGGCGCGAACCAGGGCGCTGAGCGCCCCGTCAAACAACAGCGTAACCAGTTGATCCGGCGTGGCGCTCATTACTGCGCTCTCCACCCCGATTTTTGCATAGGCTTTGGTGCCGCTTGCGCTATACATTTTGTCTCCTTTTACTTAGTACTTGAAGAACTGCTTGACGTATCGAACTGGGTGGTCAGGTAGCTGCTGGTGTTGTTGAGCTTGCTGATCATCACGTCTAAAGCGGTAAACTGGGTTTTATACCGGGCGATGGTGTCATCTATGCGTGTGCTGACCGCATTATATTGATCGGTCAGATTATTAAGCGTTTTGCTCACGCCATCAGTGGCTGCCTGCAATATGCCCGTGCTGGAGAGCCAGCTGGAGACATTGGCACTGATAGTGGTGGCAATCCCGGTCTTTTTGCCGTCGCCAACAATCATCTCTTTGACGCCGTCCGGATCACTACTGAGCGCTGTGGATAATTTGTCATTATCAACCTTTAACTGGCCCGTTGTAGGATCGGAAGTGACACCAACCTGCGCAAGGGTTTTAAAAGTTGATGAGCTTTGAGCATTGGTCAGCATGCTTTTCAGCTGCGACTGAATAGTCCGCAGGGTGCTGTCACCAAGCAGGGCGCCATTGCTGGTATCCTGTGCATCGGTTCCGGCATCTACAGCGGTATATTTTGTCAGGCTGGCGAAAGAATCCTGGAGGGTATTGTAGGCATCCACCCAGGCACTAATCGCGCTTGAGGCTTTAGAGGTATCTTTGGTGATGGTCAGCGACTGATTGCCGGTAGTAACATCGCTCAGATTAAGCGTAATCCCTTCCAGCGCATCACTGATAGTGTTGCTGCTGTTCTCAATCGCTACGTTATTCACCGTTAACTGGGCATTTTTCGCTTCTACGCTCTGCGTCATATTGCTGGCTGAGTTGCCGTCATAGTTGAGCATGCTTTGCAGGGCGCTGTCGCCGGTCACGCTTAACGTCATTGCGTTATCGGTGCCCGTTTCATCAGAAGTCATCGACAGGCGATAGCTGCCATCACTGACTTTAATAATACTGGCGGTGACGCCGGCATCAGACTTATTGATGGCGTCGCGGATACCCGTTAATGAAGAGTTGGCGGCGGAAACGGATACGGTAACCGGATCTTTACCGTTACCCTGCTGAATAGTAATAGTGCTGTCTGAGCTGGCCAGTGCGGTGGTGTTGCTGCTCTGCACACCAGAAGTCAGCGTTTGCGCGGCTGCCAGCTGAGTGACGCTAACCGTATATTTACCCGCTACGGCGCCGGCCGCGGTGGTCGCGCTAAAAGCGGTAGAGCTGCTGGTGGTTTTAGTCGAGCTAAACAGGTCGGCATTATTCAGCGTGGTGTTAGCCGTCTGGAACGTAGTCAGCGCGCTTTTCAGCGTACCGTATGCGCTTAACTTGGCTGTATAAGATGACTGCTGCTTAGAGATAGGCGTTAAGGCGGCTTTCTCTGAAGTTTGCAGGCTATCCAGGATATCAGCTAGTTGAAGGCCTGAACCGATACCCAACGAAGAAATACTGGCCATAATGTTTCCTTTATAGAGTCAACACGGAGAGTGAATACCGTGGTTATCGGCTACTGCGGGGCAAAGTTTACGATTTTTTAAACGGAAGTAATGAAGCGAATAGCGGTAATAGAGAGGGGTATTTCGGCGAGTAGGGTGCTGGAAGAAAAAATTGAGTCTGAGACTAAAAAAATTCTAAAGGTTAGTTAAGGGCTGACGATAATAAGTTTGACGGCGATGAAGCCGGGTGGCAAACAAGCCCCACTCCCTTAACAAGATTCGATTTTAATAGGAAACTTTATCATGGCACAAGTAATTAATACCAACAGCCTCTCGCTGATCACTCAGAACAACATCAACAAAAACCAGTCTGCTCTCTCTACTTCTATTGAGCGTCTGTCATCTGGTCTGCGTATCAACAGCGCGAAAGACGATGCTGCTGGTCAGGCAATTGCCAACCGCTTCACCTCTAACATTAAAGGTCTGACTCAGGCTGCCCGTAACGCCAACGACGGTATCTCACTGGCTCAGACTACTGAAGGCGCACTGTCAGAAATCAACAACAACTTACAGCGTGTTCGTGAACTGACCGTACAGGCACAGAACGGGACTAACTCTGATTCCGACCTGACTTCAATCCAGGACGAAATCACTTCACGTCTGAGCGAAATTGACCGCGTATCTGGTCAGACTCAGTTCAACGGCGTGAAAGTACTGTCTGCTAATAACTCCATGAAGATTCAGGTTGGCGCAAACGACGGCGAATCTATCTCCATCGACTTACAGAAAATTGACTCTTCAACTCTGGGCTTGAATGGTTTCTCTGTAGGCGGCAATGCAGTTAAAACTGGCGCTGCACTGACTGAAATTGGTGACGGCTCTACTACTCCTTCTAAAGTTAACCTGACTGCTGCTGCATCTGCTCTTAGCACAGCAACAGGTAAAACTGTTAGCGCTGACAGCCTGTCTCTGCACAACCTGCAAGACAATACTGGCGCAGCGACTGGCGACTACGTTGTTAAATCTGGTAGCGATTACTATGCTGCGTCAGTAGACAAGTCAAACGGCGCTGTTTCTCTGAACAAAGTTGACGTGACTTATGATGATGACGACAAAGGTGTTTCTGCCGCAACTCAGACTGGCTCTTTGGTCAAAGTAGGTACTACAGCAGCTGGTGTTAACACTGCCTATACCGAAGTTAACGGTAAAAACTATGAAGTAACTGGCGGCCTGGCTAACGGTGACGCAGCTGGTACTACTGCTACTGCAACTGTAGAACTGAGCGGCGCTTCCGCTACTCCTACCTTCGCTGGTTCAGCTTCAGCTGACCCGTTGGCTCTGTTGGACAAAGCTATCGCTTCTGTTGATACCTTCCGTTCAAGCCTGGGTGCGGTACAGAACCGTCTGGATTCAGCGGTAACTAACCTGAACAACACCACCACTAACCTGTCTGCTGCTCAGTCACGTATCCAGGATGCTGACTACGCAACAGAAGTGTCTAACCTGTCTAAAGCACAGATTATTCAGCAGGCTGGTAACTCCGTGTTGGCTAAGGCTAACCAGGTTCCACAGCAGGTTCTGTCTCTGTTGCAGGGCTAATCACCTTAGTGCTCTGATAAAAACTTCCTTAAAACCCCGCGCCCGCGGGGTTTTTTATCTCTGGAGTGTCTATGCGCTTCAACGTTGATTTTGTTCCGGGCGACCTGCTGAGCTTTGAAGAGATAGCCCAACGCTACGCGTTAAAATATCCTGAAGAGAAGGAGCTGACGGCGCGTGCGCTACTCAGCCCCTCAACCAGCTATCGCAATCTGGTGATCCGTGCCGTTTTTGCTAATGAAGAAACCAACAGTCCGCTGGAGGATTTGCTGTTTATCTCTAATGATAACGAGCGCAAAAACTACCTGCGACGGATGGAGTATTACCTCAGGCAGCAGCTTCCCTTCTTCTATTTCCGCCGTACCGCAGCAGCAAAGCAGGAAAACCGCTGGAAGGTCATGGGGGAGAGTCACGTCTACGCCATGCTGGACCCGGCATCGGCTGCGGCGCAGAACCTGCTGGCCAGCCGGGGCTATAAACTCTCGCTGATGCGTAAAGAGGGTGAGGATAACTACTGGCAGCTGTTTGATACCCAGGCGCATCCCTGCTTCACCGTTTCACGCCGTATTCAGTTTCTGGTGGTGCTGACATCGCCTTTGTTCACTACGCCTGCGGGGGTGATTGCCGGAACACAAGTGGGCAGGCAGGTCAAAGCCAGCGTCTGGCAGCGTGCCAGTCAGGCGGAGTTCGCCGCTTCGGTAAAAGCGCGCTATGGCGCCTGCGTGATTACCGGGACTCGCGTATTGGAACAGACACCGTTTCCCTGGGTGGAAGCCTGTCATATCAATACGTTGGAAAATGAAGATGGTTTTTTGACAGACAACAGCGTCGATAACGGCCTGTTTTTGCGCAGTGATTTACACCGGCTGTTCACCAACCGGTTACTGACCATTGATGGGGCAAGTGGCAGGGTAACATTCCGTCATGGCCTACAGGATGAGGTCAGATTAAGTGAGTCTTATCAAGAGATTGACGGCCAGCCCTGCCAGCTCTGGGACAAGGTTCCCACCGCCACGCGTGAGAAACTTCTGCAATCAGGCTAGCCGGTAGCGGGGCGGCAGTAGCTTCATGCCGCCTTTTTACACAAAAATGAAATAACCCGCCTTTAATACCGCTATTCCCCCAATCAATCTCCCCTACAGAAACGGATAATCATGCCGATAACTTAACTAACGCAGGGTAGTCAGAGTGAACGATCTCTATACCGCCGATGGGGTGATGGACAAGAACTCGCTATGGCAGCGATATGTACCGCTGGTGCGCCATGAAGCATTGCGCCTACAGGTTCGATTGCCAGCCAGCGTTGAACTGGATGACTTGCTACAGGCAGGAGGCATTGGGCTGTTAAACGCCGTGGAGCGCTACGACGCGCTACAGGGCACAGCCTTTACCACCTATGCCGTACAGCGCATTCGGGGAGCGATGCTGGATGAGCTACGCAGCCGCGACTGGGCGCCTCGCAGCGTGCGTCGTAACGCACGTGAGGTAGCCGGAGCCATGCACAAGGTAGAACAGTCGCTTGGGCGATCGGCTACCGAACAGGAAGTGGCAACGTCTCTGGACGTTTCACTAGAAGAGTACCGGCAGATCCTGCTGGATACCAATAACAGCCAGCTGTTCTCCTATGACGAATTCCGGGAAGAACACGGCGACAGCGCAGAACTGGTAACGGAAGGCCATGAAGAGGCAAACCCTCTTCACCAACTGATGGAAGGAAATCTGCGCGAGCGCGTCATTGAAGCGATCGAGGCTTTGCCCGACCGCGAAAAAATGGTGCTGACGCTCTATTACCAGGAAGAGCTGAATCTGAAAGAGATTGGCGCAGTGCTGGAGGTGGGGGAATCCCGCGTTAGCCAACTGCACAGTCAGGCGATAAAACGCCTGCGCGCCCGGTTAACGGGAGCGCGCTGACGGAGTCAGTTTTGCACTCTCAACACCAACCGGGGACTCTCAGATGGGATCCAAAATAAAAATGAGACCGTTAAGTCGTTATTTGAAGGACTACAAACACAGCCAGAGTAACTGTTCACATTGTGGCAAGGTACTGGACCGTAT
Organism: Erwinia magellanica; assembly: GCF_039023495.1. Taxonomy (NCBI): domain Bacteria; kingdom Pseudomonadati; phylum Pseudomonadota; class Gammaproteobacteria; order Enterobacterales; family Erwiniaceae; genus Erwinia; species Erwinia magellanica. Next base: position 916,129 of record NZ_JBCHVC010000002.1, read on the forward strand.
GGCACTGGTGTTTCGCGGTCAGATAATAAACAAAGAGGCCATAGCCCGGATGGATCAGCTGATCGACGATCAGGTCTGGTTAAAACTTCAGAATGAGCTGACGGCACTTTGCCGCTTCTGTAGCGACATCTTCTGCAATACGCATCCGAATTACTTCGATATTATGGCGTTCAAACAGTATCTGTTTGAGCAGACCGAGATGAGCCACAGCACTATTCGCGAATATGTTGTTCGCCTGCGCCGACTGGACGATATGCTGTCGGCGCGTAATTTTCCTGCTGAAAAATTGCGGGGCAATAGCTGGCATGAATGCCTGGAAAATGACTTACCGGATGCCGGTAACAACAACTACCGTATCGCTTTGCGCAAATATGACCAGTTTTTAGGCTGGCAGCGCACTTAGGGTGACGAGCGCACGCTCTTTTACGTTACCTTTTTGCTTTCTTCTGTAAAACTGTAAGGATAACTGTTAGCGCTATCTGCGGAGGCTACATTGTCCTTACATCTTTTATCTTCCTTTCCCAGGCTTGAGCTGTTGGGTTCACCCACGCCGCTGGAGCATCTGCCGCGCCTCTCTGATTATCTTGGCCGCGACATCTTTATCAAACGTGATGACTTCACCCCGTTTGCGCTCGGCGGCAATAAGCTGAGAAAACTGGAGTTCCTGGCGGCGGATGCGCTGCGTCAGGGTGCCGACGTGCTGCTGACGGCCGGTGCCATTCAGTCCAACCACGTGCGCCAGACGGCAGCGGTGGCCGCTAAACTCGGACTGAAGTGCGTTGCGCTGCTGGAAAACCCTATCGCCACGACTTCTGCAAACTACCTTGCCAACGGCAACCGCCTGATGCTGGAGCTGATGGATACCGAAACCATCATGGTGGATGCACTGCATGACCCGAACGCCCAGCTTGAAGAGCAGGCAACCCGCCTGGAAGCGCAGGGATTTCGTCCATACATCGTGCCGGTGGGCGGTTCTAATGCCCTGGGTGCGCTGGGCTACGTGGAGTGCGCGCAGGAGATAGCGCATCAAAGCGAAGGCGTGGTCGACTTTGCTGCTGTGGTGGTCGCCTCGGGCAGTGCCGGCACCCATGCGGGTCTGGCCGTTGGCCTGGAGGTGCTGATGCCAGAAACCGAACTGGTTGGCGTCACCGTCTCACGTCATGCTGACGAGCAGCGCCCGAAAGTAGTGGCGATCCAGCAGCAGCTTGCCGCTTCGCTGGAGCTGACCGCCTCTGCGCCCATCACGCTTTGGGACGACTATTTCGCACCCCAGTATGGAATACCCAATGAAGAGGGGATGGAAGCCATTAAGCTGCTGGCCCGCCTGGAAGGGGTTTTCCTGGACCCGGTCTATACTGGCAAAGCGATGGCTGGTTTGCTTGACGGCATCACGCAGAACCGTTTCCGCCGTGAAGGCCCGATCGTTTTTGTGCATACCGGCGGGGCGCCCGCGCTGTTTGCTTATCACCCTTCGGTATAAGGTGGATCGAAAAATTCGGTGATGCCGCTGGCTTTAACGAAGCGGCTCGAATACATTTTTCCGGTCATAGATAACCGTTTGCTTTGGCGTCAGGGTACCGCTTACGTTTTACGTCAGCGGTGGGCATGACGCTGATAACTCATAACACAGTGGAGTCCTTATGAATTTCTCTCTGGTACGTCGCCGTCTGGCGATAGGCGCTATGTCGCTGGCGCTGGTGGCTGGCTTTTCGCTCAACGCTTTTGCGGCAGATGAAAACCTGCTTAACAAAGTAAAAGAGCGCGGCTCGCTGCTGGTTGGTCTGGAAGGCACCTATCCGCCATTCAGTTTTCAGGATGAAAACGGTAAGCTGGCCGGTTTTGAAGTCGATTTTGCCAATTCGCTGGCCCAGCATCTTGGCGTAAAAGCCAGCCTGAAACCCACCAAATGGGACGGTATGCTCGCTTCACTGGACTCCAAACGCATCGACGTGGTGATTAACCAGGTCACCATTTCTGACGAGCGTAAGAAAAAGTATGACTTCTCCACGCCCTACACCATTTCCGGTATTCAGGCGTTAACCAAAAAAGAGAATGCGGCAAGCATCACCAAAGCAGACGACCTGAAAGGTAAAAAAGTGGGCGTTGGTCTGGGCACCAACTACGAGCAGTGGGTGCGTGCAAATGTGAAAGATGTGGATATCCGCACTTATGATGATGATCCAACTAAATATCAGGATCTGCGCGTAGGCCGTATTGATGCAATTCTGGTTGACCGTCTGGCGGCGCTGGATCTGGTTAAAAAAACCGGCGATACGCTGGCAGCGGCTGGCCCGGCATTCTCACGTCAGGAGTCTGGCGTGGCACTGCGTAAAGGTAATGCCCAGCTGCTGGACGCCATCAATAAAGCCATTGCAGAGATGGAGAAAGATGGCACGATGGCTAAACTCTCTGAAAAATGGTTTGGCGCGGACGTAACTAAATAATGCAGGAAAGCCTTCAACTGGTGCTGGATTCAGCACCTTTTTTATTAAAGGGTGCGCTCTTTACGCTTCAGCTGAGCATCGGCGGGATGTTCTTCGGCCTGCTGCTCGGCTTTCTTCTGGCCATGATGCGCCTGTCGCATTTCTGGCCGGTTTCATGGCTGTCACGCTGCTACGTCTCGATTTTTCGCGGTACGCCGCTGATAGCGCAACTCTTTATGATCTACTACGGCCTGCCACAGTTTGGCATTGAGCTGGACCCGATCCCCTCCGCGATGATTGGTCTTTCGCTGAATACTGCGGCTTATGCCTCTGAATCCCTGCGTGGTGCTATCGCCGCCATTGAGCGCGGACAGTGGGAAGCCGCAGCCAGCATCGGCATGACGCGCTGGCAAACCCTGCGCAGGGTGGTTTTACCGCAGGCTGCCCGTACGGCTTTGCCGCCGCTGGGTAACAGCTTTATCAGTCTGGTAAAAGATACCTCGCTGGCCGCCACCATTCAGGTGCCGGAGCTGTTCCGTCAGGCTCAGCTAATTACCTCCCGTACGCTGGAGGTATTCACCATGTATCTGGCCGCCTCCCTGATCTACTGGGTGATGGCAACGCTGCTCTCCATGCTGCAAAGCAGGCTGGAAGATCGCGTTAACCGTCAGGACAAGGAGTCAAAATGAGTGCGCATTCAGCCGCCGGCAGAAACAGATTCGGGAGCCAACATGAGCGCGATTGAAGTCAGCAAGCTGGTAAAACAGTTTAACGGGCAGACGGTACTGCATGGCATCGATCTTGAAGTCAGGTCGGGCGAGGTGGTGGCGATTATTGGCCCAAGCGGATCGGGGAAAACTACGTTACTGCGCAGCATCAATCTGCTTGAGGTACCGGACAGCGGCACTATTCAGGTGGGTGATATCAGAATTGATGCGGCACTGGGCATGCATAAACAGAAAGAGCAGGTGCGCCGTCTCCGTCAGCAGGTGGGGTTTGTGTTCCAGAGCTTTAATCTGTTCCCGCATCGCTCGGTGATGGAGAACATCATTGAGGGGCCAACCATCGTCAAGCGTGAGCCTAAGGCAGAAGCTATCGCCCGCGCCCGTGAGCTGCTGGAAAAAGTCGGGTTGCAGGGTAAAGAGGAGAGCTACCCTCGCAAACTCTCCGGCGGCCAGCAGCAGCGTGTGGCTATCGCCCGTGCGCTGGCTATGCGGCCTGAGGTGATCCTGTTTGATGAACCCACCTCGGCGCTCGATCCTGAACTGGTGGGTGAGGTATTGAACACCATCCGCGCGCTGGCTCAGGAAAAGCGCACGATGGTGATCGTCACGCACGAGATGAGCTTTGCCCGTGACGTGGCAGACAGGGCAATCTTTATGGATCAGGGCCGGATTGTGGAGCAGGGCGAAGCCAAAACGCTCTTCACCCAACCGCAGCATCCCCGTACCCGTCAGTTTCTGGAAAAGTTTCTTAATCACTAATTTATCTCGCCGGATTAACCGGCGAGTTATTTCCTGCGGAACTTAACGCAAATTAATTAAGGATAATCTTAAATATCCGCCGGGGCCTTCCCACGCATTCCCCTGAGACTCCCCCTTTAGCCTTTTCACCGCAATGAAAGCCCTGGGCAAAAAAGCCAATTAGGAGTTACCTCATAGTTTTCCCGTGGACAAAAGTAAATAATTCATTAAGTTTTTTGTTAATTTGGATTAAGTGTTATGGCAGCTGGCGGTACCGGAAAAAATGAAGTCCTTTGGATTAATACGCTAAAAGGCGGTTGTATATTACTGGTGGTGCTGCACCACACCATCATCACCACCTTTATGCCTTCTCTCCAGTATCTCACCGCAGGCGTGCTGCCGGCGGAAATGTGGGTCGCTTTTAATAAATACCTTTCGCCTCTGAGAATGCCGGCCTTCTTTTTTGTTTCAGGTTTGCTGGCGATAAGCGCCATTAATAAGAAAACCTGGGGAGAGGTTTTTACTAAAAAATTCAGCAATATTCTCTACCTCTACATTCTCTGGGGGGTTATCCAGTGGGTGAGCATTTATAATATTTCTGCCAACCTGATTGGTGAAAAGCTCTCAACCGCCACGAATGCTGCCTATGCGGAGTCACCTGTTGAGTTTATCAAGCTGCTGGTACTCTCCATGACCAGCCTGTGGTACCTCTACGCGCTGGCGGGCTATTTTGTGGTGGCGAAACTTTTCCACCGCCAGAAAATGGCGCTGATCGCCGTGGCGCTGCTGGTCAATTACGCCACGCAGTTCAGCCTGATACCAGGCTGGGGGCCTGCCAGCGTGGCGCAAAACTTTGTCTACTTCCTGCTGGGCGCATTCTTCAGCCATTATCTGATTGAGCTGAGCTTTATGACCCGCAGAAATGCGTTAATCCTGGGTGCCTTCGCACTTATGGGGCTGGCTCATCATGCGCTGGGCCTGTACAAGAATCCCTTCTATTGCATGATCTCCATTGTGTTTGGCATTGTGCTCTGTCGGGCGCTGAATACGCGCTTTAATATGGCCTGGCTTAACTGGATTGGCCGCAATACCTTGCAGATTTATGTGCTGCACCGCATTTTCATCGAACTGCTGGGCCTGAGCGTACTGACGCTGGCGGTGAAATACAGCCTGTTTGATAATACCGCCTTCTCACTGATTTGGGCGTTGACGCTACCTGTGGTAGCCGTCACCACCTGCACTGTCGTGTCGTTGCTGGTCTGGTCGCTGCTTAATCGTGGCCCTGGCCGGGCGCTGTTCCTCTATCCCCGTTTAATGAGGAAACCGCGGCCGGTGCCGGATATTGCCAGTAGCTGACACATTTTACTCAGGGCCGATAATATCGGCCCTGAGCTTTTATGCACCACCGATCTACCTGTACCACATAATAATAAAGTTACACTCAGCACCAGGATACGTTGCTGCCACGCTTTTATAAAATATGACGATAACAGCTGGAGTAATAGAATGAATAATAGCAATAAGAAAGAAATCGCCTGGGTGAACAGCCTGAAAGGCGCCTGCATTTTGTTAGTAGTTTTATATCACGTTGTACTACCAGGCTATGCTGACATGATGACCCATTTAACCGCCGGATTTTTCCCGGCGAAATTATGGGTCGCTTTTAATAACTATCTCTCTCCGCTGCGAATGCCGGCCTTTTTCTTTGTTTCCGGTCTGCTGGCAGCCAACGCTATCGTTAACCGTCCCTGGAAACAGGTGTTCACCAGCCGCGTCACTAATCTCTTCTATCTCTATTTTTTATGGGGAGTGATCCAGTGGCTGATGATAAACGGCGTCTCTGGCGAAATCATGGGGGCCCACCTCTCTGATAACGTCAATGCCGCCTGGGCTGCCACGCCGCTACAGTTTATAAAGCTGATGTTGCTGGCCATGAGCTCCTCCTGGTATCTCTATGCCCTGGGCCTGTTCTTCCTGTTTGCCAAGCTGTTCCGCAAACAGAAAGGCCTGATGCTGCTGGTGGCGATAGCGTTAAACTATGCGGCAGTGGTTAAGGCTATCCCAGGGTGGGGGCCGGAGAGTCTGTCACAGTACTTCCTCTTCTTCCTGTTTGGTGCCTTCTACAGCAGCACCATGATGCGGTGGAGTGAATGGCATCGCAGCAATCTGGTGCCCTGGGCGATACTGGGTGCGCTGACTGTTGTGCATGTAATGTTGGGAATGACTGAAAGCCTGTTCCTGTGTGTGATCGCCATTCTCTGCTGCATTGCGCTGTTCAGAATGTTGAACCGCTACTTCAGCATGAGCTGGCTGAACTGGATCGGCAAAAACACGCTGCAAATCTATGTACTGCATCGCATCTTTATTGAGTTCTTCGGGATGTCAGCCATTCTGTTCGCTGTCAGTCACAATCTCTTCGCCAGCAAAGCTTTTTCTCTGCTCTGGGCGGTGGGCTTCCCGATTGCGATGGTGGCGCTCTGTGCAGGCTGCTCGGTAGGGATCTGGACGTTGCTGAACCGTGGCGTGGGGAAAAATCTGTTTATCTACCCTAAACTGCTACGCATGAAACTCAACGTGCAACCCTGAGTTGGCGGCAATAAAAACGGGGCGAATTTCGCCCCGTTTTTTTATCGCTACAGAGTGATTAGCCGATGGTCATCAGGCTGGCGTTACCGCCTGCCGCCGCAGTGTTCACGCTGAGCGAGCGTTCAATCAGCAGACGTTCCAGCAGCAGGTTGGTTTCACCACGGGCAAAGCCCTGTACCGAGACAATCGCGCCTTCGCGTGTTGCCACCGTCTCGCAGACTTCACGAAGCTGATCGGCATCGCCATGATAAATCACTGCATCAAACGCTTCAGCATTGGCCAGAGGCTGTGGACTCAAATGAATACGCTTCTGCACCTCAGCAGGCAGTTTCCTCAGCAGGGCGCGATGCAGCTCGTCAGCCTGCCAGACCGCTTCACTGCCTACGGCGGTAACCGCAGCGAGCTGAACCAGCGCATCCTCTTCGTTATCCGCCAGGCAGAGCACCCGTTCTCTTGGCAGCAGGGCAAAGGTGTTACGTTCACCCGTCGGGCCTGGTAACAGGCGCACGGTGCCGCCCTGGCCCAGCTCGGCAAAGCGTGCGCAGAGTGCCGCCAGCTCCGGCTTGTTTTTCGCCCATTCCGTTAAGGCCTGATGCGGTGCCAGCAGCCCTGGGCGCAGCGCGGCGTCAACCGGCCACATGCCATCCTGACGATCCAGCGTCACCCGCAGCGCGCTATCCGGACGATGTGACAGCAGGCGATAGAGGTAGAGCGGCCCACCCGCTTTCGGGCCGGTGCCAGAGAGTCCTTCGCCACCAAACGGCTGTACGCCCACCACCGCGCCAACCATATTACGGTTAACGTAGAGGTTACCCACGCGCGCGTTGTTCGTGACCTGAAGAATGGTTTCATCGATGCGGGTATGCACACCCAGCGTCAGGCCATAGCCGGAGGCATTGATCTGCTCAATAACCTGCGGCAGGGTGTTACGCTTGTAGCGCACCACGTGCAGCACCGGACCAAAGATCTCTTTATCAAGGTCGCTGACGCTGCCCAGCTCAATCAGCGTCGGCTGAATAAAGGTGCCGCTTTGCCACTCTTTACGCTCTTCCGGGTTAGCCCAGGCTGCCTGATAAACGTTCATGCCTTTAGTGCGCATCGCCTGGATATGACGTTCAATATTCTCTTTGGCTTCCGCATCAATAACCGGGCCGATATCCGTAGAGAGACGCTCAGGGTTGCCCATACGGCATTCAGCCATGGCGCCACGCAGCATTTTCAGCGTGTGGTCAGCCACATCTTCCTGCACGCAGAGCAGACGCAGGGCAGAGCAGCGCTGTCCTGCGCTGTCGAACGCCGAGGCGACGATATCAATCACCACCTGCTCGGTCAGTGCTGAAGAGTCAACGATCATTGCGTTCATCCCACCGGTTTCGGCAATCAGCGGCGTAGGACGGCCTTGAGGATCAAGACGACCGGCAAGGTTACGCTGCAACAGGGTGGCGACAGCGGTAGAGCCGGTGAACATCACACCGCGCACGCGCGGATCGCCAGTCAGCTGTGCGCCAACAGTTTCACCCAGGCCCGGCAACAGCTGTAGCGCGCCAACCGGAACGCCCGCTTCATGAAGAAGCGCCACCGCCTCGGCGGCGATCAGCGGCGTCTGCTCGGCCGGTTTAGCCAGCACGCTGTTTCCTGCGGCCAGCGCGGCGGCGATCTGGCCGGTAAAGATGGCCAGCGGGAAGTTCCACGGACTGATACAGACCACCGGGCCAAGCGGACGGTGCGTTTCGTTATCAAAGTCATCGCGTACCTGACCCGCGTAGTAATGCAGGAAATCAACCGCTTCCCGCACTTCAGAAATCGCATTGCTGAAGGTTTTACCCGCTTCGCGAACCAGAATGCCCAGCAGGCGCTGCATCTGGCCCTCCATCATTACGGCGGCGCGTTCCAGAATGGCGGCGCGCTCTTCTGGTGGAGTAGCGAACCAGATCGGGCCTGCACTGGTAGCGGCATCCAGCGCGGTTGAGACATCGGCTTCCGTGGCGTGACGAACATAACCCACAATATCTGTCGGCTCAGCCGGGTTGATGACCGGCAGTGCTTCACCCGCTTCCGGCTCACCGTCAATCATCGGGCCAGCCTGCCAGGGCTGAATGGCGCTGTTCAACAGGGCGCTGGAGAGAGAGGCCAGACGATGTTCGTTAGCCAGATCTAACCCCGCAGAGTTCTGACGTTTTTCGCCATAAAGCTCGCGCGGCAGAGGGATTTTAGGATGAGGTAAGCCAACGGCTCCTTCCACGCGGGCCATTTTCTCCACTTCTTCTACCGGATCGGCCACCAGATCCTCAATCGCCAGGGTGTTATCGGCAATACGGTTCACGAATGAGGTATTCGCACCGTTTTCCAGCAGACGACGAACCAGGTAAGCCAGCAGCGTTTCATGCGTACCCACCGGCGCGTAAATACGGCATGGGCGGTTTAATTTACCGTCAGCCACTTTACCTACGACCTGCTCATACAGCGGTTCTCCCATGCCATGAAGACACTGGAACTCATACTGGCCTGGATAGTAATTATTGCCCGCCAGCTGATAGATAGCGGCCAGCGTATGGGCGTTATGGGTGGCAAACTGCGGATAAATCAGATTGGGCACCGCAAGAAGTTTGCGCGCGCAAGCCAGATAAGAGATATCGGTATAAACCTTACGGGTGTAAACCGGGTAGCCTTCCAGACCTTCCATCTGAGCGCGTTTGATTTCGCTGTCCCAGTAGGCACCCTTCACCAGGCGGATCATCAGGCGGCGGCGGCTACGCTGTGCCAGATCCACCAGCGCATCAATCACCGCCGGGCAGCGCTTCATATAAGCCTGGATCACAAAGCCGATGCCGTTCCAGCCTTCCAGCTCCGGCTCAAAGCAGAGTTTCTCCAGCAGATCCAGCGACAGCTCCAGACGATCCGCCTCTTCCGCATCAATATTGATGCCGATATCGTACGAGCGTGCAAGAAGCGTTAACGATTTCAGGATCGGATAAAGCTCGTTCATCACGCGTTCATATTGCGCGCGGCTGTAACGTGGATGCAGGGCAGAGAGTTTAATAGAGATGCCCGGACCTTCATAAATACCGCGTCCGTTAGAAGCTTTACCGATGGCGTGGATCGCCTGCTGATAAGAGAGCAGGTAGGCTTTCGCATCCTGCGCGGTCAGCGCAGCTTCACCCAGCATGTCATAAGAGTAGCGGAAACCTTTCTCTTCCAGCTTACGGGCATTCGCCAGCGCTTCAGAGATGGTTTCACCGGTAACAAACTGTTCACCCATCAGGCGCATCGCCATATCCACGCCTTTGCGGATCAGCGGTTCGCCGCTTTTACCGATAATACGGTTCAGCGAACGGGAGAGGTTTGCTTCGTTATGAGTGGAAACCAGGCGGCCGGTAAACAGCAGGCCCCATGTGGCGGCATTTACAAACAGGGAAGGGCTGCGTCCAAGGTGAGACTGCCAGTTACCGTTGCTGATTTTGTCGCGGATCAGCGCATCACGGGTTGGTTTATCCGGAATACGTAATAAAGCCTCGGCCAGGCACATCAGCGCCACCCCCTCCTGCGAAGAGAGAGAGAACTCCTGGAGCAGGCTTTGCACCATGCCAGCGCGTCCGGTTGCACCTTTCTGGTGCCTTAGCTTGCTGGCAAGCTGGTGGGCAAGGCGGTAAGTCTGCTGAGCAAGTGGAGCGGGTAAACGCGCCTGCTCCAGCATCATCGGCACCGATTCGGTCTCCGGACGGCGCCAGGCGGAGGTTATCGCCGCACGGGCAACAGACTGGGGAAGAATATGCTCAGCAAACTGCAAAAATGGCTGACGCTGCTCTTCTGGCAAGGTTTCATCCCCTTCCTGCGGCAGCGTCTGTAACGGGAATTCCGGCAGGGCATCGCCTTTTTCCAGCTGCTCAAGATAGTTAAAGATAGCCTGCTTGATCAGCCAGTGTGGGGTGCGGTCAATCTGGCCTGCGGCCAGTTTAATACGCTCACGCGTGGCTTCATCCAGCTTCACGCCCATGGTGGTTGTGCCCATGCCTGAGAACTCCTTGCAAAAAAAGAATGTCGATGTTGGCAAGCAATATCACTTAAGTTGCAACTTTGTGCAACCGTGTTAAATGTGACCTGGTTTGCAGAGTTTAAAACCGCGTAATGAAAAGCGGCATGGATATTGCTGCAAGAATCCGGCCAGAATTAAACAGGCAGGAAAAATGGGGCTTTGAGCGGGGTTACCCCGTGGTGCAACCGGTTTAAATGTGATCCAGTGCAACCTGTTAAACCAAGAGCTGTGATGAAGGGTGAAATTGCTGTAACTACTGTGTTAAATCGTTTGTGCGAAAAAGCGGTTTACGGCAGGATACCCCGCGCTAAGCCAGCAGGGGCGTCGCGACGTTCCAGCGGTGCGCCCCGGTAAGCGCTGGCGGTGCGCATTAACAATAATAAGTGGAGAACCTGAATGACTGTAAGTACACCAATGATGGTGACCTTTTGCGTCTATATCCTCGGCATGGTGCTGATAGGTTTAATTGCATACCGGTCTACGAAAAACTTTGATGACTATATTCTGGGTGGACGCAGTCTGGGCAGCGTGGTGACTGCGCTCTCTGCCGGTGCTTCCGATATGAGTGGCTGGCTGCTGATGGGGTTGCCGGGCGCTATCTTTCTCTCCGGGATTTCAGAAAGCTGGATCGCCATCGGCCTGACCATTGGTGCTTATCTTAACTGGAAGATTGTCGCGGGCCGCCTGCGCGTGCAGACAGAACACCATGATAATGCGCTGACCTTGCCAGATTACTTCTCCAGCCGGTTTGAAGATAACAGTAAAATGCTGCGCGTTATCTCCGCTCTGGTCATTTTGGTCTTCTTTACTATCTACTGCGCCTCCGGCATCGTTGCGGGCGCTCGTCTGTTTGAAAGCACCTTCGGCATGAGTTATGAAACGGCGTTGTGGGCCGGGGCCGCTGCAACCATCCTCTATACCTTTGTGGGTGGCTTCCTGGCAGTAAGCTGGACCGATACCGTGCAGGCCGGGCTGATGTTCTTTGCGCTGATCCTGACGCCGGTAATAGTGATTATTGCCGTAGGCGGACTCAGCGACTCGCTGCAAGTAATTCAGGCGAAAAGCATTGAAAATATCGATATGCTTAAAAACCTTAACTTCGTGGCGATTATCTCTCTGCTGGGTTGGGGACTGGGCTATTTCGGCCAGCCACACATTCTGGCGCGCTTTATGGCGGCAGATTCTCACCGCTCCATCCGTTCTGCCCGCCGTATCGGTATGGCCTGGATGATCCTCTGCCTGTTGGGGGCGGTAGGCGTCGGCTTCTTTGGCATCGCTTACTTCCAGAATCACCCGGATCAGGCTTCCGGCGTCTCGGAAAACGGCGAGCGTATCTTTATCGAACTGGCCCGTATTCTGTTCAACCCGTGGATTGCCGGAATTCTCCTGTCAGCCATTCTGGCGGCGGTGATGTCAACCCTTAGCTGCCAGCTGCTGGTCTGTTCCAGCGCGCTGACGGAAGATTTGTATAAAAACTTCCTGCGTAAAAATGCCTCTCAGCGCGAGCTGGTATGGGTAGGGCGCCTGATGGTGCTGCTGGTCGCCTTCATCGCCATTGCGCTGGCAGCCAACCCGAATAACCGCGTGCTGGGCCTGGTCAGCTATGCATGGGCAGGCTTTGGTGCCGCTTTTGGGCCGGTTGTGCTGTTCTCGCTGATCTGGAAGCGCATGACCCGCAACGGCGCGCTGATTGGTATGATTATCGGTGCGGCAACCGTGCTTATCTGGAAGCAGTACGGCTGGCTGGATCTGTACGAAATCATCCCTGGCTTCCTGTTTGCCAGCCTGGCGATTGTGATTGTCAGTTTGATGGGGCGTGAGCCTTCTGCTGCGGCACAGCAGCGTTTCGATGCGGCTGAAGCGGAATATAACGCAGATTAATTGCGAGTTGACCGGGCGGCGCTCTGCCGCCTGCTCACTGCTTACTGATGCGGCCCAGCCTCTTAAGAAAATTTCTGCCATGCGCTGCCATTTCTGGCGCAAGTGAATTTCCTGCCACGCGCTGCCATTTCTGGCGCAAGTGAAATTCCTGTCACGCGCCGTCATTTCTGGCGCAAGTGAATTTCCTGTCACGCGCTGCCATTTCTGGCGCAAATGAATTTCCTGCCGCGCGCTGCCATTTCTGACGCAAGTGAAATTCCTGCCGCGCGCCGTCATTTCTGGCGCAAGTGAATTTCCTGCCATGCGCTGCCATTTCTGGCGCAAGTGAAATTCCTGTCACGCGGCACCTTTTCCGGCACAGATCAAAATCGTGCCACGCGCTGGCGCAACCGGCCACCTCAGAAAATCTCTCCTCTCCGCTTTATTATCCTTCTTAAGACGCACGTTGCCTGGCACAGACCCAAATATTCTCTGGCACTGACTGAACCGCACTTTTTTATTCACCCAACCCGCACCGCCCTGCTCGCAGAATGTGAAAATAGTCGCGCCTGCTCTTGTGTTTTTCTTGCCGATAATGATAATCGATATCGTTTTGATTTACGTTTCTTTACTCTGGCTGAATGACTTAATTTTTTGAGGTCCTGAACATGTTCGTCCCGTTTCTCATCATGTTACGTGAAGGGCTGGAAGCCGCGCTGATAGTCAGCCTGATTGCCAGTTACCTGAAGCGGACCCAGCGCAGTGAGTGGTTTGGCGCCATGTGGGTTGGCGTGTTTGTTGCCGCTACCCTGTGCCTGGGCGTGGGCTATTTTATCAACGAAACCACCGGTGAATTTCCGCAAAAAGAGCAGGAGCTGTTTGAAGGGGTAGTGGCGGTTATTGCCGTTTTCATCCTGACTTACATGGTCTTCTGGATGCGTAAGGTCTCCCGTAACGTCAAGGCTCAGCTGGAAGAGGCAGTAGACAATGCGTTGCAGAAGGGGAAAAGCAGCGGCTGGGCACTGATTGTGATGGTGTTTCTGGCCGTAGCGCGTGAAGGCCTGGAATCGGTCTTCTTTCTGCTGGCCGCTTTTCAGCAGGATGTGGGTATCGCGCCGCCGATCGGGGCCATTCTCGGCCTGGCGACTGCCGTGGTACTGGGAATGCTGATCTACTGGGGCGGCGTGCGCCTGAATCTGGCGACGTTCTTTAAGTGGACCAGCCTGTTTATTCTGCTGGTGGCCGCTGGGCTGGCGGCGGGCGCTATCCGTGCTTTTCATGAGGCGGGATTGTGGAATCATTTCCAGTCAATCGCCTTTGATCTCAGTAACACGCTCTCAACCAGCACGCTGATTGGTACGCTGCTGGAAAGTATGCTGGGTTATCAGGAGTCGCCAAGCGTCAGCGAAGTCGCGGTCTGGTTTATCTATTTAGTGCCCGCACTGCTGCTGTTCTTTATGCCGGTGCGTTCTCAGCCTGCGGCACTCCACACCACACGTTAAGCCTTTGTCCGTGCCTGATTACAGGCACGTTAACTTTTACAGGGATATTTACTTATGACTCTTCGTTTTCGCCGGCATGCGCTGGCCGCGCTCGTTACCCTGCTGGCTGGCTCAGCCACGGCACTGGCTGCGGATATTCCTCAGGTTAAAATCAGCGTTAATGACCGTCAGTGTGACCCGATGACGGTCACCGTTAACGCCGGTAAAACTCAGTTCATTATTCAGAACAACAGCCAGAAAGGGCTGGAGTGGGAAATTCTGAAAGGCGTGATGGTGGTGGAAGAGCGTGAAAATATCGCGCCTGGCTTCACCCAGAAACTGACCGCTAATCTGGAAGCGGGGGAATATGACCTTACCTGCGGCCTGCTGAGCAACCCGAAAGGCAAGCTGATTGTGAAAGGTGCCAGCGCCTCGGCGGACGGTAAGCCAGATATCATGCAGTTAGCCGCACCTGTGGCTGACTATAAAGCGTATGTTACTCAGGAAGTCGCGGAGCTGGTCGCCAGTACGAAAGCGTTTACTGATGCGGTAAAAGCAGGGGACATTGAGAAAGCGAAAGCGCTCTATGCACCAACCCGCCGCCACTACGAGCGTATTGAACCTATTGCTGAGCTGTTCTCAGATCTGGACGGCAGCATTGATGCCCGTGAAGATGATTACGAGAAGAAAGCGGAAGATCCTAAATTCACCGGTTTCCACCGGCTTGAGAAAGCGCTTTGGGGCGACAAAAGCACTAAAGGCATGGAAACCTATGCCGTGCAGCTGAACACTGACGTGCTGGATCTGCAAAAACGCATCGCCGGACTCGCCTTCCCGCCGGGTAAAGTGGTAGGCGGCGCTGCCGGTCTGATTGAAGAAGTGGCCTCAAGCAAAATCTCGGGTGAAGAAGATCGTTACAGCCGTACCGACCTGTGGGATTTCCAGGCAAACGTTGATGGCGCACAGAAAATTGTGGATCTGCTGCGTCCGATGTTGCAGAAGGCCGATGCGCCGTTGCTGGCGAAGATCGATGCCAACTTCAAAAAAGTGGACGGTATTTTAGCAAAATACCGCACCAAAGAGGGTTATGAATCTTACGACTTACTGACAGATGCTGACCGCAACGCGATGAAAGGCCCGATAACGACGCTGGCTGAAGATCTTTCTAAACTGCGCGGAACACTGGGACTGGATTAACTGTAGATGGCAAGGCAACCTGTTGACGACGCGGCCATGCCGTCGCGCCGTCGTTTATTAAAAGGCATGGGCATCCTCAGCGGCGCCCTGGCCGTGACTGGCGGCTGTCCGGTTCATGCCGCCCCAGACGACAAATCCTTCTCGCCGGGGGCGTTATCGCCCACTGCCCGGCAGGAGGCCCAACCTTTTTATGGCCAGCATCAGGCAGGCATTACCACTCCGCAACAGGCCGCGATGATGCTTGTGGCCTTTGACGTGCTGGCAACGGATAAAGCGGATTTGGTGCGTTTATTCAGGCTGTTGAACGATCGTATTGCCTTCCTTACTCAGGGCGGTAAAGCGCCGCTGGTCAGCAATCCTCGTTTACCGCCCATGGATTCCGGCATTCTTGGGGAGGAGATCTACCCCGATAACCTGACGATAACGGTCTCTGTGGGCCATTCGCTGTTTGATGAGCGCTATGGCCTTCAGCCGCATAAGCCGCACAAGCTACAGGCAATGACCCGGTTCCCTAACGATTCGTTAGATGCCAGGCTCTGTCATGGCGACCTGCTGCTGCAAATCTGCGCCAATACCAACGACACGGTGATCCATGCTCTGCGGGATATCATCAAACATTCCCCAGATTTACTCAGCGTGCGCTGGCGTCGTGAGGGTTTTATCTCGGACCATGCTGCGCGCAGCAAGGGAAAAGAGACGCCGATCAATCTGTTAGGTTTCAAGGACGGAACGGCGAACCCGGACACCACCAATCAACCCCTGATGGACTCTATTTTGTGGGTAACGCAAGGGCAGGGGGAACCCGACTGGGCCGTGGGCGGCAGCTATCAGGCCGCCAGAATCATTCAGTTCCATGTTGAGTTCTGGGACCGCACGCCGTTACGGGAACAGGAGACCATTTTTGGTCGGGTAAAAAAGAGCGGCGCGCCATTAGGCATGCAAAATGAGCATGATGTGCCTGATTATGCCAGCGACCCCGACGGCAACATCACGCCGCTGGATGCGCATATTCGGCTGGCCAATCCGCGAACATTAGAAACGCAGAGCAATTTAATGCTGCGGCGGGGCTACAGCTATTCGCTGGGCGTCTCTAACGCGGGTCAGCTTGAAATGGGCCTGTTATTTATCTGTTATCAGCATGATTTAGAGAAAGGTTTTCTCAGCGTGCAAAAAAGGCTGAACGGTGAGGCGCTTGAGGAATATATTAAGCCGGTTGGCGGAGGCTATTTCTTTGTTTTGCCCGGCGTTCCTGACGATAAGCATTATCTCGGCCAGTCTTTACTTGAAGCCTGATCGTTAACGTCTGTGCCTTCTGCCTCGCCCTGAGGCAGGAGGTTGTTTTTTAATCAATATTGCCGTCGGCTTTTTTCCCTTCTTTCCTCCCGTTTTTCCGATTCAGATTAGTGATTAAAAAATTTCTAACCCGATGAATATTCTTAGAAAAAATTTAATTTTCCGCCACCTGCTGGCAATAAATCCTGAGATTGCTACGCTTGACGTAAAATAGATGTTGCTTTCGAACTGAGATTTGTAGCACTTTATTAACAGCGGTAGAAAGAAGTGTTGTCAGATTCACTATGGAGATCGCGAATGGTAAAGTCCTTTAACGGACATCAGTACGACAAAAAAAGTTTCGCTGCTTTTTGCGAGGGCGATTCTTCCCCATCAACTTTCTCAGTTTTCTGTTCTAACGGCCAACTCACGATAAATCCCGACCGGTGCACAGCTGCGCTTATGCCAGGCTATGCGCCTAATCTCTGGCCAGACAAGGCTTAAAAGGAAGCCACCGAAACCTCTAAAGCGTTCACGTAATCGCATCGATTCCAGATGCGGGAAATGAAACCAACTGTAAGGTGTCACTATGGGAAGACAGAAAGCAGTGATCAAAGCTCGTCGTGAAGCAAAACGTGTGCTTCGTAGCGATTCACGCAGTCACCGTCAGCGTGAAGAAGAATCGGTCACCTCGCTGGTGCAGATGGGTGGGCTGGATTCAATAGGGATGGCGCGTGATTCGCGCGATTACACGCCCATTGAAGCCCGAAATGAAGCTCAGGCGCACTATCTTAAAGCCATAGAGAGCAAACAGCTGATCTTCGCCACGGGCGAAGCGGGCTGCGGTAAAACCTGGATCAGCGCAGCGAAAGCGGCTGAGGCCCTGATTCATAAGGATGTTGACAGGATTATTGTTACGCGTCCGGTGCTTCAGGCGGATGAGGATCTGGGCTTCCTGCCCGGAGATATCTCCGAGAAGTTCGCCCCTTATTTCCGGCCAGTGTATGACGTTCTGGTTAAACGTCTCGGTTCTTCCTTTATGCAGTACTGTCTGCGTCCCGAAATTGGCAAGGTGGAGATTGCTCCCTTCGCTTATATGCGTGGACGAACCTTTGAAAATGCCGTGGTGATCCTTGATGAGGCGCAAAACGTCACCGCCGCCCAGATGAAGATGTTCCTGACCCGCCTTGGGGAAAACGTCACCGTGATTGTCAATGGCGATATCACCCAGTGTGATCTGCCATCACATGTTCAGTCAGGCCTCAGCGATGCCTTAGCTCGTTTTGAGGATGATGACATGGTAAGCGTGGTGCGTTTCGGTAAAGAAGATTGCGTCCGCTCACAGCTCTGCCAGCGTACGCTGCTTGCTTACGGCTAACCGTAAAAAAACTGACCAGGCCCGGATGAAAATCCGGGCTTTTTTTATGCAAGTCTCTTCTTTCGCGCAGACTTTCTCTTTAAATAGGGCGGTGAGAGAGGGGGATCACGAGGCACGTCCATGTGCCTCGCCTTTCAGGCAGCAGAGCTGTGCAAAACGGCTCTCCTGCCGTTTTGTCGAACCCTGTCGAGGGTTCTCACCCCACTCTCCGGTATAACATGCAAAAAAAAAGTCTGAACTTTCGCTCAGACTTTCTCTTTAAATATGGCGGTGAGAGAGGGGTTCGAACCCTCGATACGTTGCCGTATACACACTTTCCAGGCGTGCTCCTTCAGCCACTCGGACACCTCACCGTATTGTTTTACTGCGTCGTCCCAGGGGGCGACGGGGCGCTACTATAGGGAGTAGAAGGCGCCCGGTCAAGCATATTTTTCTTTTATTCTATCGGCTTAAAGGCGGTGCTGGCAGAAAAGCGTGCGGCAAACCCTTGTCATCATACAGAAATGTCTCCGACACAAAACTATCATGGTTGTGTCGCAAACTGGCTCCCTGAAATCTTTAGCAAAACTTCATCATGGAGCATCGAGTTAATGAAACTTAAAAGTCTGTTCACCCTCTCTCTTATCGCTACGGTTATCTCCTCCACCGCCTGGGCCGATGTTGCGGCCTACAGCCGCGCCGCGCAGGGGGATATCACGCAGCCTGGCGGGGCACGCCGCCTTACAGGTGACCAGACTGAAGCGTTAAAAGCTTCTCTGAACAGCAACACGGCTAAAAACGTTATCCTGCTGATTGGGGATGGTATGGGGGATTCAGAAATCACTGCGGCACGTAACTATGCCGAAGGGGCAGGCGGTTTCTTTAAGGGGATTGATGCGCTGCCGTTAACGGGCCAGTACACCCACTATTCGCTGGATAAGAAGACGCACAAGCCTGACTACGTTACCGACTCTGCCGCTTCAGCTACCGCCTGGAGCACCGGCGTGAAGTCTTACAACGGCGCGATTGGTGTGGACGTTAACGGCAAAGATCACCCAACCCTGATGGAAATGGCGAAAGCAGCAGGGAAAGGCACCGGCAACGTTTCAACAGCAGAGCTTGAAGATGCCACGCCAGCCGCGCAAATCGCTCACGTCACTTCGCGCAAGTGCTACGGACCAGAAAAGACCAGTGAGCTGTGTGCCGCCAATGCGCTTGAGAAAGGGGGTAAAGGCTCCATCGCCGAGCAGCTGCTGAATACCAGAGCGGACGTTACGCTGGGCGGTGGCGGTAAAACGTTCAGCGAAACGGCAAAGGCGGGTGAATGGCAGGGAAAAACCCTGGAAGAGCAGGCTAAGCTGCGCGGCTATCAGTGGGTGACTGACCTGGAAGGCATGACCGGGGTGACTGAAGCCAGCCAGCAGAAACCGATGTTGGGCCTGTTTGCGCAGGGGAATATGCCTGTGCGCTGGAAAGGGCCAAAAGCCACTTATCACGGCAACATTGAGGGCAAACCGGTGACCTGTGAAGTCAATAATGAGCGTCCCGCATCCACGCCAACGCTGGCACAGATGACCGATAAGGCAATTGAGCTGCTGAGCAAAAATGAGCACGGCTTCTTCCTACAGGTTGAAGGCGCTTCCATTGATAAACAGGATCACGCAGCCAACCCATGCGGACAGATCGGTGAAACGGTCGATCTGGATGAGGCGGTGCAGAAGGCGCTGGAATTTGCCCGTAAAGAGGGGAACACGCTGGTAATTGTGACCGCAGACCACGCGCACTCCAGTCAGATTATTGCTAACGACAGCAAAGCGCCGGGACTGACCCAAACGCTGAATACCCGAGAGGGCGGCCTGATGACCATCAGCTACGGCAACTCAGAGGGAGAATCGCAGGAGCATACGGGCACACAGCTTCGCGTTGCGGCTTACGGCCCTCACGCCGCCAATGTCGTAGGCCTGACCGACCAGACTGACCTGTTCTATACCCTGAAAGCAGCGATGAATATTAAATAGCTGTTTTGACGTGCAGGGAGCTGATTGTGCTGAAGATCGGCTCCTTTTTTACATCATTTATCCTCACCCATTCCGACCGAAACGCTTTTCATTAATCCTGCCTGCTCCTTGTTATCTTCTGCTGCGCCTGTTTCTGCTTATTCTGTCCCACTCTCTGCCAGTCAGAACTCGTTAATGGCAGCCAAAGTCCGGGAAATTATCCTTTGGCCAGTCAGCCATTTTGGCAGTGAATACATTAATAGATCCGTTAACGGAACTCTCTCGCCTTACTTTTTAACCGGCGATATATCAGCTGACATTAAGCACAATTTTTTAATCTGTTTTGCTTAAATACGCGTTACTTAAAGAGCATTTGTATTAGCCGCAGATAATCGAAGTACTTAAGCTAAATTTCAAAATATATATCATTTTTTCTAATTTATTGGATGAATTATGATTGTCTGCTGATAACACTTTCACATAAAATCCTTGCGGATTCTTTACAGATTAGCGCGCTTATCATGATGATTAACTACCGTGTAGGGAAACAGTGGTCGTGGCTTTTTGCCGTGTTTATAACGGGTGCCAGTGCAGCGCCGTTGAGTCCAGCCGATCGCGATCAGCTGCAAATACAGCAGCAGAATATGTTACAGAGCAATCAGCTTCAGCGCGAAGAACTGCAACGCAGCGTGCAGCCAGAAATGTCAGATAAGGTTACCGATGGCCAGCGTACGGGTCCCTGTTTCCTTATCAAAAAAATCATTATTAATAATGCCTCGTTATTTTCAGCAAAAGAGAAAAAAAGAGTCACTGCGCCTCTGCTGGGCCAGTGTATAAATATTGCTCAGATTGAAAAGTTAACGCGCGATATATCTGACTGGTATCTCTCCCGCGGGTACATTACCAGCCGGGCTTTTATTCCTGAGCAGGATATAAACAGCGGCATTTTAACGCTCTCCGTGCTGGAAGGACGCTTACAGCAAATACGGCTGGAGAAGGGTTCTTCAACTCAGTTGAAAATGGCTTTCCCACGACTTGAAGGTGGCATCCTTAACCTGCGTGATATAGAGCAGGGGATGGAGCAAATTAACCGTCTCCGTACCACGCCGGTTCAGATTGAAATCCTGCCGGGTGATAATCCTGGTTTTTCCATTGTTAACCTCACAGCGACGCCGGAATTTCCTCTGACGGCTGCCCTTTCTTTTGATAATAGTGGCCAGAAAAGTACCGGCGTGGGACAGATGTCTGCTTCTTTAACCGCTAACAATCTGCTGGGGATTGCCGACCAGTGGTTTATCAGCGGCGGACGCAGCAGCGCCTTCTCCCCTTCCCGTAATGCACGCAATCTGCAATCAGGAGTCAGTGTGCCTTATGGCTACTGGCTGATGAATTACAACTATAGCTGGAGCGACTATCGCAACCGCTTTGAGAATAACAATTTCAGCTGGCTCTCTCATGGCGACAGTCAGATCCATCGTGCCACCGCTTCCTGGGTCGCCTTTCGTAACGGCCAGAGTAAAACGGCGTTAGTAGCTGGAATAGATCACCGAATCAGCCGCAACTGGCTGAACGATACGCTTCTTGAGAGCAGCAGCCGCAAACTGACCAGCCTCCAGTTCGGCCTTAACCATACGCAGAAAATGGCCGGAGGCGTTGCCACCTTTAACCCGATGTTCAGTCATGGCGTCCCCTGGCTGGATGCAGAGAGCGACAGCGGTAAAAGCGACGATCTGCCCAAAGCTGATTTCCGCAAATGGAGCCTGAGCAGCAGCTTCCAGCGCCCGCTTACCCAGAACCTCTGGTGGCTGAGCAGCGCCTATGGTCAGTGGTCACCCGACCGGCTGTATGGCAGCGAACGCCTGACCATTGGCGGCGAAAGCTCGGTTCGGGGTTTTAAAGAACAGTACCTTTCCGGCGATAACGGCGGCTATTTACGTAATGAGCTTAATTACGCGTTATTCACGCTGCCGCTGCTGGGTCAGATTAATGGTTTGCTGGCGCTTGATGGCGGATGGCTGGAGAGCGACCGCTACGATCGTGAATCTTCGGGCACTTTATGGGGAGGTGCCGTAGGCCTCACCTCAGGTAACCGTTATTTCGCCACACAACTCACCTTAGGCCTGCCGGTGAAATACCCCGACTGGCTTGGGCCAGATCGCCTCTCCGCTTATTACCGCATTTCTCTGCTCTTTTAAAAGGCAATGATTATGGAAAATCGACTTCATCCGCTGCGCACTTCCCAACGTCTGCTGAGCTATCTGGTCTGTGCGTTGATTGCCTGGCAGCCGCTGTTGCCGGCTCTTTCAGCCACCATGACGCCCGTTACAGCCGGAACAAAACTGGATAAAGCAGCAAATGGGGTACCGGTTATCAATATCGCTACGCCCAATGGAGCCGGTATTTCCCATAATCAGTTCAAAGAGTATAACGTCGGCAAAGAAGGGGTAATTTTGAATAATGCCACCGGCCAGCTGACGAAAACGCAGCTTGGGGGATTGATTCAAAACAACACCAACCTGAAGGCGGGGCAGGAAGCGAAAGGGATCATCAATGAAGTCACCGGCGGCAGTCGTTCACAGCTTCAGGGATATACCGAAGTGGCGGGGAAAGGCGCCAACGTTATCGTTGCTAACCCTTATGGAATAACCTGTAACGGCTGCGGTTTTATCAACACACCCAACGTAACCTTAACCACCGGTAAGCCGCAGCTGGACGCAAAAGGTAATTTGCAGTCGCTGGAAGTAACCAGGGGGACGATAACGGTTGAAGGACAGGGAATTGACGCCAGTCAGTCGGATGCGTTGTCAATTATCTCCAGGGCAACCGAGGTCAATGCCGCTATCCATGCCCGTGATTTAAAGGTTATTGCCGGGGCTAACCGTGTAGCGGCAGACGGCACTTCTCAGGCTGTTGCGGGGGAAGGCGCGGCGCCACGTGTTGCGGTAGATACTGGCGCGCTCGGGGGAATGTATGCCAACCGTATCCGGTTAGTTTCCAGCGAAAAAGGGGTTGGGGTAAACCTTGGCGATCTGAATGCGCGTCAGGGCGATATCTCTCTTGATGCCAGCGGAAAAATAACGCTGAACAAAAGCCTCAGTAGCGGTGCGCTGGAGGTCCGGGGGCAGAGCATCGTCCTTAACGGGGATAATAAAGCTACCGGCCCGGTAGCGCTGAATGCCGCGCAGGATATCACGCTGGCGGCAGGCACAGTGGTCAGTGACGAGACTATCAGCCTGACGGGTAACGGTAAGCTGGCGGTCAGCAGCGGGAAGCTGACGGCGGGGAAAAATATCCAGCTCCACGGCGGCGATCTGCTGGTTGATAAAGCCAGTGCCGGTAATGCTGCGGGTGATATCCAGCTGACAGCGCAAAAACAGATTGATAACGCCGGTCAGCTTACCGCTGGCAAAGGCCTCTTATTAAAGGCGCAGCAGGCGCAGAACAGCGGTGCGCTGGTAGCAAAAGCGGCTCAGCAAATTAATGCTGATGCCCTGACCAATAAGGGTCAAGTAGTGGGCGACAGCCTGAGCGTAACCACCCACACGCTGGCTAACAGTGGTGAAATGCTGGGGGGCGCGCTCACTGAAATCAACACCGATCTTTTACAACAGAGCGGCACGCTGAGCAGCCAGGGTAGTACGAAAATTACCGCTGATTCGCTGGATAACAGGGCGGGCGGTGCAATAACCGCGAAAAAGTCGCTGGTGACAGCCAGCAGCAAACTGGTTAACCAGGGCACGCTCTCAGCTCTTGAGTTGACGCTGAACAGCACTCAGATTGAGAACAATGGGCTGATTCAGGGCAACGATCTGCTGAAAATCAGCAGCAATCAGCTCACAAACCAGCTCCAGGGCATCCTCACTTCGGCCCATGACTTTGCCCTTGATCTGCCCGATCTGCATAACAGCGGTTTGATCACCAGTGACGCCGCACTCGCCTTCAGCGGAAACAGTCTGGTTAACACCGGTGAAATCAGTGCCGCCAGCCTCACTGCCAGTAACAGCAGCCTGATTAATCAGCAGGATGGCCTGCTGATCTCTGATGCGGGCATGCAACTGAATCTGCAACAGCTTACGAATAATGGGCAGGTAGTGGCCAGCGAGCTGGAGATTACTGCTGCCGGCGTGAACAATAGCGGCCTGCTTCAGGGCAGCGGAGCTGTGCGCGTCAGCGGCGAGAATATGACTAATGCCGGGACTCTGCTCAGTGGCGGGCAACTGGCTTTGCAGGCAAAAACGCTGAACAATCAGGGGTTGTTACAGGGGCAGCAGCTGACGCTGAAGTCAGAGAGCTGGCAAAACAGCGGTAACGCGCTGAGTGAAGAAGAGGCGGAGGTAAACACAGGCAGCCTGACTAACTCGGGTAGGATCCTCGGCCAGCAGGGCATTCAGCTACAGAGCGACACCACTGATAACCAGGGCTGGCTGATTGCGCAGGCGCTAACGCTGCGGGGCGATTTAATCAACAGTGGCCTGATCCAGGGTAACGACTCGCTGGCGCTTGAGGGCAAAAATTTGCGTAATCAGGCCACAGGTCAGTTACTCAGTGCTGGTGCGCTGACCCTGGACGGCACAACGCTGGTTAATCTGGGAACCCTACAGGCCGATCGGCTAACGTTGTCTGCTCAAAACTGGCAGAACGGTGGCAGTACACGCGCCTCTTCTCAACTTAAGGCGCAGGTCAGCGGGAGTGTCGGTAACAGCGGCAGCCTGCTGAGTGAGCAGGGGCTGACGCTGTACGCCAGCGAAATCCTTAATCAGGGCACCCTTGCGGCCGATCGTCTGAACCTGAGCGCACCGCTGTTAACCAACGGCGGCCTTTTACAGGGCAACAGCGAGCTGACGCTGAACACCACTTCTCTTACTAACCAGGCTGGTGGGAAACTGCTTGGCGGCGGCGCCTTAAATCTTATGCTGGAGCAGATAAATAATGACGGGCTGCTACAGGTTAATGATGCGCTGACTGTCACCGGCAGCCAGTTCACTAACAACGGACGGGTGCAGGCTGACACTCTCCTCACTCATCTCAGTGACACCTTTACCAACGGCTCTGGCGCACAACTCCTGGCGCAGCAGCAGGTGGATATCAACGCGCGCAAACTGAATAACCGCGGCACCGTTGCGGCAAACCAGCTTAAGGTAAGCGGCGACGAGTTAATAAACAGCGGCCTGCTCCAGGGCGATGAGTCACTGACCACCCACTTCCAGCAGCTCAGTAACCAGTCAGGCGGACAGCTCCTGAGCGGGGGAGAGCTGAGCGTAACAGGCGGCAGCGCCAGCAATGACGGCAGCTGGCAGGGCGACCGCCTTGGCTTTGAACTGACCACGCTGGCTAACCGGGGTGCCATCACCGGAACTCACTCGCTGAATGGCGACGCCAGCAGTGAACTGAACAACAGCGGGATGCTGCTGAGTCAGGGAGCGGCTGACCTCTCTGCCCCAACCTTGCTGAACAGCGGTAAAATAATGGCCAGCGGCCTGACGTTGCAGGGCGGTACGCTGAACAACAGCGGGTTGTGGCAGGGGAGTGACTCGCTGGCGGTGCAGGCGGAGAGCCTCACTATCGGCACAGCGGGTAAGGCACTCTCAGGCGGCGCATTAACGCTTAAAGCCGGACAACTCACCACTTCCGGCACGCTACAGGGAGAGAGGGCGGAAATCACCGCGGATAGCTGGCAGCAGCAGGGATCTGTTTTGGGCAGCGGTGAGCTTACGGCCCGCGTGAGCGGAGAGCTGCGTAATATCGGTGAACTGTTAAGTCAGGGCGAGGTGCTGATAGGCGCTCAGACACTGACCAACAGCGGCTCGCTGCTCAGCAGTCAGGCGATGACGCTGACTGGAGATAAGTTAACCAACAGCGGAGCCATACAGGGAAAAACAGTGAGGCTGAGCCAGGCAAATGTGATCAATCAGGGCAGCCTGATTGGGTTACAGGCGCTGACGCTGGCGGCCCTGCCGCAGATGGCAGGAAGTATGATCAGAATGGCCCTGGCTGCTCCGGCGCGTGAGCTGGTAAACAGCAGCGCAGGAACGATGCTGACCCAGGGCACGCTGACCGTTAAGGGTGGCACGGTAACCAATAACGGCAGCTGGCAGGGACAGCAGATCCTGCTGGAAGCGGGGCAACTGATCAACAACGGCTCAATTCAGAGTGCCGATGGACTGCAACTGAACCTCACGGATAAGCTGACTTCGAACGCAGGCAGTAAAATCACCGCCAATGGCGTGGCAGCACTTCAGGCGCTGGCGCTGACCAATCAGGGGCAGTGGATTGCGAAATCACTGACGCTTACAGGTTCCACACTCAATAATAACGGTGACATTAGCGGCGTTGACGCACTGACGGTGAAACTTGATGGCGGGTTTACGCAGCAGCAGAACAAAACGCTGCTTTCGGCAGGAAAGCTTACGCTTGAGGCTGCCTCGGTGACCAACTCCGGCAACGTTCAGGGCCAGGAAGTGACCCTGACCAGCGGAGCGGTTAATAACAGCGGTCGTTTGCAGGGGGATAATAACCTGCTTATGACGCTCAGCGGGCGGATGACCAATAATGCCTCCGGCACGCTTGTCAGCCAGAAAGCGCTGACGTTAACCACGCCGGAACTCTATAACTACGGTCTGATTCAGAGCGGCGCGACCAGCACCATTAAAGCCACCGGCCTTGCCAGTAATAGCGGTAAGCTGCTCTCTGGCGGTGAGCTGACGCTCAACACGCCACAGCTGACAAACAGCGGCTGGCTCCAGGCGACGCGTCTCATTTTGAATGCGGCAAACGCGGCAAACAGTGGAACGCTGTTGGCAGATCAGCAGGCCACCCTCAGCGGCTCTGCGCTGTCCAATCAGGGGAGCGCGCAGGGGGCAAATCTTGTTGTCAATTATCAGCAGCTCTCCAACAGCGGCACGTTGCTGGGCACGCAACAGCTAAACGTGACAGCGTCACAAGTTAACCAGCAGGCAGCCGGTAAACTCTTCAGCGGCGGCACGCTGACAGTAAACAGTAACGGATTCGATCAGCTCGGCCAGGTCGTGGCGCTGGGCGATGCAACGCTGAAAATCATTAACGCCTTCACCGCTAAAGGGGTACTTGCTGCCGGCAACCGTCTGAGCGTCAGCAGCAATGGCGCGCTAGAAAACCAGGGCACCATGCAGGGGCAGGCGCTGACGGTCAGCGCGGGTGGCTTGCTGACCAATAATGGCCAGCTGACCAGCGGCAGCGGTGACAGCAGCCTGAGCGGCAGCGGCATCATCATGAACGGCAATGGCAGCCTCCAGGGCGGCGGCAACCTGACGCTGACCAGCCGCAGTGACGTCACGCTTAATGGCTTTACGGGCACGCGTGGAAGCCTGACGATTAGCACCCCAGGCAGCCTGGTGAACACAGCGCTGCTCTATGCGGCGAATAATCTCTTCCTCTTTGCAAACAGTATTCAGAATAAGCGGGGCGATATTCTCGCTGGCAACAACCTTACGTTGCAGCGCGACGCGGCGGGCAATGCTAATGGTGAAGTGGTTAATACTTCCGGCACCATTGAGACGCAGAAGGGTGACATTAAGGTTAATACCGGGCATTTGTTAAATGAAAGGGCGGGTTTAGCCACAAGCAGTAAAAAAACAGTATATATTCCTGCCGACAATATGGTGTTGAGTGTTCTTTTGTCCAGCCTTGACCCAGAGGACATTACTTATGGAATTAGCCTTCAATGTGCAGGCAAAAATGACCATTGCTCCGAACATTATTATTATCAGGTTTCAAATCCCGGAGATCGCAGGAAGACATTAATAAGTACTGAAGAAAATATAGCCACCTCAGAAGGGGGAGCCGCCAGCATCAGGGCAGGAAAGAATGTAATAATTGCCGCAGATATTCTCGAAAACAAAGCCAGTGACATAATTTCTGGTGGTGATGCTTTCCTTTCAGGAACGACACTTTCTAACAGTTCTTATTACAATAATAAGTTATCCAACTATGGTTTTTTTATCACCCCATGTGATGGTAGTTTCTCTTCTTGTCGCTTTACAAGAAAAGAAAATGAAACTTATAAAGCAGATGCAGCATTGTTATACGAGCTTGATGGCGATCCATTCAGTGAACAGGAAGCCAGTGGCGGGTTTCGCGCCGTTATCCAGGCCGGAGGCAATGTTTCCGCTAACTTCAGTGGCGATATTAGCAACACCAGCACCATGGCGCATGTTGGTTGGGGCGGTAATACGCTGGCAAAGCCTGGCCTCAACAGCTTCAACGCACCGGGTGGTCTGACCACCGTACAACGTCAGCAGTTAACCGCCGCGGGTAAAGTAACGGTCAACTCACCACAATGGCGCGATCAGCTACAGAGCGCGTTACAACAGGTCAACGGTGGCACAGCCTTGGATGGCGCATCCGCAACCGGTATTGCGCTCACCAACCGTGACGTCAACGCTGTTGGCAGCACTAACCTCGGCAAAGCCGCTGATCTGAAGGCGATAGCGACTAACGGCAGCCAGGCATTGCTCCCCTACCAGGCATCCCGCGTCGACACCAGCGCCTATCCGCTGCCTTCCGGCAATAACGGTTATTTCGTCGCGTCCAGCGACAGCAAAAGCCCCTACCTGATCACCGTTAACCCCAAACTCAACGGCCTGGGGCAACTCGATCAAAGTCTGTTTGGCGATCTTAACGCGCTGCTGGGCAAACGCCCCGGCAACGCACCGCAGGAGACGCGCACCCAGTATACCGATACGAATGCCTTCCTCGGCTCGTCCTATCTGCTGGATCGACTGAACCTGAAACCCGATTACGACTATCGTTTCCTCGGGGATGCAGCATTTGATACCCGTTATGTTAGCAACGTGGTGCTCAACCAGACTGGCAGCCGCTACCTGAACGGCCTCGGTTCTGAACTCGATCAGATGCGTTATCTGATGGATAATGCCGCCGCTGCACAGCAGTCGCTGGGCTTGCAGTTTGGCGTATCCCTGTCCGCTGATCAGCTGGCTGCGCTGGATAAAAGTATCATCTGGTGGGAAGCAAGCACGGTAAACGGCGAGACGGTCATGGTGCCGAAGGTCTATCTCTCGCCAAAAGATGTCAGCCTGCAAAGCGGCAGCGTCATTGCCGGTAATAATGTCTCGCTGAAGGCGGGCACTATCACTAACAGTGGTAGTACCATTGCCGCGAAAAACGACCTCAAGCTGGACAGTGAAAACCAGCTTAGCAACCTCAGTGCGGGCCTGATGCAGGCCGGTGGCGATTTGCAACTGAGCGCGCTCGGCGATATTAACAACGTCGGCTCCACCATCAGCGGTAAAACCGTGGCGCTGGAGAGCGTGAACGGCGATATCAATAACCTCACCACTACCCAACAGTTGACGCTGAATGCCAGCAACAATCGCGGTGCCAGCAAATCCTTTACCGAGACTCTGAGCGGGCCGGTAGCGAGCATCGCCGCGCTGGACTCCCTCAGCCTGAAAGCGGGTAACGACATCAACATTACCGGCGCCAACGTGAAAGCAGGCGGTAACCTGCTGATGGACGCCTGGAATAATATTGCGGTCACCAGCAATCAGCTGACCACAGGCAATGCCCAGTCAGGGGTAAAAAATGGCTGGCGCAAAATTGATGACACCAGTACCAGCACGACCAGCAACCAGGGTAGTGTAATCAGCGCAGGCGGCAATCTGGCCATGCAGGCGGGTCATAACCTTGACGTGACGGCCAGCGCCATCAACGCAGGGGGTAACGCCACGCTTGGTGCAGGTAATGATATCAACCTGAACAGTGCGGCCACGACTCAGAACAGCCAGCAGGGCAAAAGTGAATCGCATGCGAGCGGACTGGACCGCACTACGTTAACCAGCGGCAACGATTTGTTACTGAAGGCGGGTCGCGATCTGAACAGCGATGCAGCAGGCATGGCAGCGGAAAATGATATAGCTCTACAGGCAGGACGCGACCTTAATCTGCTGGCCGCAGAAACCCGCTCCGGCAACAGCTATAAAGCCGGTAAGAAAGTGGAAATCAACGATGCTGTACGCCAGCAGGGCACGGAGTTAGCCAGCGGCGGTAATACCACGCTCGCCGCAGGCCGCGATATCAACAGCGAGGCTGCACAGGTTAAGGCCAGCAAAGATATCGCCGTCACCGCCGGGCAGGACATCAACCTGACAACCGCTACCGACAGCGACTACCACTACAAAGAGGAAACCAAAACCAAAAAAAGTTTCCTGAAAAAAACCACCACGCACAAAGTTGAAGAGAACAGCAGTACAACCGAATAGGGAACGTTACTGAGCGGGAAAAACGTCACCCTGAATGCCGGTAATAATCTGCTGGTGAAAGGATCTGCCGTGGCGGGAGATGAAGATGTCTCGCTTAAGGCAGGTAACAATGTGGATATCGTTGCGGCCACCAACACGGACTCCAGCTGGAGTTTGAGCGAGAAAAAGAAAAGCGGCCTGATGGGCAGCGGAGGCATCGGTTTCACTATCGGCAGCACCAAAACCCGTCAGGAGCTGAAAGAGAAAGGCTCAACGCAGAGTCAAAGCGGCAGCATGGTTGGCAGCTCCGGCGGCGATCTCACAGTCACTGCCGGTGGAGTGGCCCACGTTGGCGGCTCCGAGTTGGTGGCAGGCCGCAACCTTTCCCTGACCGGCGACAGCGTGGTGATCGATCCTGGCCATGACAAACGTACCAGCGACCAGCTTTTTGAGCAGAAATCGAGCGGACTGACAATCGCCCTCTCCGGCGCGGTGGGCGGTGCGGTCAACAGCGCAGTAACCACGGCTCAGGCTGCCAGCAAGGAAAGCGATGGCCGTCTTGCGTCGCTTCAGGCAACCAAAGCCGCACTGTCGGGCGTGCAGGCAATGCAGGCCTCTGAGATGAATGATCTCAAAGGTAAAGATCCCTCTAACAACAACGCCATCGGTATCTCAGCGACTTACGGTTCGCAGTCTTCAAAATCCACCAGCCACAATGAGCAGGATCACACTGCCGGAAGCACGCTGAATGCGGGAAATAATCTGACGATTGCGGCGAACGGCAACAAAGCCGGTGCGCAGAGCGGCGACATCACTATAGCGGGCAGCCAGCTGAAGGCCGGGCAGGACGTTTCGCTGAACGCCTCGCGCGATATCAACCTGCTTTCGGCTCAGGATACCGATCTCACTACCGGCAAAAATGAGAGCAAGGGCGGTACGCTGGGTATCGGTGTGGGAGTGGGATCGGGCGGCTGGGGGATTACCGTTTCCGCCAGCCTTAACCGCAGTACCGGCAAAGAGAAGGGTAACGGCGTCACCCAGAACGAAACCACGCTGGATGCGGGGCATCAGCTGACGCTGACAAGTGGCCGCGACACCACGCTGGCTGGCGCACAGGTCAGCGGTGAAAAAGTGGTGGCGGATGTCGGGCGCGACCTCACGCTGAGCAGCCTACAGGACAGCAATAATTACGATTCGAAACAGACCAGCGTCAGT